>NZ_JAXCWH010000001.1:0-1025691 GCF_034045165.1 Massilia sp. CFBP9026
GCATTGGGCGCTCGATGGTGGGAGGGTCACTTCTGTAGAGCAATTGCTGCGTATTGCATTCGGGGTCATCAACAGGTAACGATGACAGCGCCGAAGAAAAAGGGCCGCGTTTGCGGCCCCTTCGGAGATTACAGCATGCCGGCGATCAGCTTGCCGAGAACCGCGATGCCTTCGCGGATGCGCTCAGGCGGCACGGTCACGAAGGACAGGCGCAGCGTGTTGGTGGCGGGATTGTTGGCGTAGAACGGCGCGCCTGGCACGAAGGCGACGCGCGCGGCCAGCGACTGTTCCAGCAGCTTCATGGCATCGACCTGTTGCGGCAGGGTGACCCAGATGAACATGCCGCCTTCCGGCTTGGTCCAGCTCACGCCGGCCGGGAAGTGTTCCTGCATCGCGTCCAGCATCACCTGGCACTGGTCGCCGTACAGCTGGCGGATGGTCGGGATGTGCTGGTCCAGGAAGCCGTCCTTGACGACTTCGTGCACCACCATCTGGGTCAGCTGGGCGGTGTGCAGGTCGGCTGCCTGCTTGGCCAGTTCGAGGCGGCGCACCAGCGGCAGCGGGGCGCAGACATAGCCCAGGCGGATGCCCGGGGTCAGCACCTTCGAGAACGAGCCCATGTAGATCACGCCGTCCGGATTCATGGCCACCATCTTCGGGCTCGGCGCTCCCTTGTAGCTCAGCGAGCCGTAGGGATCGTCCTCGATCAGCGGCACGCCCAGGCGGGCGCAGGTTTCCACCAGTTCCTGGCGGCGCTCGACCGACAGCGAGCGGCCGGTCGGGTTCTGGAAGTTCGGCAGTGCGTACAGCATGCGCGCGCCTTCGGCGATGCCTTCCAGCGACGCCGGCACCAGGCCGTGCTCGTCGGTCTCGACCGATTTGAATTCGGGACGGTAGACCGAGAACGCCTGCAGCGCGCCGAGGTAGCTCGGGGTCTCGACCAGCACGCGGCTGCCTTCGTCGATCAGCACCTTGCCCAGCAGGTCGAGCGCTTGCTGCGAACCCGAGGTCATGAGGATCTGTTCCGGCAGGATGGTCGAACCTTCCGTCGACAGCGAACCGGCAATCCACTCACGCAGCGGCGCGTAGCCATCGGTCGGGCCATATTGCAGCGCGACTTTGCCGTTCTCGCTCAGGACCTTGTCGTAAGCGGCTTTCATGCGCTCGACCGGGAAGGTGGCTGGCGATGGCAGGCCACCGGCGAACGAGATGATCTCCGGACGCTGGGTGATCTTCAGGATCTCGCGGATGAACGAGCTTTGCAGCTGCTGGGCGCGTTCCGAGAACTGCCACTGGATGGGATTGGGGTTTTCGATTTTCATACTCGTCTCACAGGAAGGTGCACGGTCGTGCCGGGCCATTATATAAAACACGCCGCGTTGGCGGCTGTAGGAAGCACTGATCTATTCATGGCGGCGCACTCGGCCACGAGAAAATGCGCCCCGCGGCGTTGCAAATCCTCGCGATACCACGCGGTATCGCTACGGTTTGCGCCTTGCGGGGCACATTTTTCGTGACCGATTGCAGCACGCCAGAATAGATCAGTACTTCCTTCACGTCGGCGAATGGAGCCGGGTCAGCCGCGCGAGGTACAACAGTAATTGATTTACCGACAAATTAATGCCGGTTGTAGACACGTTATCGACGGCTTTATGCCACTTCCACGATCATTTCGATCTCGACGCAGGTTCCGCGCGGCAGCGACGCGACGCCGAAGGCCGAGCGCGCGTGCTTGCCGGCGTCGCCGAACACTTCGCCGATCAGTTCCGAGGCGCCATTAGTGACCAGATGCTGTTCGTTGTAGTCCGGGGTCGACGCGACCAGGCTCATCAGCTTGACGATGCGCTTGACGCGGTTCAGGTCGCCGCCCACGGCTTCCTGCAGGGTGCCGATCAGGTCGATCGCGACTGAGCGCGCGGCAGCCTGGCCATCCGCCGTGGTCTTGTCGCGGCCCAGGATGCCGGCGTTGATGCTGCCGTCTTTGTTCTTGGCGATATGGCCGGAGATGAACACCAGGTTGCCAGTCTGCACGTACATGACATAGGCCGCGGCCGGGGTCGCCGGTGCTTCCAGGGTGATGTTCAGTTCCTTGAGTTTGTCGTAGACGGACATAGTGTTTTCCATAAGTTGCGTGAATGAAGGCGGTATTGTACGTCGAGCCAGCGTCATGCACATCGGGTGCGGTCATCAAGCCGCACGGCGCCCCACCTGCAGCCGCCGTCCGGCGAACACGACGCCAATGACGGCCAGCGCGAACAGGCTGTTGTGCAGGGTCAGCGCTTCGCCCAGCAGCACGGCCGCGCCGACCAGGCTCATAAACGGCTGCAACAGCTGCACCTGGCCGACCCGGGCGATCCCGCCCAAGGCCAGGCCGCGGTACCAGAAAAAGAAGCCGATGAACATCGAGAACACGGTCACATAGCCCAGCCCCGCCCAGGCCGCCGCGCCGACGCCGGCGAACGCGTCCAGCCTTGGGATGTAATGCCAGGCCAGCAGCGGCGCCACCGCGGGCAGCGCCAGGAGCAGCGCCCAAGAAATCGTCTCCGGACCGCCCAGGGTGCGCGCCAGCTTGCCGCCCTCGGCATAGCCGACCGCGCCGGCCGCCATGGCCAGGAACATCAGCAGGTCGGCCAGGTGCAGGGCGCCGCCTCCCTGGGACAAGGCAAACGCGATCACCAGCGCCGCGCCGAGCACGGCCATCAGCCAGAAGGCCGCGGACGGCCGCTCGTCGCCGCGCATGGCGCTGTACAGGGCCGTCATCAGCGGCAGCAGGCCCGCCAGTACCGCGCCGTGCGAGGCCGGCACCCAGCGCAGGGCAATCGAGCTCAGGAGCGGAAAGCCGATCACCACGCCCAGTGCCACGAGGGCCAACGGCAGTAGCGCAGCGCGCGGCGGCAGCGGAGCACGCCGCCATCCGAGCCACAGGCCGGCCAGCAGCGCCGCGCCGAGCGCGCGCCCGAGGGCGATGAACAGCGGATCGAGTTCGGCCACCGCCATACGGGTGAACGGCAAGGTAAGGCTGAACATCGCCACGCCCACCAGGCCGAGGAGCATGCCGCGCGCCTCGTCGTGGCTGGCGGTCGGGATGGGGCGGGCGAGGGTGGTCATCGGGTGTCCTTGATCGAGCTTGCGGCAACAGGGTAGTAGGTCTATCCTAGCCGCAAGGACCAATACAGTCCCAGTACACTTCAAGCGATAATTTGCCGACTGTGGTGGTGAAATGACCGATACACTCTCCTTTGCACTGGCGCGCGATGCCGGCGCGCCGCTGGCCGACCAGATCGTGCGCGCGGTCGCGGCGCGCGTCGACGAGCGCCTGCTGCGCCCCGGCGCGCGCATGCCGTCGATCAGGCGCTTCGCCGCCAGCCACGGGGTGTCGCCGTTCACCGTCGTGGCCAGCTACGACCGGCTGGTGGCGCAGGGTTATCTGGAATCGCGGCGCGGCGCCGGCTTCTTCGTGCGCGAGCGCCAGGCCCAGGCGCGCGGCGTGCCGACGGCGCAGCCGGCGCAGCCGGCGCCGGTCCCGGCCGAGCTCGACATCGCCTGGCTGGTGCGCAGCATGTTTCGCCAGGCCCCGCTGGGGCTGGCGCCGGGTTCCGGCGTGCTGCCGGCCGACTGGCTCGACGGCCCGGCGGTGGCCAATGCGCTGCGCGCGCTCAGCCGCCAGAACTGCGACGGCCTGCTCAGCTACGGTTCGCCGCACGGCTTCCTGCCGCTGCGCCAGCAGCTGCAATTGACCTTGGCCGAACTCGAGATCGAGGCGGGGCCCGAGCAACTGGTGACGACGCTCGGCGTGACCCAGGCGCTGGACCTGGTGGCGCGCGCGTTCTGCCAGCCGGGCGACACGGTGCTGGTCGACGATCCGGCCTGGTTCCTGATGTTCGGTTCGTTCGCGGCCATGGGCCTGAAGGTGGTCGGCGTGCCGCGCCTGGCCGACGGTCCCGACCTGGCGCGGCTAGCGGAACTCGCCGCCCTGCATCGGCCGCGCCTGTTCGTCATCAACTCGGTGCTGCACAATCCCAGCTCGACCTCGGTATCGGCGGCCAAGGCCTTCCAGGTGCTGCGCCTGGCCGAGCAGCATGATTTTCTCGTGGTCGAGGACGATATCTATTGTGGCCTGCACCCGGGCGGGGCCACGCGCCTGGCCGCACTGGATGGCTTGCGGCGCGTGATCTACCTGGGCGGCTTCTCGAAATCGATGGCGGCCAACCTGCGGGTCGGCTTCATCGCCACCTCGCGCGAACGGGCCGCGCTGGTGGCCGACCGCAAGATGCTGGCCACACTGAGCACCAGCGATATCGGCGAGCGCGTGGTCTATAAAATCCTGGCCGAAGGTCACCACCGCAAGCACCTCGACCGCGTGCGCGGCCGCCTGGATGCGGCGCGGCCGGGCGCGCTGCGCCGGCTCGAGGCGCTCGGGATGCGGGTCGACCCGGCGCCGGCGGCCGGCATGTTCCTGTGGGTCGATGCCGGCGCCGACACCAATGCGCTGACGGCGCGCGCCATGCAGCACGACTTGCTGCTGGCGCCGGGCAGCCTGTTTTCGCCCAGCCAGCAGCCGTCGACCCGGATGCGGCTGAACCTGGCGGCGCTGCAGGATCCGGGCGTGTGGCGCTTTTTGGAGGGGCGCGGCGACTAAGTTAGCCGGCCTGCTCGCCCGGGCAGCCGCCGCCGGCCGCCATCATCTTATTGAAACCTTCCATGATCTGCTCCGGCGTCAGGTCTTGCTTGTGGGTGGCGATCGACCAGCGGTGGCCGAAAGGATCGACCACCTGGCCATAGCGGTCGCCCCAGAACATGTCGGACAGTGGCATCGTCGGCTTGGCGCCGGCGTCCAGCGCCCTGGCCCACACGGCGTCGGCGTCTTCCACGTACAGGTGGATGACTACGGGCGTGCCTTTCAGGGCCAGTGGCCCCAGGCTGCCGAATTCGGGAAAGTCCTGCGCCAGCATGATGGGTGAATCGCCGATGCGCAGCTCCGCATGCATGATCTTGCCGTCCGGCCCGGGCAGCCGGGCGATCTCGACGGCGCCGAAGGCTTTCTTGTAGAACGCGATTGCCTCACTCGCCTGTTCGCAGACCAGGTGCGGAGTCACGGTACGGTAGCCTTCGGGGATGGGACGAACTGCCTGGTTCATGGTGTTCTCCTGTGTGGTGTTGGATGGGTCCTGCACCCGTTACGACGAACGGGATGGGCAGGATTCGACATGGCGGATCAATAAAAGTGCCTATTTCTTTGAAGTAGCGTCTTTCTTGTCAAAAAGACCTCTTGAAATCGCGAAGGACATCCTTATATGCCTCCGAGTCTGACCAACCCCCCTAAGTTTTTAACGAGGAACAAGATGGCGAACGCCGAAAAAGAAACCCTTGGCTTCCAGGCAGAAGTAAAACAGCTGCTGCAGCTGATGATCCACTCCCTGTATTCGAACAAGGAGATCTTCCTGCGCGAACTGATCTCGAACGCGTCCGACGCGGCCGACAAGCTGCGCTTCGAGGCGATCAACGACGACGCCCTGTACGGCAACGACCATGAACTGAAGATCAAGGTCTCGTTCGACAAGGACGCGAAAACCATCACGATCTCGGACAACGGTATCGGCATGAACCGCGACGAGGTGATCTCGCACCTGGGCACCATCGCCAAATCGGGCACCAAGGAATTCTTCAGCAAGCTGTCGGGCGACCAGCAGCAGGATGCGGCCCTGATCGGCCAGTTCGGCGTGGGCTTCTACTCGGGCTTCATCGTGGCCGAGAAGATCGTCGTCAATACCCGCCGCGCCGGCGCCTTCGCCGAACAGGGCGTGCGCTGGGAATCGCGCGGCGAGGGCGACTACTCGATCGAGCAGATCGAGAAGGCCGGCCGCGGCACCGAGGTGGTGCTGCACCTGCGCGAAGGCGAAGAAGAACTGCTGTCGTCGTGGAAGCTCAAGTCGATCATCCGCAAGTACTCCGACCACATCTCGTTGCCGATCGTGATGCAGAAGGAAGAGTGGGACGAAGAGCAGAAGGCGACCGTCGTCAAGGACGAACTGGAGACCGTGAACCAGGCCAGCGCGCTGTGGGCGCGCAGCAAATCGGACATCACCGAAGAACAATACAACGAGTTCTACAAGCACGTTTCGCACGACTTCCAGGAGCCGCTGACCTACACCCACAACCGCGTCGAAGGCCGCAGCGAATATACGCAGCTGCTGTACGTGCCGGCCCACGCCCCGTTCGACCTGTGGGACCGCAACAAGCGCGGCGGCATCAAGCTGTACGTCAAGCGCGTGTTCATCATGGACGACGCCGAGCAGCTGATGCCGACCTACCTGCGCTTCATCAAGGGTGTGATCGACTCGGCCGACCTGCCGCTGAACGTCTCGCGCGAGATCCTGCAAGAGTCGCGCGACGTACGCGTGATCCGCGAAGGCTCGACCAAGCGCGTGCTGGGCATGCTCGAGGAAATGGCGAACTCCGAAGAGCAGGCCGGCAAGGACAAGTACGCGACCTTCTGGAAGGAATTCGGCCAGGTGCTCAAGGAAGGCGTCGGCGAGGACACCACCAACAAGGACCGCATCGCCAAGCTGCTGCGCTTCGCCTCGACCGGCACTGACTCGACCGAGCAGACCGTGTCGTTCGCCGACTATGTCGGCCGCATGAAGGAAGGCCAGGACAAGATTTATTACGTCACCGCCGACAACTACCAGGCAGCGAAGAACAGCCCGCACCTCGAAATCTTCCGCAAGAAGGGCGTCGAGGTGATCCTGATGACCGACCGCGTCGACGAATGGATGCTGTCGTTCTTCACCGAGTTCGAAGGCAAGGAACTGGTGTCGGTCGCCAAGGGCGGCCTGGACCTGGGCGCGCTGGAAGACGAGGCCGAGAAGAAGGAGCACGCCGAAACCGAAGCTGGCTATAAAGAGCTGGTCGAGAGCATGAAGGGCGCGCTGGGCGAAAAGGCCAAGGACGTGCGCGTGACCTTCCGCCTGACCGACTCGCCGGCCTGCCTGGTGGCGGACGAAAACGAGTTGTCGGGCAATCTGCTGCGCATGCTGAAGGCCGCCGGCCAGGAAGCACCGGAATCGAAGCCTATCCTCGAGATCAACCCGGACCACCCGCTGGTGCAGCGCCTGAAGTACGAGGACGCGAGCGGCGCCCGCTTCGCCGACTGGTCGCACATCCTGTTCGACCAGGCGATGCTGGCCGAAGGCGGCAGCCTGGCCGACCCGGCCTCGTTCGTGAAGCGCCTGAACGAGATGCTGCTGGCGGGCGGCAAATAAGTCCGCGGCGCTTTTCTTCAGTTAGTCCATGAACGTCGTCCCCGCGAAGGCGGGGACCCAAGTACTGCCTGCGTTGTCGTAATGCGTGCAAACTTGGGTCCCCGCCTGCGCGGGGACGACGTTTTTGCGTAGGGACGACGTTTTTGCGTAGTTAGCCGAACCGCAGTACGAGCGCCGCCATGCAGCTGGCCGCCGCCAGCATGCCGACCAGGCGCGCCACGCGCGCCGCGTTCAGTCTCGTCTGCGACAGCAAGCCGATCGCGATCCATACCGCCGCCGTCAGGAAGGCGATCCAGGGCACGAAACCATACCCGTTCCTGCGCAGCGCCGCGCAGCATAACAAGGACGCGATCAAGGCCAGCGCGCCGAGCGCCTGCACGCACCTGCGCAGGCGTGGCCTGCGGCCGACCTTGCCAGCCTCTTGCCAGTGGCGTTCGGTCGTCAGGCCAAGTGCCAGGAAGCCGCCGACCGCCGCGGCAAAAGCGGCCATGCCCAACAGCGCAGCGGCCAGCACTTGCGCCGTCATGCGCTGCTTTCTTCAGATCGGCGAGTAGTAGACAAGGAAATGACAAATGAAAATGAGAATTATTATCATTGTCGTGGATTTGACTGAATGGTGCAATACGTTGCGCCGTCAGGACCTACGCCTCGTTGCGATCCAGCACAGGACAGATCCCGCACACACCATCGCCGCACCTTGCCAGAACGAGAACGACAGCGGCGTATCGAGCAACAGCGCCGCCAGCGCGGCCGAGAGCACGGGAATGAAGTAGGAGGCCCCGGCCAGGACCGTGACGTTGCCATGCAAGATGCCGACGTTCCATGCCGCATAGCCGAAGCCCATGGCGGCGGCGGCGAGCAGCAGGTGGACGACCGCCCGGGTGTCGACCCGCATCGGCTCGCCGCCAATGGCCAGGTACTTGATCCATAGCGCGATGGCAGTAAGCATGAAGAACAGCGTCACGCCGTTGCTGCCGTTGGCGATGCGCGCGGTGACGGTGCAGTAGCTGGCCCAGATCAGGGTGCCGGCGAAGGCCAGGCCGTAGCTGAGCGGGTTGTCGCGCACATTGGCCACCATCGCGGCCGGATCGAGGCCGGCATCGCCACCCAGCACCCAGCACACGCCGGCGATCGCCAGCGCCACGCCGGGCACGATCGGCCAGCGCGTCGTCTGGCCGTTGAACAGGATGGCGAATACCATGGTGACGGCGGGCCACAGGTAGTTCACCATGCCGACCTCGATGGCCTGGCGGTTGGTATCGGCGTAGCCGATCGACAGCGCCAGGCACATTTCGTAGGCGACGAACAGGAGGCTGCCCCAGGCCAGGTAGGCGCGCGGGAAGGCGAGCACCTTGCTCGGGCCGACCGTGAGCAGCAGCAGGATCGAGGCGACCGTATAGATCAGCGCCGCACCGCCGGTCGCGCCGAAGCTTGCGCTCACGCTGCGGATCAGGCCGACGATCGAACTCCATAACAGGATTGCGAGCAGGCCGATCAGGGTGGCCCGCGTGGTCTTGCTGTTACTGTGCATGCTTACGTCATAAATGGCGGATTTCCGCCGGTGGCGTGTTCCAATTGTCGTTGCGTCCGTCGATATGGCGCACCGGCGCGGCCAGCAGATCGGCCACCGGCAGGTCGTCCAGGCTGGACACCGTGACGGCCACAAAAGGACCCGAGCGCGGCGCATCGCCGGTCGAGAACACATTGATGCCGCAGTCGCCGCAAAAACAATGGCCGTCGCGCCGGCTATGGAAACGGTATTCGCGCAAGGCGTCCTGCCCCTGCAGCAGGCGGAAGGCGGCCGGGGCCAGCTGCACGGCCCAGAACCGCATCTTGCTGCAGATCGAGCAGTTGCACTTGATCGTGCCGAGGGCCAGGTCGATGTCGGCCTCGTAGCGCACCGCGCCGCAGTGGCAGCTGCCGTGGTAGGTCTTCATGCCTCGCGCGTCTGCCACGCATCGCGGCCGATCTCGTACACCAGCGTCGTGCGGCCATGCCAGACTTCCTCGCCGCGATACGTCATGCCGAGTTTTTCCATGATGCGTGCCGAGCGCAGGTTGCCAGGGTCGCAGATCGCGCACAACAGCGGCGCCTGCAGCTCCTCGAAGGCGAAGCGCGCCATGCGTTCGGCCGCTTCGATGGCGTAGCCGCGTCCCCAGCGGTCGGGGCGCAGGCGCCAGCCGATTTCGTGCGGGTTGGCGGGGTCTTGCGCCAGGTGCTGGATGCAGCCGGCGCCGACCAGTTCACCGGTGTCCTGCTCGATGAAATTCCACCACGAGTAGCCGATCGTCTCCCAGCGCCCCTTGACCCGGGCGATGACTGCGCGGGTTTCCTCGGGCGTCTCGGCCTGGCCCGTAATGAATCGCATGACCTCGGGATCGCCGTTCAGCAGGCGCATCCCCTCATAGTGTGCGTCGGACACCGGCTCGAAGCGCAGCCGCGCGCTGTGCAGGACCGTCATGTGCCCGAGACCTCGTCGCAGAACTGCTCCAGCAGGCGCAGGCCTTCGGGCCAGTCGCCGTGGCCGGAATCGGAATTGAGGTGGCCGGCGTCCCCGATCTCGACCAGGCGGCTGCCCCAGGCGCCGGCGAAGGCACCGGTGCGCGCGGGACTGGCGAAGGGATCGTTGGCGCTGCCCACCACCACGCTGGGGAAGGGCAGTTGCTGCAGCGGGATCGGCGCCCAGCAATTGAGGTCGGCCGGATAGGACGCCGCTTCGACGTCGCTCGGCGCGACCAGGAAGGCGCCCGCGACCTTGAGCGGGGAGCCGGACAGCGCCCAGTGCGCGACCAGCATGCAGCCCAGGCTGTGCGCCACCAGGATCGGCGCGCCCTGGCAGTCGGCGATGGCGGCGTCCAGCTCGGCCACCCATTCGTCGCAATGGGGATTGGTCCAGTCGCGGTGCGCGGCGCGGCGCCAGTGTGGATTACGTTCATGCCACAGCGATTGCCAGTGGCGCGGGCCGGAATTCCACAGGCCGGGCAGGATCAGGACATCACACTTCATCTTGCTTCTCCTTGATAGGGGCAGCGGGGGCAGCGGGTGCGGCGCAGGCGGAAGCCAGGCGGGCAGGGCGCCACACCGCAGCTGCCAGGCGCGCGAGCAGGCGCCGGAATACGTCCTTGCGCTGCTCGGTCAGCATGCCGAGGACGGCGGTGGCGACGGCGACGGCCAGGCCGAGGGCCAGCAGGTCCGCCATGCTGCCGGGGTCGTGCGGATACAGCGCCGGCCAGGCGATCAGCACCAGCGCGTGCGACAGGTAGAGGGTCAGCGTATACGAGGCCAGCAGCCGGATCGGCGCCGCGCAGCGCAGCAGGGCGCTGAAGCGGGCGAAGCGCGCGCAGGCGAAATTCAGGCAGACGATCAGGCCGAACACATAGTCGGACAGGAAGCGGTCGGCGTTCCCCAGCACGACGGCTTGCCCGAGCCAGGATGCGCGGCCGGCGGTGCGCAAGGTTTCCTCGACCCCGCTGGCTTCATAGAGCACCAGCAGGGCCAGGCTGGCGATCCAGCCGAGGCGCGCCAGGGCGCACGACAGCGTGTGGCGCGCCTGCCAGTGGTAGAGCGCGACCCCGGCCAGCCAGACCGGCAGCAGCAGCCACAATTTGACGCCCATGACGGCCAGCACCAGGCCCAGGGCCGGCAGCCGCCACGGCCCGCGCACGTAGCAGGCGACGCCGAACAGCACGTAATACCAGACCTCGTAGTTGAGCGACCACCAGGGACCGAGCCAGGGCGGCACTTCGGCCAGCGACCACAGGTCGCCCAGGAACAGCAGGTGGAAGGGGATGTAGAACCAGGGCTTGGCCAGCTGGTAGTGCAGGTCCATGCCGGTCATCAGGTGGCCGCGCACCAGGCTGGCGCAGGCGAAGGCCAGCAGCAGCACCGGCAGCGCCACCGAATAGATGCGGGCGGCGCGCGCCAGCGCGTAGTCGCGCGCGCTCGGGCGGCGTTGTTCGGTGGTATAGGCGATCACGAAGCCCGACAGCACGAAGAAGGCCATCACGGCCTCGCGCCCGAACAGGGTCAGGAGGTCGGCGCCGGGCGCTTCCACCAGGCCGAACTGGCGCATGTGCATCGCCACGACCGCCAGCGCCGCCAGGAAGCGGACCAGGTCGAGGTAGACCGAGAACGGCTGGTCGAGTGGGGAGGGGGCGGCGCGCATGGCGTTTATATTAATGCAAAACGGGCCGATGGCGACGCCAGCCGGGCCGCCGCCGGCGGCTTAGAGTTCGGTGCGCAGCGCGAACAGCTCCGCGAACAGCACCACGTCCAGCGCACAAGCGGGGTCACAAGCGGGGTCAGGTCTGGCAATCGGACACGGCCTCGACCATAGTGGCATTCTATGGCTGAGGTTGGGGGTCACAAGCGGGGTCAGGTCTGGCAATCGGACACGGCCTCGACCATAGTGGCATTCTATGGCTGAGGTTGTGTCCAAATGTCAGACCTGACCCCGCAGTTTTTTAAGGTCCCTTAGAGCTCGGTACGCAACGCGAACAGCTCCGGGAACAGCACCACGTCCAGCATCTTGCGCAGGTAGCTCACGCCGGCGGTGCCGCCGGTGCCGGTCTTGAAGCCGATGATGCGCTCGACCGTGCTCACGTGGCGGAAGCGCCAGAAGCGGAACGCCGTCTCCAGGTCGACCAGCTTCTCGGCCAGCTCGTACAGCGCCCAGTGACGCTCGGTATCGCCATACACCTGCAGCCAGGCTGCCTTGACCGAGTCGTCGGAACGGGTCGGACCGGTCCAGTCGGCGTCGATCCGCGCCGGATCGATATTGAAACCGCTGCGCGCCAGCAGCATCACCGCCTCGTCGTAGATCGAGGGCAGGGCCAGTTCGCGCGCCAGCAGGGCGTGGGCCTCGGGAGACTTCTCGTGCACCGCCAGCAGGGCCGCATTCTTGTTCCCGAGGATGAATTCCAGTTCGCGGTACTGGAACGACTGGAAGCCCGACGAGGCGCCCAGGTAGGGGCGGATCGCCGTGTATTCGGGCGGGGTCATGGTGGCCAGCACGTCCCAGGCGTGCACCAGCTGGTCCATGATGCGCGCCACCCGCGCCAGCATCTTGAAGGCGGGCGGCAGGTTGCCTTCGCGGATGTGGCGCCGCACCGCCTGCAGCTCGTGCAGCATCAGCTTGATCCACAGCTCACTGGTCTGGTGCTGGACGATGAACAGCAGCTCGTTGTGGTTGGGCGAGCGCGGATGCTGGGCGTTCAGGATCTGGTCCAGGCCAAGGTAGTCGCCATAGCTCATGGCTTCCTTGAAGTCCATTTTGGCGCCGTGCCATTCGGTGGGTTGTTTGCTTTTGTCGGTCATTGTGTAGGTCATCCAGTTGTAACTATCACCGCGTGGACGGCGGAGCCGTCCACCCTACGTGACTAAGCCGCGGGCGGCGCTGACGTCGTAGTCGTTGCGGTCCAGGATGTACTTCAGGATCTCGACCGCATCCCAGACGTCGGCGAAGCTGGTGTACAGCGGCGTGAAGCCGAAGCGCATGATCTCGGGCTCGCGGTAGTCGCCGATCACGCCGCGCGCGATCAGGGCCGCCATCACCGCATAGCCGTGCGGATGGGTGAAGCTCACCTGGCTGCCGCGGCGCGCGTGTTCACGCGGTGTCACCAGGCCCAGCGGATGGCCGGCGCAGCGGCGCTCGACCAGCTCGATGAACAGGTCGGTCAAGGCCAATGACTTGGCGCGCACCGCCGTCATGTCGGTCGCCTCGAAGATATCGAGGCCGCACTCGACCAGCGCCAGCGAGACGATGGGTTGGGTGCCGCACAGGGCGCGGCCGATGCCGGCCACCGGGGCGAAGGCGGGCGCCATCGCGAACGGGCTCGCGTGGCCCCACCAGCCCGAGAGCGGATGGTCGAAGCGCGCCTGGTGTTTTTGCGGCACCCAGATGAAGGCCGGGGCGCCCGGTCCGCCGTTCAGGTATTTATAGGTGCAGCCGACGGCGAAGTCGGCGTCGGCGGCGTGCAGGTCGACCGGCACCGCGCCGGCCGAATGGGCCAGGTCCCACACCGCCAGCGCGCCGGCTTCGTGCGCCAGGCGGGTCAGGGCGGCCATATCGTGCTGGTAGCCGGTGCGGTAGTTGACGTGGGTGAGCATCAGCACCGCGCAGTCGGCGTCGAGGGCGGCCGGGATCTCGTCGACGCTGTCGACCAGGCGCACCCGGTAGCCGCGTTCCAGCCAGCGGCTCAGGCCTTCGGCCATATAGATATCGGTCGGAAAGTTGCTGCGCTCGGTCACGATGGTGCGGCGGCTCGCGCCGGCGCCTTCGGACTGGAGGCGCAGCGCGGCGGCCAGCGCCTTGAACAGGTTGAGCGAGGTGGTGTCGGTGACTGCCACTTCGCCGGGGCCGGCGCCGACCAGCGGGGCCAGGCGGTCGCCCAGGCGCTTCGGCATGTCGAACCAGCCGGCCGTGTTCCAGCTCTTGATCAGGTCGGTTCCCCATTCGCGCGCCACCACGTCCTGGGCGCGGGCCAGGGCGGCGCGGGGACGGGCGCCGAGCGAGTTGCCGTCCAGGTAGATGACGCCCTCGGGCAGGTCGAAACGGGTGCGCAGCCCGGCCAGCGGGTCGAGCGCGTCGCGCGCCAGGCAGTCGGCGCGGGTGGTGGTTGGTGCGGTCATGCCTGTCCCATATATAGATAGTTGACGCTTGAAGAATGCGTGCAGGTCGGCAGTGTAGCAAGTTCCATCGTCTATCGACAGCAAAATGTTGCTGTTACGACATTATTTGGATTGACGAAAAATTTTGAAATTATTTTGCGTCCAACCCTAAAGTTCCTGATGAGCTGTCCGATAACGAGTCAGAAGGGCGGAAAGGCGTCGAAAAAATATTAAAAAATATTTTCAAATAACCCTAAAGTCCGGCTGAAGGCTGCCGTTAATGGATGAGTGAAGTGCATAAAAGCAACACATGCACCGGCGGTAAAACAGAAATTTCCGAGTTTCCGACAATAAATTCAGCAAAACCTGTAGTGAATCTGCGACAGCTGCCGGCTGACGTAGACCCAAATCAAGGTGCTTCCCGGCGCCGTTTCAGCCCTCTTTTCTGGTGGGTTTTCATAGGGAGTCAGAGGCGTTTGTCAGACAAACTCCTACGGCTCTCCCTCGTCGTTCGCCTACCTTAAATACAGGTTTTGTCCAATTCCTGAAAAGTTTCCCCACAGTCAGAATCTATCTCGTCGGCAACACAAAACAACGCCGAAACAACCAACGGAGAGAGAAGATGACGATGAACGACATGATGGCTGAGATTCGCGACGCAAACCTGAGCTACCTGATGCTGGCCCAGCAGATGATTCGTGCCGACAAAGTCACCGCCATCTTCCGCCTGGGCGTGTCGGCCGAGATCGCCGACCTGATCGAAGGCATGAGCAATGCCCAGATCCTGAAGCTCGCCGGCGGCAATATGATGCTGGCCCGCTTCCGCTTCGACGACACCGCGATCCTGGGCATGCTGACCAGCCACACCAAGGAACGCAGCCTGGCGCAATCGCACGCTGCCATCCTGATGGCGGGCCAGCCGGTCGAAGAGATCGTATAATCCCTGCCAGCGGCCACTTGGTGGGGCCGCCTTGGAACAGGCCGGGAGCAGTAGATGAGCAAAAAAAGCGTCGTAACCGAAGCGCAGGAAATCCAGCTCGCGATCGAACTGATCAACCTGGGCGCACGCCTGCAGCTGCTGGAGACCGAGGTCTCGCTGTCGCGCGAACGCTTGCTCAAACTCTACAAGGAGCTCAAGGGTGTCTCTCCACCCAAGGGCATGCTCCCGTTCTCCACCGACTGGTTCCTGACCTGGCAACCGAACATCCACTCCTCGCTGTTCATGAACATCCACCAGTTCCTGGTGGAGCATGCCGGTGCCTCCGGCATCCAGGCCGTCATGAAGGCCTATAAACTCTACCTCGAACAGATGCCGCCGGCGCCGGGCGAAGAACCGCTGCTGTCGCTCACGCGCGCCTGGACCCTGGTGCGTTTCTTCCAGAGCGGCATGCTGCTGCTGGCCCCGTGCAGCCGCTGCCAGGGCAAGTTCATCGTCAACGCCCTCGACCTGAATGCCGACTACCTGTGCGGCCTGTGCCACATGCCTTCGCGCGCCGGCAAGACCCGCAAGGCCAAGGATGCCCGCGAAGCGGCCGAGCGCGCCGTTGCCGATGCGGCCGACGCTGCCGACGACGCCGCCACCGGCGCCTGACTTGGCGCCACGTCTGTTCCGTTTTCCCGCAGTCCGGGCGCTCCTGATCCAGGTCGCCGCCTTTCCACTCACGCTCGCCATCGTCTACCTGCTCGCCAGCAGCGGCCTGGTCTTGTCGTATTGGCACGTCGCCCTGGTGCAGGGCATGCTGGCCGCGCTGCTGTCCTGGTGGCGCGGCCTGGCCAGCTGGTGGCGCGCGATCCAGTTCGGCTTTCCGCTGGCGCTGCTTGGCGCCAGCGCGCTGGCGATCCCGCCGGCCGCCTTTCTCGCCATCTTCCTGTTCCTGTTATTGCTGTACTGGTCGACCTATCGCACCCAGGTGCCTTACTACCCGTCGGGGCGCAAGGTATGGGAGGCGGTGGCGGCCGCGCTGCCGCAAGAGCGGCCGGTGCGCGTGATCGACATCGGCAGCGGCATCGGCGGCCTGGTGCTCGAGCTGCAGCGGCGGCGGCCGGAATCGACGATCGAGGGCATCGAGCTTGCGCCGCTGCCGTGGCTGGCCAGCCACCTGCGCGCGCTAATCGCCCGTAGCCGCGCGCGGTTTATCCGCGGCGACTACGAAAAACTCGACCTCGGCGACTACGACGCCGTGTTCGCCTACCTGTCGCCCGCCGCGATGAGCGCGCTATGGCGCAAGGCCGCGCGCGAGATGCGGCCCGGTTCGACGCTTTTTAGTTACGAATTCGTCATCGAAGACCGCCCGCCGAGCCGTATTATCCATCCGGCCATAGGCGGCCCGGCGCTGTACATGTGGGACTTTTAGGCGACAAATGGTGAGTATTCCGGGAGTTTTTCTTGCCCGTGGGCCATTCTCCAGCTAGAGTAGTTCCCTGAATAAACTTTTTCTGAAATTACCGGTTTCGGGTCCTCAGGACGAGGTCGAAACAGGCTTTTCTGGAGCAAAATCCCTTGTTAGTGATTGTTGGTTACATCATCGTTTGCGCCTGCGTGTTCGGCGGGTTTGCGCTCGCCGGCGGCCACCTGGCGTCGTTGTGGCAGCCGATCGAGCTGTTGATGATCGGCGGCGCCGCCTTTGGCGCCTTCTTTGTCGGTAACAACGGCAAGGCGATCAAGGCCACGCTGAAGGCCTTCCCGAGCATCTTCAAGGGTTCCAAGTATACGAAGGACATGTATATGGAACTGATGGCCCTGCAATTCGACGTGCTGTCGAAGGTGCGCAAGGAAGGCCTGATGTCGATCGAGGGCGATATCGAAGCGCCGGATTCGTCGCCGCTGTTCTCCAAATACCCGGCGGTGGTGGCCGACCACCACATCATCGAATTCATGACCGATTACCTGCGCTTGATGGTGTCGGGGAATATGGATGCGATGCAGATCGAGAACCTGATGGACAACGAGATCGAGACCCACCACCACGAAGGCGCGATTCCGGCCCACGTGATCGCCAAGATCGGCGACGGCCTGCCGGCCTTCGGCATCGTGGCGGCGGTCATGGGCGTGGTGCACACCATGGAATCGGTCGGCCTGCCGCCGGCCGAGCTGGGGATCCTGATCGCGAAGGCGCTGGTCGGCACCTTCCTGGGCATCCTGCTGGCCTACGCCTTCGTCTCGCCGCTGGCGACCGTGCTGGAACAGAAGCTCGAAGAATCGACCAAGATGTTCCAGTGCGTGAAAGTCACACTGCTGGCGAGCCTGAACGGCTATGCGCCGGCGCTGGCCGTCGAATTCGGCCGCAAGGTGCTGTACTCGACCGAGCGCCCGAGCTTCGCCGAGCTCGAAGAGCACATCAAGAAGAAGAAGTAAGCCGCGATGACCGCATTCGACTTCACCCCCGGCTGCAGGAAGGGAGGCGCGCATGGCTGACGACAACGCGCGGCCCATCGTCGTCAAGCGCATCAAGAAGGTGGCCGGCGGCCACCACGGCGGCGCCTGGAAGATCGCCTACGCCGACTTCGTGACCGCGATGATGGCGTTCTTCCTGCTCATGTGGTTGCTGGGCTCGACCGCCAAGGGCGACCTGGTCGGCATTTCGGAATACTTCAAGACGCCGCTGAAGGTGGCGATGGCGGGCGGCTCCGGTTCGGGCGACTCGTCGTCGGTGATCAAGGGCGGCGGCGAAGACCTGACCCGTACCGCGGGCCAGGTCAAGCGCGGCGATTCGCCGCCCGAGAAGAAGACCTACGACCTGCAGGCGGCCAAGGCGGCGCTGGCGCGCGAAGAAGGACAGCGACTGCAAATGCTCAAGTCGCGCCTCGAGGCGGCCATCGAGGTCAACCCGATGCTCAAGAAGTACCAGAACCAGTTGCTGCTCGACATCACCAGCGAAGGCTTGCGGATCCAGATCGTGGACGAGAAGAACCGCCCGATGTTCGCGCTGGCCAAGGCCGAGCTGCAACCGTATACAAAAGAGATCCTGCACATCATCGGCATGGTGCTCAACGAGGTGCCGAACAAGCTCGGAATTTCGGGCCATACCGATTCAACGCCGTACTACAGCGATGCCGGCTACAGCAACTGGGAATTGTCGGCCGACCGCGCCAACGCCTCGCGCCGCGAGATGGTGCTGGGCGGCCTGCAGGACGACAAGGTGCTGCGCGTGGTGGGCCTGGCCTCGGCCGCCCACCTCGATGCGAAGGACCCGTTCAACCCGGTCAACCGCCGCATCAGCATCATCGTCATGAACAAGCGCACCGAAGACGCGGTGCGGCGCGACGCGGCGACCTTGGACGTGCCGGCGGAGGACGCCGAAGCGGCGGCCACCGCCACGCTGGACGCAGTAAAAAAATAGGCCCGGCAGGACTGGAGAGAGTGAAATGACAAGAAAAAAAATATTGGGATCGCATGTGAAGCGCCTGCTGTCGGGCGTGTCCATGCACGGGCGGCGCCACCTGACCGAAGTCGAGACCGATCTGCTGCAGACCGAACTGCTGCTGGAAGAGGCGATCGACAAGCTCACCGCCAGTTTCATGGCGGTGCACACGGCCGTTGGCGCGCGCCAGGAAGCGATCGGGCGGCTGCTGGAGGGCGGCGCGCCGACGCCGGAAGACCGGATTCTGCTGTCGTCGATGTCGGGCGAGGTGGGCACGCACGTGAACACGGCGATCACCAGCATGCAGTTCCAGGACATGACGGCGCAACTGATTGAACGTACACTGCGACGCGTGGCAGGCTTGCGCGACTTTTTGGGCACGCTCAGCGAGCATGGCGCCGATATCGCGCCCGAGACCGACAGCGACGAGATCGTCGAGCGGCTCGGCAAGGTCAGCATGGCGTTGGCGATCCAGTCGCTCGAACTGCGCAGCATGCTGCGCCGCTCGGTCGAGCAGAAACACCTGGAAAGCGGCGACGTCGAGCTGTTCTGAGCTTTGCTCCGGGCGCATCAACCGAACAATTCAACCGGCATGAAGCCGGATACAAAATAGCAGGAGCAAAAAGAATGGCAAAAACGATTCTCGCGGTCGACGATTCCAGTTCGCTGCGCCAGATGGTGGCGTTCAGCCTGAAGGCCGCTGGCTACAACGTGGTGGAGGCCGTGGACGGCCAGGATGGCCTGGACAAGGCGAAGCTGCAGAACGTCGACCTGGTGCTGACCGACCAGAACATGCCGAAAATGGACGGCCTGCAGCTGATCAAGACCCTGCGCACGCTGCCGGGCTACGCCAAGACCCCGATCCTGATGCTCACCACCGAGTCGTCGGACGAGATGAAGAACAAAGGCCGCGCCGCCGGCGCCAACGGCTGGCTGGTCAAGCCCTTCGATCCGCAGCGCCTGATCGAGGTGGTCAAAAAAGTGATCGGCTGACGCCATGCGCCACGCCCTGACCCTGCTTTCACTCGAGCGGACAGCCTCATGACCATCGACATCAGCCAGTTCTACCAGGTCTTTTTCGACGAAGCAGAAGAACTGCTCGCCGAAATGGAACGCCTGCTGCTGGGCGTCGATGTCGCCGCGCCCGATGCCGAAGACCTGAACGCGATCTTCCGCACCGCCCACTCGGTCAAGGGCGGCGCATCGACCTTCGGCCTGACCGATATGTGCGACGTGACCCACGTGCTGGAGTCGCTGCTGGACCGCATCCGCAAGGGCGAGATGGCGCTGACCTCGAACCACGTGGACGCCTTCCTGGCGGCCAAGGACGGGCTCAAGATGCAGCTCGACGGCCATCGCCATGGCGCGACCGTGGACAATGAAGCCATCGCCAACGTGCGCATGGCCCTGCATGACCTGGCCGAAGGCCTGGTGCCGGCCGCGCCGGTGGTGGCGCCGTCCTACCTGACGGCCCAGGCGCGCACCGAACACTCCACCGAAGGCGCGCACCGCTACAAGATCGAGCTGCCCGAAGTCGCCCAGCGCGACATCAATGCCCTGGTCGACGAACTGGGGCTGATGGGCCGCGTCTCGGTGGCGCCGCTCGAGGGCGGGCGCACGGCGCTGGTCATCACCACCCACGAGAGCCTGGACGACATCATCGCGATCTGCTCCTTCGTGCTCGACCCGGACGACCTCAAAATCTTCGAGGCCCCGGCGCTCACGCCCGAGCAGCGCGCGATCGAGGCGGCCGAGCGCAAGCGCATCGAGGATGCCCAGGGCTACGGTTTCTTCGGCCCCGACGACGACGTCGCACCTGCCGGCGGCGAGCTGTCGGACGACGATCTCGGCTACGGTTTCTTCCAGCCGATCGAGCAGATCCGCGCCGCGGCCGGCATCGTGGCCGCCCCGCCGGAACCCGTGGCCGCCAGCATGTCGGCGCAGGCACAAAACATGGTCGAGCACCTGGCCGAACTGAGCGCCGAGAAAAAGGCCGCCAAGAAGGACGACAAGAATGAGTCGTCGTCGATCCGGGTCTCGGTCGAGAAGGTCGACCAGCTGATCAACCTGATCGGCGAACTGGTGATCACCAATGCCATGCTCGAGCAGCGCAGCAATGTGCTCGACCCGATCCTGCACGAACGCCTGCTGTCGTCGGTGAGCCAGCTGGGTCGCAACACGCGCGAGCTGCAAGAGGCCGTGATGTCGATCCGCATGATGCCGATGGACTTCGTGTTCTCGCGCTTCCCGCGCATGGTGCGCGACCTGGCCGGTAAACTCGGCAAGAAGGTCGACTTCATCACCCACGGCGCCGCCACCGAACTCGATAAAGGCCTGATCGAGCGCATCGTCGATCCCTTGACGCACCTGGTGCGCAACTCGATCGACCACGGTGTCGAGATGCCGGCCGCGCGCGTCGCGGCGGGTAAATCGGAAGCAGGGCGCCTGTTCCTGTCGGCCGGCCACCAGGGCGGCCACATCGTGATCGAAGTGGCGGACGACGGCGGCGGCCTGAATCGCGAGAAGATCCTGGCCAAGGCGGCCTCCAATGGGCTGGCGGTCTCGGACACCATGAGCGATGCGGAAGTCTGGCAGCTGATCTTCGCGCCGGGTTTCTCGACCGCCGAAGTGGTCACCGACGTCTCCGGCCGCGGGGTCGGCATGGACGTCGTCAAGCGCAACATCACCGCCATGGGCGGCACGGTCGACATCCGCTCGGCGGCCGGTTTCGGCACCACGATCTCGATCTCGCTGCCCCTGACCCTGGCGATCCTGGACGGCATGTCGATCAGGAGCGGCGAAGAAGTCTATATCCTGCCGCTGTCCTTCGTGGTCGAGTCGCTGCAGCCGGCGCCCGAGGACGTGCGCGATATCGCCGGACGCGGGCGCGTGCTGAAGGTGCGCGGCGAATACCTGCCCCTGATCCCGCTGCACCAGATGTTCGACATCGAGCCGCGCCACCGCGAGCCGAGCGAGGGCATCGTCGTCATCCTCGAGACCGAGGGCAAGAAGGCGGCGCTGTTCGTGGACGAGCTGGTGGGCCAGCAGCAGGTGGTGGTCAAGAACCTGGAAGCGAATTACCGCAAAGTGGCCGGGATCTCCGGCGCAACCATCATGGGCGACGGCGGCGTCGCCCTGATCCTCGACGTGGCGGCGCTGGTGCGCTCGTCGCGTCAGTTGGCCGACGATCCCGTCGTTCCATCAATTTTTACTCAATAAGAAGGAAATCCCATGTCCAACCTGGCAAACACCACCTCGGCTGACGGGACCGCGAACGACGGCGCCGGCAACGAATTCCTGGCCTTTACCCTCGGCTCGGAAGAATACGGCATCGACATCCTGAAAGTGCAGGAAATCCGCGGCTACGAAGCGGTCACCCGCATCGCCAACGCACCTGAGTTCATCAAGGGCGTGATCAACCTGCGTGGCATCATCATCCCGGTGGTCGACATGCGCATCAAGTTCAACCTGGGCACCCCGGTGTACGACCAGTTCACCGTCGTGATCATCCTGAACATTGGCGGGCGCATCATGGGCATGGTGGTCGACAGCGTGTCCGACGTCACCACCCTGACGCCAGACCAGATCAAGCCGGCGCCAGAGATGGGCACCGCCTTCAACTCCGACTACATGATCGGCCTGGGCACGGTCGACGAGCGCATGCTGATCCTGGTCGACATCGACAAGCTGATGTCCTCGGGCGAGATGGGCCTGATCGACAAGCTCGCCGCATAATAAAGCGGCGGCACGCAGCATCCACATCGGACCGCGTCAATCGTGGCGCGGACCAACCAGCATTCAGAAGGCAAGACACGTGCCGCAGCAGAAAACAGAGACGGTCAAGGAATTCGACTTCACGCGCCGTGACTTCGAACGGGTACGCGCGCTGATCCACCAGCGCGCCGGCATTTCGCTGGCCGACAGCAAGCAGGAAATGGTCTACAGCCGCCTGGCGCGGCGCCTGCGCGCGACCGGCATCCAGTCGTTCGCCACCTACCTGGACGACCTGGAAGCGGGCCGCATGGACCGCGAGTGGGAATCGTTCACCAATGCGCTGACGACCAACCTGACCTCGTTCTTCCGCGAGGCGCATCACTTTCCGCTCTTGCTCGATCATCTGACCGCGGTGCGCAAGAAGGACACCCGTCCGCTCACGATCTGGTGCTCGGCGGCGTCGACCGGCGAAGAGCCATATTCCATCGCGATGACGGCCTGCGAGGCCTTCAATACGCTCACGCCGCCGGTGCAGATCGTCGCCACCGATATCGACACCAATGTGCTGACCACGGCCTCGAATGGCGTGTACCCGATGGAGCGGCTCGACAAGACGTCGCCAGAGCGCCTGCGCCGCTTCTTCCTCAAAGGGAAGGGCGCCCACGAAGGCATGGCGCGGGTGCGCCCCGAGCTGCGCAACCTCGTCACCTTCAAGCAGCTCAATTTGCTGGCCGACGGCTGGCCGCTGGAAGGGCAGTTCGACGCCATCTTCTGCCGCAACGTGATGATCTATTTCGACAAGCCGACCCAGCGCAAGATCCTGAGCCGCTTCGTGCCGCTGATGAAGCCGCACGCGCTGCTGTTCGCCGGCCACTCCGAGAACTTCCTGTACGTGTCGGATGCGCTGCGCCTGCGCGGCAAGACGGTGTATGAACTCGATGGGCGCAGTGCCTGAAGCGTGGGACGACCATGAACAACCAGTTCGCCACCAATCTCTATCACGACCGCACCTTCAATGTCGACGCGGCCAAGATCCTGCCGGGCGAGTATTTCTATACCAATAAGGACATGCTGATCGCGACCGTGCTCGGCTCCTGCGTCTCGGCCTGCATCCGCGACCGCCTGACCGGCCTGGGCGGCATGAACCACTTCATGCTGCCCGACGGCGGGGCGGACGCCGGCAGCAACCCGGTGTCGGCCTCGATGCGCTACGGCTCGTTCGCGATGGAGATCCTGATCAATGACCTGCTCAAGGCCGGCGCCCGCCGCGAACACCTGGAAGCGAAGGTGTTCGGCGGCGGCGCCGTGCTGCGCGGCTTTACCGCGATGAACGTCGGCGAGCGCAATGCCGCCTTCGTGATGCAGTTCCTCAAGACCGAACGCATCCCGGTGCTGGCCGAAGACCTGAACGACATCTATCCGCGCAAGGTGTTCTTCTTCCCGCGCACGGGCAAGGTGCTGGTCAAGAAACTGATGCAAACCCAGAACGATACGCTGGCGAAGCGCGAGCTCGACTACGCCAAGCGACTCAAGGTCGAACCCGTCGGTGGCGCCATCGACCTGTTCTGACCTGCTTATTGCTATATGGAGTTGAAAGGGATACACATGAAGACCAAGGTGCTGATCGTCGACGACTCCGCGCTGATCCGCAGCGTGATGAGCGAGATCGTCAATTCCCAGCCCGACCTCGAAGTGGTCGCCACCGCGCCCGATCCGCTGGTCGCGCGCGAGTTGATCAAGAAGCATAATCCCGATGTCTTGACGCTGGACGTCGAGATGCCCAAGATGGACGGCCTCGACTTCCTGGAAAAGCTGATGCGCCTGCGTCCGATGCCGGTGCTGATGGTGTCGTCGCTGACCGAGCGCGGCTCGGAAATCACCATGCGCGCGCTCGAACTGGGTGCGGTAGACTTCGTGACCAAGCCGAAGATCTCGATCCAGACCGGCATGCGCGAGTATGCCGACATGATCGCCGACAAGATCCGCGCCGCCGCGCGCGCCCGTATCGCGCCGCGTTCGCGCACGCCGCAGGCCGCCAGCGCGCCGCTGTCGGCCTTGAGGAGCCCCCTGATTTCTTCCGAAAAACTGATCATCATCGGGGCCTCGACCGGCGGCACCGAAGCGATCCGCGAATTCCTGATGCAGATGCCGTCCGACTGCCCGGGCATCCTGATCGCCCAGCACATGCCGGAGGGGTTCACGAGTTCCTTCGCCAAGCGCCTGGATTCGCTGTGCAAGATCAGCGTGGTCGAGTCCGCCGGCAACGAGCGGGTATTGCCCGGCCACGCCTATATCGCGCCGGGCCATTCGCACCTGCTGCTGACGCGCTCGGGCGCCAACTACATGACCCGCATCGAGCAGTCGCCGCCGGTCAACCGCCACCGGCCCTCGGTCGACGTGCTGTTCCGCTCCGCTGCGCAGGCGGCCGGTAAAAACGCCGTTGGTGTTATCCTGACCGGCATGGGCAAGGACGGCGCGGCCGGCATGCTCGAGATGCGCCAGGCCGGCGCCCACAACTTCGCGCAGGACGAAGCCAGCTGCGTCGTGTTCGGCATGCCGCGCGAAGCGATCGCGCTGGGCGCCGCCCACGACGTCGGCCCCTTGCAGGCATTGCCGCGCATGGTGCTCGAACATCTGGCGGCGCAGGGCGGCCGGGCGTTGCGTGTTTGATCCGAATTAGAGCTGGAGTAATGCTTTAGGGGCTATTTTATCGCCGTAAGGCAACAAAAATGCTATTCTTGAGCCTGTTATCTCGCCCACCAGGGCAGCTCACCCAACAAACCACAGTATAAGATTCAAACGGAGTTATTCATGGCTGATCCAAAGATGCGTTTCCTGGTTGTTGACGATTTCTCGACGATGCGCCGCATCGTGCGAAATCTGTTGAAAGAACTGGGTTATGCCAACGTCGACGAGGCAGAAGACGGCGTGATGGCGCTGGCCAAGCTGCGCAGCGAATCGTTCGACTTCGTGGTGTCGGACTGGAACATGCCGAATATGGACGGCCTGACCATGCTGCAAAACATCCGTGCCGATCCCGCGCTGGCCAAGCTGCCGGTGCTGATGGTGACCGCGGAAGCGAAGAAAGAGAACATCATCGCCGCCGCCCAGGCCGGCGCCAGCGGCTACGTGGTCAAGCCGTTCACGGCCGCGACCCTCGACGAGAAGCTGAACAAGATCTTCGAGAAACTGGATAAAGCCGGAGCCTGAAATGGGTGAGATGAACTCGGCGCACGAAGCCGGCGCCGCCTCCTCGCATGAGGAGGTGCTCAAGCGGGTCGGCCTGATGACCCGTGCGCTGCACGAAAACCTGCGCGGGTTGGGGCTCGACAAGCTGATCGAAAAGGCGGCGAGCGACATCCCCGACGCGCGCGATCGCCTCGATTACGTGGCGCGCCTGTCGGAACAGGCTGCCAAGAAGGTGCTGGATGCGACCGATGCGGCCAGCCCGCTGCAGGACGCGATCGAAACCCGCTCGGCCGAGCTCACGAAAGGCTGGCAGGCGCTGCTGGACAAGGGCGCGACCGAGGCCGAGTGGCGCGAGATGGCCCAGCGCACGATTTCCAGCATGAACGAGTCGGCGGCGGGGGCAGTCGCCACCCGCAGCGAGCTGATGAACATCATGATGGCCCAGGATTTCCAGGACCTGACCGGCCAGGTGATCGGCCGCATCACGGGTATCGCGCAGAACCTCGAGAAGCAGCTGGTGCAGGTGCTGATCGATTTCGCCCCAAGCGAGATCAAGCGCGAGCTCGACAACGGCCTGTTGAACGGCCCGCAAATCAAGCCAACCGGCACCGAAGTCGTGGCCAACCAGGGCCAGGTCGACGATCTGCTCGACAGCCTCGGTTTCTAAGCTAGCGCCGGGCAACAACCAACGGCGCCACCATGCATCGCACCAACTTCATCGTCCGCGAACCGCTGCTTGATCCAAAGCAGCGTGTTCTCGGCTATGAGCTGTCGTGGCAGCAGCACGACGGACGCATTCCCACCGACCAGGACCTGGAAGGGCTGGTCGGTTTCGTCGCCGAGCACGTCAACCATGAAGACCATGGCTGGCTGCTGCGCGACAAGATCCTGTTCCTGGATGCCGTGCCGGCCATGCTGTCGACCGACGCCCTGCACGCGCTGCCGCCGGAACGCACCGTGCTCACCTTCGATATCCGCCAGCTGACCGACCTCGACGTGCGCTCGGCCGTGCAGGCCGTGCGCGCGGGCGGCGTCGGCGTGGCGATCCGCGGCTGCGACATCAATTTGCTGGGGCGCAACCTGTCGCCGTATGCCTCCTACCTCGAGGTGCGCTTCACCGGCGCCAACGTGGCCGACCAGGCCCGCAGCTATGCCGCCGCCAAGCATTCGGCGCTGCGCATGGTGGGGCGGCCGGTAGGCACCTGGGCCGATTTCGACGCCTGCGCCGCGCTCGGGCTCGACGCCTTCGTCGGCAAGCTGCACCTGACGCCCCGGCCTGGCAATCCGGTCAAGGGCATGAATCCGACCCAGAGCATCATCCTGCAACTGATGCAGCTGGTACAGAACAACGAGGACGTGCCCAAGCTCGAAAGCGTGCTGAAGCGCGACCCGGCGCTGACCTACAAATTGCTGCGCTACATCAATACCGCGGGCTTCGGCGCCGGGCGCGAAGTGCAGTCGCTGCGCCAGGCGATTTCGCTGCTGGGCTATGCGCCGCTGTACCGCTGGCTGGTGTTGCTGCTGGCCACGGCCAGCGCGAGCGGCTATTCGCCGGTGCTGATGGAGACCGCCGTGGTGCGCGGCCGCCTGGCCGAGCTGCTGGGGCAAAAATACCTGGGCAAGAGCGAGGCGGAGAACCTGTTCGTGGCCGGCATGTTCTCGCTGCTCGACCGGCTGCTGGGTCTGAGCATGCAGGAGGTGCTCGACACCATCCAGCTGCCCGACGGAGTGGTGCAGGCGCTGACGCGGCGCGAAGGGCCGTATGGCCCCTACCTGGCGCTGGCCGAAGCCTGCGAGCTCAACTCGAACCTGGTGGCGTCGCTGGCCGATGCGCTCGCGATCACGCCATCCGAAGTCAACCAGGCCCACCTGTCGGCGCTGGCCTGGGCACAGAGCGTGGCGGTCGACGCCTGACGTAGGACCATGGTCTGATTGTGACTCGATCAGATAAGCCGAGAATGGAAGCTGCAGCGGATTAAGCGGCACACATATTCCTTTCCCGAGCAACGGATTTCCTCTTCTTGAGGTTCGTTCATGGACACCAAGCACCTCGCACGGAGCCATGAGATCGGCGCCAAGATCGGTCTCATCCATCAAAAGCGCATCAAGACCGCGCTGGCGCAGTTCAGCCAGCGCGCCGGCGCGGCGGTGAACGGGGCAGTGGGCGACAAGGTCCCGGACGCCGCGATTCAGGAACAACCCGCAGCCTGGATGGCCGGGCTCCATCCCTGGTCGTACCAGCGCTATGCGGTCGACGCCGTCCAGCGTTCCATCCTGTTCTGGGACACCCTGCGCCAGCGCGGCGACAACTTCCTCGAGCGCGCGGCGAAGGGATCGGCGCCGGTCCTGCATTTCGACTACGAAACCATCCTCGACGGCCGCGGCTTCGCGCGGCCCGTGAACTATGCGCTGCTGCGGATCGTTCCCCCGGCCGGCGTCACGACCGATCCCGCCAAGCGTCCTTATCTCATCATCGATCCGCGTGCGGGCCATGGCCCCGGCATCGGCGGCTTCAAGGACGATTCGCAGGCCGGCGTGGCGATGCGCGCCGGCCATCCGGTGTACTTCGTCAGTTTCTTCCGCGATCCCGAACCCGGACAGACGATGCTGGACGTGTGCAGCGCCGAAGGGCAGTTCGTGAAACACGTGCGCGCGCTGCACCCGGCCAGCGAGAAACCGGCCATCATCGGCAACTGCCAGGGCGGCTGGGCGGCGATGATGCTGGCCGCCTCCAGCCCCGACGATACCGGACCGCTCCTCATCAACGGGGCGCCGATGTCGTATGTGAGCGGGGCCTGGAACGAAGGCGAGGGCGACAATCCGATGCGCTACGCCGGCGGGATGCTCGGCGGAACCTGGCTGTCCTCCTTCGTCGCCGACCTCGGCAACGGCATCTTCGACGGCGCCCATTTGGTGCAGAATTTCGAGAACCTGAATCCGGCCAATTCGTTGTGGGACAAGTATTACAAGGTCTATCAGGATGCCGACACCGAACCGGCGCGCTACCTGGACTTCGAGCGCTGGTGGGGCACGTATTACCTGCTGAACCGCGAAGAGATCGAGTTCATCACCCGCAACCTGTTCGTCGGAAACAAGCTGTGGTCGGGCGACGTCAAGGGCAATACCGGCCAGGCCTTCGACCTGCGCGCCATCGAGATGCCGATCATCCTGTTCGCCTCGTTGGGCGACAACATCACGCCGCCCGAGCAGGCCTTCAACTGGGTGGCCGACATCTACGGGAGCACCGAGGAAATCAAGGCGCGCGGCCAGGTGATCGTGGGCCTGCTGCACCAGAACATCGGCCATCTCGGCATCTTCGTGTCCGGCAAGGTGGCGAAGAAGGAATACACGCAGCTGGTCTCGGTGCTCAATGAAGTCGAGATCCTGCCGCCGGGCCTGTATGGCATGCAGATCAACGAAATCAAGGACGGGAACGCCGAAGGAAAACCCCGCTACGAGGTCACCTTCCACGAACGCCGGCTCGAGGACGTCAGCACCCAGTTCAACCGCTTCAATCGTGTCGACGAGCAGCCGTTCGAGGCGGTGGCGGCGCTGTCCGACTTCAACCAGCGTGGTTATGAGTTGTTCGTGCAGCCGCTTGTGAAAGCGATGTCCAACGACCTGAGTGCGCGGATGCTGCGCGTCTTCCACCCCTTGCGCGTCCAGAACTGGGCGCTGTCGAGCCGCAATCCCTGGATGGCCTGGCTCGAACCGGCGGCGCAGGCGGTCAGGGAGCAGCGCCAGCCGCTGGACGGGCACGACCCGTGGCGGCGCCTGGAAAGCGCGGGCGCCGAACTGCTCAGTGCGTCCCTGGACCTGTATCGGGGCCTGCGCGACGCGGCCACCGAAGCGGGCTTCTTCAGCATCTACGCGAATATGTACTCGCTCTACCTTGCGGACCGCAAGCCGGCGCAGGCGGAATCGGAGACGCCCGATGCGCGCGCGCTGCCCTTCGTCCAGGAAGCGCTGGACTCGATCGCCGAGGGCGGCTACGCCGAGGCCTTCGCCCGCCTGGCCAGCCTGCGCGCCCAGCAGGGAGAACTGCTGCCGCTGTCGCGCCTGGTCAAGCGCAAGGAGCTGGCGCAGGCCTATGCCGACTACCTGCCCGACGTGCCGCTCGACCAGTGGCGCCGCCTGCGCGGCGAGCAGGAAATCATCACCCGTTACGCGCCCGAGAAGGCGATCGCCACCTTGCCGCATCTGCTGCGCGACCCCGGCGATCGCGAGCGGCTGCTGCACCTGGTCGACAAGCTCATGGCCGACGAGCACGTGCAGGAGACGCCGCCGACAAGCGCCCAGCTGGCCATGGTGGAGCGGCTGCATGCGCTGCTGAGTAGCGAACCGGGCCGGCGGCCCGGCTTCCCGCCAGTCCCCGATGCGCCGGCCTCCGCGCGCCTCCATTGAAAGGACCCGACATGGAACCGAAACACGAGAAATACCGGCGCCTGATCGACTATTGCCGCGACCTGCCGCCGCTGCCGACCGCCGTTGCCCACCCCTGCGACACCAGCTCGCTCTCCGGCGCGCTGGAAGCGGCGCGGATCGGCCTGATCGCGCCGGTCCTGGTCGGGCCGCGCGCACGGATCGAGGCGGTGGCGCAAGAGAACAGCCTGCGCCTCGGCGACGTGACCATCGTCGAGGCGGCCCACAGCCATGCGGCGGCGGCGGCCGCCGTCGAGCTGGTGCGCGAGGGCAAGGCCGAAGCCTTGATGAAGGGCAGCCTGCATACCGACGAGCTGATGGGGGCCGTCGTCAAGCGCGAGACGGGACTGCGCACCGCGCGCCGCGTCAGCCATTGTTTCGTCATGGACGTGCCCGGGTATCCCGATGCGCTGGTCATCAGCGACGCCGCCGTGAACATCGCGCCGACGCTGGAAGAAAAGATGGACATCCTGCAGAACGCCATCGACCTGGCGCACGCCCTGCAATTCAAGGAAGTGCGGGTGGCCGTGCTATCGGCGATGGAAACGGTCAACCCGAAAGTGCCTTCCACCGTCGAGGCCGCTGCACTATGCAAGATGGTCGACCGCCACCAGATCAGCGGCGCCCTGGTCGACGGCCCGCTGGCGCTGGACAACGCGATCGATCCGGATGCGGCGAGGATCAAGAAGATCGATTCGCCGGTCGCCGGGCGCGCCAATGTGCTGCTGGTGCCCGATCTCGAGGCCGGCAATATGCTCGCCAAGAGCCTGTCCTTCCTGGCCGGCGCCGATGCCGCCGGCATCGTCCTCGGCGCGCGGGTGCCGATCATTCTCACCAGCCGCGCCGATTCGATGGTCACCCGGCTGGCCTCGTGCGCGGTGGCCACGCTGGTGGCCAGGGCGCGCCGCGAGAGCGGCAAACCGGTGAGGTGATGCCATGGCCGACCTCATTCTCGTACTTAACGCCGGCTCGTCGAGCATCAAGTTCCGCGCCTTCGACGCCGGCCCGCCAGAGCCCGAGCTCGTCCTTCATGGCCAGGTGGAGGGGCTGAGTATCGGGGGGAAAGTCAGCGCGGCGACATTCAGCGCCAAGGATGCCGGGGGCGCCCTGATCGGCGAGCGGCGCTGGGAGCCCGACGCCGCGCTCGGCCACCAGGAGGCGACCGACCACATCGGCGACTTCCTGCGCAGCCACCGCGCGGACCACCGGCTGGTAGCCGTCGGCCACCGCGTCGTGCATGGCGGTGTGCAGTTCACAGGAGCGGTGCGCGTCACCCCGACCGTGATCGCGGCGCTCGACCGCCTGACGCCGCTCGCGCCACTGCATCAGCCGCACAACCTGGCGCCGATCCGCACCCTGGTCGAGGCCCGGCCGGATCTGCCGCAAGTCGCCTGCTTCGATACCGCCTTCCACCGCGTCCAGCCCGAGGTGGCGCAGGCCTACGCGCTGCCGGACAGCATTACCAGGCTGGGGGTGCGGCGCTACGGCTTCCATGGACTCTCCTACGAATACATCGCATCGGCGCTGCCGGCCTATCCCGAGCTGGGCGCCGCCCGCGCCATCCTGGTGGCGCACCTGGGCAATGGTTCGAGCCTGTGCGCGCTGGAGAACGGCAAGAGCGTGGCCAGCACCATGGGATTCACCGCCGTCGACGGCCTGCCGATGGGCACCCGCTGCGGCAACCTGGATCCGGGCGTGGTGCTGTTCCTGATGGACCACCTCAAGATGGATGCGCGCGCCATCGAGCGCCTGATCTACAAGGAGTCGGGCCTGCTCGGCGTGTCGGGCATCTCGAGCGATATGCGAACCTTGCTCGACAGCGACGATGCGCGGGCGCGCTTCGCGGTCGACCTGTTCGTCTACCGCATCGGCCGCGAGCTCGGCTCGCTGGCGGCCGCGACCGGGGGCGCCGACGCCCTGGTATTCACGGCCGGCATCGGCGAGCATTCGGCGCTGATCCGCGAACGGGTCTGCCGCGCCGCGCGCTGGCTCGGCGTCGAACTCGAGCCGGCCGCCAATGCCGCCGGCGGGCCGCGCATCAGCACGGCGCGCAGCAAGGTCTCGGCCTGGGTGATGCCGACGAATGAAGAACTGATGATTGCGCGCCACACGAGGGCAGTCGTGAGGGCCGCCGCATGAAAACGGTCAGCCTGGAGGAGTCGGTCGCCATGATCCCGGACGGGGCCAGTCTCATGATTGGCGGCTTCATGGGCGTCGGTACGCCGGAGCGGGTGGTCGACGAACTGGCGCGCCAGGGCAAGCGCGGGCTGACCGTGATCGCGAACGACACCGCGACCCCGGGCCGCGGCATCGGCAAGCTGGTCACGGCCGGGGCCGTGCGCAAGGCGATCGTCAGCCATATCGGACTCAACCCGGAAACCCAGCAAAAGATGATCGCCGGCGACATCGAGGTCGAACTGGTGCCGCAGGGCACCCTGATCGAGCGGCTGCGCGCCGCCGGCTACGGCCTGGGCGGCATCCTGACGCCGACCGGCGTCGGCACGGCGGTCGAGGAGGGCAAGCGCAAGATCGAGGTCGACGGCGCGCCCTATCTGCTGGAGACGGCGCTGGGGGCCGATTTCGCCCTGGTCGAATCCTTTCTTGCCGATTACGAGGGCAACCTGGTCTACGCCCTGACCGCCCGCAATTTCAATCCCGTGATCGCGATGGCGGCCAGGACCGTGATCGTGGACGCCGCCAATATCGTTCCGGTAGGGATGATCTCGCCTGACCACGTGGTGACGCCGGCGGTGCTGGTCGATTACCTCGTGGCCCACAGGTGAATGACGAGAAGGCCGCACCATGGACGCTCCCACCCTGATCGCCCGACGCATTGCCCAGGAATTGCGCCCGGGGATGCTGGCCAACCTCGGCGTCGGCATTCCAACCCTGGTCGCCAACTACGTCCCGCCCGGGATGCACATCTACTTCCAGTCCGAGAACGGCCTGGTCGGTACGGGGCCGATTCCGCAGGAAGGCCTGGCGCAGGCCTATCTGACCGACGCCGCCGGCCAGCCGGTCACGGCCTTGCCGGGCGCGGCGACCTTCGACAGCGCGGTCTCGTTCGGCCTGATCCGCGGCGGCCACCTGGACCTGACGGTACTGGGCGGCCTGCAGGTGGACCAGCAAGGCTTGTTGGCGAACTGGACGATCCCCGGGAAGATGGTGCCCGGCATGGGCGGCGCCATGGACCTGGTGACCGGCGCCAGACGCGTCATCGTCGCCATGCAGCATACCGCGAGGGGCAAACCGAAGATCGTGCGGCAATGCTCGCTGCCGCTGACCTCATTGCGCACGATCGACCTCCTGGTGACGGAGCTGGCGGTGATCGGCTTCGACGGCGGCCGGGCCACCCTGCTGGAAACGGCGCCCGGCGTCGGGGTGGAGCAGGTACTCGCCGCGACCGAGGCCGAGCTGGTGGTCCCGGGCCAGGTGCCGCAGATGCGGATCGAACCCATGAATTCAATCGAAGGAGTTTCGTCATGACGAATGAAGGCCACCGTCCGATATTGGAGGGCAAGAAGGCCCTGGTTTCGGGAATCGCCAACGAGCATTCGATCGCTTATGGATGCGCGAAGGCGTTCCGCGAACTCGGCGCCGAGCTCGCCATCACCTATACGGGCGAGAAGACCAGGACGTATGTCGAGCCGCTGGCGCGCGAACTGGGCGCGCCGATCTTCATGCCGCTGGACGTCACCAGGCCGGAAGACATCCAGGCCGTGTTCGGCGAGATCGAACGGCGATGGGGGCGGCTCGATCTGTTCGTGCATTCGATCGCGTGGGCGCCGAAGGAAGACCTGCAGGGCGGGCTGCTCGACAGCAGCGCCGAAGGCTTCGCCCAGGCGATGGACATTTCCTGCCACTCCTTCGTGCGCATGGCGCGCCAGGCGGCCCGCCTCATGAAGGACGGCGGCAGCATGTTTACGATGAGCTATTACGGCGCCAACAAGGTGGTCGCCAACTACAACCTGATGGGACCGGTCAAGGCGGCGCTGGAAGCATGCGCGCGCTATCTCGCCTATGAACTCGGGCCCCGGCATATCCGGGTGCACGCCCTGTCGCCGGGGCCGCTCAAGACGCGCGCGGGCTCCGGCCTGAAGGACTTCGACCTGCTGCTTGCGGATGCGGCCGAGCGGGCGCCGCTCGGCGAACTGGTCGACATCATGGACGTCGGTTTTACCTGCGCCTTCCTGGCCACGCCGTATGCCAGGCGGCTGTCCGGCGAAACCATGTACATCGATGGCGGCGTGCACATCATGGCCTGAAGGAGGATTGCCATGGCTGATTTATTGGTGGGAAATGTGGAAGCGGGCACCAGCGACGAGGACATCAAGGCCTTCCTGGTCAAGTATGGGTTTCCACCCTTCGATGAGATCGAGCACCTGCCCGGCAACGGTTCGCGGCCGGCGGTGCTGCTGACGTTCAGGGATGCGCCGCCGGAAGCGCTGAGCAATCTGCTGCCGCGGGTCCAGGACATGTTCTGGAAGAACAGGAAGATCCATGTGCATATCGTCAACGAGCGCTATAGCTAGCATGGTAACGGGGACCGGCGATGGGTTTGCTCCACAGGATCAGGCGTGAGGGTGACAAGACCACGGCAAAGGACAAGGCCGGCGTGGACGCGGCGATCGAGCGCCTGCTGGCGCTGCATCCGCAGCTGGGCCTGGCACGCAGTTGCCAGAAGCGGCTCGCACCCGCGGTGGCGGCCTCGTTGGCGCATGTGCGCGCGCTGGTCGATGCCGTGCCCGCGGCGCGCGAGGCCAGCGCCGCCGCCTGGGATGGCGACCCCTACATCCACGCCTGGTTCGGCGCACCCGACGACGTCGCATCGCGGATGAGCCGCTCGGCCGAGTTGCGGGCCTTCTTTGCCGCCAACGGCGACGCGCCGGAAGCGTATGCGGTGCTGGGGATGGAACTGACCGAACGCCACATCCTGGGCGCCAGGATGGAAGGGGAAACGATGCGCCGCGACGTGCCGCAGACCACCGTGAGTTTCAGCGACCACCAGGTCAGGATGTGTGGGCGCGACGATGCCGAACTCAGGGAGGAGATCGTGCGGCGCCTGCTGGACGAGCTCGCGCTGGCGGGACTGGGGCGCGGCGCCGCCGACAAGTCGCGGCGCACCGTGCTCGAGCGCGAGCGTGCGCTGCTCAAGACGCGGCTGCAATTGCTGGAGCGCCAGGGCCAGGGCATCCGCTCCGTGATCGGCGGCGACGTCGCGAGCGACCCTGGCGAGCTGGCGCGGCTGCAGGCGCAGGTCGAGGAAAACGCCCGCGACCTGGCCGGCCTGGGTCTGCGCGAAGACGCACTGGAGCGCGAGCTCGAGCACGTGCGCGCGGTGTTCGCCCAGCCCGAGCGGCATCTCTCGGTGTCGACCAGGCGCTTGAGCCTGGACCGGATGAACGTCGTGATCGAGCCAGCTACGTCCACGGGCGCGCCGATGATCGACCTCGAATTCCGGATCGCCCGCCTGCCGACCCTGCCGCCGCGGGCGCGCGCATTCTCGCTGGTGCGCTTCGCGCGGACCAGCCTGCTTCCGGAAACGAGCGTGTTCGAGGAAGCCGAGCAATTGCTGTCGTCGGGACTCTGGTCCTGAAGGTAGGTCAATTTATAAGGAGCACATCATGGCTGGGGGCAGGGAAATACGCGACAAGATCAAGAGCGTGGAAAGCACCAGGAAGATCACCAAGGCGATGGAGATGGTCGCCACCTCCAAGATGCGCAAGGCGCAGGAGCGGATGCGCACCGCGCGTCCCTATGTGCGCAAGATTCGCAACATCACCGGACACCTGGCCGAAGCCAGCCCCGAATACAGCCATCCCTTCCTCATCAGGCACGACGAGGCCAGGCGGGTCGGCTTCATCGTGGTCACGACCGACAAGGGCTTGTGCGGCGCCATGAACACCAATATCCTGCGCGCCGTGACGCACGCCATGCATGAACACCAGCAACGCGGCATCGGCAGCGACCTGGTTGTCATCGGCAACCGCGGCCTGTCCTTCATGACCCGCATCGGCGCCAGGGTGGTCGCGCATGCCGTGCAGCTGGGCGACACGCCGCACCTCGAACGGCTGCTGGGCCCGGCCAAAGTTTTGCTCGACGCCTACCAGAACGCGCAGATCGACGCCATCCACCTGTGCTACACGAAGTTCATCAATTCGATGAGCCAGCAGGCCGTCATCGAGCAGCTGGTGCCGCTGGTGCCGGAGAACGTGCGGGCCGAACGGGGTACGCATGCCTGGTACTACCTGTACGAGCCGGACCCGGCCCAGGTGATCGACGAACTGCTGGTGCGCTATGTCGAGGCGCTGATCTACCAGGCGGTCGCCGAAAGCTTCGCGTCCGAGAATTCGGCGCGCAGGATGGCGATGAAGGCGGCCAGCGACAACGCGGCCAGCATCATCGACGACCTCAAGCTGGTCTATAACAAGACCCGCCAGGCGGCGATCACGAAGGAACTTTCCGAGATCGTCTCCGGCGCGGCGGCGGTCTGAGCGGGGACATCATGGCGACTCCCACGATCCACGTCAGCGTCGTCTCGGCCGAGGAAGGGGTGTTCGAGGGCGATGCGGAGTTCGTCGCGCTACCCGGCGAAAGCGGCGAGCTCGGCATCTATCCCACGCATACGCCCTTGATGACCCGGATCCGGCCGGGCGCCGTGCGCATCAAGGTGCCGGGACAGGAGGACGAAGAACTGGTGTTCGTCGCCGGCGGCATCCTGGAAGTCCAGCCGGACGAAGTGACGGTGCTGGCGGACACCGCCATCCGCGGCCGCGACCTGGACGAAGCCAGCGCGAACGAGGCGCGCAAGCTGGCCGAGGAGGCGCTGCGCAACCGGGACACGAAGATCGATTACGCCAAGGCGCAGTCGGAGCTGGCGATCGCCATCGCGCAAATCCAGGCCTTGTCGCGGCAAAAGAAACGGCGCTGAGATGCAAGACGACAGTTCGGCGTTGCCGAACCTGGCCCGGCTGCGCGACGGCCGCACGGTGCTGCTCCGCGAGATCCGGCCCCAGGATGAAGACGAACTGCGCGACGCCTTCCATCGGCTGTCGGCGGATTCGCGCTATGCGCGCTTCATGATCCCGCTGCGCGAGCCGTCGCCCGCCATGCTGGCGGCGGCGACGCGGCCGAACCCGGAGCATGACCTGGCGCTGGTCGCCGTCAGCGGCGAAGGCGGCCCGGACCAGGACATCGTCGCGGGCGCACGCTATGTGGGCGCGGCCGGCAGCGATACCTGCGAGTTCGCCGTCACCGTCGCCGACGACTGGCACGGGCTCGGCCTGGCGCGGCGTCTGCTGGAGATCCTCATCGCGCACGCCGCGGCGCGCGGCGTGCGCTGCATGGAAGGTTATGTGCTTGCCGCTAACACGCCGATGCGGCGGCTGGCCGGGCGCCTTGGCTTCGTCGACCGGCAGTGCGAGGACGACGCCACGCTGAGGGTGGTCAGTCTCGTGCTGGCCTGAAGCAGGTGGCGTCAGACCGTAGCGGCGCGGCGCTCGGTGCGCCCGTTGGTCAGGAAGCGCTCCAGCGTCTGCTGGAACTGCATCGAAATATTCACGAAGCTGCAGCCGATCTGCACCTGTTCGCCCAGCAGGAAGGTGCGGAAGGGGCGCATCAGGCGCACTTCGAGATCGGCCGTGACGACCAGTGCCGGCCCCAGTTCCAGCCGCACGCCGATCAGTTTCTTGCCGACGTGTAGCCCGAAACACTGCTCGGGTGAAGCACGCATGCCGATGCCGCCCTGGGAAAAATCGTAGAGGGGCAGTTCGTACTGGCGGCCCGACAGGCCGAAGCTCGCGCTGTAGTTGGCGCCGACCGGCGTCTCGACCCGGCGCGCCGAACGTCGGTTCAGCACCAGGCAGTGTTCGGGGAAGGATGCCGGCACCAGATGCGGCTGGCCGGGCAAGGTCTGCCAGTCGCTCTCGAGCTCGAATTGCAGCTTGGCGTTGCCGCCGATCGCGCTGACGAAGGTGGCGTGATGGGTGACCGGCATGTCACTGCCCGTAAAATCCAGCACGAAATGCGGTAATTCCGCATCGACCGACTCGATCCGCACCAGGATCGGGTCCTGGATGCCGGAATAGACGGTCACCGGATCGCCGCTGAGCGACAGGGCGGTGAGCGCTTCGCCGATGTCGAATGGATCCGACATCTGGTGCGGCGCGGCATTGCCCGGGATGCGGGTCAGGAGGTCGGATGGCTTGGGCGGGCCCTTGCGGGCAATGGCGACGGCATCGGAGACGTTCACGGCGGGGTCCTGGGCGTGATTGTAAAATGCTGCTGCACGGAAGTATAACACTCATTGCAATCTTGTTGCAAACTGGAAATCAATCGTGCAGCATTGGCACTAATCAAATTTCCAGGTTATCGATCAGGCGGGTCGCGCCCAGCTTGGCCGCCGCCAGCACCACCAGCGGCTCGCCGCGTTCGAGGTCGGCGCCGTTCGGCGCCTGCAGGTCAATGCGCTTGCGCACCGAGACGTAGTCCGGTTTCCAGCCGCGTTCGGCAAGGGCGGCCATCGCCCGCGCCTCGACGGCGCCAACGTCGCGCTCGCCGCTGCGGACGGTGTCGGCCACCGCGTTCAGCTCCCGGTACAGCACCGGGGCCTCGGCGCGCTCCTCGGCCGACAGGTAGCCATTGCGCGAGGACAGGGCCAGCCCATCGTCGGCGCGGAAGGTCTCGGCGCCGATGATCTCGGTCGGCAGGGCGAACTGGCGCGCCATATTTCGCACGATCATCAACTGCTGGTAATCCTTCTTGCCGAACACGGCCACGCGCGGCTGCACGCACGAGAACAGCTTGGTGACGACGGTGCACACGCCCTCGAAGAAGCCGGGGCGGAATTCGCCTTCCAGTGTATTGCCCAGGTCGTCCGGCGGACGCACGCGGTATTCCTGTGGCTCGGGATACAAATCCTTCTCGGTCGGCGCGAACAGCACGTAGACGCCTTCCTTTTCCAGCTTGGCCACGTCTTCCTGGAAGGTGCGCGGGTATTTGTCGAAATCCTCGTTGGGGCCGAACTGCAGGCGGTTGACGAAGATCGAGGCGACCACCGGGTCGCCGTGACGGCGCGCCAGGCGCATCAGCGACAAGTGGCCTTCATGCAGATTGCCCATTGTCGGCACGAAAGCAGTGCGCAGCTGGCCGCGCAACTGGTCGCGCAATTCGTCAATGGAAGAAATGATTTTCATGGGTGAACAAATGAGAATAAAGCGGCATCAAGCCGGCGAATAGGCCAGGCGCACATAGATCGGCGCAAAAGGCTCGGCCTGGGTAATTTCGATCAGTGTTTCTTTCGCCAGTTCGAGCATGGCGACAAAGTGTACGACGACGATCGGCACCGTGTGCTGGCCCGCGAACAGGTCGCCGAACTCGACGAAGCGTTGCGACTGCAGGGTGCGCAGGATGGCCGACATATGCTCGCGCACCGACAGTTCCTGGCGCCCGATCCGGTGGTGCTGGGTCAGCTTGGCGCGGCGCAGCACGTCGAGCCAGGCGCGCTGCAAGTCCCAGGGATCGACGTCGGGCAGGGGCGTATTGATCCCCTGTTCCACGAACAGCTGCGGGCGCACGAAGTCCCGACCTTCCTGGGGCACATTGCCCAGCGCCACAGCAGCAGACTTGATCTGTTCATAGTCCAGCAGGCGGCGCACCAGCTCGGCGCGTGGGTCGCCCACGTCCTCGACCAGGTCGTCCTGGCGCTTGGGCAGCAGCATGCGCGATTTGATCTCGATCAGCATCGCAGCCATCAACAGGTATTCCGCCGCCAACTCGAGGTTGCTTTTGCGGATTTGTTCCACGTACACCAGGTATTGCAGGGTTACCTGCGCCATCGGGATGTCGAGGATGTTGAAGTTTTGCTTGCGGATCAGGTACAGCAGCAGGTCGAGCGGACCTTCGAAGGCGTCGAGGAAGATCTCGAGCGCGTCGGGCGGGATGTACAGGTCGTTCGGCAGGCGCGTCAGCGGCTCGCCATACAGGCGTGCGATCGCGGCGTCTTCCGGCAGGGGCGGCGCGGCATGCTGGACGTCCACGGCGGCTTCCAGAGGGATATCCTCTCCCTCGGCCGCCCCTTGGGGCATCATGCGCGCGCCTCCGTCCTCAGACCTTGGTCTGGTACGGGTAGGCCTGCTGGCGCAGGCGCGATTCCTGGACGCGGGCCTGCTCGTCGAGCGAGACAGGCTCCTTGTCCCACAGCAGGGCGCGGCCGGCGACCTGGCCTTCGTCCAGGTGCGGGTTCTGCTTCTTGAGTTCCGAGATGAACTTGGTGTGCTCGGATTCGTACATCACGTGTTTTTTCGAGAAGATCATGATTCGCTTGAGATAAATGACGGCTGAGTGCCGGCGACGGGCAGATTCTTCTGCCACGCGCCGCCGGCGTCAAGTCTTACTTGTGCAACGCGTTCAACTGGCGGGCGATGATGTCGTGGTTGAGCCACAGTACCGGCGCGATTTTTTCCGACGCGCCATGGAACATCAATGGACCGGCGCCTTCCAGCACCAGGCTCGACAGGTGATCGGTGATCAGCGCCTTCTTGTCCTTGTGCAGGGCGGTGATGGCTTCCGAGGTGCCGATCATGACGTCGGCCAGCGCCGGGGTGTTGTCCATCGGCCAGGCTTCGAAATTGCGGAAGGTGGCGCTGGTCGCGTCGTTATTGTACCCCTCGATGGTGTCGAGCAACTGTTGCAGCGAGGTGTCGTCGCCCAGCAGCTCTTCGCAGATGCGCCATTGCTCGTCGGCCCAGGCGCCGCCGCCTTCTTTTTTCAGCGCGCGCAGCAGCGGGAACAGCGACAGCTCGACGCCGACGAAGATGTCGGACGAGTTGGTGCGGATTTCCGGGCAGTTGAACACGGTCGCGAAGGTGCCGTTCTTCCAGGCCGCTTCGGCGATCGATTCCAGGCGCATCTTCGCGTAGCCCTGGGTGTAGTTGGTGTAGGTCTGCCACTGGTACTCGTCGCCGATCAGGATCTCGGTGCCGTGGTAGCCGTAGGCGGTGTAGCGCACTTCGCCGCCGGCCTGGGTCACACGCTCGCGGATGGTGGCGGATGCATCGATCAGGTACTTGAGCGTGTTGGCCGAGACTTCGTCGAAGTTCATCAGGATCAGCTTGCCCAGGTCGCTGTCGAGCAGGGCGCGCGAGGACATGAAGCGCTCGCCGCGGCCTTTATAGATGCGGTTGGCAATCGCCAGGAAGGCCTTGATCTTCGGGATGCCGCCAGCCATCGTGTGGGCGAAGAAGACGTTGGCGCCTTGCGGCACCAGCTTGTCGATCTCGGCCATGACGGTCGCGGCCGAGCCGGTGAAGCGCGCCACGCCGGCTGCGCGGCAGCGCTCGATGCGTTCCCAGTCCAGCTTTTCTTCTTGCCAGTTCTTCAGGGTGATACCGGACAGCATTTCGGTCGGGTTCTGTTCGCCTTCCGGGGCGTCCATGTCGAAGCCGGCCATCAGCGGCACGTTGATGATGCGGCCACCCAGCTTCTCTTCCGCTTCGGCCAGTTCTTCGTCGTTCAGCTGGCGCAGGGCGCCGCTGTCGTCGCGGCGGCCGACGGTGACGCCGACGATGGTCATGCCGGCGGCGCGCGCCTGGTCGATCAGGCCGTTGACATAGCCGCGGCCGAACAGTTCGCCGAACAGGACGAAGACGTCGCCCTTGCGGAACACATTGGCTTCAGGGATATGGCGGAGAGGATTCAAATCGGTCATATTATTAGCTACCTATCAAAAGAGTTTGTGGCGGCGTTTTGTCATATTTAAAACATGGCATTGTACACACACGCCACACCCTCGGGAATGCTTCCCGAGGCTTGCATGAGGCCCCTCTACGACCGGCGTTGCCGGCGTCGAAATGGCCTCTTGCCTTGCGGATTTAACGGATGCGCATGCCTGGCGTCGCGCCCGGCATCGGGTCCAGCAGGTACAGGCCCGGGTTGGTTTTCTCGTCGGCTGCCGAGGCGCACAGAACCATGCCTTCGGACACGCCGAATTTCATCTTGCGCGGCGCCAGGTTGGCGACCAGCACGGTCAGCTTGCCGATCAGGTCTTCCGGCTGGTAGGCCGACTTGATGCCCGAGAACACATTGCGGTGACGGCCTTCGCCCACGTCCAGGGTCAGGCGCAGCAGCTTGCTCGAGCCTTCGACGTGTTCGCAGTTGACGATCTTCGCCACGCGCAGGTCGATCTTGGTGAAGTCGTCGATCGAGATTTCCGGTGCCAGGGCTTCGATGTCGCTGTCGCCGGCGGCTGCCGGGGCTTGCGCAGCCTCAACCTTCGCTGCCGGAGCGGGAACGGCGGCCACGGCCGGCTTGTCGAACAGGTTCTCGACCATCTTGGCATCGACGCGCTGCATCAGGTGCGCGTAGGTGCCGATGGTGCGGCCGAGCATGGTTTCATAGACGGCGGCGCCATGCGTGTCGGCCCAGCTCAGTTCGGCATCGCCCAGGAACTCGGCCACGCGCGTGGCCACGTTCGGCAGCACCGGCGCCAGCATGATGGTCAGCTGGCGGAACAGGATGAGCGCCGTGGTGCACACGTCGTGCAGTTCCGCGCTCTTGGTCTCGTCCTTCGCCAGCAGCCATGGCTTGTATTCGTCGACGTACTGGTTGATGACGTCGGCGATTTCCATGATTTCGCGCAGGGCGCGGCCGTATTCGCGCGCCTCGAAGGCGGCGGCGATACTGGTCTGGCGCTCGGCGCCGTCGGCCATCAAGGCCTTGCAGATGGTGTCGCGGGCGGTCTGCGACAGGCTGTCGGCCAGCTTGCCGTCGAAGCGCTTGGCGATGAAGCCGGCGCAGCGGCTGGCGATATTGACGTATTTGCCGATCAGGTCGCTATTCACGCGGGCCACGAAGTCGTCGCCATTGAAGTCCAGGTCTTCGACCCGGGCGTTGAGCTTGAAGGCGAGGTAGTAGCGCAGCCATTCCGGGTTCATGCCCAGTTCCAGGTAGCGCAGCGGCGAAATGCCGGTGCCGCGCGACTTGGACATCTTTTCGTTGTTCACGGTCAGGTGGCCGTGCACCGCGACCTTCAGCTTGTCGATGATCGGGTGGCCCGAGAAATTGAGCATGGCCGGCCAGAACAGCAGGTGGAAGGAAACGATGTCCTTGCCGATGAAGTGCAGCTGCTCGGCGTCCGGATCGTTCAGGAAGGCGTCGAAATCCTGGCCCTGCTTGGCGAAGTAATTCTTGAGGCTGGCCAGGTAGCCGACCGGCGCGTCCAGCCATACGTAGAAGAATTTGCCCGGAGCATCTGGAATCGGGATGCCGAAGTAGGGCGCGTCGCGCGAGATGTCCCAGTCGGCCAGCTTCTCGCCTTCTTCGCCCAGCCATTCCGAGACCTTGTTGACCATCTCGGGCTGCAGGCGGCCCGGGGTGTTCAGCCATTCCTTCAGGAAGGTGAAGCAGCGCGGATCGGACAGCTTGAAGAAATACTGCTCTGACGGTTTCAGCACCGGGGTCGAGCCGGTGAACACCGAGAACGGGTTGATCAGTTCGGTCGGCTGGTAGGCGGCGCCGCACACTTCGCAGTTGTCGCCGTACTGGTCCTTGGCGTGACAGACCGGGCATTCGCCCTTGATGTTACGGTCGGCCAGGAACATGCCCTTGGCGGTGTCGTAGAAGCGGTCGACGGTCTTGGTGACGATCAGGCCGGCATCGCGCAGTTTGCGGTAGATGCCCTGCGACAGTTCGACGTTTTCCGGCGAATCGGTCGAATACCAGTTGTCGAAGGCGATATGGAAGCCGTCCAGGTATTGCGGGCGGCCGGCGGCGATCTTGGCCACGAATTCCTGCGGCGTGATGCCTTCCCTCTCGGCCGCGATCATGATCGGCGTGCCGTGGGTATCGTCGGCGCAGACGAAATGCACCTCGCGCTGCGCACCGCTGTGCACGTTGCCTTCGCGCTGCATTCGCTGGAAGCGCACCCAGATGTCGGCCTGGATGTATTCCATCATGTGGCCGATATGGAAGGCAGCATTGGCGTAGGGCAGTGCGGTGGTGACGAACAGCTTGCGGGTCATGGTGTCGAAACGCTCGGGTTATATGAAAAGAAGCATTTTACCAGTGGATGGCCCTGCGCGCTCAGGGGGTATTGGCCGACTTTCGGCCCTTCGGACCAGCTTGCAGGCCGTTTTGCGCTACACTTCGCCCCAATATCATCCGGAGAGCACCATGAGCATCACTGAGAACGACGTCAAGACCGCTTTGTCGGAAGTCATCGATCCTAACACCCAAAAAGATTTCGTCACGACCAAGTCGGTCAAGAACATCAAGATCGAAGGCGGCCAGGTCTCCTTCGAGCTGGAACTGGGCTACCCGGCCGCCAGCCAGGTCGAAATGCTGCGCGGCATGGCCGCCGCCGCCGTGCTGGAACTGCCCGGCGTCGAAGGCGTCGCCATTCGCGCCTACAGCAAGATCGTGTCGCACACCGTGCAGCGCGGCATGAAGGTCATGCCTAACGTCAAGAACATCATCGCCGTTGCCTCGGGCAAGGGCGGTGTTGGCAAATCGACCACGGCCGTCAACCTGGCCCTGGCGCTGTCCGCCGAGGGCGCCAGCGTCGGCATCCTGGACGCCGACATCTACGGTCCGTCGCAGCCGATGATGCTGGGCGTGTCCGGCCGTCCGGTCAGCCACGACAACAAGAGCATGGAACCGCTGGAAAACCACGGCATCCAGGTGTCGTCGGTCGGCTTCATGATCGATCCGGACGAGCCGATGGTGTGGCGCGGCCCGATGGCGAGCGGGGCGCTGCAGCAGTTGCTCGAGCAGACCAACTGGCGCGACCTGGATTACCTGATCGTCGACATGCCGCCGGGCACCGGCGACATCCAGCTGACGCTGTCGCAGAAAGTGCCGGTCACCGGCGCCGTGATCGTCACCACCCCGCAAGACATCGCCCTGCTCGACGCGCGCAAGGGCCTCAAGATGTTCGAGAAGGTCGGCATCCCGATCCTGGGCGTGGTCGAGAACATGAGCACCCATACCTGCACCAATTGCGGCCACACCGAAGCGATCTTCGGCCATGGCGGCGGCGAGAAGATGTGCGCCGACTTCGGCATCGATTTCCTGGGCGCGCTGCCGCTGACGATGGCGATCCGCGAACAGGCCGACGCCGGTCGTCCGACCGTGGTGGCCGATCCGGACGGCGCGGTGGCTGCCGTCTACAAGCAGATCGCGCGTAAAGTTGCGATCAAGATCGCCGAAAAGGCGAAGGACATGAGCAGCAAGTTCCCGAGCATCGTCGTCAAGAACGACTGATGTAGGCGGGGCGTGAGCCCCGCGCTAATGCCTGCACCGACGCGCGCCCACACCTAGTTGTTAGCGCGCGTCATTCATTTCGCATCCCGAAACTGCGCTGTTCCGTCAGCATTTTCCTGCTGTCTATCTGTTTGAAAATAAAGTCGTTAGGAAATTCCCTACCTACACTCTGACCTTGAGCGAGCACCGCACAAGTGTGCAGAACAGGCATTGGGAATCACATGGACGACGACAGCACACAGCGGTGGAGCGGGCGCTACCTGGGCGTCGCGCAGCGCTTCATCCCCGCCGCGCTGCAGCAGGATGCGGCCCAGGCGGCGCGCGCGACCAATGTGGTGAACGCGGCGGTGATGGCCGGCACCGCCGGGCCGCTGTACGCGCTCGCCTATTGGCTGCTGGGCCTGGAGACGGCGGCGGTCGAGATCCTGCTGTGCTGCGCGGTGATGCTGTCGGCCCCGCCCGTGCTGCGCCTGACTGGCAGCGTGGTGGCGGCGCGCGAAGTCTTCCTGTGCGCGCTGTTCTTCAACTTCAGTTGGCTCAGCTGGCACCTGGGCGGCATCGTCTCGCCCACCGTCAGCTGGCTGATCACGGGGCCGGTGGTGGCGATGTTCCTGGGCGGGAAGCGCTGCGCCGGCATGTGGCTGGCCATGAGCTGCGCCAGCGCCACCCTGATCTACCTGCTGGAGGCGAACGGCCTGGCCCAGCCGCTGGCGCCGCGCACCGACATGCCGCTGCTGCACCTCGTGTGCGACCTCGGCCTGTACGTCGTGGTGCTGGTGTTCGTGCTGCTGTTCGAACTGACCAAGAACGACGGCTTTTCGCGCCTGCGCCAGGCGCTGGCCACGATCAACGAGCTGGCGATCCGCGACGAGCTGACCGGCATCCATAACCGCCGCTTCCTGCTCGACCTGGTGGAAAAGGAAAAGGAGCGCGCCGACCGCAATGGCAGCGAATTCTGCCTGTGCCTGTTCGACATCGACTTCTTCAAGCGCATCAACGACACCTATGGCCACGCGGCCGGCGACACCGTGCTGCGCGCCTTCGCCCGCACGGTGCAGGACCAGCTGCGCGCGCTCGACGCCTTCGGGCGCTATGGCGGCGAAGAGTTCATCCTGATGCTGCCCGAGACGCCGGCGGCGAGCGCGATCGCGCTGGCCGAGCGGGTGCGCGGCGCGGTCGAGGGCCTGCGCTGCAGCGACGGCGAACGCACGATCACCTTGACGGTGTCGGCCGGCGTGGCCGAGTACCGGCTGGGCGAAAAAGTGGCGCAAACCATCGTGCGCGCCGACCAGGCCCTGTACCTGGCCAAGTCGGGCGGCCGCAACCGGGTGCTGTGCCATGGCGACGATGGTCCGGCCGAAGTCGCAAGAAGCCTGGCCGCGCCGGTCACCGACGCCCGTGCGCCGCTGGACGGCGCCGATGGCTTCCAGCGCGACCAGCTGACGGGCCTCCTGAACCGGCGCCTGCTGCGCGACCGTCTGCGCCATGCGATGGACCGCGCGCGCCGCAACGGCCGCGTGGTGGCGCTGCTGCTGCTGAATATCAACCGCTTCAAGGAAGTCAACGACGCCCTCGGCTACGAGGCCGGCGACATCCTGCTGCACCAGGCCGGCGGCGCGATCCGGCGCTGCCTGCGCGACTGCGACACGGTGGCGCGCTGGGGCGGCGACGAATTCGTGGCCTTGCTGGAAGACCTGGGCGGCCAGCCCGACGCCCTGCTGGTGGCCGACAAGATCCTCGACCGCTTCACGGCGCCGTTGTCGGTCGCCGGCCGCGATTGCTACGTGACGCTGGCGGTCGGGATCGCGCTCTATCCGGCGCCGGACTGCGACCTCGACGCGCTGCTCAAGCGCGCCGACATCGCGATGCGCAGTGCCAAGGGCTGGGGCCAGAACATCGTGCGCGTGTATGCCGGGAGCGGCTCCGGCCCGGGCGCGGGCGAGGGCGCGCTCAGCATATCGCCCCCGCCGCAGAGCGAACGGCTGGCCCTGAAGAACGGCTTGCGCGATGCCCTGGCCCAGGGTCAGCTGTTCATCGAATACCAGCCGCAGGTCGAGCTGCGCGAGCGGCGCGTGATCGGGGTCGAGGCGCTGCTGCGCTGGCAGCATCCAGTGTACGGCCGGATCGACCCGGGCCGCTTCATCCCCCTGGCCGAGGAGACGGGCATGATCGTCCCGATCGGCGAGTGGGTGCTGCGCTGCGCCTGCCTGCAGAACCGCGCCTGGCGCGCCGCCGGCCTGCCGGAGATAAAAACCGCGGTCAACCTGTCGGCGCGTCAGCTGCGCGAACCGGGCCTGGCCGCGCGCATGCTGGCCATCGTGGCCGAGACCGGGATGCCGCCCGCCTGCCTCGACCTTGAGATCACCGAAGGCATCCTGATCGAGGACCTGGCCGCCAATTGCGCCGTGATCAGCCAGTTGCGGCAGGCCGGCGTGCTGGTCTCGATCGACGATTTCGGCACCGGCTACTCGAGCCTGAACTACCTGTGCGAGCTGCCGGTGGACATCCTCAAGATGGATGGCCTGTTCGTGCGCCGCCTGGGCGCCGCCAGCGGCCGGACGCGCGCCTATGCCGTCGCCGACAGCATCGTGGCGATGGCGCACCGGCTCGGCCTCTCGGTGATCGCCGAAGCGGTCGAGACGCCGGAACAGCTGGGCGACCTGTGCGCGATGGGTGTCGATGCCGCCCAGGGTTACCTGTTCGACCGGCCGCTGTCGCCCGAGCTGGTGGCGGCCTTGCTGGCGCGCCAGGCGCGCGAGTGCGCCGATGCCATGCCCCCGCCAACCCGCATCCTAGAATCCGTAGCCGGAGGACGCCGTGCAGAATGAATCGATTCCCTTCGACCCCGTGCGCGACCCGGCGGCCCTTGGCGCTTCCGGCGCCCTGGACGGCAACGTCGCCCAGTTCGCCCAGCCTCGCGGGCCCGACCTGCTGCGCCGTGGCGGCGCGCTCGACGCCTGGGTGGCGCTGCGTGCACGTCACGGCGTCTGGCCCTACGGCCGGGTGCTGGTCGGTGCGCCCGGTCCGCTGGCGAGCGTGGCCGAAGATGGCGCGCCACCCGCGCGCGGCATCAATTTCGCGTCCCAGGATTACCTGTCGCTGGCCGCCCATCCGGCGGTGCACGAGGCAGCCCGGCGCGCGCTGCACGACGCCGGGCCGCACAGCGCCGGCTCGGCCGTCTTGCTGGGCAATACCCACCATTCGCAGGCGCTGGAAACCGCCCTCGGCGAGCTGCTGGGCCTGGACCAGCTGGTGCTGTTCCCGACCGGCTGGGCGGCGGCCTTCGGCGCGATCACGGCCCTGGTACACGGCGCCGACCACGTGGTAATCGACGCCCTGGCCCACGCCTCGCTGCGCCAGGGCGCGGCCTGCGCCACCCGCAACGTGCTGGTGCACCGCCACCTCGACTGCGACCATGTGCGCGAGCTGCTGGCGCGGATCCGCGCGATGGATGCCGTCAACGGCATCCTGGTGGTGACCGAGGGCCTGTTCAGCATGGACGCGGACAGTCCCGACCTGCCGCTGCTGCAGCACCTGTGCCGCGAATACGGCGCTACCCTGCTGGTCGACGTGGCGCACGACCTGGGCGCACTGGGGCCCGGCGGCGGCGGGGTGGTGGCCAGCCAGCGCATGCAGGGACGGATCGACATCGTGATGGGCAGCTTTTCCAAGACCTTCGCCACCAACGGCGGCTTCGTCGCCTGCGCCCAGCAATCGGCGCGGCGCCAGCTGCAGCTGTACGCCGGCCCGCACATGTTCTCGAACGCGCTGTCGCCGATGCAGGCGGCGGTGGCACTGGAAAGCCTGCGCATCGTTGCATCGGGCGAGGGGGACGGGCTGCGCGCCGACCTGATGCGCAATGCGGTCGAGCTGCGCGCGCTGCTGGGCTGTTCGGGCCTGCATTGCCTGGGCGGCCCGTCGCCGATCGTGCCGGTGTGGACCGGCCAGGAAAGCGCGGCGCGGGTGGCCGGCATGCTGCTGGCGCGGGATGCGGTGTTCGTCAACCCGGTCGAGTTTCCCGGCGTGCCGCTCGGGGCGGCGCGGCTGCGGCTGCAGCTGATGGCCCAGCACGCGCCGGCCCAGCTGCGACGCGGGGCCAGCCTGGTCGCCAACGCCTGTGGCCGCGCCGGCGCCGGCGTCTTTGCCGGCAAGTCGCCGCGCCAGGCCTGCCAAGGGCGCTATCGTGGCTGAGAGCGAGCCGCTGCAGGCGGCCTTCGTCCTGCGCCAGCTGGAGCGCCACGCGCGCACCGCACCCGAACGCACCGCCTTCACCTTCCTGCGCGAGGACGGGCGCGAGGAATCCCTCAGCAATGGCGAGCTGGCCGCACGCGTCGATGCACTGGCCGGCCTGCTGGCGCGCGAGGCCGCGCCGGGCGAGCGGGCATTGCTCCTGTATCCGCCCGGCCTGGCCTTCGTGACCGCGTTCTTCGCCTGCCTGCGCGCCGGCCTGGTGGCGGTGCCGGCCCCGCTGCCGCGCCGGAACGAAGGCGAGCGGCACCTGCGCGCGCTGCTGGTCGACGCCGATCCGGCGCTGGCGCTGGCCCTGCGCGAAGCCGCGCCCGGCCTGGCCTTCGTGATGGATGGCGGACGTACGCGCCTGCTGTGCACCGATGGGCTGCAAGGAGTGCCGGCGCCACTACCGATGGTTGCCCCAGATGCGCTGGCCTTCATCCAGTACACCTCCGGCTCCACCATGGCGCCGCGCGGCGTCGAGGTCGGTCATGCCAGCCTGGCGGCCAACGTCGCGATGATCCGCGCCGCCTTCGGCTTCGACCCCGACAGCGTGATGGTGAGCTGGCTGCCGCCGTTCCACGACATGGGCCTGGTAGGCAGCATCGTCACGCCGGTCAGCGTGGGCTTTCGCTCGGTGCTGATGGCGCCCGCGACCTTCCTGCGCCAGCCGCAGCGCTGGCTGGATGCCATCCACACCTACCGCGCCACCTGCGCCGGCGCCCCCGATTTCGCCTGGGACCTGTGCGCGCGTCGCGCCACGCCGGAGAACAAGGCCCGGCTCGACCTGTCCTGCCTGACAGTGGCCTATAACGGCGCCGAGCCGGTACGCGCGGCCACCGTGCGCCGCCTGTTCGCGGCCTTCGCCGAGTGCGGGCTGCGTCCCGGGGCGATTTTTCCCTGCTACGGCCTGGCCGAACACACCCTGCTGGCGGCTGGCGGTCCGCGCGGGCAGGCGCCGCGCACCTTCGCGCTCAGCCAGTCGCGTCTCGAGGCGGGCCAGGTGCGCGAGGCCGACCGCAGCGACCCCGATGCGCGCGAGCTGGTGAGCTGCGGCCCGCCGGCGCCGGGCGTGGAACTGCTGGCGGTCGATCCGGACAGCTGCCGTCCGGCGGGGCCGGGCCGGGTCGGCGAGATCTGGCTGGCCGGTGCGGCGGTGGCGCGCGGCTACCGCAACGCGCCCTTCGTGGCGCAAGCCGCTTTCGAGGCCAGGCTGGCGGACGGCGCCGGGCCCTGGCTGCGCACCGGCGACCTGGGTTTCGTGCGCGACGGCGAGCTGTACATCACCGGACGCCTGAAAGACCTGGTGATCGTCAATGGCCGCAACATCTATCCGCAAGACGTCGAGATGCTGGTGGAAGAGGTGGCCGGCTTCCTGGAGCCGAACCGCTGCGCGGTGTTCGGCGTCGACGACGGCGGTCAGGAGCAGCTGGCGATCGTGCTGGAAGCCGATCGCCGCCTGGTGCGCATCGCCCGCCGCGGGCGCAGCGACGCCGCCAGCCTGGCCCAGCTCGACGCGCTGGTCGGGCGCATCCGCAGCGCCGTGGCCAGCCGCTTCGGCACCACGGTCGAGCTGCTGGTGCTGGTGCGGCCCGGCTCCTTTCCGCGCACCAGCAGCGGCAAGGTGCAGCGCGCGCTGTGCCGGGCACTGGCCGCGCGCGAGGAACTGGACGTGGTGTATGCGGCCCGTGAACTGCATCCGCGCCGCCGCAGCAGCGACGCGCGCGAGCTGGGCGCGGCCGAGCAAAGCCGGCGCACGGCAAGCGAGATGCGCGACTGGCTGCGGCGCTGGGCGCCGCGCCGGCTCGATTCGCGCCTGATGGACGAGCGCCGCACGATGCCGCCGCACGTCCTGCTCGACCTGGGCAATCGCGGCTTTCTCGGCATGCAGGCGCCGGTCGCCCTGGGCGGCAAGGCGCTGGCGACCGGCGACTTGTTGCGCCTGATGGAGCAACTGGCCGCGATCGACCTGACCCTGGCGACGGCGGTCGGGGTGCACAACGGCCTGGGTTTGCGGCCGGTGCTGCGCTTCGCGCCCGAGCGCCTGCGCGCGGCGGTGGCCCCGCACCTGGCCGGCGGGCGTCAGCTGGCCGCGTTCGCGCTGACCGAGCCGGCGGCCGGCGCCAATCCGCTGGCGATGCGCACCCGCGCCCAGCGCTGCGCCGGCGGCTGGCGCCTGAACGGCGACAAGCACCTGATCGGCCTGGCCAACTGGGCCGGCTGGATCACGGTGGTGGCGCGCGCGCTCGACGAGCAAGGCGTCGCGCTGGGGACGGTGGCGCTGTTGCTGCCGGACGATGCGCCGGGCCTCTCCCAGGAAGCCGAAGCGCTGACCATGGGCATGCGCGCCATGGTCCAGAATGCGCTGCGCTTCGACGACGTGTTCGTGCCCGACACCCACGTGCTGGGCCAGCCGGGCGCCGGGATGGAAGTGGCGCGCGATGCGATGGCCTTCGCCCGGCTCGGGATCGGCGCGCTGTGTCTGGGCGGCATGAAGCGCTGCGCCCAGCTGATGCTGCGCTACGCCAGCCGGCGCGAGGTGGCCGGCGGGCGCCTGCTCGAGCATCCGGTGACGCTGGCGCGCCTGGACGACCTGACCGGCGCGATTGGCGCGCTCGAGGCGCTGGTGCGCGCGCTCGGCGCCCATGACGAACGGGGCGGGGCTCATGGCGGCCTGCCGCAGGAAGCCTGCATGGCCTGCAAATGCGTGGCCTCGGAGCTGTTGTGGGAGGCGGCCGACATGCTGATGCAGCTGCTGGGCGGGCGCGGCTACCTGGAACCAAACCTGGCGCCGCTGCTGATGCGCGACGCGCGCGTGATGCGCATCCTGGAGGGGCCGACCGAGGCGCTGTACGTGCACCTGGGCGCCGGCGCGCCGGACGGCGCTTGCCTGACGTTCGCCGCCGACGTGCTGGACGCGCCCGACCTGGTGCGGCAGGTGCGCGCGGCGTTGCAGGAGGCCGGGGCGGCGTGCCCAAGCTACGCGGCCGGCGAACTGTGCGCCTGGACCCTGCTGGTGGCGGCCTGCGGCGACGGTCCGGCCGCACCCTGGGCACGGCGCCGCTGGTCGGCGCTGCTGGCGCAACTGAAGCAGGGCGGAGCGCCGGCGGCGCCCGCGACCCTGGCGGCGCGCATCGCCGCCTATGCCGAGGCGATCGGCACGCCGGAACAGGAGGCGGCCGATGAGGACCGCAGGCGCGATCCCTTGCTGGCGCCGGAGTGGATGCCCGCGGCGGAGCCGGCGTCGGCACTGCCGCAGGCTCAGGCAAAGGGAGAGACGGAGGCGGCGCCGGACGATACTCGCGCGCTGGTGCGGCGCTGCCTGCTGTACGGCCTGGATGGCGGCGTCGAGACGCTGGGCGACGACCAGCCTTTCGCCGAGGTGGGGCTGGATTCGCTGTCGGCGATGCCGGTGGCTTTGGCCATCGAGCGCCAGACCGGGATGGCGATCAATGCCGAGATTTTGTATGAATACCAGACGGTGGCCCAGCTGGCCGCCTATCTCGATGCGCGCAGGGCGGCCGGGGCTGTGCAGGAAAGGGTGGCGCAGAACGGGGCGGCGGGCGCCTGACCGATGCAGCCGGGCGCAGGGCGACGGAGTAGAATACGCTCTTTTACCTGATTGCTTTCTGCCATGACCGTCCGCACCCGATTCGCTCCCAGCCCGACCGGCTACCTCCACCTGGGCGGCGCCCGCACCGCGCTGTATTCCTGGGCCTATGCCCGCCACTTCGGCGGCACCTTCATCCTGCGCATCGAGGATACCGACCTCGAACGTTCGACGCCGGAAGCGGTGCAGGCGATCCTGGACGGCATGAAGTGGCTGGGCCTGGAGCACGACGAAGGCCCGTTCTACCAGATGCAGCGCATGGACCGCTATCGCGAGGTGGTCAAGGGCATGCTGGACGCCGGCACCGCCTATCTGTGCTACTGCTCGCCGGACGAAGTCGAAGCGATGCGCGAGCGCATGCGCGCGGCCGGCGAGAAGCCGCGCTACGACGGCACCTGGCGGCCGGAAGCCGGCAAGACCCTGCCGGCCGTCCCGGAAGGCGTCAAGCCGGTGGTGCGCTTCAAGAATCCGCTGGACGGCGAAGTGACCTGGACCGACGTGGTCAAGGGCCCGATCACGATCGGCAACAAGGAGCTGGACGACCTGGTCATCGCGCGTCCGGACGGCACCCCGACCTATAACTTCTGCGTCGCGGTCGACGACTGGGACATGAAGATCACCCACGTGCTGCGCGGCGACGACCACGTGAACAACACCCCGCGCCAGATCAACATCCTGCGCGCGCTCGGCGCCGAGCTGCCGCAGTATGGCCACCTGCCGATGATCCTGGGCGCCGACGGCCAGAAGCTGTCCAAGCGCCACGGCGCGGTGAGCGTGATGGAATACCCGGAGCAGGGCTATCTGCCGGAAGCGATGCTGAACTACCTGGCGCGCCTGGGCTGGAGCCACGGCGACGACGAGATCTTCTCGATGGAGCAGTTCACCGAGTGGTTCAACCTGGAGCACCTGACCGCATCGGCGGCCCAGTTCAACCCCGAAAAGCTGGGCTGGCTGAACAACCACTATATCAAGCAGACCGACAACGAGCGCCTGGCGCAGCTGGCGCTGCCGAAGCTGGAACGCGACGGCGCGCGCTTCGATGGCGCCCCGGCGCTGCCGACCGTGCTGGGCCTGATGAAGGAACGCGTCAACACGATCAACGAGCTGGCCGATGCGGCGATGCTGTTCTACCGCGATCCGCAGCCTGATCCGGAATTGCTGGCCCTGCACCTGACCGACGCCGTGCGCGGCGCGCTGGCCACCTTCGCCGAACGCTCTGCCACCGTGGAGTGGAACAAGGCGGCGCTGGCGGCCATGCTGAAGGAAGTGCTGGCTGCCCACAGCCTCAAGATGCCGCAACTGGCCATGCCGCTGCGCCTGCTGTTGACGGGCCAGTTGCAGACGCCGGCGATCGATGCGGTGCTGGAGCTGTTCGGGCGCGACGTCGTGCTGGCGCGGGTACAGAAGGGCTTGTAATACATCGTGTGTCTGGGGCGCGCTGTAATATCGCGCGCCCTGGATACACCGCAACATCGCGCGTCTGGGACGCGCTGTAGGGTGGACGGGTTCCCCGTCCACGCGGTGATGGTTGGCAGCCAGATCATCCGGTACGATAGCGGCGCCGATATCGATCATCGCGTCGGCGGGAAGACCCGCCGACCCTACGCAAGAAAGAACGTTGAATGGCGCTGACCACAAACGCTAAAAACGGACTTTGCGAAATGCAAGGTCGTCCTATATAATGCTCGCACTTCAGCACTGCGGGGGTATAGCTCAGCTGGGAGAGCGCTTGCATGGCATGCAAGAGGTCAGCGGTTCGATCCCGCTTACCTCCACCAACTCTGAAGTGGCAGTAAGGTAGTAGAGCAGTAAAAGCAGTAAGCGGTTGTTCCCGGTCCCCATCGTCTAGAGGCCTAGGACATCACCCTTTCACGGTGAGTACCGGGGTTCGAATCCCCGTGGGGACGCCAGGTAACTGGCAAGAATGACCGGACGAAGGCAGCGCAAGCGGCACTAGTCGAAGCAGTAGCAATGTAGTAAAATGTTGTTTTCTCGTAGGGGGTATAGCTCAGCTGGGAGAGCGCTTGCATGGCATGCAAGAGGTCAGCGGTTCGATCCCGCTTACCTCCACCACGATGGAAAACAGCAGTAAGCAGTATCGGAGTTACTAGGGTCCCCATCGTCTAGAGGCCTAGGACATCACCCTTTCACGGTGAGTACCGGGGTTCGAATCCCCGTGGGGACGCCAAGAATATGGCAATGCGCCGCGCCAGCGGCGGCGCATGGTAAGGTAGTCGGTAGTTTAAGTTTTGTGCAGTTTTAGGTCCCCATCGTCTAGAGGCCTAGGACATCACCCTTTCACGGTGAGTACCGGGGTTCGAATCCCCGTGGGGACGCCAGCTTAAAACCGGAGTAGACCAACGCAAATGTGCGGAGAGGTGCTCCGGTTTTTCTATTGTGCCGGCAGAAGTGTGTCCATTTGGGCAAAGTAGTAGTAGAGTAGTCGCAATACAGTTTTAGGTCCCCATCGTCTAGAGGCCTAGGACATCACCCTTTCACGGTGAGTACCGGGGTTCGAATCCCCGTGGGGACGCCATACAGATAGCCGGAGCCGGCCGCGAGAGCGGGGCTCCGGTTTTTCTTTGGGCGCTGCGTTCGTAGCACTGTGGACGCAATCCATGCAGGGCAGCTTTCGCGGCCGCTGTCATCTTTGGAGCGGCATCACCACCCCGACGGCCGCAAGCCCCCGAATGGATATTGCATCGTTCCAGCCTGGCCGGCTCCGCCGCTGCCTGGCGGTCCCATGCCCAGGCGGGTGCCGTCGCCTGGTAGCCCAGCGAACATCCCCGCAGGAATACCGAAACCGGCGGCCGCGGCTTGCCACGCCATGCCGGGCTGCGCCACGGGCAGGCCCAGCGCCACCAGGGCGTCCGGCAAGCCATACCCGATCCGGTTCGGATCGCTCAGCGTGACGGGGCGCGCGCTCATCCGCAACACCTGGAACAGGCGTTCGACCCGTTCCGGCGAGCGGGGCAGCGACATCGACTGGAACTCGGGCCGGTGCGCCAGCACCAGGGCGGCGAGGCCCGTGATGTGTGGCGCCGCCATCGAGGTGCCGTCCCAGGCCGCGAAGTTATTGGGAGGAACGGACGACACCACGGCCACGCCCGGTGCGCAGACGTCGACCTGCGGCCCGAAGCAGCTGAATTTCGCCGTAAAGAAACCCTGCATATCGCTGTCCGGGCTGAGGGTTTCGGCATGGTAGCTATCGGGCGGGAATTCGCCGATCTTGCCGATCGCCGCGACCGCCAGCACATGCGGCGACGAAGCCGGGTACTGGACGGCCGACGACGAGTTGCCGGCCGCGGCGATGCAGGCGACGCCGGCCTGCTTGGCGCGCACGATCTGCCGCTCCAGCGCTTCGGACGGCGATCCGCCGCCCAGGCTCAGGTTGACGACGTCGATCCCCTGTTCGATGCAGTATTCGAGCGCATCGATCAACTGGCTGACCTGGCCGCCGGGGAACAGCTTGCAGACGTGGATCTCGGCCTCGGGCGCGAAGCCGCGTATGCCCCAGGCCGGATCGGCGGCGCCGATGACGCCGGCGCAGTGCGAGCCGTGCCCGAGCGTATCGACGTTCCAGGTGGAGCGGTCGACGTGTTTGTTGACGACGTCGAAGCCGGCGTGGATCTGGTTGAGGTTGCCATGCGTGGTGGCGGCGCCGGAATCGATGACGGCGATCTTGACGCCGCGCCCCCTGAATTGCTGGGGCACCTGGTCGAGGCGCATCGCGCGCGCGCCCCAGCCCATGGCGGGCTGCTGCGGCATGCCCCGCAGGGCCGGCCAATCGGCCAGCGGGCGCAGCATGACGACGTTGGCTTCGTCCAGGCTCAGGTCGGGGTCGCGCTGGTAGTGGCTCCAGTAATCGGTGCGCGGCTTGACGTACAGGCCGCTGATCGTGTGCGCGTCTTCGCCATACAGGCGCAGGTGGGCGACCCCGTCGGGACCGGTAACCGCGGAGCTCGGCAGCGCACCGCCGAACAGCGAGACCTCGACGTCGGGTAGCGGCGCGCCGTCCTTGCCGACCACGGCCAGCAGCAGCTCGGCCTGCGGCCCGCTGTAGGGCGTCAGCGAACTGACGAGGTCGGGGCGGCGCAGCATGGGGTCGAGCAGTTCCAGGTGCTGGTCGCGCTCGACCAGCAACTGGCCCTGGCCGCGCTGCAGCAGTTCGCCCGCCTTCTGGTCGGTCATGCGCGCCACCACCACACCGTCGGCCGGTTCGCCCATGGCGGCCGGGCTGAAGCCGGCCGGCGCCATGCCGCCGCGGGTGGCGATGGTGTCGACCACGTCGATGTCGGGCAGGGCGTGCAGGGCTTGCTGGACCGCTGTCAGGCCCAGCGGCGCGACCCAGCTGCTGGTGCCGAAGGCGCCGGTGACGGCCGCGCGTGGCGCGACCAGGTATTTTTTCTTGCGCTCGGCGACCGGACGGCCGCGCGCGATGGCCGTGGCGCCATTGATGGCGCCTGCCGTGGCCGCAGGCGCGGTCCGCTTGGCTCCTGCGCCGTCAGGAGTCGGGTTGGTCGTCTCCTGGGCTTCGCCGGCGGAGCCTTTCGTATGTTTTGGCATGGGATGTCCTTTGCCCGGGACCGCTCAGTCGGAGAGAGAAAGCGGCTGGTCCGGTTCGATCGTTAACTGGTGAAGAGTCTGTTGCCGCAGCCGTTCGGCGGTCGGCGCGTCGGTTTCGACGACCGCCGTGTGCGGCGGCCCGGAAGAGGGCCCGATAATGTCGACCAATTGCACGCCTGGTTCAGTGCCCAGGGTCGCGAGAAACTTGGCCAGTGCGTTGTCATCATTGGCGGCGCGCACGATGTAGCGGCCGAGCGTGGGAGGCAGGGATGCCGGCATGGCGGGGCTCCTGAATGCCGGCCTGCCGCTGGCGGGTGCCCGTGGCAGGCTGGCGCAATGTCGTTAGACAATAAGCGTTAGGCAAGAAGCGTTCGGCAATCAGCGGTAGACCGTCAGCATCAGGCAATCAGCGTCAAGCCTTGCGCATCGAGCAGTCTGCAGCTGGTTCAATGCACGGTTTGCTGGCCGCCATAAGGCAGCTGCTGGCCACCGTACGGCATTTGCTGGCCGCCGAACTGCTGACCCAGTTGCTGCTGGCCGAACTGCTGCTGGCTGTAGGGATCAGCGCCGAGCGGCACGTAGCGGCCCAGCTGGCTGGCGACATTGCCGATCGCGGCGCCCAGGCCCTGGTTGCCGAGCTGTTCGCCGATGAAGCCGCCGACCGGGCGAGCGTATTGGGTGATGGCATTGCTGAGCCAGCCTTGCGGGGCGATCTGGCCACCTTGCTGGCCGCCTTGCTGGGCGACTTGCTGCTGCAGCACGGCCTGGTGCTGCTGGATTTGCTGCAGCGCTTGATGCAACTGCTGTTGCAGCACTTGCAGTTGCTGCAGCTGGACCAGCGGCGACGATGCTTGCTGGCCTTGTTGCTGGCCCTGCGGCTCGGCCCCGAACGGCACGTAACGCCCGTAGCTGGAGCCTTCGCTGATGATATTGCCCAGGGTGCGGTTGCCGGTCAGATTGCCGATCAGGTTGCCGGCCGGCTTGCCGATCGTGCTGATCAGGTTGCCGAAGAAGCCGCCTTGCGGGGTCAGTTGACCTTGCGGTTGCTGTTGCTGTTGCATCTGCTGAATCTGCTGCAATTGCTGGAGCTGCTGTAGTTGCTGCAGCTCTTGCAGTTGTTGCGGGTCCAGTTGTTGCCCGCCGAGGCCGCCCGACGGATCGGCCGACAACGGCGAAAAACGACCCAGAAAGCCGCCGGCCGTTTCGCCGATGCGGCCGCCCAGGCCGGAATTGTTGAACAGGCCGCCGATGCCGCGGCCGATCAGGCCACCCAATGGCGCGCCGAACATGCTGCCCAGCGATTGCGGTGCAAACTGTTGTGGTCCGAATTGTTGTGGGTAGCCTGCTTGTTGATACTCGTTCATGGTAACTCCTCCAGGTAGTCGGCCGTATCGCGGCAGGCAGGAAGCGGGTTGGCGCCTGCCATGATCGGCCGTGTTCACATTGTTCGCGCCACCGCAAGACCGATGACGCGACGCGAAGGGCAGGAAGGGCTGCCATCGAGGCCGCCTTCCCTGCAGGTAGGCTGTTCGACCGGGCGTCAATGGCGAAGTTTTTGGCTCTTGGTGGTCGATGCGCACTTCCGTTTTGGTCATTGCGATAACGCAGACGCGCGCCAGAAACGCCCGAATTTCTTCGCGGATTGCACTGTGCTCAGGGATATTCTGTCGGATGGCGTTAGAATGGCGACCCCTGCCACCGCCGCCTGACGGGCCACTGTTTACCCATGTTCCAGAACGCTTCCGCGCCGTCGCTGGCCATCTTTTGCAAAGTCGTCGACAACTACGGCGACATCGGCATCTGCTGGCGCCTGGCGCGCCAGTTGCGCCACGAGCACGGGGTCGCGGTCACGCTGTGGGTGGACGACCTGGCGAGCTTTCGGCGTATCTGTCCGCAAGTCGATCCGGGCGCCGCGGAGCAGGCGGTGCAGGGCGTCGCCGTGCGGCACTGGGGCGGTCAGGACGGCACGTATGGCGTGGAGGACATCCCCGACGTCGTCATCGAGTTCTTCGGCTGCGAGCTGCCGCCGTCGTGGATCGAGGCGATGGCGGCGCGCACGCCGCGTCCGGTCTGGATCAATTACGAAGGCTTGACCGCCGAGGACTGGGTTGAAGGCTGCCACCGGCTGCCGTCGATGCATCCGCGGCTGAAGCTGACCAAGCATTTCTTCTTCCCTGGCTTTAACGAGCGCACCGGCGGCCTGCTGTGCGAAGCCGACCTCGACGCACGCCGCGGCGCCTTCCAGCAGGATCCGGCCCAGGCCGCGGCGTTCCTCTCCCGCTTTGGGGTGCGGCCGGAGGAGGCGGCCTGGCGCAAGGTGTCGCTGTTCTGCTATCCCGAGGCGCCGGTCGATGCCTTGTTCGAGACCTGGCGCGAGGCGGCGCAGCCGACCCTGTGCCTGGTGCCCGAGGGTGTGGCGCGCGCCCAGGTCGAGGACTTCCTCGGCAACGCGGCGGTGGCCGGCGCCAGCGCCACCCGCGGCGCCCTGACACTGAGGGTGCTGCCCTTCGTGCCGCAGGAAGACTACGACCTGCTGCTGTGGTCCTGCGACCTGAACTTCGTGCGCGGCGAGGATTCCTGGGTGCGCGCACAATGGGCGGGGCGTCCCTTCGTCTGGCACATCTATCCGCAGGACGAGCAGCTGCACCATAAGAAACTGCGCGCCTTCCTGCAGGCCTATGCGCGGGACTTGCCGGCGCTGGATGCCTTCATGCTCGGCTGGAACGGGGCGCGCGAGGTTGGCGACTGGACGGTCGCCTGGGCGGCGCTGGAAGCCGAGCTGCCGCGTATCGCGGAGCAGGCCGAAGCGTGGGGCGAACAGGTCAGCGCGCATGGCGATTTGGCGACGAAGCTGCTCGATTTCGTGCGCGAGCTGGGGCAGGCGCAGGAAAACCGAGTATAATGCCCGGTTAGTTTCTAACGGATTCCGACGATCAAACGCAGGTTCCGAGGCTCTTAGTCACCAGCCCGCGATGATTTAATGCAACTATCTTTTTACGTAAAATACCTATGAAACCCGCAAAAGAAATTCGTGTTGGCAACATCATCATGGTTGATGAAAAGCCATTCATCGTGCTGCGTTCCGACGTCAACGGCTCGAGCCGCACCGGCTTCACCTACAAGTGGAAGATGAAGAATCTTCTGACCAACGCTCCACTGGAAAACGTGTTCCGCGGCGACGACAAGTTCGACGTGGTCGTGCTGGACAAGAAGCCGGTCACCTACTCGTACTTCGCCGACCCGCTGTACGTGTTCATGGACGCCGACTACGAACAGTTCGAGATCGAAGAAGAGAACCTGGGCGACGCACTGCACTACCTGAAAGACGGTATGGAATGCGAAGCCGTGTTCTATGACGGCAAGGCCATCTCGGTTGAACTGCCGACCATCATCGCTCGCCAGATCATTTACTCGGAGCCAGCAGTCAAGGGCAACACTTCGGGCAACGTCCTGAAAGAAGCCAAGCTGGAAAACGCGATCGAAGCTCATCAGCACACCATCATGGTGCCGCTGTTCGTGAGCCAGGACGACGTGATCGAGATCGACACCCGTACCAACGAATATAAGAAAGTCGTGCGTAACTAAGCACTGGCTATTCAAAGAAAAACGCTGCCTCGGCAGCGTTTTTTTTGCGCCCGTTAGGGCGCACGTCATCCCCGCGTAGGCGGGGACCCAAGTTCAGCAGACATCAACGTCGCAGTTGCGACAGATCCCGCACCGCCCCACGGTCGGCCGAGGTGGTCAGCGCCGCATACGCCTGCAGCGCCTGCGACACGTAGCGCTCGCGGTCGACCGGCTGCCACGCATCGTGGCCGCGCGCTTCCATCGCCGCCCGGCGGTGCGCCAGTTCCTCGGCCGTCACGCGCAGGTTGATGGTGCGCGCCGGGATATCGATGTCGATCATATCGCCTTCCTCCACCAGCCCGATGGCGCCGCCTTCCGCCGCCTCCGGCGAGGCGTGGCCGATCACCAGCCCCGATGAGCCGCCCGAGAAACGCCCATCGGTGAACAGCGCGCAAGCCTTGCCCAGGCCCTTCGACTTGATGTACGAGGTCGGGTACAGCATCTCCTGCATGCCCGGCCCGCCTTTCGGGCCTTCGTAGCGGATGATCACGACGTCGCCCGCATGCACGGTGTCGCCCAGGATCGCCTCAACCGCCGCATCCTGGCTCTCGAACACGCGCGCCTTGCCGGAAAACTTGAGGATGCTTTCGTCCACGCCGGCGGTCTTGACGATGCAGCCCTTCTCGGCGATGTTCCCGTACAAGACCGCCAGGCCGCCGTCCTGCGAGTAGGCGTGCGCACGGTCGCGGATGCAGCCGCTGGTGCGGTCCAGGTCGTTTTGTTCGTAGCGCTCCGATTGCGAGAACGCCACCTGGGTCGGCACGCCGCCCGGCGCTGCGCGGAACCAGCGGTGCACGTCGGCGTCGTCGCTGACCTTGATGTCGTATTTCTCGATCGCGGCGCCGATGCTGGGGCTGTGCACGGTCGGCAGCGAGGTGTCGAGCAGGCCGGCGCGCGCCAGTTCGCCCAGAATCGCAGGAATGCCGCCGGCGCGGTGCACGTCTTCGATGTGGAATTTGTCGGTCATCGGCGCCACCTTGCACAGGCAGGGCACCAGGCGCGAGATGCGGTCGATGTCGGCCATCGTGAACTCGACTTCGGCCTCGTGGGCGGCGGCCAGCAGGTGCAGCACGGTATTGGTCGAGCCGCCCATCGAGACGTCGAGGGCCATCGCGTTCTCGAACGCGGCCTTGGTGGCGATCGAGCGTGGCAGCACCGAGTAATCGTCGCCCTCGTAGTGGCGCTTGGCCGCGTCGACGATCAGGCGTCCCGCGCGCAGGAACAGTTCCTTGCGCTCGGCGTGGGTGGCGACGATGGTGCCGTTGCCCGGCAACGAAAGGCCGAGCGCCTCGGTGAGGCAGTTCATCGAGTTGGCGGTGAACATGCCGGAACACGAGCCGCAGGTCGGACAGGCCGAGCGCTCCACTTCCGCCACGTCGGCGTCCGACACGCTGGCGTCGCCGGCCTTGATCATGGCGTCGATCAGGTCGAGCTTGATCACCTTGCGCTCGTTGTTGACCACCTTGACCACCTTGCCGGCCTCCATCGGGCCGCCCGAGACGAACACGGTCGGGATGTTCAGCCGCATCGCGGCCATCAGCATGCCCGGCGTGATCTTGTCGCAGTTGGAGATGCACACCATGGCGTCGGCGCAGTGCGCATTGACCATGTACTCGACCGAGTCGGCGATCAGGTCGCGCGAGGGCAGCGAATACAGCATGCCGCCATGGCCCATGGCGATGCCGTCGTCGACCGCGATCGTGTTGAATTCCTTGGCCACGCCGCCGGACGCCTCGATCTCGCGCGCGACCAGCTGGCCCAGGTCTTTCAGGTGGACGTGGCCGGGCACGAACTGGGTGAAGGAATTGACGACGGCGATGATCGGCTTGTCGAAGTCGCCGTCCTTCATGCCGGTGGCGCGCCACAGCGCGCGGGCTCCGGCCATATTGCGGCCCTGGGTGGTTGTGTGCGAACGGTAGGTCGGCATGGGTGCTCCTGCATATGCGAAAAACAATGATGGCATCAGGGTGAAGGCTGGGGCTGGATTTGTCCAATATATGATCGTATGGCCTGTAAGTGGTTCTGCGTATCACAGAAGTGCTGCGGGACGGCCTGCCGTGCTGCTATGCTATTGCTTTGTAATACATGGAGTGGCGGGGCATGGAGCGCAGGTATTTTGTACGACTGGGTTTGGCGGCCGGCGCGGCCGCGGGAACATCTGGCCTGGCACTGGCTGCGACCGCGCAGAAGCCGGCGTCCGCAAGATTCAGGCCCGACCCGATGCTCGAAGCCGGCGTGCAGCTCCAGCAGCAGGCCATGCGCGCCGGCAAGCTGACGGCGCACGGGCTCGCCACGCGTTACCTGGCCCGTATCGAGGCCGTCGACCGCGCCGGCCCGCGCCTGCGGTCGGTCATCGAGCTCAATCCCGACGCCCTCGCGATCGCCCGCGAGCGCGACCGCGAGCGCAAGGCCGGCAAGCTGCGCGGCCCGCTGCACGGCATCCCGGTGCTATTGAAGGACAATATCGCCACCGGCGACAAGATGTGCACCACCGCCGGTTCGCTGGCGCTGGACGGCGTGCGCGCCGCCCGCGACGCCCACCTGGTCGCGCGCCTGCGCACGGCCGGCGCCGTCATCCTGGGCAAGACCAATCTGTCGGAATGGGCGAATATGCGCTCGGTGCGCTCGACCAGCGGCTGGAGCGCGCGCGGCGGCCAGACCCGCAACCCGTATGCGCTCGACCGCAACACCAGCGGTTCGAGTTCCGGCTCGGCTGCGGCCATGGCGGCCAGCCTGGCCACGCTGGCGGTGGGCACCGAGACCGATGGCTCGATCGTCTCGCCCAGCGCCAGCTGCGGCATCGTCGGCATCAAGCCGACCCTGGGTCTGGTCAGCCGCGCCGGCATCATCCCGATCGCGCACTCGCAGGACACGGCCGGCCCGATGACGCGCAGCGTGGCGGACGCCGCCTTTTTGCTGGGAGCGCTGGCCGGCCCCGATCCGCAAGACGGCGTCACCGCCAAGGCCCCGCGCATCAATTATGCGAGCTTCTTGCGCAAGGATGGCCTGCGCGGCAAGCGGTTGGGCGTGGCGCGCGACTTCTTCGGCGCCAACGAAGGGGTGAATGCCCTGATCGAGAAAGAGCTGACCCTGCTGAGGGAGCAGGGCGCGATCCTGGAAGACGTCACGATCCCCAACAGCGACAAGTACGGCGAGACCGAGCTGACGGTGCTGCTGCATGAATTCCGGCCCGACCTCGAGGCCTGGCTGGCGGCCTATGCGCCGCACGCGCCGGTCAAGACCATGGCCGACATCATCGACTTCAATGTGCGCAATGCAAAGCGCGAGATGCCGTACTTCGGCCAGGAACACCTGATCGCGGCCCAGTCCAAGGGCGGCCTGCAAGCGCGCGACTACGTGAAGGCGCTGGCCAACAACCGGCGTTATGCGCGCGACAAGGGACTGGAGCAGGTGCTGCGCGACCGCAAGCTCGACGCCCTGGTGGCGCCTACCGGCGGGCCGGCCTGGCTCACCGACTACATCAACGGCGACCATTACGGCAGCAGCTTTTCGTCGCCGGCGGCGGTGGCCGGCTATCCTCACATCACGGTGCCGGCCGGCCTGCTGCACGGGCTGCCGATCGGCCTGTCCTTCGTCGGCAAGGCCTGGAGCGAGCCGGCGCTGATTGCGATGGCCTATGCCTACGAGCAGGCGGGCCGGCGCCGCCGGGCGCCGACCTATGTGGGGCACATCAGGGTCTAGCGCTTGACCGCCTGTTTCGCCTGCGCGAACACCGGTCCCCACTGCGGGTGCCCATGTTCGCCCGGGCCGAGATCGAAGGACGCATCGAGCTTGAAAGCACGGTCGAAGGTCTGGCGGCACAGCGCCTGGCGGCCCGTCACGCAATAGCTGAAGGCGGTGTACTTGAGGGCGGTGAGCCGCTCGCGCTGGCCGGCGCCGTTCATGTCGCTGCCGTTCAGGCGCCGGATCGCGCCGTCGTAGTCGCCCTTGTCGTACAGCGCAATGCCATCGCGCAGCGCGACGTCGTCGCGGTTGGGCGCCTGCGCGGCGGGGCGGTTCGGCTGTTGCGCGCGTTGGGCGCGCTGGTTGCGTGGCTGTGCGCCGTCGGCGCGCGGATGCGGCCGGGCTTTCTCCTGGCCGCCGAACATGGGGCCGAACTGGGTGCAGCCTGAAAGGGCCAGCGCCAGCGCGGCCAGCGTAGCCGCGCGGCTCATGGTGACAATGCTCACTGTGCTGCCTCCTCGGTGAAATCAAGTTCGATCGTGCCCGCCTGGCCTTCGACCGAGTTCACGGTGATGGTGTGTTCCGGGAAGCTCGGGTTGACGATGCGGATCGTGTGCTCTCCCGGCGGCAGCGTGATGCGCCTGAGCGGTGGGCTGGCGCCGCGCTCGACGCCGTCGACGACGATCGTGCCCCAGGGCTTGATTGCCAGCGTATAGGTGGTGCCGGCGACCGCCGCCTCGGGCGGGGTGCCTCTGGGCGCCAGCTGGACCGCGGTGGGCGGCACCGCGGCGTCCGGCGCGGGCGGCGGCGCGACCGGTGCACCGGAAGCGGTTTCGTCGATCACCGGGCCTTCCAGTCGGGCCGCGGGTTCCTGGGGCAGCGCCACCAGCGGCGTCTCGGACGCGTTGTACGGCTCATCGAGCGCGGGCGGCACCGACAGGGCCAGCGCGTCGCTGGAGTCGGCCTGGCGCAGCAGCGCGAACAGGGCGGCCAGCGCCGCCGCCACGACCAGGGCGACGATGCCGATCAACAGCCAGCGCCGGGGGCGTTCGGTGGCGGCCGGCGCCGCGGTCGGATCGGGCGCGGAACGGGTTCGGGGCAGGTGAACCGGCGCCACAGACGGTGCGGGCGTGACTGCCGGCGCCACTGGTACATCGGCGGGCGCTGCCGCTTGCACGGGCGCGGCATCGTCTTCCTCCGGCGGCAGCAATGCCGCGGATGGCGGCGCGAGCACCACGATGCCCAGCAGTTCGCGCATCTGTTCGATGGTATGCGGGCGCAGTGCAGGATCGGGCGCCAGGCAGCGGTCGATGGCCTCGATGAAGGATTCGCTGTAGTCGCCGAGCGGACGGCCGCGCAGCGGCGTCGTGGGAACAAGGTCGAGCGTCACCGCATAGTGCACGACGGCGGCCAGGTCATGCACGTCGCGCGCCTCGATTTCGGGCAGCGATTCGGGATCCGGTTCTTCGTCCGAGCTGGGCAGCAGCATCGGATCGCCCGAATCGAGGATGAGCAGCGTGTCGGGCGTGATCAGGCGGTGCGGCATGCGCATGCCGTATTGGACCTCGAGCGATTGCAGCACCTGGCGCACGATACGGCGGCACCAAGCTTCGCTGACCATCTCGTGGTTGTGCTCGACGATTTCACGGACGGTACGGCCGTCGAGCTGCTGTGTTGCGGTGTCGGAACTCATCATGGCATCGTGCCGGACGCTGGAGGGGCGTCCGGTGATTATTTATTTATTGCAAATAATGCCAGAATTGCGCCGGGGATGGCGCGGTCCCACTCAACCGTGCGCGGTGCCTGTCGCGCGGGTTATGTAGGTTCAGACTTCCACGAAGCGCATCTTGAACCAGCGGCCCTTGATGGCGCCGAAGCCCGGTCCCGGCGCATCGCCTTGCCCCAGGCGCGCCACTGCAGCCTCCGCAATAGTGCGCTCCAGCGCGATATAGCTGTTGAACTCGCCGATATTGATCTTGCCGACCTGCTCGCGGGTCAGGCCGGCGTCGCCGGTCAGGGCGCCCAGCAGGTCGCCCGGACGCAGCTTCGCCTTCTTTCCGCCGGCCACGCACAGGGTCACCATCGGCGCCGGCGCGGCCGGTTCCTGATGCTCGCCCAGGGCGTCCAGGTTTTCCCAGATCGCTTCCTGGTTCTGGTATTCCTCGACCAGGCGCACCCATTTCTTTTCGTTCGGCGCCACCAGCGTGTGCGCCATGCCGCTCGCGCCGGCGCGGCCGGTGCGGCCGACGCGGTGCACGTGGACTTCGGGGTCGCGCGAGACGTCGACGTTGATCACGGTGTCGAGGTCGGCGATGTCGAGGCCGCGCGCGGCGACGTCGGTGGCCACCAGTACCGAGCAGCTGCGGTTACTGAACAGCACCAGGATTTCGTCGCGTTCCTGCTGTTCCAGTTCGCCGTACAGCGCCAGCGCCGAGAACCCCTGCGCCTGCAGGCTGTCGGCCAGTTCGCGGCAGCGCGCCTTGGTATTGCAGAAGGCGAGGGCCGATACCGGGCGATGCGCCTTGAGCAGGCGGCCGACCGCTTCCTCGCGGCCTTCGAAGCCGATCTCGTAGAAGCGCTGGTCGATCGCCTCCAGGCTGTGCTTGCCCTCGACCTTCACTTCGAGCGGGTCGCGCAGGAAGCCGGCGGTGGCAAAGCGGATATCGTCCGGGTAGGTCGCCGAGAACAGCAAGGTCTGGCGATGCACCGGCGTGGCCGACACGATGCCCGCGATCTCGTCATAGAAACCCATGTCGGTCATGCGGTCGGCTTCATCGAGCACCAGGGTCTGGACTTTCGACAGGTCGAGCGTGGCGCGGCCCAGGTGGTCGCGGATGCGGCCCGGGGTGCCGACCACGATGTGGGCGCCATGCTCGAGCGAAGCGATCTGCGGCCGCATCGACACGCCGCCGGTCAGGGTCAGGATCTTGACGTTGCCGACACCGCGCGCCAGGCGCCGCAATTCACCGGCCACCTGGTCGGCCAGCTCGCGCGTCGGGCACAGCACCAGGCCCTGCACCGCGAACCAGGCCGGATTGAGCTTGTTCAGGATGCCGATGCCGAAGGCCGCGGTCTTGCCGCTGCCGGTCTTGGCCTGGGCGATCAGGTCGCGTCCGGCCAGCACCGACGGCAGGGTCTCGGCCTGCACTTGCGTCATGTGGTGATAGCCGAGGGTGGCCAGGTTGGCGAGGAAACGCGGTTCGAGGGACAGCGAGGTGAACGAGTCGGATTGCATGGCTAAGCCTCCAGCCGGCAGGGCCGGGCTATTCGGGATCGGGCGCCCAGACCGGCAGGCCGGTCAGGTCGAGTTTGTCGTCGCGCTTCCAGACGGGCAGGCCGGTGGTGTCGGTTTCATCGAGCAGGTGAAGCTGCTCTTGCTTGAGCGCGATGCGGCGCGGACGGGGGCCGGTGCGCTTGGGCACCGATTGGTGCTCGGGACTGGAGCCAGGCAGCGTAACGAGCGGCGCGGCCGGCTCGAAGCCGGGCAGGTCGAACGTTGCGTTGTCTTTCTTGTCTCTCATCCTCTGCCCTCTGCATTTTCTGCCGCAGAAAACAAAAGCCCGGCTCGTTGAGTCGGGCTTTGTATTGAATTTGGTTGCGGGGACAGGATTTGAACCTGTGACCTTCGGGTTATGAGCCCGACGAGCTGCCAGACTGCTCCACCCCGCGTCTGAGAACGATAGTATAGCGCGTTCAGCGGGTATTTGCAATCGACTGTCGCCAAAGGCGACAGTCGCCCCCACGCAGGTGGGGGCCCAAGTTAATTCGAGCCGCCACTCAGCTTTCGGGTCGTCGTCCAGAACAGCAGGGCGGTCAGGCTGATGGCGCTGCCCAGCAGGCAGACGCCGGTCCAGCCTGCGTAGGCGTAGACCTGGGTCGACGCGATCGCACCCAGCCCGCTGCCCACCGCATAGAACAACATATAGGCGCTGACCAGGCGGCTATGCGCTTCGCTGCCGGTGCGAAAGATCATGCCCTGGTTGGTGACGTGGATCGCCTGGCCGCCCAAGTCGAGCAGCACGATGCCGATGACCAGCGCCCACAGTGAGACCGGCATCAGCGCCAGCGGCAGCCAGGCCAGCAGCAGTAGCAGCAGCGCGCCCAGCGTGACCCGCCGTTCGAGACCGCGATCGGCCAGGCGGCCTGCATGGGTGGCGGCCAGCGCACCGGCCGCGCCGACCAGGCCGAAGGCGCCGATGGCGGTGTGCGAGAAAGCGTAGGGCGCCGCGCTTAGCGGCAGCACGAGTGCACTCCAGAATACATTGAAGGCTGCAAACATCAGGAGGGCGAGCACGCCGCGCACTTGCAGCACCCGGTGCCGCCGCAGCAAGCCCAACATCGAGACGATCAGGGCTGGATAGGACATGTCCGTCCCACTCTGCTCCAGTCTCGGCAACTGGCGCCACAGCAGCGCCGCGAGCAGCAGCATGGCGCCGGCCGAGCATATATATACCCCGCGCCAGCCCGCCACGTCGCCAATGCCTCCCGCCACCACGCGCGCCAGCAGCAGGCCGACGAAGACGCCGCCCTGGGTGGCGCCGACCACGCGGCCGCGCTCATGCTCTGCCGCGCTGCTGGCCGCGTAGGCGATCAGGCCCTGGGTCATGGCGGTGCCGAGCAGGCCCGTCAGCAGCATGGCCGCCAGCAGCAGGGGCGCCGAGTTCACGATGGCGACGGCAGTCAGGATTGCGGCCAGCAGCACGGCTTGCGCCAGCATCAGGCGCCGGCGCTCGAGCAGGTCGCCCAGCGGCACCACGAACAGCAGCGCCAGCCCGCAGCCGAGCTGGGTGGCGGTGACGATGCCGCCGACGGCCGCCAGCGGGATGGAAAAATCGCGTGCCACGGCGTCCAGTAGCGGCTGGGCGTAATAGACATTGGCGACGCTCATGCCGGCGGCGGTGCCAAATAAGGGAGTGCGTGTATTCGACATCATCTCTTAATCTGGTTGCAAATTGAAACCAGTTGAATCGTAGTCAAGGTGGTTTTAAAATGCAACCACTATGACGAAAAGAGATGTCGCTGTTGATGATTCTTGCCCGGTAGCGCGGTCGGTCGACCTGATCGGCGACCGCTGGTCGCTCCTGATCGTTCGTGACGCCTTCGACGGGATGCGCCGCTTTACCGACTTCCAGCGCAACCTGGGTGTCGCGCGCAATATTCTTGCCGATCGTTTGCGGCGACTGGTGGAGGCCGGCATCCTGGCTATCCAGCCGAGTGCAAAGGGCGGCGCCTATCAGGAGTACGTGCTCACCGAGCGCGGCCAGCGGTTATTCCCGGTCGTGGTGGCGTTGAGGCAGTGGGGAGAAGTGGAACTGTTCGCGCAGGGTGAGGCGCATTCGGACCTGGTCGAGAAGAAGACCGGCAAGTCCCTGCGGCGCATGGCGCCGGTGGGGGAAGGCGGCAACTTGCTGGCTCCCGGCGAGACCGAGGTGCGCAAGTTGCCGCTATAGTTCTGCGTCAGTCAGCAGCGCGCAAGCGCCACAGCGACGTGACTTCCTTCGAACGCGCCGCATGCAGCGGATCGTCCGCATCGCTGGCGCGCGGATGCACCGGGCGGGTATCGTGGCGCGCCACGACTTCCAGCCCCGCGTCCGCGATCCAGCCCAGCAACTGCTCGCGGCTGCGTAAACCCAGGTGTTCGGCGAAATCCGACATGATCAGCCAGCCTTCGCCGCAGGGCTCCAGATGTTCCTTCAGGCCGCCGAGGAAGCCGCGCAACATGCGGCTGTCCGGATCGTAGATCGCGTATTCGATCGCCGAACTCGGTTTACCCGGCAGCCAGGGCGGATTGCAGACCACCAGCGGCGCGCGGCCGTTCGGGAACAGGTCGGCCTGGACCACGTCGACCTGCGTGGCCAGGCCGAGCCGCGCGACATTCTCGCGCGCGCAGCCGAGCGCCCGCGCATCCATATCGGTCGCGACCACCCGCATGCCGCGCCGCGCCAGCACGGCGGACAGCACGCCGGTGCCGGCGCCGACGTCAAAGGCGACTTTGGCGCCCGCAGGCAGCGGCGCCTGCGCCACCAGTTCGACGTATTCGCCGCGCACCGGCGAAAACACGCCATACCAGGGGTGGATGCGATCGTCGAGCGCGGGGATCATGACGCCCTTGCGGCGCCACTCATGGGCGCCGATCACGCCCAGCAGTTCGCGCAGCGAAGCCACATAGGGCTCGGCGGCCGGGCCATACGCTTCCAGGCAAGCCAGGCGCGCATCCGGCGCGCGCCGCAGCGGAATGCCGTGGTCGGCCTCGAATGGGATCAGGACCATGGCCAGCGTGCGGGCGCGCTGGAGCTGGGTCAGGCGGTGGCGGTGGAATGCTTCGGTCGGCGTGGCCGGGGCCTTGGGCTTGGCGCGGCGGCCGCGTTCGCCCTTGTGCTCGATGCGGCGCACCAGCGCCTGCAGCAGCTGGCGTGCATTCTGGAAGTCGCCGCGCCAGAGCAGGGCGGTGCCGTCCAGCGCCAGCCGATAGGCGGCGTCGGCGCTCATGGTGTCGTCGGCCAGCACCACTTTCTTCGGCGCGGGCCAGCCGCTCTCGGAACGCCACAGCGCCGAGCGCGTCTCGCCACCTTCCACCCATTCGATGCGCGTCGTCATATTAGTGATGGTGATGCCAGTTGCCGTCGGTCGACTCGATAAAGGACTTCACCGCGTCCGGGCTGCCGGTCGCGTGGCGCTTCACTTCGCCGCAGGCGCAGATGCCCTGGTAAGGCTGGATGTGCGAGCAGGCGGACACTTTCTGGAGGAAGACTTTGACCGGCTTGGTGCATTTGGCGCACTTGAAGGTCAGGATGCGGGCGGGCTTCATGGATGGGTGATGGTGTGAATGAAAAGAGCGGCATTTTACACCCGCCGTCCAGTCATTCCGGCTCCGCGACGCAGGAATTGACAAGAAAGAATCGTCAAACCTATACTCGAATGATCGCGCTAACACTAAATGTTATAAACTGTTATTACAGAGTGCGATGCACATAACAAACAGGAGACAAGGTAGCTCATGACACTGACAATGAAGCTGTTCCGGCGCGCCCTCGCGCCATTGACCGCAGTATGCGCGGTGCTGGCCGCGCCATCGGCCTGGGCGCTGGGCGAGCGCCAGATCGTGCGCTTCGAGGCCGGCCCGCAAGCCGTGGTACTGGCGGACAAGGGCCGCGCAGCGCCCTTGCTGGTCGACCCGAACGACGATGCGGGCGTGCGGCGCGCCGTCGCCGACCTGCAGGGCGACATCGCGCTGGTCACGGGCGCCAAGCCTGTACTCGCCAACAATGTGGGAAATGCGGCCGGCAGCGCGGCCGGCAGCGTCGTCATCGTCGGCACCCTGGGCCAGAGCGCCCTGGTCGATCGCCTCGCCGCCGAGGGCAAGATCGATGCCGCCGCCATCCGCGGCAAATGGGAGGGCTTCCTGATCCAGGCCGTGGCCAACCCGATGCCGGGCGTGGCGCGCGCGCTGGTGGTGGCCGGCAGCGACCGGCGCGGCGCCATCTTCGGCGTCTATACCCTGTCGGAACAGATCGGCGTCTCGCCCTGGAAGTGGTGGGCCGACGTGGTCCCGGCGCGCCAGGCGACGCTGTCCGTCGCGCCTGACACGAAGGTGAGCGACGCTCCCGTGGTGCAGTACCGTGGCATCTTCCTGAACGACGAAGCGCCTGCGCTGACCAACTGGGCCAAGGAAAAGTACGGCGGCTTCAACCACCGCTTCTATGAAAAGGTGTTCGAGCTCGTGCTGCGCATGCGCGGCAACTACCTGTGGCCGGCGATGTGGCCTCCCACGGCCTTCTATGCCGACGATCCGGAGAACGGCCGCCTGGCCCACGAGATGGGCATCATCATGGGCACCTCGCACCACGAGCCGATGATGCGCGCGCACGACGAGTGGGCCCGCTTCGGCAAGGGCGCCTGGGATTACAGCAAGAACGCCGCCGGGCTGCAGGAGTTCTGGAAGCAGGGCCTGCGCAACTCGCATGGCCAGGACCGCGTGATCACGCTGGGCATGCGCGGCGACGGCGACGAGCCGATGTCCGAGAACGACAACGTCGACCTGCTGGAGAAAATCGTGCGCGACCAGCGCGCGATGATCGAGAAGGATACCGGCAAGCCGGCGGGCGAAGTGCCACAGGTGTGGGCGCTGTACAAGGAAGTGCAGGGCTATTACGAAAAGGGCATGCGTGTGCCCGACGACGTGCTGCTGCTCTGGTGCGACGACAACTGGGCCAATATCCGCCGCCTGCCGACGCCGGAAGAACGCGCCCGTTCGGGCGGCGCCGGCGTCTACTACCACTTCGATTACGTGGGCGGTCCGCGTTCGTATAAATGGCTGAACGTGACGCCGATCCCGAAGATCTGGGAGCAGATGCACCTGGCCTGGCAGTACGACGCCAAGCGCATGTGGATCGTCAACGTGGGCGACCTGAAGCCGATGGAAGTGCCGATCGAATTCTTCCTGACCTACGCCTGGAACCCGGCGGCCTGGCCGGCCGAGCGCCTGCCGGAGTACCTGCGCCTGTGGGCCACGCGCGAGTTCGGCGCCGAGCACGCGGTGGAGATCGCCGAGCTGGTCGAGGGCTACACCCGCTTCAACGGCCGCCGCAAGCCCGAGCAGCTCGAGCCAGGCACCTATAGCGTGCTGAATTACGACGAGGCGGGCCGCATCGCGCGCGATTATGCGGCGCTGGCTGAACGTGCGAGCAAGGTGGCGGCCAGGCTGCGCGCCGAGCAGCGCGATGCCTTCTTCCAGCTGGTGCAGTATCCGGTCGCGGCGTCCGCCAATATGAACGAGCTGTATGTGGCGGCCGGCCAGAACCACCACTATGCGACGCAGTTCCGCGCCACCACCAATGACATGGCCGAGCGTGTGCAGGCGCTGTACAAGAACGACGTCGAGCTGGCGCGGCAATACCATGCGATTGGCGGCGGCAAGTGGAACCACATGATGTCGCAGACCCGCTTCGGCTACGTCAACTGGGAGCAACCGCGCGCCAACGTGCTGCCGGCCGTGCACCGCATCGACGTGCCGCCCGGCGCCAATATGTCGGTGGCGGTCGAGGGCAGCGCCAAGGCCTGGGGCGCTTACGGCCTCAAGGCGCTGGACTTGCCGACGTTCGACCCCTACGTGAAGAAATCGCACTACCTCGACATCTTCAACCGTGGCAGCGCACCTTTCGATTACCGCATCGAGTCCAATCAGCCCTGGGTGGTGGTGAGCCAGGCGAGCGGCAAGGTGACGGGCGAGCAGCGCGTGACGGTCGACGTGCGCTGGGACAAGGTGCCAGCCAAGCCGCAACCGGCCGTGCTGACGATCACCGGGGCGAACAATACGCGCGTGCTGGTCAATGTGCCGCTGCGCCGTGCGGACATCCCGAAAGGCGCCAAGGGCTTTGTCGAGACCGATCGTGTGGTGTCGATCGAGGCCGCCAACTATACCCGTGCGCTGGCGCCCGAGGGCCGCAGCTGGCTCAGGATTCCTGGTCATGGCCGCACCGATGCGGGCGTGACCACCTTGCCGGTGACCGCTGCCGCGCTGGACGTGAAGCAGGGCATGCGCCTGGAGTACGACGTCAATACGGTCAGCAGCGGCAAGGTGACATTGCAGGTGACGCTCGCGCCGACCCTCAAGTTCCAGCCGGGCGCCGGTTTCCGCTACGCCGTGTCGATCGACGACGAGGCGCCGCAGATCGTCAATGTGCATGCGGACGAGTCGGAACAGTTCTGGGAAAAGATCGTGTCGGATGGCGCGGCGGTGTTCACCACCGAGCACCAGCTGGCCAAGCCGGGCAAGCATGTACTGAAGTTCTGGGCGCTCGATCCGGGCCTGGTGGTGCAGAAGCTGGTGCTCGATGCGGGTGGCCTGAAGCCGAGCTACCTGGGGCCGCAGCAAAGTCCGCGGCTTTGATTTATCTCGTTACATTGGCTGTTCCTGGGTGGGTGCCAAGAATCGCCCACCCTGCCTGCTAACTGTAGGGTGGAAGGCTTCGCCTTCCACGCGGTGATGGTTATCGGTGCCGATTTCGCGCCGGATGATCTGGCTGCCAACTATCGCCGCGTGGACGGCAAAGCCGTCCACCCTACGCCTGCCGCGAAGTAACTGGTCAATAAAAAAGGGCAGTCCGCATTACGCGGACTGCCCTTTTTTCTGGTGCTGATGTCGAAGAATCAGGCTTTACGCATCGGCATCGCGCGCAGCGAAGCGGCGATCGCCTCGCGCATCGGCTTGGCGCGCAACTGGCTGTCGTACGGCGTCGGACGCTGCGCCAGACCGTCCGGACGCTTCGCGTCGGCCCAGACCTGCAGCCAGTTCACGTGGTCGGCCATGCCCCACAGCAGGAAATCGCGGCAGGTCGGATAGCTCAGGGTCACGTCGAGGTAGTCGCGCGCCAGCGCCGCGGTGGCCGCGTCGCGCTTGGCGAAATCGGCCGGGAAGGCCTTGTCGTTAACGTCGAACTCGGTGATCAGCAGATCCAGGCCCATGCCGGTGACCTCGTCCAGGAACTTGCGCCATTCGCGCAATACCGCCGCGTTGGCGGGGCCGGACATCATGTCGCCCGCGCTGACATGGCTTTGCAGGCCCAGCGCGTGGATCGGGGCGCCGCGTTTCTTGAGTTCGGCCAGCAGTTTCAGTACGCCGGCGCGGTGCTTGGCGTCGTCGCCCAGGCCGGGGCCCATGAAGTCGTTGTACACCAGCTGCGCCTTCGGCGCGTGCTCGTGGGCCTGGCGGAAGGCGAACTCGATCTGCTCGACGGCGCCCATGCGCTTGGTGAACACGTTCTGGATCAGGCTGCCGTCTTTCGGCGACACCGCCTCGTTGACGACGTCGTGGCTGATCACGTCCTTCAAGTGCGTGCAGACGGTCTTGGCGTGCTCACGCAGGATAGCTTCGGCGTGGGCGACCGGCTTGGATTTCAGGTCCAGCGCGTTCACCCAGGCGGGCAGCCACTTCGGATCCTGCCAGATCAGGGCATGGCCGCGGATCGCCATGCCTTCCTTGCGCGCCCAGGCGAACATCTCGTCGGCCGGTCCCCATTGGTAGGGGCCCGGTTTCGGTTGCAAGGCCTGCCACTTGGTCTCGTTCTCGGCGACGATCATATTGCACTCGCGCGCCATCAGCGCGCGGTAGGCCGGGTCGCGGAAACTCTTGCGGGTGTCCTGGTCTTCCAGCAAGCCGATGGCATTACCGAAGCGCATGCCTTTGGCCTTGGCCAGGTCTTTCAGGGCGGGACCGGCGTCTTGCGCGGCCAGTACGTGGGGGGCGAGCATGGCGCCGGCCGCCGTGCCAAGCAGTTTCAGCGTATCGCGTCGAGATGTCATCGGGTGGTGTCTCCTTTAATTTATTGTGGGTGTTATCGCAGGTCTTAGTCCTGGCGATACGGCGAGATGGTGACGATCTTGCCGTCGGCGTCGTAATGCAGCTCGGTCACCTTCACCGAGCGCAGGTGGGTGACGCCGCCGGACAGGCTGCTGTCGTGATAGAAGAGATACGAGCGGCCCTCGAACTCGCAGATCGAGTGGTGCGTGGTCCAGCCGATCACCGGGGTCATGATCTGGCCCTGGTAGGTGAACGGGCCGTAGGGGTTGTCGCCGGTCGCATAGCACAGCAGGTGGGTGTCGCCGGTCGAGTACGAGAAGTAGTATTTGCCGTCGTGCTTGTGCAGCCATGGCGCCTCGAAGAAGCGGCGATCGTGGTCGCCGGCCAGGAGTTCGTTGCCGTCGGCGTCGAGGATGCGCACCGCGCGCGGTGCTTCGCTCAGCTCGAGCATGTCGCCGCGCAGGCGCGCCACGCGCGGCTGCAGCGCCGTCTCGTGCGCCGCCGGTTCTTCATGGTCGGGGCTATAGAGGTTGTCGCGGTACTTCTGCAACTGGCCGCCCCAGATGCCGCCGAAATAGAGATAGAACTCGCCATCGTCGTCGCCGAACACGGCCGGGTCGATCGAATAGCTGCCGGCGATCGGCTGCGGTTGCGCCGTGAACGGGCCGGTGGGCATGTCGCTGACCGCGACGCCGACCTGGAAAATCCCGTCCGGGCGCTTGGCCGGGAAATACAGGTAGTACTTGTCGTCCTTGCGCGCGCAGTCGGGCGCCCACATCTGGCGCGCCGCCCACGGCACGTCGCGCACGTGCAGGGCCACGCCATGGTCGACCGCTTCGGCCCCCGGGTGGTCCATCGAGACCACGTGATAATCCTCCATCGCGAAATGGGCGCCGTCGTCGTTGAAGGGCACGCCGGCCTCGATGTCGTGCGAAGGATAGATATAGATGCGGCCGTCGAACACGTGGGCGGACGGATCGGCGATGTAGATGTGCTCGAGCAGGGGCTGGGAGATGGCGCGCTCTTTCAGTGCTTGCACGCGGTCTTTGTCGATATTTTCAGGCATGGGTATCGTCTGGTTCGGGTTCAATTAACAATCATTGCTGGGCGGCGAGTGCGCGGCGTTCGCCGAGTTCGCGCTCGATCTGCAGCTCGGTGTTCTTGCGGATGTCGTACGCCGCCAGGCAGCACACGGCCAGCAGGAAGGGAATGGCGGCGTACACGCTGACCGACAGGCGCACGCCATCGGCGACCTGGCCCGACTGGACGGCCAGGGCGGCATCGTAGCCGTAGGCCGACAGCAGGGCGGCCACCAGCGCGCCGCCGATGGAGAGGCCCGCCTTGAGGCCGAAGATCATGGCCGAGAACAGCAGGGCGGTGGCGCGGCGGTTGTTCTTCCATTCCGAGTAGTCGGCGACGTCGGCGATCATCGCCCACAGCAGCGGGATCGTGATGCCGTAGAAGAAGCCGTACAGGATCTGGGCGCCGAACACCAGGCCGATCGAGCTTGGCCCGATCCAGTAGTAGCTCAGGCGGAACACGGCCGCCAGCAGCAGGGCGGCGCCGAACACGTCGCGCTTGCCGAAGCGGTCGGCCAGCGGCTTGGAGAAACCGATCCCGACGATCATCAGGATGATGCCGACCGCATTGAACAAGCTGAAGCCCGAGGTGGCGGCGTCTTCCGGCCAGTGGAACTGCGTCAGGCCCATGCCGGTGAGCAGCGAGTTCAGGCCGTCGATGAAGGCCAGGAAGCCGACGTCGCTCAAGAAGGCCGCCAGCGCCGCCTCTTCCAGGAAGTTACGGAAGTAGAAGATGTACATGCCGCCCTTGAGCGACAGCGTGATGAACACCAGGATGGTCAACACGAGCATCACCACCCAGGGGCGGTTGCGCATCAGGTCGGCCACGTCCTGCTTGATGCTCGAGCGCTGGCTCTGGGTGGGGACGATGCGTTCGCGGGTGGTGAAGAAGGTGATCAGGAAGCAGATGGTGCCGGCCACCGCGAAGAACATCATCACGGTCTGGAAGCCGGCCACCTTGTCGCCGCCGCCCAGGATCAGCACCAGCGGCAGCAGCAGCACCTGGATCACCAGTTGCGCGATCAGCACCGCGACGAAGCGGTACGACGACAGGCTGTTGCGGTCGGCCATGCTGCCGGTGAGTACGCCGCTCAGGGCCGAGTAGGGCAGGTTGTTGGCCGAGTACACCAGCATCAGCAGGATATAGGTCAGCATCGCGTAGATGTACTTGCCGCGCTCGCCCAGGTCGGGCGTGCTGAAGGCCAGGATCGCCACCAGGCCGAACGGCACCGAGGTCCACAGGATCCAGGGGCGGAACTTGCCCCAGCGGGTCGAGGTGCGGTCGGCGATGATGCCCATCAGCGGGTTGAAACAGGCGCCGACCAGGCCGCCGATGAAGATGATGCTGGCGGCGGCGTTCGGTGAGATCTGATAGACGTCGGTGTAGAAGAAAGCGAGGAAGGTGAGCAGGGTCTGGAAGATCAGGTTGGCGGCCAGGTCGCCCAGTGCATAGCCGATTTTTTCAGTTGTCTCCAGCGTCGGCTGCGCTTTAATAATTGTAGTCATTGTCTTGCCAATCTATGTGTTGAAAAGCAATTGCGGCCCTCAACCGTCAGCCACGCGGCAAGCGCGTAGATGAAGATCGGGCCACGCATGTACCACGCCAACCGTAAAAAAGTTAGCGCAATCATTGTTTTCGATTGTGGATGAGATGCTAACGCCCGTCAACCGCTTTATTGCCTGGCCGCATACCAGATATAACCACGGGATTGACCGGTAAATACGGCGCTGCGTGTTAGAATATGAGCATTAAAGTTCGCGCAAACATCGCATCGTTTTCCAGAGGTCGTCGGCATGTCTACTTCCAATATCGGACTCGTCAATCCAGCGGAGCCCAAGCGCGGTCCGAATATGGCCGACGTGGCCAAGCTCGCCGGGGTCTCGCCGATGACGGTCTCGCGCGTCATGAACGGCAAGTCGACGGTGCGCGCGAGCACCCGCAAGAAGGTGACCGCCGCCGCCGCGGCCCTGAACTACGCGCCGAACCCCGAGGCGCGCCTGCTGGCCGGGTCGAGGCCGATCCGCATCGGCTTTTTGTACAGCATGCCCAGCGTGCGCAGCGGCGCCTACCTCACCGAGGTCTTGCTGGGATTGCTGAACAAGGTCAGCCTGAACAACGTCCAGCTGCTGGTCGAGAAGTGCGCGGACGGCGAGCAGATCGCCCTCCACACCCAGCGCCTGATCGATAACCAGATGGACGGCATCATCCTGCCGCCGCCGCTGGTCGACAATGCCGAGATCGTGGCGCGCATCGTCGACGCCGGCATTCCGCTGGTCCTGATCGCCTGCGGCCAGCCCGATGCGCGGGCCGGCGCGATTGGCATCGACGACCGCCAGGCCGCCTTCGAGATGACGCGCCACCTGATCGAGCTGGGCCACCAGCGCATCGGCTTCATCAGCGGCCATCCCTACCAGTCGGCCAGCGCGGCGCGGCTGGAAGGCTACCAGGCCGCCATCAAGGAGTTCGGGGCCGACCCCGCAGCCGAACTGGTGACGCAGGGGATGTTCAACTACCGCTCCGGGCTCGACGCCTCCGAGATCCTGCTGGCGCTGGCCGACCGCCCAACGGCGATTTTCGCCAGCAACGACGACATGGCCGCCGCCACGGTCGCGGTGGCGCATCGCCTGGGGCTCGACGTACCGGGCGATATCACCGTGGTCGGCTTCGACGATACCGCGCTGTCGACCACGATCTGGCCGGCGCTGACCACCGTGCGCCAGCCGACCATGGACATGGCCGAGGCGGCGATCGAATGCATCGTCCAGCGCGTGACAAACGAGCGCACCGGCTTGCCGGCCGGTCCCGAGCACATCAGGACCGAGTTCACGCTGGTGCGGCGCCAGTCCGACGCAGCGCCGCGGATTCGGCCGCCAGTGCGCATCTTCGCCTGAAAGTTTCGTTTTACGTCCGGTTTGGTTGCGCTATCATTGGCGTTACAGATTTGGTAGTCCTGCCTCCCGCAGGCCAGCCATCACCGGAGACCATCTTGAATACTTTACGTCGAGGCCGCCTGGCCATCGCCGTCCTGGCCGCGTTCGGCCTGGGCGCCTGCACACTGCCACCGTCTGCCAACGATAGCGGCGCCCGTCACTGGGTCGCCAGCTGGGGCACGTCCCAGATGCCGTACGGCCAGGCCGAAGCCATGCCGGCCGAGTTGTGGAAGGACGGTACCGTGCGCCAGGTGGTGCGCCTGTCGCTGGGGGGCAGCCAGGTCCGGGTCCGGATCAGCAATGCCTACGGCAGCGAGATGCTGGTCGTGAACGAGGCCAGCATCGCGCGCGCGGTGAAGCCGGGCTCCTCCGAGGTGGTGGCGGGATCGCTCCAGAGCCTGCGCTTCAACGGCAGCACCTCGGTGCGCATACCGGCGGGCGCCGAATACGTCAGCGATCCGGTCGACCCGGCGGCGGCGAGCGGTCTCGATATCGCGGTCACCATGCACCTGGCGAATGCGGCGGGGCAGCAGACCGGCCACGCCGGCGCGCGCACCACGACGTACCTGGCCCCGGGCCGCCAGACCATGGCCGCGAGTCTCCCGGATGCGAAGACCGTCACCCGCTGGCACCAGCTGGCCGACATCGAAGTGAGCGCGGCGCCGCCCGCGCGGGCCGTGGTCGTGATCGGCGATTCGATCACCGACGGCTACGGCGCCACCACGGACGCCAACAACCGCTGGACCGATCACCTGGTGCAGCGCATCGCCCAGGACGGCAAGCGGCAGCTCGCCGTGATCAATGCCGGCATCGGCGGCGGCCGCCTGTTGCGCGAGGGCCTGGGCCCGAGCCTTATCACACGCTTCGAACGCGACGTCCTGGCCAGGAATGGCGTGAGCCACGCGATCGTCTTCATCGGCGTCAACGACATCGGCGTGCTGCGCCGCTCGAAGGAAGACACGCCGCAGGCGATCGAGGCGATGCTGGAGGACTTGAAGCAAGCCCATTTGCAGATGATCGCGCGCGCCCATGCGAAAGGGATCTGCGTGATCGGCGCGACCATCACGCCGTTCATGGGCAGCGGCTACTACGCGCCGGCGCAGCACAACGAGGCGCTGCGCCAGGCGGTCAATGACTGGGTGAGGAGCGAGAAGGCCTTCGATGGCGTGTTCGATTTCGACGCGGTGCTGCGCGATCCATCACGGCCGTCCTACCTGGCCAAGGCCCACGACAGCGGCGACGGCCTGCATCCGTCGCATGCGGGGTATGCCGCGCTGGCAGCGGCGGTGCCGCTGCAGCAGTTCGACAACTGCGCCTACAGCCGGCTGAGGTAGGGCCGCTCGCGGTACTCGAAATAATCGAAGTCGGCATGCAGCGCGGTGCCCGCCATGTCCTGGCAGGCCATGCCGACGAAGGCGCCCGTGAAATTGGGCTGGCCGGGCGCGCTGGCCTCGTCCGACAGGATGCTGGCGTCGAGCTGCTGCGGTAGCCATTGCCAGGGACCGTCGCCAACGCGATAAGCGAACACCAGGCGCTCCTCGTCTACCTCCACCCGCAGCTCGACCGGCACGCCCTCGGGGAGGGCGATCGGCGCGGTAAACGCATCCGCCTGCAGGTGGTTGGGCAGGCTGCTCATCACGCGCAGGTGCTTGCCTAACTCGTCGTCGCGCGTGATGTACAGGTAGTGGAACTTGGCGGCGCCGTAGTAGCAGGCCAGGCCCGCCTGCTGCTGGAAGTGTTCCGGCTCGAACTCGACAGCTGTCGACGCGCTGAAGCAGTGCGCCTGCTGGCGGCGCGCCACCAGCGCCTGGCGGAAGGTGCTGCCCAGGCTCTCGCGGCCGAACAGGCGCAGGTGGCCGGGGCGTTCCGTGAGGCTGAACAGCTCTTCCGGATACGGCGTGCGCAGCCACTGGAAATCGAGCGGCAAATCCGCCCCGTCGAATTCGGCGCGCGCGGGCTCAGGCTCGAAGGGATGCGCGGGTAAGTCGGGCGCCTCCGCCTCCAGCTGCGGCATGCCTTCTCCATCGAGCGTGCGCAGCCAGCCGTCCTCTCCCCACACCACTTCCTGGATCGCGGTCTCGCGTCCCAAGGTGCAGGTGCCGCGGTTGCGCAGCGGCCGGCCGCACAGGTAGACCATATACGTGCGCCCATCCGGCGTGTCGACCAGGTCGGCGTGACCTGCGCGCTGCAGCGCTGCGTCGGGCCGCGAGCGCGTGGTGAGGACGTTCACGTCCGGGTGCAGCTCGTACGGTCCGAGCAGCTCGCGCGAGCGCGCCATGGTCACGCCATGGTTCCAGCCGGTGCCGCCTTCGGCGGTGAGCAGGTAGTAATAACCGTCGCGGCGGTACAGGTGCGGCGCTTCGGTCAATCCGTGTTCGGTCCCGGCGAAGATGTTGGTACGGCTGCCGACCAGGCGCCGCTCCTCGACCGAATACTCCTGCAACACGATGCCGGCGAAGCGCTTGCCGCCCGGGCGGTGATCCCACAGCTGGTTCAGGAAGTACTTGCGTCCGTCGTCGTCATGGAACAGCGACGGATCGAAGCCGCTGCTGTTCATGTGGACCGGATCGGACCACGGCCCGTCGATGCTCGGGCTGGTAACGAGGTAGTTGTGGAAATCGCGCAGCGAGGCGCTGCCGCCGGCGCCGCCGGTCGAGGTGCGGCCATAGCGCTTGACGTCGGTGTAGATTAGCCAGAACAGGCCGTCGGCATAGGTCAGGCACGGCGCCCACACGCCGCAGGAATCTGGCGCGCCGCGCATGTCGAGCTGGCTGGCGCGATTGAGCGGCCGGCCGGCCAGGCGCCAGTTGACCAGGTCGCGCGAGTGATGGATCTGCACCCCCGGATACCATTCGAAGGTGGAGGTGGCGATGTAGTAGTCGTCGCCGACCCGCACGATGGACGGGTCGGGATTGAATCCGCGCAGGATCGGGTTGTGGATCATGTTTTTTGTATCGATAGAGGTTGCGCCGGCTCAGGTACAGGCTCACGCACCAGGGTCCACAGCAGCACCGCCGCGATCAGGTCGAGCACCGCCAGGCTGACGAAGAAGGGCGTGTAGCCGACGCTGGCCAGCAGGGTGCCGATCAGCAGCGAGAAGATGAGCAGGCCCAGGTTGCCGAAGGTGCCGCACATGCCGGCCACGGTGGCCACCTCGTTGCGCCGGAACAGGTCGGACGACATGGTGATGACGGTGACCGACAGCGTCTGGTGGGCAAAGCCCGCAAGGCTGAGCAGGGCGATGGCGGCATAGGCATTGTCGACGTAGCCGACGAAGGCCACGCCCATCATCATGATGGCGCCGAGGGTGAACGCGCCGCGCCGGGCATTGATCAGGCGTACCCCGCGCTTTTGCAGGGCCAGCACGACCACCGGACCGAACATGCAGCCCAGGTCGGCCGCCAGGAAGGGCAGCCAGGCGAACATGGCGATGTCCTTCAGCTCGAAGCCGCGCACCGTGGTCAGGTACAGCGGCACCCAGAACGCCAGCGTGCCCCAGGCCGGATCGGCCAGGAAGCGCGGCAGGGCGATGCCCCAGAAATTGCGTTTTTTAAGGATGCTGACGATGGAGGGCTTGCTGCCGTCGCCGGCGAGGTGATCTTCCTGCCCGGCGGCGATGTACTCGGCCTCGTCTTTCGACAGGCGGCGATGGCGCTTCGGCGCGTCGTACAGCAGCAGCCAGGCGCATACCCACACCAGGCCCAGGGCGCCGGTGATCACGAAGGCCGATTGCCAGTTGTAGTGCAGGATGGCCCACACCACCAGCGGCGGGGCCAGCATCGAGCCGAACGAGGCGCCGATATTGAACACGCCGCCCGCCAGGCCGCGCTCCTTGGCCGGGAACCACTCAGAGACCGCCTTCATCCCGGCTGGGTTGGCCGACCCTTCGGCGAGGCCGAGCAGGCCGCGCAGGATGGCCAGGGTCTGCCAGTTGGTCGCCATGCCGTGCGCCATGCAGATCAGCGACCAGGCGGTGGCGAAGATCGCGAAGCCATATTTGAGCCCGATCACGTCCAGCACGTAGCCGCACAGCGGCTGCAGCATGATCGCGCCCTGGAATGCCGCGGTGATGTACGCGTATTCCTGGGTCGTGATATTCAGCTCGGTCAGGAGGGTGGGAGCGGCCACCGCCAGCGAGCTGCGGGTCAGGTAGTTGACCACCGCGCCCAGCATGATCAGGCTGATCATCCACCAGCGCAGGCCGCGGACGGTGCCGCCGCGGACCCGGCCCAGGACTGCCGCAATCATTGGGCCGCCTTCATGGCTTCACCATGCTGGGGCGCTTCGGATCGTAGCTGAAGTCGGGCACCAGGTAGCGCATCGCCATCGCATCGTCGCGCGCGCCGCCGGCCACCTTCTTGTAGAGTTCATGCGCCTCATTGATGCGCGCCATGTCCGGCTCGATGCCCAGGCCCGGACGCTCCGGCACCGCCACCTGGCCACCGACGATCTGCAGCGGTTCGGTGGTCAGGCGTTCGCGGCCTTCCTGCCAGATCCAGTGGGTGTCGATCGCCGTGATCGTGCCCGGCGCCGCCGCCGCGCAATGGGTGAACATCGCCAGCGACACGTCGAAGTGGTTGTTCGAGTGCGAGCCCCAGGTCAGGCCCCAGTCGTGGCACAGCTGCGCCAGGCGCACCGAACCCTGCATGGTCCAGAAGTGCGGATCGGCCAGCGGGATGTCCACCGCGCCCAGCAGGTGCGAATGGGCCATCTGGCGCCAGTCGGTGGCGACCATATTGGTGGCAGTGCGAATACCGGTGGCGCGCTTGAATTCGGCCATGATCTCGCGTCCCGAATAGCCCGCTTCGGGGCCGCACGGGTCTTCGGCATAGGCCAGCAGGTGGCCCTGGCCGCGGCAGGCGTCGATCGCCTCGCGCAGCGACCAGGCGCCGTTCGGGTCGAGCGTCACGCCGGCGTCGGGGAAGCGGCGCTTGATCGCGGCGACGGCTTCCATCTCTTCCTCCGCGCGCATCACGCCGCCCTTGAGCTTGAAGTCCTTGAAGCCATATTGTTCGACCGCCGCCGCGGCCATGTCGCCGATCGATTCGGCGGTGAGCGCTTCCTGGTTGCGGGCCCGGTACCAGCCGTCGCGGCCGGCATCGTCGTCGTAGCCAAGGTCGGTGCGGCCACGGTCGCCGATATAGAACAGATAGGCCAGCATCGGTACGTGGCTGCGCTGCTGGCCGTCGCCCAGCAGTTCGCACAGCGGTACGCCCATGAACTGGCCCAGCAGGTCGAGCAGGGCCGCCTCGACGGCCGTTACTACGTTCTCGAGGCGCAGGTTGATCTCGTGCGGCTGCTTCATCACCGCCGCTTCGGCGCTGGACGTGACCTGATGGCTGACGCCCGAGATGGCGGCGCGCAGGCGGTTCAGGGTGCGGCGGTGGTGGCCGATCTCGGTGCCTTGTACCAGCGGCACCAGCTTTTGCAGGGCCAGCAGGATGCCGTTCGAGCCGGGCACCTCGCCCATGCCGGTGCGGCCGGCGCTGTCTTTCAACAGCACCAGGATGCGGGTGAAGTAGGGCGCGTGGGCGCCGCACAGGTTGAGCAGCATGCTGTCGCGGCCAGCGACCGGGATCACCTGCATCAGGGCGATGGTCGGGGTGGCGGCGCGTTGAATCGGGTTCATCTATGCATCTCCAGAAGTCATTCAGGCAAACGGGGCGAGTCGCTCAAATCCCCGGGGCATATGGGAAGCGGATCGACTTGTAGTGTTCGAGCGACTGCGCGGGCTTGCGCACGCCGGCCGGCAACGGCAACCCGGACACGTCCTGGAAATAGGCGATGCTCGCGTCGCGCCACCATTGCGCTTCGACGTGCTGCTGGGCCAGGCGCTGGGCGGTATCCGCGAAGCGCTGGGCGTCGACGAAAGGCTTCATGCGCTGCCACTCGGCCTGCATCGCGGCGGCTTCGGCCACGCCGTGGTCGTAGCGGGTCACCAGCTCTTCCCACAGGGTGCGGCCGGACGCCATCCGGTAATCCCAAGGCAGGCGGTGGAACCAGAGCAGCAGCTCCGGCGGCGTCGTTTTCGGGTCGGCGAAGCGGCGCGCCACCTCCGGCGAATACTGGGCCACGGCATTGCTGCCCTTGGCGGTGCGGTCGAAGCCGATGCCGTCGCGGCCCGCGCGGTGGTAATAGATCGGATTCCAGTCGGCGCGTTCCAGGTTGTCGACCCAGGGCGCCGGACCATGGTGGTGGCTGCTGCCCATCACGTGGTTCAGGCCGAGCGGCGTCATGTAGTCGACCACGGCTTCGCGCGAACGCATCATCATGTTCACGACGGGGTCCAGCAGGCGCGCATCCGGGCTGAAGGTCTGGGCCGCCCATTCGCGTGCGATGACGCGGCTGTCCAGGCCCTGGTCCCAGGCCATGCGGCCATACATATACCAGTTGGACTGGTCGAAGATCGAACCGCTCCAGCTGCGGCTGCTGCCGATATTGGCCACGCCCGCGATGCCGCCAACGCGGCCCTGCTTGCCCTGGATGGTGTCGGCCACGGTCAATTTGCGCCCGCCGATGCGGGTGTCGAATTCCAGGGTCTCCTGGAACATGGGGCCGAGATAGGCCAGGTGGGTGGCGAAGCCCAGGTATTCCTTGGTGATCTGGAATTCCATGATCAGCGGCGTCTTCGGCATCGCGCCGAACATCGGGTGGGCCGGCTCACGTGGCTGGAAGTCGATCGCGCCATTCTTCACCTGCACCAGCACGTTGTCGTCGAACTTGCCGTCCAGCGGGATGAACTGGTCATAGCCCTCGACCGCGCGGTCGTGCGCCTTGCCGGCCTTCGACTCCTCGGGCGAGGCGTACACGAAGGCGCGCCACATCACGATGCCCTTGTGCGGGGCCACGGCGCGCGCCAACATATTGGCGCCGTCGGCGTGGTTGCGGCGGTAGTCCTGCGGGCCTGGCTGGCCTTCCGAATTGGCCTTGACCAGGAAGCCGCCGAAATCGGGAATGGTGCGGTAGATCTCGTCGGCCTTGTTCTTCCACCAGGCGGCGACCTCCGGGTCGAGCGGATCGGCCGTCTTGGTTTGCTTCATCTCGAGCGGGGTCGACCAGCGCACCGACAGGTAGACCCGGATGCCATACGGACGCAGCACGTCGGCGATGGCCGCGGCCTTGGCGATGAAGGGCGCGCCGAGCACCTCGGCCTTGGAGTTCACGTTGTTCAACACGGTGCCGTTGATGCCCAGCGAGGCATTAGCGCGCGCATAGTCGGTATAGCGCGGATCGATGATGTTCGGGAGTTCCCACCAGTTCCAGATCGACTCGCCGGCATAGCCGCGCTCGACGCTGCGATCGAGGTTGTCCCAGTGGTTCAGCACGCGCAGGGGCAGGGTGGGGCTGGAGGCCAGCGCGATCCTGTCGGCGCCTTTGCCCGATGGGAGCTGCAGCTCGCGCAGCCAGGCGAAGCTGCCATACAGCAGGCCGGCATCGGTATTGGCCGCGACCAGGGTGACGGCAGCGCCGTTCAGCTTCGCGCGCCGCACCAGATAGCCTTCGTCGCCAAGCTTTTTCAATTCATCGCGTACGGCGGACGCGGTATCCAGGCCGGCCGGCAGGTCGGCGCCGCGCGCCAGCACGATGGTATCGAGGCGCGCCTTGTCGACGATGCCAGGCGCCTTGCCCAGCATTCCCAGCAGGGCGCGTTGCAGCTCGGCGCGCGCGGCACCCTTGGTGGGGCTGTCGGCGCCGAGCACCAGGATCGAATCGGGAACGTGTGCGCGCTGGGCGGCGGGGAGGGGCTGATAGCGCAACCACAGCTGGTAACCATCCTCTGCGGCGGCATGGGTCGGGATGCACAGCAGCATGCCGAAAAGAAACGCGGCCCAGAGCCGCCCGAAGAGTCGATGCATGAGGTTGTCTCCATGTTTTTTGATCCGGAATGTTTGTTTTGTATCATCCGGCTGCGGGAATGTTAGCGCGAACCTTTTCGATTTGAAAGCGTTTTGTTGCGCAAATCATGGCAAGTGGCCTGCCCGACGGTGGTTCGGCAAGCGTCTCGTCAGGAGCGCTTGGTATGCATAACATTCGCGCTTTAGCGACGTTCGGAATATTTTGTTGACAATCATTATTTTTGACCAGTAGACTGGGATGGTTGCGATAACATTCGTGTTAATAGAGATGTTCGTAACATGTGCTTGAAGTAAAAAAATAACGAGGAGATAAGCATGCAACAACGAGACGTCACCGCACGTCCGGCCATGCCATCTGGCGGCCGCACCCTTCACCCATCCATTCCAGGCGCGTGGTCGGCTTCGCCCACCCCGCGCCGAGCGCATCCAGCGGGTTCGAACACCGTGACCTGCCGCTAGAGCGCGCCGGGAAGAACGCCCTGTTTGCCGCATCGGGCAGTCTTACCCACTCACCAGACAACCGTTGAAGGTTGCTTACTCAGCAGTAATTAGAAGTAGAAAAAAACCATCAGGAGACATTGAATGACTCGTAATTCTCAGCAGCAGGGTGCAGCGCGCCGGCGCCAATGGGCGCTTGGCCTGACCGTCATGGCGGGCCTGGTTCACCAGGCATATGCGCAGGACGCCACCGCCACCACCGCCCCCGACGCCAACGCGCAGGCCAACGTGAACGTCGTGAAAGTGACCGGCTACCGCGGCAGTCTGCTGGCGTCCGCCCGCGACAAGAAGGAAGCGGTCGGCTTCCAGGACACCATCAGTTCGGAAGACATGGGTAAATTCCCGGACAAGAACATCGCGGAATCGCTCAGCCGCATTCCAGGTGTCCAGATTTCGCGCGACGTGACGGGCGAGGGCATGAACGTCCAGATCCGCGGCCTGGGATCGAGCTTCACCAAGGTCCTGCTGAACAATGCGCAGATCGCCGTGGCGTCGTCCGGACCGATCGACGGCGCCAGCACCAACCGCGAGATCGACCTCGACCTGCTGCCGACCGAACTGTTCACCAAGCTGACCGTCAGCAAGAGCCCGAATGCCTCGCAGCTCGAGGGCGGCGCCGCCGGCGTCGTCAACCTGCGCAGCGCGCGTCCCTTCGACAAGGAAGGCACCTACGTCGTCTACAGCGCGACCGCACAGAAGCAGGAAATCGCCAACGACGTCGGCGCACGCGGCTCGCTGCTGGCCAGCAAGACCTGGGGCGACAAGTTCGGTATCCTCGGCGGCGTGTACTTCAACCGCCAGAAAGCACGCACCACCGGCTACGAGACGGTCGGCCTGACCAATGCCAACCTGTCGGCTGCGCAGAACGGCCTGCCGTCGCGTAACAACACCGGCGGCGGCAACTGGACGATCCCCGGCACCGTGCCGGTCGGCGCGGGCGCAGGCCTCGTCCCCGGCACCCCGATCAACCAGGGTTTCCTGGAGGCCAACAACCCGGGTACGAGCATCACCGCGATCGACAACGCGCTGGTGCCTCGCCTCGGCCGCTACATGGAGTACTACGGCGACCGCGACAAGGCTGCCGCCATCATCAGCGCCGAATACCGTCCTACCGAGAACCTGCATTTCTACGTCGACACGCTATACAGCGAAAAAGACGACGACATGCAGCGCATCGGCTACACCTGGGCAATGCGCAACGAGTTCGCCATCCCGCTCAACATGACCGTGGACCGCCCAGACTGCAACGCCGGCTGCACGGCGACGGGCGGCACCTTTGCCAACGCGCGCTCCTTCATTGAATACGGACCGCGCCGCGACAAGACCACGCTCAAGGGCATCAATCCGGGGATGACGTGGCAGATCGCCCCGACCCTGAAGCTCGAGGCGCAGGCCAACGCGACGAAGTCGGACTTCACCCACGAAGCGCCGACGGTCATGCCCATCACGCCGGCCGGCAGCGGCCTCGTGGCGACCTACGACGCCACCAACGGCGGCGTGCCGAGCATCACCTTCAACAAGGACCTGAATGATCCTTCGCAATACGTATGGGCAGGTGGCCGCGTCAATATCCAGAACGAGCTGCGCGAAACCAGCACCAAGGGCTTCCATACCGACCTGACCTGGGGCGACAACAAGCTGAACCTGAAGCTCGGCTACGCCTATGACGACATCGATCGCCGCATCCGCGGCCAGGACAACTCGGCCGCCTGGCAGGCCGCGGTGTGCGGCAACAATCCAAGCGTGTTCCTGCAAGGTCCTAACGGCGCTCCGGCCTGCGACGGCGCCAACACGCCTGGCGCGAGCGCAGCCGCGCTTTATCCTGGCTTCGGCACCGGCTACACCGCGGGACGCACGGACCAGCTGGTCTACCAGGGCTCGCTGATCCCGGCCGACAAGCTGGCAAGCTACCTGGTGCCTGGCGAATACGGCCGCCTGGTCGTCGACTGGGACCGTTTCAGGAAGGATTCGAACTACGACTACTACAACTCGACGGCGCCGGATTCGACCAGTTCGTCGACCGGGGCGAGCGCGGGTTATATGCGCGAGAAGAGCTCGGGCTTCTATACCGAGATCAATGGCTCGACCTTGCTCGCCAATATGCCGTTCCGGTATAACGCCGGCGTGCGGTATGTGCGCACCAAGCAGGAAGTCGGCTCGCTCAATTCGTTCGCCGACCCACGCAACGCATCGCTCACGGCCAACGGTTCCAAGTATCCGAACGCGACCGAGTGGCAGTATGTGAATAACACCTACAACAACACGCTGCCATCCGGCACCGCCGCCCTGACGGTCGCCAACAATGTCATCGTGCGCGCCGCGGCATCGAAGAGCATGACCCGCGCCAATCCGAACTCGCTGCGTCCTGGCATCAACTTCAGCTCGGTGTCGGCCGACGTCGGCACGATCGGCAGCCCCGAGCTGATGCCCTACATCTCGAAGAACCTAGACTTCGGCGTCGACTGGTACACCGGCGGCGAAGGCTATGTGAGCCTGACCGTGTTCCAGAAGAAGCTCAAGGGCTTCACCGTGATCGAGAACCGGTCGTTGCCGTTCAGCGCGCTGGAGCAGTATGGCGTCACCTATGCCAACCTGATTCCGAACCAGCAGGCGGCGATCGATGCGCGCGGCGGTCCGGGCGCGGCGACCGTGGTGATGAGCCAGGAGCGCAATGCCGGCGGCATCCTGCGGATCCGCGGCCTGGAAATCGGCTGGGTCCAGCCGCTCGACAGGTTCTTGCCGATCAAGGGCTTCGGCTTCAGCGAAACCGCGACCCTGATCAACCAGTCGGCCAGCGGCGAAGGCACGAACGGCTTCGTGGCGCTGAACGTGCCACGCAAGAGCAACAACTTCGGCGTCTACTACGAGAACCACGGCTTCATGGCCCGTTTCTCGCACACCTACCGCGAAGGCAGCCAGGCGGCCAACGGCGGCCAGAACGGTATCGCGGCAGCTGCCCTGTATGGCCGTGCCTACAAGCAGGCCGACTTCTCGTCGAGCGTCGATCTGGAGCAGGTGTTCGATCGTGAGAACTGGCCGACCATCACCTTCGATGTCGTCAACATCAACAAGGCCAAGCGCGACTCCTACTTCCAGTTCGAGAACGCCCAGTTCGGCTTTTATGACCCGGGCCGTACCTTCCAGCTGGGCCTGCGCGGCAAGTTCTGATACTGCCTTGGCCTGACTCCCCGCCCGCACTCGCCGTACACCGGTGAGTGCGGGGCAGGGACGCAAGGCGTCAAAACCGATGTTGGCCAATGATTGCGTTAACATTAATGTTAGAATCATGTCCGCCGATGCTCCGTCACATACCGATACTGCCGCCCCGAGGGGCGGCATCATCAATAGAGGAATCATGACTACACTCCAAGCCAATCCGCTTCCCGATGACCTCGACCGCGCGCTGCTGGTCGGCCGGGTCTGGCGCACCGGCGCCAACGAAGGTCCAGCCGTGGTCGCCGTGCGCGGCGGCCGCCTGGTCGACATCACCCGCCATGCGCCGACCGTGGCCGACCTGTTCGAACGCTCCGACCTGCTGGCCATCGCGGGCAGCGCCGAGGGCGAAGACCTGGGCGAAGTGCGCGCGCTGATGGACGCCGCGCTGCGCGGCGAAGCCGGCGCCAACGGCATCCGCCTGCTGGCGCCATGCGACCTGCAGGCGATCAAGGCCGCGGGCGTGACTTTCGCCGTCAGCCTGCTGGAACGCGTGATCGAAGAGCAGGCCAAGGGCGACCCGTCGCGCGCCGAGGCACTGCGCGAGCAGCTGCAGGCGACGATCGGCACCGACCTGTCGGACATCGTCCCGGGTTCCGAGGCCTCGGCGCGCCTGAAGACCGAGCTGTCGGCGCGCGGCCTGTGGTCGCAGTACATGGAAGTGGGCATCGGCCCGGATGCCGAAGTCTTTACCAAGTCGCAGCCGATGTCGTCGGTCGGCCACGGCGCCGACATCGGTCTGCATCCGACCTCGCACTGGAACAATCCGGAACCCGAGATCGTGCTGGCGGTGAACAGCCGCGCCGAGATCGTCGGCGCCACCCTGGGCAACGACGTCAACCTGCGCGACATCGAAGGCCGCAGCGCCCTGTTGCTGGGCAAGGCCAAGGACAATAATGGCTCCTGCTCCATCGGCCCCTTCGTCCGCCTGTTCGACGCCACGTACACGCTCGACACCCTGCGCGAATGCGAGGTGAACATGCTGATCGAAGGCGTGGACGACGGCTTCATCCTGGAAGGCAGCAGCCGCATGCGCGAGATCAGCCGCGACCCGCTCGACCTGGTGGCCCAGACCTGCGGCGCGCACCACCAGTACCCGGACGGCTTCATGCTGTTCCTCGGCACGATGTTCTCGCCGATCAAGGACCGCGATGCCGAAGGCGGCGGCTTCACCCACCACCTGGGCGACAAGGTCGGCATCTCGACCCCATCGCTCGGCACCCTGGTCAACACCGTGCAACGCAGCGACGCGATCACGCCCTGGACCTTCGGCGTGCGCGCGCTGTACGCCAACCTGGCGCAGCGCGGCCTGCTGGTCCAGAAATAAAACAGCTCTCAAATACGAAAACCCCATGTCTGACATCAACCAACCAGCCTTTGAATACGCAAGTTATCCGGACCTGAACGGCAAGCGCGTCGTCATCACCGGCGGCGGCAGCGGCATCGGCGCCGAGCTGGTCACCGCCTTCGTCGGCCAGGGCGCCCGGGTCTGGTTCCTCGACATCGCCGAGGGCGCAGGACAAGCCCTGGCCGAGTCGCTGACCAAATCGGTGGTCAACCCGACCCACGCGCCAAGCTTCATCCACTGCGACCTGACCGACCTCGATGCGCTCAAGCGCACCTTCGACGGCATCGTGCAGGAAGCCGGCGCCGTCGACATCCTGCTCAATAACGCGGCCAACGACGACCGTCACCGCATCGGCGAGGTCACCCCGGCCTACTGGGAAAGCCGGATGAACGTCAACCTGCGCCACCAGTTCTTCTGTTCCCAGGCCGTGATTCCCGGCATGCGCGAGCAGGGCCATGGCGTGATCCAGAATTTCGGCTCGATCTCGTGGCACCTGCCGCACACCGAGCTGGCCCTGTACATGACGGCCAAGGCCGGCGTCGAGGGCATGACGCGCGCCATGGCGCGCGAGCTCGGACCGCACGGCATCCGCGCGGTGGCGGTGATTCCCGGCGCGGTGCGCACCCCGCGCCAGGAAGCGCTGTGGCATACGCCGCACGAGGAAGCGCGCATCCTGAACGGCCAGTGCCTGCAGGAGCGCGTGGAAATGCATGATGTGGCGGCGCTGTCGCTGTTCCTGGCCTCGAACAATGCGCGCCGCTGCAGCGGCCGCGAATACTTCGTCGACGCGGGCTGGTACGGCGCATGAACAGCGCGCCGCACTGCCTGTGGGAGGTGGAGGCCACGCTTGGCGAAGGCGCGCTGTGGCATGGTGCGGCCGGCCAGGTGTGGTTCGTGGACATCAAGGGCCGGCGCCTGCATTGCTACGACACCCGGGACGGCGCAAAGCGCAGCTGGGACGCGCCGGGGCAGGTGAGCTTCGTGGTGCCGGTCGCGGGCGGCGGTTTCGTCTGCTCACTGGAGGATGGCCTGTACCGCTTCCATGAAACCACCGGCGAATTCTCGTCCTTGCTGAAGGTCGAGGCCGACCAGCCGGGCAACCGCTTCAACGACGGTCACGTCGACGCCGCGGGACGCCTGTGGTTCGGTTCGATGGACGATGCCGAAGACCAGGCCACCGGCGCCCTGTACCGTTACGACGGCCGCGCGGTAAGCCGCGTGGACGACGGCTACGTGATCACCAACGGCCCGGCCGTCAGCCCCGACGGCCGCACGCTGTACCACACCGATACGCTGGCCAAGCGCGTCTATGCCTTCGACCTGGGCCAGGACGGCCTGGTCGCGCGCAAGCGCCTGTTCACCGAGCTGGCCGATGGCGGTTATCCGGACGGGATGGCGGTGGACGCCGAAGGCTGCCTGTGGGTGGCCACCTTCGGCGGCTGGCGCATCGACCGTTTCGACCCGCAGGGACGCAAGCTGGGCGAAGTGCGCTTCCCATGTGCGAACATCACCAAGCTGGCCTTCGGCGGCGACGACCTGCGCACCGTGTATGCTACGACGGCGCGCAAGGGCCTGTCCGCCGCCCAGCTCGAGGCGCAGCCGCTCGCGGGCGGGCTGTTCACCTTCCGCGCCGATGTGCCGGGACTGCCGCAGCATGCGCTGCGGCTGCAGGATCAACCATAGAATAATTGACTCATGAGCAACAACGTCAACAATAACGCCAAGCGTCGCTACCGCTCCCAGGACTGGTTCGACAATCCCGAGCGCATCGACATGACCGCGCTCTACCTCGAGCGCTTCATGAACTACGGGATCACGCCCGAGGAACTGCGCTGCGGCAAGCCGATCATCGGCATCGCCCAGAGCGGCAGCGACATCACGCCGTGCAACCGCATCCACCTGGAGACCGTCAAGCGGGTGCGCGACGGCATCCGCGACGCCGGCGGCATCCCGATGGAATTCCCGCTGCATCCGATCTTCGAGAACTGCCGCCGCCCGACCGCGGCGCTGGACCGCAACCTGGCCTATCTCGGTCTGGTCGAGATCCTGCACGGCTATCCGATCGACGCCGTGGTGCTCACCACCGGCTGCGACAAGACCGTGCCGGCCCAGCTGATGGCTGCGGCCACGGTCGACATTCCCGCCATCGTGCTGTCGGGCGGCCCGATGCTCGACGGTTGGTTCGAGGGTGAGCTGGTTGGCTCCGGCGCCGCGATCTGGAAGGCGCGCCGCCAGCTGGCGGCCGGCGCCATCGACGAGAAGAAGTTCGTCGACATCGCTACCGCCTCGGCCCCGTCGGCCGGTCACTGCAACACCATGGGCACCGCCTCGACGATGAATGCCGTGGCCGAGGTCCTGGGCATGTCGCTCACCGGCTGCTCGGCGATTCCCGCGCCTTACCGCGAGCGGGGGCAAATGGCCTACGAGACCGGCCGCCGCATCGTCGAACTGGCGAAGGACGACGTGCGTCCGTCGCAGATCCTGACCCGTGACGCCTTTTTGGATGCGATCGTGGTCAACGCCGCGATCGGCGGCTCGAGCAACGCCCAGCCGCACATCGTGGCCATGGCGCGCCATGCGGGCGTGGAGATCACGCCCGAGGACTGGATGGAATACGGCTACGACGTGCCGCTGCTGCTGAACATGCAGCCGGCCGGTAAATACCTGGGCGAGCGTTTCCACCGCGCCGGCGGCGTGCCGGCCGTGATGTGGGAGCTGGAGCAGGCGGGCAAGCTGCGCTCGCAACGCCTCACCGTCACCGGCAAGACCATCGCCGAGAACATCTACGATCGCGAGACCGACGACCGCGAGATGATCAAGCCATTCGCCGAGCCGCTGAAAGATACCGCAGGCTTCCTGGTCCTGAAGGGCAATCTGTTCGACTTCGCGATCATGAAGACCAGCGTGATCTCGCCGGCCTTCCGCGCGCGTTATCTCGCCAATCCGGGGCACGAAAACTGCTTCGAGTGCAAGGTGGTCGTGTTCGACGGTTCGGACGACTATCACCATCGCATTAACGATCCGAGCCTGGGTATCGACGAGTACACGATGCTGGTGATTCGCGGCGCAGGCCCGGTCGGCTGGCCCGGTTCGGCCGAGGTGGTCAATATGCAGCCGCCCGATCACCTGATCAAGCAAGGCATCAACAACCTGCCGACCCTGGGCGACGGCCGCCAGTCGGGCACCTCGGACAGCCCGTCGATCCTGAACGCCTCGCCCGAGAGCGCGGCCGGCGGCAACCTGTCGCTGCTGCGCACGGGCGACGTGGTGCGCGTGGACCTGAACCACGGCCGCTGCGACGTGCTGCTGTCGGATGAAGAAATGGACGCGCGCCGCCAGGACACGCCGCCGGCGATCCCCGCCAGCCAGACCCCGTGGCAAGAGATCTACCGCGCCTCGGTGGGCCAGCTGCACAAGGGCGCGTGCATGGAGCTGGCCTTGCCGTATCGCGGCGTGGGGCACGATATGCCGCGCCACAACCACTGATCCAGCCAGCGAACAGCCTTTAATCGTTGGCTCAAAAACGTCGTCCCCGCGCAGGCGGGGACCCAAGTACCGTGCGGACCACCAAAGCAGATCGTGGTGGCTGTGCGAGCAAACTTGGGTCCCCGCCTTCGCGGGGACGACGGTCTTTGGGCCAACAAGGTAATACTTACTCCACCACCACCGCGCTGCTGCCTCCACCGGCCGGCCGCACCAGCACCTTGGTCGCGATCCTCTCGGTCATCTCCTGCACGTGCGAGATCACGCCGACCTTGCGGCCCATCGACTGCAGCGCATCCAGGGCGTCCATCGCCACCCCCAGCGTTTCGCTATCGAGGCTGCCGAAGCCCTCGTCGATGAACAGCGATTCGACCCGCACCCGGTTCGAGGACAGCGAGGCCAGGCCCAGCGCCAGCGCCAGCGACACCAGGAACGATTCGCCGCCCGACAGGGAGTTCACCGAACGCACTTCGCCGCCCATGTCCTGGTCGCGCACCATCAGCGCCAGTGACGGCATGCCCTGGTAGCTGACGCGCTCGAGGCGGTAGCGCCGGGCCAGCTGCTTCAGGTGTTCATTGGCATAGCCGAGCAGCACGTCCAGCGTGAATTGCTGGGCGTAGTTGCGGAACTTCTTGCCGTCGCTGGATCCGATCAGCTCCGACAGCTTGCCCCAGCGCTGCTCGACCGCCTGCTGGCGCTCGATCTCGGCCAGGCTCGATTCGGCCTGGCGGCGCCGCTCGTCGTCCTGCATCGCGCGCAGGCGCAGCGCGGTCGCCGCTTCGATCGATGCCTGGCGCTCGACGACCAGCGCGTCGACCATCGCCTGGATCACGTCCATCGGTTGGCCTTCCGGCGGCGCCGACTCGAGATGCGCCGCGCGCTGGGCGCGCCGTTCGGCCAGGACCGTGTTGGCATTGGCGACCCCGGTCTCGATGGCGTTCAGGGCGCTGCGTTCCTGCGCCAGCCAGGCGGCGCCCACCTGCAGCAGGCGCGCCAGTTCGTCGGTATCCCCGATGTCATCCAGGCCGTCGGCCTGGCGCCGGTAGTCTTCCAGCCAGTCGACGAGCTGGGCGCTGGCCGTGGCGCCGGCCCCGTCGAGTTCCGCGATGCGCTCGACCAGCTGGGCCTGCGCGGTGCGGGCCCGGGTCTCGGCCTGCGCGGCCTCGTTGGCGGCCTGCTGGCGCGCCGCGACCTGCTCGCGCGCGCCGCTCACGGCGGCGGAGAGTTCGCGTTCGACCTCGCCCGCCACGCGCCCTTGCCACAAGGCGGCGCGCGCCGCGCGCTTCGCGCTCGACTCGCCGTCGATGCGCTCGAACTCCGCGGCCAGTCTGGCCCCGGCCGTATCGATCTCGGCGATACGCGCCTGGAGCGCGCCCGCTTCGACTTCCAGGGTCGCGCTCGCGGCGGCGCCGCGGGCCTGGGCCTCGGTCTGCTCGCGCCACCCGGCCGATTCCGTCGCGCGGGCCTGGCTCCAGCCGGCGGGATCGCGGCGCCATGCCGTCTGCCAGCCGTCGCCGTGGGCGGCGGCCATGGCAGGATCGAGCTCGGCTAGCAGGGCATCCAGTTGCGTGGCTGTCGCCTGCTGGCCGGCGTCCAGTGTCTTCAGTTCGTTCAGCAGGCGGGTCGCCGTTTCGCGCTCGGCCTCGGCACTCTGGCGCAGCCGGACCAGCACCGATTGCGCGCCGTCGACGTCGCGCTGGGCCGCATCGCGCGCGCTGGCGGCGGCGCGCCAGGCTTGCTCGCGCCGCGCCAGCGCATCGAGGGCGTCGCGTACGGCGCCACGTTGGGCGCCGAACCAGTCGCTGCGTTCCGGCTCGCCTGGCGCCTGGGACGCCAGCGGATCGGCGTCCCAGGCCTGGCCCAGGCCGGAGATGCGCAGATCGAGCGCCGTGCGATCCTGGGAAAGCGCGGCAAGGCGTTCCTGGGCGGCGGCGAGGGCGGCGCCGTGGGTCGCCTGCAGCGCGCCGTTCTCGCGCACGCGCAGGCGGCAGCCGTCGACTTCGGCCCGCAGGCCCGTCAACATCGCCTTCAGTGTCGCATCCTGGTGGGCATATGGATGCTCGAGGGCGCCGCACACGGGGCAGGGATCGTCGTCGATCAGGTTCGCGCGCAGTTGCTCCACATTGGCTGCGCACGCCAGTTCGGCGGTGCTCAGCGAGCGTTCGGCCTGCGCCATCGCCGCTTCCAGTGCCGGCGCCGCGGCGCGCGCATCCTGCAGGGCGCGTTCGGCGCCTGATGCCGCAGTGGCGGCGCGCTCGGATTCGCGCGCGAGTCCGGCCAGCGTTTCGCGCGCCGCCGACAGGTCGAGCCAGGCGCGTTCGGCCGCCGCCAGCCGCTCGCGGCGTCCTTCCAGCTGCTGGCGTTCGGCGCCGATCGCCTCGGCGTCGAATTCCGCCAGCGTCGCCATCGCCGCGCGCCGGTTCGCTTCCAATGTATCGAGACCTTCGATGGCCTGCGCCAGCGCGCCGGCTGCCTGGGCGTCGCGCCCGAGCGCCTGGTCGGCCGCCGTGCGGGTTGTCGCCAGCGCCGTTGCGCCGGCAGTGAGGGCGGCTTGTGCCTGGCCGGCCTGGCGCAGCAGGCGTTCCCACTGCGGCCAGCCGGTGGCCACGGCTTCGTGCCGGGACTGGGCTGCCAGCCATGCCGCGGCGGCCTCTACCAGGCCGCGCGCACGCGCGAGTTCCTCGGACTTCGCCCCGTGCTGGACGCGCGCCTCGCGGGCCTGCTGGCGCGCCGCTTCCAGCGCACTTTTTGCCTGGGTGTGGCCGGGAGCAAGCGCATCGAGCGCCGCATCCAGGGCCTTGGCCTGGTCCAGTTGCGGGCCGGCGGCGCGCAGTTGTTCTTCGACGGCGTCGAGGCGCGCGATGGCGGCGTCGACTTCGGCGCTGCTGATGCGGCGAAGTTCGAGAGCCGCCGCCAGCTCGCCTTCGAGCTTCGCGACCGAAGAATGGGCCTGGCGCCGCTCGGCTTCCAGGCGCTGGACCTCGACCGCCAGCGGCCGCGCCGGCTGCACCGCTTCCAGCGTAGCGAGGCGCTGGCGCCGTTCGGCAGCCGCGGCACGTTCGCCGTTGGCGGTGGCCAGCGCTTCCTCGGCCTGGGCCTGGCCGCGTCCGAGCTTGTCGAGTTCCTGGTGCCAGCGCAGCTGCTGCTCCAGCAGGGCGTGGCGGCTGTCGAGCGCTTCGCGCGCGGCATCGGCGGCGCTGCGCTCGAGGTCGAGCTGGGCGCGTTCGCTTGGTGCCAGCGGCGCCACATCGGCGAGCTTGGCCTGCAGCACCTGGGTGCGCTGCTGTTCGAGCTTGTAGCGCTCGAAGGCGCGGCGCGAGATATCGCTGTAGATTGTGGTGCCGGTCAGGGTCTCGAGCAGTTCGCCGCGCTCGTTCTCGTCGGTCTTGAGGAAAGCCGAGAACTCGTTCTGGGCCAGCAGCACGGCGCGCGTAAACTGCTCGAACGACAGGCCGATGCGCTGCACGATCTCCGCCGCCACCTCGGTCTTGGTGCCGCCGATCGGCGCGAGTTCGGGCAGGCGGTGCAGGCTCATCTTGGCCGGCTGCAGCGCGCCGCCCGGCTTGCCGTAGGAACGGCGTACGCTCCAGCGCGCGCGGTAACGGCCGTCGTCGCTGCCGACGAAGTCGACTTCGGCCCAGGCCTCGGCCGTGCCGCGCCGCAGCAGGGTGCGCGGGTCGAGCGCCGAGACGGTGTCGCCGCCGACGTCCGGCAGCTGGCTGCCGGCGCGCTTGAGCATGCGCGGGGTGGCGTCGTACAGCGCGAGGCACAGGGCGTCGAGCAGCGTGCTTTTCCCCGCGCCGGTCGGGCCGCTGATGGCGAACAGGCCGGTGGTGGCCAGCGGTCCGGATTCGAAGTCGACCGCGAATTCGCCCGCCAGCGAGGCCAGGTTCTTGCCGCTGATACGGAGGATCTTCATGGCGCGTCTCCTTCCACGGCGTGGAACAGTTCGGCGAACGACGCGATCTGCTCGGGCGGCGCCTCATCGCCATATTTTTGCCGCCACAGGCGGCGGAAGATGTCGTCCGGCTGCAGTTGCGCCAGCTGGTCCAGGCTCAGGGCTTCGGCCTCGTCGCTTGCCGCGACCAGCTTGCGGGTCGGCTCGATCTTGGCCAGCCGCACAGGTTTACCCGCCAGGACGGCCTCGATGCGCGCGCGCAGGCCCGGCTCTGGGCCGTCCAGCAGCACCCGCACTTCGAGGTAGGGCCAGGCCTGCTGCGGCAGGTCCGCGTCCAGTTCCAGGGTTTCCAGCGCCGCCAGCGCTTTTTCCAGTGGCGCCGGCGTGGCGGGCACGCGTAGCAGCTGGACCGGGCGCGGCACGAACAGTGGCGTGATGGCGCCGGCCTTGCCGCCTTCGAGATCGATGCGCAACACCTGGTGCTGGTAGCCGACTTCGGAGAACGACAGCGGCAGCGGGCTGCCGCAATAGCGCACGTGTTCGAGGCCGCCGACGCGCTGGGCCAGGTGCAGGTGGCCCAGGGCCGCATAGGCGATGCCGGCGTCGAACATGCTGACCGGCAGGGCTTCGCTGCCGCCAATCACGATGCGGCGCTCGGAGTCTTCGGACGCCTGGCCCTTGGCCATATGGCAGTGGCCCATGGCGACGATGGCCTGGCCTTCGGCCGCCCGTTCGCGCGCCAGCGCATGCGCCTGGCGATAGAGCAGGGCGGTGCCGTGCATATAAGGATCCCGCACGCTGTCTTCGGCCGGCTCACTGCCTTCGGCGGCGCGCAGGCGCGGCAGGTCGCCCGGACGCAGGAAGGGCACGGCCAGGCACCAGGCCGCCGTGTTGCCGTCGCGGTCGCGCAGCGGCACCAGCAGGCGCTCCAGGTCGATCTCGCCGTCGCCGCGGCGCAGGACGTTGCCGACCACGATCGTGCCATGGGCTTCCAGCAGCGGGGTCGGCGCTTCCAGCCTGCCCGGCGAATCGTGGTTGCCGGCGATGACCACCACCTGCAGGTGCGGCACGCGGGTGCGCGCCTGCTGCAGGAAGCGGTAAAGCTGGCGCTGGGCGCTCGAGGACGGATTGGCGGTGTCGAAGATGTCGCCCGCGATCAGGAGCACGTCGATTTGCTCCTCGGCCAGCGTGTCGGCCAGCCAGTCGAGGAAGCACTGGTGTTCGTAGGTCCGGTCGTGATTGTGCAGGTTCTGGCCGAGGTGCCAGTCGGAGGTGTGCAGCAGCCGCATGAGAGACTCGAGAAAAGTGGAACGACAAATCGGCGCCTACTATAACGCAGCCGGCCGCTCGTTTGCTGGAGAATGCCCGGGCGATTGACGCGATCTTGCCCGGACGGTCAAAATGGCCGAATGAGCGAACTCACCCTATCGATCGGCGCCGCGCGCGCCCTGCACCTGGCGGCCCAGGGTTTGGCCGGCCCGAGGCGCCGCACCTGTAAAGACGACGTACTGGCCGCGATCCGGCGCATGCGCATGCTGCAGATCGACACCATCAGCGTGGTCGCGCGCAGTCCCTACCTGGTGTTGTGGAGCCGGCTGGGCGACTACGATCCCGCCTGGCTCGACGAGCTGCTGGCCGAGGGCCGCCTGTTCGAATACTGGGCCCACGAAGCCTGCTTCCTGCCGATCGAGGACTACGGCCTGTACCGACACCGTATGCTCGATCCCGAAGCGATGGGCTGGAAGTATTCGGCGCGCTGGATGCGCGAGCGCGCCGACGAAGTGGCGCAGCTGGTCGAGCACATCCGCGCCAGTGGGCCGGTGCGGGCCGCCGACTTCGCGCGCCAGGACGGCAAGTCCGGCGGCTGGTGGGAGTGGAAACCCGAGAAGCGCTCGCTCGAAGTGCTGTTCACGGCCGGCGCCCTGATGATCGCGCGCCGCCACAACTTCCAGCGCGTGTACGACCTGGCCGAGCGCGTCCACCCGAGCTGGCATGACGACCGGATGCCGGCCCTGGACGCGGTGCAGCGCGAGTTTGCCCTGCGCACCGTGCACGCCCTCGGCCTGGCGCGCGCGGCGTGGATCCCGGACTATCACCGCACGCGCCGACCGCACGTCGATCCGGCGCAGTTGGTGGACGAAGGCCTGCTGGTGCGGGCCCGGGTCGAGGGCTGGCGCGAGCCGGTCTACATCCACCCCGAGCAGCTGGCGCTGGCGCATCAGGCGGCGGACGGCAAGCTGGTGTCGCGCCTGAATACCTTGCTGTCGCCATTCGACCCGGTGGTCTGGGACCGCCGTCGCGCGCTCGAACTGTTCGGCTTCGATTACCGGCTCGAGTGCTACACACCGGCGCCCAAGCGCCGCTACGGCTATTTCACCCTGCCGATCCTGCGCCGCGGCGCCCTGGTCGGCCGCATCGACGCCAAGGCGCACCGCAAGCAGGGCGTGTTCGAACTGCGCAGCGTGGCGCTGGAGCCCGGCCTGCGCCTCTCCGCGAGCCTGGCGCGCGACGTTGCCGGGGCGGTGAGCCGCTGCGCGGCCTGGCACGGCTGCCCGCGGATCGCAGTGGTGGGCAGCGACCCGGCCGCTTTCGGTAACATGTTGGAAGAGTATTTTGTAGAGGAAATTCACCCCGCCTGACCTCGCTCGCATTGTGAAATCGGGTTTGAGAAAAGTCAAACCCGCCCACCTTCTTCTCTCTACACTACGAAGTTCCTGTCGGCCGGCACATAAACACACAATAGCCGGCTACCCCTATAAAGCATCCCCGACCGCCCCAGGCGTGGACTACGTGCGCTCGGAGGAGCAAATTGAGAGGAGACACCATGCTGACATCAACCTATACGCTGGTCGCCTTGTCCGTCGAGCAGGCACGCACGCGGATCGAGGTGCAGGCGTTGCTCGAACGCTGGCGACCTTGCGCCTGGTGGGGCGAACCGCCCAGCATGCGCCAGTACGAACAGGCTTGCGACGCCTTGCGCCAGGTTTGCGAGGCCTGTCACTGGCGCAAGCTCGACAAGTTCGTGCTGCCCGCGCTGCGCCGCCGTGGCGAGGATGCCGCGCGGCTGGTGGCCGAGCTGGATGGGTGGGGCCGGCGGGCGCGGGGGGCGGCCCAGGGGGCGCGGCCGCCCGCCGTCGACGGCGATCCCGGCTGCCTGGCGGCGCTCGAGCGCTGCTGCGAGCTGCTGCTCGAACGCCTCGAGCGCGAAGAGCGCGAGCTGTTGCCGCTGGCGCGCACCATGATCCCGGGCGAGACCTGGTTCGCCATCGCCAACCAGATGCTGGCGCATGATGCCCACCAGAGCGAGAATCGCGGTGAAGGCCGTGGCCCTGACATGGGCGTAATGCGGGGGCTGCCGCCAGCCGAGATTTCCTCAAGGCAAAACCGGCTTTGTCATTCGTAAATTGCTACTCGCAAACTAAGGGGGCTGCCGGGCCGGACATGTCGATCGATGCCAGGGTTCTTTGCTATGATGGGAGTTTTGGAAGTGCGATTTCATCATGTTCGAATTCCTATTCAAGCGGCAGGGCGGGAAATCGGCCACGTCCGGCGACAAGCCGGAGGCCAAACCTGCCGCGGCGAAGGCCTCGGGGCCGGCGGATCGCAGCGTCAAGACTGGTTCGGGCAAGTCGGGCACTCCTGCTGCTGCGCATGACGCGCAGGCCGCCCGTACCGCGCTCGCCGATGCCCGCGCACGCCAGGCCGAACGACTCAAGGCGCTGGGCGCCGACGAAGCGGCCGCCGTCGATTTCATCCTCCAATCCGAATTCTCCGAACTGCGCCTCGCCGCGGCCGAACTGGTCCACGGGCGCGAGCACCTCGAGCGCGTGCACACGGCGATGCGTAACGTCGACCGCCGCGTCGCCAAGCTGGTGCAGGGCAGGCTGGACGCGATCCGCCACCACGAATCCGAGCTGCGCCGCGGCGAAGAGGCGCTGGCCCAGGCCAGGTCGCTGCTGAACGACAACCTCCTGACGCCGAACCACGTGGCCGAGCTGGACCGTAGATGGTCGGTCATCCGCGCGCCTGAGTTGGCAGCCGACTTCGACACCGTGCGCGCCGAGCTCGGCCGCCGCCTCGAATCGCAGGTGGCGCTGCAGCGCGCCATGATCGACCGCCTGGCCGTCTTGCGCGGCCTGGACGCGGGTGGACTGGACGCGGCCGCGCTGGCCGCGCGCCTGGCCGAACTGCAGCAGGAGCAAGAGGCGGCCCTGGTCGATCCCGGCCACGCCTCGCTGCCGCGCGCCCTGGTGGCCGAATTCGCGACCGAACACGCACGCCTGACGGCCGGCCTGGCGACGATCGAACAAGACCAGGCCGCGCTGGCCGCGCGCGAGGCGGCGCTGGCCGCATGGCAGGCCCAGGCCCCGGCAGAACTCAAGCCGGAGACGCTGCGCAGGGAGTGGCAGCGCCTGCCCGCCTTGCCGGCCAACGCCGCCGCCGGCGCCGTGCAGGAGCGCTTCGCCGCGCTGCTCGCGAGCCTGCCGCAGGAAACCCGTCCGGCCAAGCCGGCGCCGGTCGTGAAGGAAGGCGCAAAAGACGGCGCCAGGCCGGCCGCACGCGGCGCCGACCAGGCTTTCCTCGACAATATGGAGGCGCTCGAAGCCGCCTTGCAACAAGGCTCGCTCGGCACCGCCGCCGAGCTCGACAAGGCACTGAAGGAAGCCAAGGACAAGGGCGTGCGCCTGTCCGCGCCGCAGTCCGACCGCCTGGCCCATCTGCGCGCCGAGCTCAAGCGGTTGTCGGACTGGGCGCGCTGGGGCGGCAACGTCTCGCGCGAAGAACTGATCAAGACCGTCGAAACGCTGCCGACCCAGGGCCTGGCGATGGCCGAGCTGGCCAAGAAGGTGGGCAGCATGCGCGATCGCTGGAAAGCCCTGGACAGCCTGTCCGGCCCGGCGCCGCGCAGCCTGTGGGAGCGCTTCGACGCCGCCTGCAGCGCCGCCTATGCGCCGGCCGCGGCCCACTTTCGCCAATTGGCCGACGAACGCCACACCAATGCCGCGCGCGGCCAGGCCCTGGTCGAGGAAGCGCAGGCCGAGATCGGGCGCCTGCAATCGGGCGAGGCCGACTGGAAGCACGTGTCCGGCACCGTGCAGCGCCTGCGCACCGCCTGGAGCCACCTGGGGGCGGTCGACCGCAAGGAAAAGAAGCGCCTGGACGGGCTGTTCGCCGACGCCTTGACCACCTTGCAGCGTCCGTTGGAAGACCAGCGCAAGGTCGAGATCGCGGTGCGCGAGCAGCTGATCGAAGAAGTGCACAAGCTCGACCCGCACGAGCGCCACGCCGTGGACATGCTGCGCGAGCTGCAGGCGCGCTGGCAGGAACATGCGCGCGCGCTGCCGCTCGAGCGCAAGGCCGAGCAGGCGCTGTGGCAGCGCTTCCGCGGCGCCTGCGACGCGCTGTTCGCCGCGCGCAAGGAGCAGGCGCACGCGGCCGACAGCGAGCGCCGCGCCCACGAGACCGCCAAGGAAGCCGTGTGCGAACGCCTGGAAGCGGCCGCCCCGGATGCCACGCCTGCCAACGTCGGCAAGCTGCTGCGCGAGGCTGCCGCCGAATGGCAGGCGATCGGCCCGGTGCCGCGCGCCCACGAGGCGCGCATCGACAAGCGTTATCAAGCCGCTGTCGCCCGCGTCCAGCAGCATGCCGACGCCGCCCGCCGCGCCCAGGACACGGCGCTGGCCGGGGCCGTGCACGACAAGCTGCGCCTGGTCCAGGCGCTCGAGACGGCGCTGGCCAATGCAGAGTCCCACACCCAGGCTGCGGACTGGCGCGGGCGCTGGGACGCCATGCTGGCGCTGGACGGCGGCTACGAGCCGATCCTGCGCGCGCGCTTCGACGCCGCCCTGGCGGCCCTGGAAGCCTCGGACGGCGAACGCGCCGCCTGCGTGCGCACGATGGAAGGCAACCGCGAACGCCTGCTGAACGACTTGCTGCGCCTGGAAATCGCGGCCGGCATCGACAGCGGCCCCGAGTTCGCGCGCGAGCGCCTGCGCCTGCAGGTCGAGGTGCTGCAAAGCTCGCTCAAGTCGGGCCAGAAGCCGGGCGCGCAGGCGGCCGGGCTGCGCGCGCTGCTGGCCTTGCCGGCCCTGCTCGACGTGCGCACCGAAACCCGCATTGAACACCTGTTGCTGCGCCAGCCGAAGGACCATCCATGAACGAAGCGAGGGTACAGGCCGGGGATTTCGACCTCGGTCACGAAGTGGCGCGCCTGCGCGCGAACGATGCGCGCATCGGCGCCGTGGTGTCCTTCGTTGGCACCGTGCGCGACCTGAACGACGGCGCGAAGGTCTCGGAGATGGAGCTGGAACACTATCCGGGCATGACCGAGAAGTCACTGGAGGCGATCGCGGCGCGCGCCTCTGAACGCTGGCCGCTGTACGGCACCCTGGTCATCCACCGCGTCGGCCCGCTGGCGCCGCTGGACCAGATCGTGCTGGTGGCCTGCAGCGCCGCCCATCGTGGCGACGCCTTCGCGGCCTGCGAATTCATCATGGACTACCTCAAGACCGAGGCCCCGTTCTGGAAGAAAGAGCAGACGCCGGACGGCGCGCGCTGGGTCGACGCCCGCGTCAGCGACGACAGCGCGAAGGCCAGGTGGGAAGCGCCCTGAGCTTTGCCGCGGTCGGCATCGGCGCCGCGCTCGGCGCCTGGCTGCGCTGGGGCCTGGGCCTGTGGCTGGGCAGTCTGCACGGCTTCGTGCAGGTCGGGACCCTCGCGGCCAACCTGGTCGGCGGCTTTCTCGTCGGCCTGGCTCTCGGCTTCTTCACCGACCAGCCGCAGCTGGCGCCCGAGTGGCGGCTGTTCGTCATCACCGGCTTCCTCGGCGGCCTGACCACGTTTTCCAGCTTCTCGGGCGAGTCGGTGCTGCTGCTCCAGCGTGGCGAGGTCGGCTGGGCATTGGCGCATACGGCGCTGCACCTGGCCGGCTCGCTGCTGCTGTGCGCGGCCGGCTTCGCCACCTGGCGCATGCTGCGTGGCTGAACCGTCCCATCCGCCCGCGCCGCTTGCGCTCGGGCGCCGCATCGATGCCGCCATCGCCTTGTACCGGCAAGGCGCATTCCAGGACGCACTGGCGTCGGTGGGCGATCTGCTGGATGGCGCGGCCGCCAATGTCGATGCCCTGAACCTGGCCGCCGCCTGCGCGCTGGCGCTTGGCCAGCCGCTCGAGGCCGAGCGCCGCTGGCGCCAGGCACTGGCGCTGCAGCCGGGCCACGCGGCATGTCGCGACAATCTCCGCATCCTCCTGCAAGAGCAGGCCGACGGCCTGCAACGGCAGGGCCGGCGCGCCGAGGCCGAGACGTGCTACCTGGCGGCGCTCGAACTGCAGCCGGACCAGCCCGAACTGCACAACAACCTCGCGGTGCTGTACGCCGGCGCCGGCCATCCCGATCCGGCCGAAGCCCACTACCGGCGCGCGCTGGACCTGCGTCCCGCGTATGCCGAGGCCTGGCACAACCTGGGCCTGCTATACACGGCGCGGCGCCGCCTGCCGGACGCCGAGGCGGCGCTGCGCGCCTACGTGGCGCTGCGGCCGCACGATCCGGAAGGTCTCAATTCGCTGGGTAATGTGTGCCAGTACTTGCACCGCGTGCCGGAGGCGGAGGCGATCTATCGCCAGGCGCTGGCGCTCGCCCCGCGCAACGCCCGCACCCTGAACAACCTCGGCGCGCTGCTGCAGCGCGAAGGCCTGGCCGGAGAGGCCGAGGCGTCCTACCGCCAGGCAATCGCCGCCGACCCGGACTATCCGGAAGCGCGCTGGAACCTGGGCTTCCTGCTGCTGTCGCGCGGCCGCCTGGAAGAAGGCTGGCCGTGGATGGAAGCGCGCTACGATCCGGCGCTGGCGCGCCCGATCGCGACCGCGCCGCAGCTGGGCTGCCCGCAATGGCGCGGCGAGCCCCTGGCCGGCCGCAGCATCGTGGTATGGCCTGAGCAAGGCTTCGGCGACACCGTCCAGTTCGTGCGCTACCTGCCGCTATTGAAGGCGGCCGGCGCCGGCCGGGTCACCCTGGTATGCCAGGACGCCTTGCTGCCGCTGCTGGGCGCCGTGGCCGGCGCCGACCGGGTAGTGGGCCTGGGCGCGGCGGCCGGATTGCCGCCGCAGGATTGCTGGGTCTTTCTCATGAGCCTGCCGTTGCATGCGCGGACTTCGCTGACGACGATCCCGGCCGCATTGCCCTATCTGGCGCCGGATCCGGCGCGCGCGCGGGATTGGCGTGCGCGGCTGGGGCAGGACGGCGCCGGCTTGCGGGTGGGGCTGGCGTGGCGCGGCTTCGGCGGCCACGTCAACGATGCCAACCGCTCGCTGCCCGGCGTGGACTGCCTCGCGCCGCTGTTGGCTGTGCCGGGCGTGCGTTTCCTGAGCCTGCAGCGCGGCATGGAGGCCGGCGCGGGCGAAGCGCTGCCGCCGCACCTGGCCGACCTCGGCCCGCAGATCGGCGACTTCGGCGACACCGCCGCCATCGTTGCCGCGCTCGACCTGGTGATCTGCGTCGACACCGCCGTGGCCCACGTGGCCGGCGCGCTGGGCAAGCCGTGCTGGGTCCTGCTGCCGGCGGTGCACCCGGACTGGCGCTGGATGGAAGGGCGCGCCGATTCGCCGTGGTATCCGGGCGTAATGCGCCTGTATCGCCAGGCGGCGGCAGGCGAGTGGGAAACAGTGGTGCGCAAGGTCGCCGCTGACCTGAGCAGATGGGTAGTTTCTCACGTGAAATAATGTGTATTTTCGTGAGGGTACCCTGGGATCGACGTCACAAACTGTGGTGAAAATGCACTTCGCATGCACCAATGTATGGTTGTCGGCATTTAGTATTGTTCAGCGGCATTATTTCCGTTAAATAATATCGGTTTTACGGCTTTCGCCGTCTTCGCCACTTACCGATATTGCCATGAACCATATTTACCGCCTCGTCTGGAACAAGAAACGCCATATGCTGATGGCCGTCGCCGAAGTCGCCAGCACGAACGGCAAGGAGACTGGAAGCGATGCCGGCGTGCGGCGCGAGCTTGCGGTGGACCGGGGCTTCGCCGGAGCCCGCACCTTGCTGGCGGCGGCCGTCGCGGCGCTGTTCCCGATCCTGGCGCTGGCGCAGAACGGCGTGACCTACGACACCCACCACATCGCCGAGCAAACCAGGCTGACCCTGAACGATGGGGACGACTCGAACGGCCAGGCCGCCGGCTGGCATATCGACAATAATGGCGAGCTCGACATCTCGGCGACCAATACCGGCACCAGCCTGCAAAGCCTGTCCGGTTCCGGCACCGTGCTGCTGGGCGAACGCCTGCTGACGCTCACCAATGCCAGTCCGGACCACGTCTTCCTGGGCGGCATCCAGGGTTCCGGCGGCCTGCTCCTGGCCGGCGGCATCGGCATGCTCGGCGGCCTCAACGGGTACGAAGGCGCGACGGCGATCAACCGCGGCGCGAGCCTGGCCCTGTCGGGCTCGGGCAGCATCGCGTTCTCGAGCGGCGTGCTCAATAACGGACAGTTCGACATCTCCGCCGCCGACAAGGATGTTGGCATCCGTTCCCTATCCGGCAGCAATTCGGGCAGTGTGGTGCTCGGCGGCCGGACCCTGGTCCTGAGCGCCGCCAGCGGCCACTATGCGGGTACGATCGCCGGCGCGGGCGGCCTGACGGTCGATGGCGGCAGCGAAGTGCTCAGCGGCGTCAACCGTTACACGGGCGCCACCACCGTCGCCGAAGGCGCCCGCCTGGCCCTGATGGGCAATGGCAGCATCGCGGACTCGCGCGGCGCTGCCATCGACGGCACGCTCGACCTGACGCTGGCGAATGGCGATACCGCCCTGGGCTCGCTGTCCGGTTCCGGCGCCGTGCTGCTGGGCGGCGGCGCGCTCGAACTGACCGGCCACGGCAGTAACTTCAACGGCCGCATCGCCGGCGATGGCGGCCTGAGCGTGAGCCAGGGCACCCATATCCTGGGCGCCGCCACGGAATACACGGGCGCGACCAGCATCGGACCCGACGGCACCCTGGCCCTGAGCGGCAGCGGCGCCATCGCCATGTCGAGCGGCCTGTTCAACAACGGCGTGTTCGACATCTCGGCAAGCCATGATGGCGCCCAGGTCAAGAATATGGTGGGCAATGGCGCGGTCTGGCTGGGGGGCAAGACGCTGACCCTGACCAATGCTGGCGGACAATTTGACGGCAGCATCCACGGTTCAGGCGGTCTGGCGATCGCCGGCGGCTATGCGACCCTGACCGAGGCCCAGCACTACACCGGCCAGACCAGCGTCGACCGCCAGGCCGTGCTGTCGCTGACGGGGCAGGCCAGCCTTGCCGCCTCGCGTGAAGTGGCGCTCGAAGGCTTCCTCTATTTTTCCCAGCCTGGCCAGGATACCCGGCTGCAATCGCTGTCCGGCTCCGGCACCGTGGTCCTCGGTGACGACAGCCTGGTGTTGACCGACGCCCACAGCCGTTTCGACGGCGGCATCCATGGCGCGGCCGGGCTGACCGTCACTGGCGGCGCCCAGACCCTGAACGGCACGAACTGGTACAACGGCGTGACCCGGATCGACGACGGCGCCGGGCTGGCGCTGGGCAGTTCCGGCAGCATCGCCCTCTCGAGCGGCGTGGTAGCCGATGGCCGCTTCGACGTCTCGCAGGCCACCAACGGCGCGCAGATCACGACCCTGTCCGGCTCGGGCGCGGTGTTGCTGGGTGGCCAGGTCCTGACCTTGACCCAGGCCAGCGGTAACTTCTCGGGCAGCATCCAGGGCTCGGGCGGGCTGGCGATCGCCGCCGGCCACGAAATCCTGAGCGGCGCCAATACCTATAGCGGCGACACGGTGCTGACGCAAGGCGCCCGCCTGACGCTGGAAGGCGAGGGCAGCATCGCCAACAGCCGCCTGGTGCTCGACGGTAACCGCTTCGACATCGCGGCCACGGATGGCGGCGCCGCCGTCAAGAGCCTGTCCGGTTCCGGTTCGGTGATCCTGGGCGACCAGACGCTGACCATCACCGGCGCCGGCGACACCTTCACCGGCAATATCCGCGGTTCGGGCGGCCTGGCGATCGCCGGCGGCACCCAGGTGCTGGATACCCACCTGAGCATCTTCCGGGGCGCGACCGTCATCGACGCCGGCGCCACCTTGGGTCTGTCGGGCGGCGGCAGCGGCGGCCTGGCGATGTCGAGCGGCGTGCTGGCCAACGGCACGCTCGATATCGCCGCCATGGACACGGGCGCCGAGATCAAGACGCTGTCCGGCGCCGGAACCGTCAACCTGGGCAACAAGACCCTGACCCTGACGAATGCCAGCGGCCAGTTCTCGGGCACGATCGCCGGTTCGGGCGGCCTGGAACTGGCGGCCGGCCGTGAAATCCTGAGCGGACGCAATACCTATAGTGGCGACACCAGCATTGCCCAGGGCGCGACGTTGGCGCTGTCCGGCAACGGCAGCATCGCCAACAGCCGCGTCACCGGCGACGGCACGCTCGACATCGCGGGCAGTACCGGCGGCGCCGCCATCAAGAGCCTGGGCGGCGCCGGCGCCGTCCTGCTGGGCGGCCAGACCCTGACCCTGACCCGGGCCGGCGACACCTTCACCGGCAGCATCGACGGTTCGGGCGGTCTCGCCATCGCCGGCGGCACCGCGGTGCTGGCCGGCGACAACCGCTACACCGGCGCCACCAGCATCGGCGCCGGCGCCACCCTGGCCCTGTCGGGTTCGGGCAGCCTGGCCCTGTCGAGCGGCGTGCTGGCCAACGGCACCTTCGACGTCAGCCAGGCCGACAGCGCCCGCATCAAGACGCTGTCGGGCGCCGGTGCGGTCAGGCTCGGCAATAACACCCTGCGCCTGAGCAATGCGAGCGGCGCCTTTACCGGCGTCATCAGCGGCAACGGCGGCCTCGAGGTTGCCGCCGGGACCGAAACCCTGGGCGGCGCCAATACCTACCGCGGCCCCACCCTGATCGGCCGCCTGGCCACGCTGGCGCTTTCCGGCAACGGCGGCATCGCCAACAGCCGGGTCAATGTCGGCGGCACCTTCGACGTCTCGCGCAGCAATGGCAAGGCCGCCGTCAAGAGCCTGGCGGGCGCCGGCACGGTGCGGCTGGGCAGCCAGACGCTGACCCTGACCGAGGCCGCGGACAGTTTCGGCGGCAGCATCACTGGCGCCGGCGGCGTCAAGCTGGCGGGCGGCAAGCTGAGCTTCACCAGCGCCCAGGACTATACGGGTGCGACCGACATCGCCAGGGGCGCCACGCTGGTGCTTTCGGGCAGGGGTGGCATCGCCGGCAGTGCGGTCGGCGTGGACGGCGTGTTCGACGTCTCCGGCGCGACCGGCAAGGTGGCGGTCGCGGGCCTGAGCGGCGCCGGCTCGGTGCTGCTGGGCGCGAACGACCTGAGCGTGACCAAAGGTGGCGGCTCGTTCAGCGGCATCCTCGCCGGCAGCGGCGGCCTGAACGTCGAAGGCGGCAAGCTGGCGCTGCTCGGCAACAACACCTACACCGGCAAGACCGTGGTCGCGAACGCCACCTTGCGCACGCTGGCCGACGCCAACCTGGGCCTGGGCCGGGCCGCGCTGGAACTGCGCGACGGCGCCTGGCAGACCGGCGCCGACATGACCCACGGCCGCGGCCTGCTGCTGGCCGGGCGCGGCACGGTCGACGTCGACGCCGCGACCACATTGGTCGAGACCGGCACGGTGGACGGCAGCGGCAAGTTGGTCAAGGACGGTGCCGGCACCCTGATCCTGCGCGGCACGCTGGCCAATGGCGGCGGCCTGCAGGTGAGCGGCGGCACCCTGGCCCTGAGTGCCGACAACACCTACACGGGCGGCACCACGATCGGTTCCGGCGCCACCCTGCGCATCGACCGCGACGCCAACCTGGGCGCGGCCGGCAGCGGCCTGGTGCTCGACGGCGGCCGCCTGCAGACGACCGCCACGCTCGACTCCGCGCGCGGCATCGAGGTCACGGCGAAGAATGGCGTGGTCGACACCGAGGGCGCCGACAGCGTCGTCACCCTGGACGGCAACATCACCGGCGCCGGCCGCATCGTCAAGGACGGCGAAGGCACCCTGGTGCTGGCCGGCGACAACGCCGGCGGCCGCCTCGCGGCGAACCGGCCGGGCGACGGCTGGACCGGCGGCCTGACCATCAATTCGGGCCTGGTGAAGGTGACCAATTCCTGGGGCCTGGGCTGGGGCAGCGTGATGACCTTCAATTCGGGCACCATCCACGCCACGGTCGACATCCTGACCGGCCAGGACATCAATATGGGCCGCAAGACCGACATCAACGTCGATGCCGGCACCAGCACCACGCTGGCGGGCGACCTGATCTCGACCGGCGCCGGCGACGGCTGCTTCAACAAGACCGGCCTGGGCACGCTGAACGTGACCGGCGCGGCGCGCATCGACGCCACCTGCGTTCTCGAAGGCAAGCTGCTGGCCAACGGCGTGTTCGCCAGCAAGGTGATGGTCGCCAAGGGCGCCACGCTGGGCGGCGCCGGCACGCTGCAGGGCGACGTGCTCGTCCACGGCACCCTGTCGCCAGGTAATTCGCCAGGCATGCTGAGCGCCGATTCGAACATCACGATGGCCGCCGGCAGCACCTACAAGCAGGACATCGGCAGCGCCACGCAAGCCGGCATGAACACGCCGATCGGCGCGGCCGGCCATTACTCCTTCCTGCACGTGGTCAACGGCAAGCGCTTCACGATCGAGTCCGGCGCCACGCTGGCGCCGACGCTGAAGAACCTGTACACGCCCGGCCAGTCCGGCTACGGTTCGCCGCAGTTCGTGCCCGAGCTGGGCCAGAACTTCCTGATCCTGACCGCCGACGGCGGCATCGATGGCCGCTTCGACACCCTGGCGCAGCCGGAAGGCCTGGGCGCCAATACCCGCCTGGCGGCCTTCTACGACCATGGCGGCAACAACAGCATCGAGCTGAAGGTGTTGCCGGCTTCGTACGCCACCTGGGCCGGGGAAGCGGGCGCCAATGCGCGTTCGGTGGGCGCAGCGCTCGACCGCATCGTCGACCTCGACCAGGCCGGCAAGGGCAGCGCCACCCAGACCAGCCTGAGCTACCAGACCGGTTCGCGCAACGCGCAACAGCTCGGCGGCGTGCTGCAGGGCCTGGCGGGCGAGGTGCACGGCGCGCTGGCGGCGGCCCTGCCGCAGGCCAACTGGGAGTTGCAGCGCACCCTGCTGCAGCGTTCGGATAGCCAGGACGCGCGCGCGCTGTGGATCGACCTCGGCGCCGGCCGCGCCAAGTGGAAGGGCGGCGACGTCGCCTCCGCGTTCGACGCCGACCGCGTGCAGGTCACGGTGGGCTTCGACCTCTTGACGGGGCGCGATGCGCGCCTGGGCTTCGGCGCCAGCCACGCCAGCACCGACCTCGATGCGCAGGCCGGCAATGGCAAGCTGCGCCAGAACAAGGTGTTCGCCTATGGCGAGGCGACTGCCGGCAAGGTCGTGTTCGACCTGCAGGGCAGCTATGGTCGCGACAAGACGGAAAGCCGGCGCGCCGATCCGCTCGACCCGGCGGTTGGACTGGCCACGCGCGGCAGCGGCAATAGCGCCCTGCTGGGTGTCGGCGCCAGCCTGCCGACGCTCGTCGGGGGCGCCAGCCTGGCGCCGTTCGCCCGGGTGACGGTCCAGCGCGTCGAGCGCGATGCGCTGATGGAGACGTCGGCCTCGGTGGCGGCGCTGGCGCTGGACGACTGGTCGGCCAACGGCACCCGCACCGTGCTGGGCGTGGCCGGCGCCTCGCGCAACCTCGACCCGCTGCTGGCCTCGACCTGGCGTTTCAAGCTCGGCGCCGGCGTCGACGGTGGTGAGCTGCTGCGTCCCGTATTGGGCGCCACCCTGGCCGGCGAGCGCATCGCGGTCGGCGCGCCCGACGTGGGCCGCGGTTTCGTGCAGGGCGGCGTCACCGGTACCGTCCAGCTCAGGAAGGGGGCCTACCTCTACTTCGGCGTGAGCGGCGAAGCACGCAGCGATTACCACACCGTGGGCGGCAACGCCGGCCTGCGCGGCGTGTTCTGATCGCTGCCGGGATAGGTTCTAAGCTAGACTGACGTCATGCTCGAAGGACTGCCCCATTTCTGGATCAACCGCGCCGCCGACGAAGGGCGGCGCCTGCTGGCGCGCGAGGCCTTCGAGCGCGCCGGCGTGGCGCATGCGCGCATCGAGGCGGTCACGCCCGACACCCTGCCGGCGGTGAAGGTGCGCGAGCCGTTCGCCAACTCATTGCACGAGCTGGCGATCGTCGCCTCGCACCTGCGCGCGGCCGGCGCTGCGCTCGATGCGGGCGTCGCGACCGCGGTGATCATGGAGGACGACGTGCGCGCCCACCACCGCTACGACGGCGCGGCGCTGCTGGCGTCGGCGCCGCCGGACTGGGAAATCCTGCAGCTGCACGTCAGCCATGCGCCGGTGATCGGTGAGCTGGGCGAGCTGTACCTGCGCCACGGCATCCTGTGGCATGAATGGGAGCCGAGCTGCTACTCGGCCGGCGCCTGGGTCGCGCGGCGCGGCGCGCTGGCGGCCCTGCTGGCGCGCTACAGCCCGGACGGGATCGGGCTCGACCTGTCCGGCGTGCACGCCTGGGGCATGCTGGTGGCCGACCACCTGCTGTACCGGCGCACCGCCTGCTACACGGCGACGGTGCCGTACTTCTTCAACGACATCGCGCTCGACTCGACCCATGCGCCGCAGCGCGACGCCACCCACCATCGGCCCGGCGCGCTGGCGGCGCAGGGGCTCAGGCAGCGCATCCTCGCCGCCAGCGGCGACTACCCGTTCGCGCTGGGCCAGCCATGAACGGCGCCAGCCACGACGTCGCGGTGGTGATCGCCACCACCTGCCGCCAGTCGCTGGCGCGCGCCGTGCGCTCGGTGTATGGCCAGCGCATCGAAGGCCGCATCCAGATCCTGGTCGGCGTCGATTGCGACCGGCACGGCCGGCTCGATGCTCTGCTGGCCCAGCTGGCGCCGGAATGCCCGCCGCACGTCACGCTCAGCCTGATCGACCTGGGCTACTCGACCTCGCGCCGCCACGGGGGCGTGCATGCGTCGTTCTACGGCGGCTCGCTGCGCTCGGCGCTGACGCTGCTGGCCGACAGCCGGGTGGTGGTCTACCTCGACGACGACGACTGGTTCAGGGACGACCACTGCGCGCTGGTGCTGGCCGCGATCGAGGGCAAGAAATGGGCGTTCTCGTATTCGGTCTACGCCGATGGCAACACCGGCCAGGAATTGTGCGTGGACGAGATCGAGAGCGTGGGCGTGGGCCGCGGCATCTATGCCGAGCGCTTCGGCGGCTTCGTGCGGCCGAGCGGGCTGGCGATCGACAAGCTGCAGCTGCTGCACCTGGTGCACCTGTGGTCGTGCGCCGCGTTCGCGACCGGCGACGGCGAAGACCGGCTGGTGTTCGAACAGCTGCGCCACGAGCCGCATGGCTGCACCGGCGTAGCCAGCGTGTGCGTGGCGCTCGACCCGAACGACGAGCTGCATGCGCGGCGGATGGAATTCATGCGCGCGCGCGGGGTGCAGTATGGCGGGGGCGACAAGGTCGAGTCGAGCCGCTAGCGCGTGCCGGCGTTAGATTCATCTTGGCGTGGCTGCCCTGCGATCACTACCCGGTTACGCCCGTCTTTCTTCGCCGCGTACAGGGCGCGGTCGGCCGCCTGCAGCGGATCGGCCTCCTGCTCGCCATCGCCGCGCCACTGGGCAACGCCGAACGAGGCCGAGATGCCCGAGATCGTCGCGCCCTGGTGCTGGATGACCATGTCGGTCAGGGTCAGGCGTATCGTTTCGGCGCACTTCGCGGCTTCTTCGGCGCCGCAGTCGGGCAGCATCAGCACCAGTTCCTCGCCGCCGTAACGGCAGGCCACGTCGCTGGCGCGCACCCGCTGCAAGAGCACGCGGCTGGCCGCCTGCAGCACGAGATCGCCGCCATCGTGGCCATAGGTGTCGTTGATGCGCTTGAAATGGTCGAGGTCGATCATCACTACCGAGCAGACGCTGTGGCTGCGTTGCGAGCGCGCCAGCTCGCGCTTGAGCGATTCGTCGAAGAATCGCCGGTTGTACAGGCCGGTCAGCGGATCGACGGTCGACTGGTAGCGCAGCGTGTGGCGCAGCGAGACATTGCTGATCGCCAGGCTGAGCTGTTCGGCCAGCGAGACGACGTGTGCGCTGTCGCCCCGGCTGGCGTCGTGCCGGTCGCCCGCGATCACCAGGATGCCAATCACATCGCCCTGGGAAATCATCGGCACGCAGGTCTGGGACTCATGGTCCCTGTGCCAGGTGGCGCCATGGTCGCAGCACAGATCGTGTTCTCTGCTGGCTCGATGGACCTTGCCCAGGCGCAGGGCCCAGCATTCGCCTGGCGCCACCATGGGCGGCGCATCCTCCATCAGGCCCCAGCTTGCCTTCAGTTCAAGCACGTCACGCGAATTGCGATACAGATAGACCGCGCCAGATGTGCCAGGCAATAGCTTGCGCAGGAATACCGGTAAAACCCGCTCGAGCTCGGGCGGTGTCTTCACGCTATCGAGGGCCTGCAGCATATCGGCCGTGATCGCCAGGCGCTCGGCGCGAATGGCGGCCTGTTGCGCCAGCTGCGCGTTGTTCTCTGCCAGCGACTTCGACTGGCGCGCCGATTCCGCCTGTTCGTTCAGGCTCCTGGTCACGATGTAGATGGTCGCAAAAATCAGCACGACGCTGGCCAGGCTGGCGCCGATGCCCAGCGCCGAGTTGTAGCGCAGGGTGGCGGTCAGCTGGTCGCGCAAGCCGTTGCGGTGGTCGGCCAGCGCCTTTTGCTGACGGCCGAGCAGGGTGCGCAGATCGTCCATGATGACCTTTCCGCGCTGGCTGGCCACCATATCCATTGCTGCCTTGGTCTTTCCGGCTTTCTTGAGGCGGATGGTCTGGTCCATTTCCGAGACCTTTGCCCGGCTCAGTTCGACGATACGCGCCACCAGCGTGCGCTCGGCTTCCGAACTGGCATGCCGCTGCAGATGATCGAGCGCCGCGGGTATGCCCGCCACGCCGGCGTTGTATGGAGCCAGGAAACTCTCGTCGCTGCCGATCAGGAAGCCGCGCTGCCCGGTTTCGGCATCCTGCAGCAGGGTCAGCATGAGACTGTAGGAGCGTTCCTTGGCAGCCCCTTCCTTCAGGGCTTCGAGCGTGGCGTTTGCCTGGGAACTGCTGAGGATGGGCAGCGTGGCAAGGCAGGCCAGGATGAGAATGATCAGGGCGCCGAAAATCTTCAGGCTGGAGTCGAGTCGCGAAAACATGCTGCTAGGAAATAATGAATTTGACAGATGATAGCCCAGCACGTGCGTGGCCAGTGCGGGAAACAGCCAGCCATATTCGCGTCAGTTCGGACGATCGGCGCGTGGCGCCGTCGCCAGCGCCGCCGCGTAGGCCGCATGCGGTCCATGCGTTCCCAGCGCCGCCAGCGCGGCCTCGTATCCCGTTTGCGCCTGCTCGAAACTGGCCGCCGCCCAGATCGCCGCGAAGTGTTCCGCGGCCCAGGTATTCACCCCGGTCTGCACATAGGTGTAGGCCCACGGCGCATCGAGCAGCAGCACCCGCCCGCGCCGCAGCATGGCGTGCATGACGGCGGTATCCTCGCCGCGCGCCAGCGCCGGGTAGGGCGGCACGCTGGCGCGCCGCGCCAGCATCGAGCCTTCCCATTCGCGCGCGCCGGACACGCCCAGCCGGCGCGCGCCCGGCGCCCACAGCAGCCAGCGCTGCAGGAACATGGCGTCGGCGCCCAGCGCCAGCAAGGCCTGCATCCCGAGGGCGATGCGGTCGGGGTGGTACAGGTCGTCGTCGTCCCACTGGCAGACCCAGTCGCCGCGCGCAGATTCCAGGGACAGGTTGCGCAGCTCGCCCAGGCTGGCCGCGGGCGTGGCGGGGAAGACCAGCCGGATGCGCTCGTCGCCGAGCTGGCGGCAATAGGCTTCGATCTCGGTGCCGGGCGCGTCGCATACCAGCACCAGCTCACGCGCGGCCCAGCCCTGGGCGCGGAAGCAGTCGACCGCGAAGCGCGCCGGGAACAGGCGGCCGCGGGTGACCATCAGGCACGATACCAGCGGCTCTGCGCCGGGCCAGGCCAGCTGCTGCAGCACGCCCTGCGCCACCTGCACGCCGTCCTGGCCCAGCTTGAAGCCGGCGCCGCGGCCGGGGCCGGGCAGGAAATCGGTAAAGCGCGGCCCGTTCATGGCGCGGCTCCCGGCAAGTACGGCTGCGCCAATAGCGCATAGGTCGAGGCGCCGGCGCGCACCCAGTCCTCGGTCAGCAGGCCGGCGTGGAAGCTGGTGAAGTCGGTGCGCGCGGCATCCCACCACAGGTGGCTGCACAGGTGCAGGCTGACCACGTCGCGCAGGTCGGAATCGACCCGCTCGAACAGGTTGCGCATGCCGTCCGGCGTCCATGGATGGCGGTAGAAGTACTGGCGCGGCACCACGTGCACCAGCTCCGGCTGTGCTTCCCACAGGCGCGTCGCGAGCTGGCACGAGTGGCTGGTCCACTTGCCGTCGAAGGCGGCGTGGGAATCGTGCAGCCAGCGTGCGACGAAGGGCGCGCCGGGCCGGGCCGCGATCAGGGCATTGCACAGCGACGGGCGCAGGATGCCGCGTGCGTCGGGCAGGGCGCCTTCGTCGCCCAGCACGCAATCGTGGTCATGCAGGTGGTCCGGCATGGGCGCCACGAACAGGGTGTCGATGTCGGCATAGACGCCGCCATGCTCGGCCAGCACGCGCAGGCGGATGAAGTCGGCCTCGTGGGCATAGCTCCAGCCGGCGGCGGCGATCATGCGGCCTTCGCCGGACTGCTGGTAGGCGGCCTGCGGCAGCGCTTCGCGCGTCACCTTGCGCAGCACCAGGTGCGGCTTGATGCGCTCCCACAGCGGACCCCATGGCTCGTGATCGTGGTGGAACCAGATCGCGTGGCCGGGATTGAGCCGGCGGCAGGATTCGAGGCACAGGTAGTGCGCCAGGTGGAATGGTTCGTCCTGCACGCGCAGGCCGAACACGAAGTGAAAAATGCGCGGGATCATGGCTGGCCTTCCAGGACGCCGATCGCGCGGGCGAACTGGCGCATGACGGTTCCCTCTGCGTAGCGGTTGGCGATGGTTTCGCTCAGGCGCCGGGCGTGGGGATCGGGCGCATCGCGGTGGATGAAGCGGTAGCGCATCTTGGCGCGCGCGTCCGCCACGTCGGCCACCGCCCAGCGCTGGTCGGGCATATAGGTGGTGCCGGGCCAGTCGATCGCTTCCAGGCGGCCGCCGATCAGGCCGGGATGGTCGCGCCCGAGGTAGTCGAGCTGCCCGCTCCAGCCGGTCATCAGGACCGGGCGTCCGAGGGCGGCGGCGTCGAAGGCGCCCATGCCCCAGCCCTCGGCGCGGCTCAGCGACACATAGGTGTCGCCGATGCCGTGCAGGCAGTCGATCCAGCCGCCTTCGAGGCCGTCGCCGGCCAGCACGCCGACGCGCGGCAACTGCGCGCGCCCGCTGCGGGCGGCGAAGGCGTGGATGGTTTCCTGCACCAGTTCGCTCGAGGTTTTTCCCTGTTCGTTGGGCAGCGGGAAGTGTACCGGCCGGGTCGAGGTCTTGATGCACAGCGCGGCGGGCTCAATGGCCGTGAACTCGGCGAGGAAGGCCTCGACCAGGCGCGGCAAGTCCTTGCGCAGCATCCAGGCGCCGATCGTGTAGAACACGTGGTCGTCAGGCCGGAAGCCCAGCCGCTCGCGCAGTCCGGCGCGGGCGGCGGGTGTGACGTCGTCGATCGCGTGGCGCCGGATGTGCGGCACCACGTGCACCGGCACCGTCACGCCGCCGGCGCGGAACGCCTCGGCATTGAAGGTCGACGGCACCAGCACCGCCTCGAAGCGGTTCAGGATCGCCGGCCAGTGGGCCGGGATGCGGTCGGCTTCCCAGGTGCAGTAGGCATAGTTGCGCTTGCCTGGCTCCAGGCAGGCTTCCAGGTATTCGGGCACCAGGTGGGCGACCACGATGTCGCAGTCGCGTGGTGCGGTGCAGCGCGCCAGGATGGCCGGCAGGTCGCGCAGGCTCGGGTCGGCGCTCGCCGCGCGCATGCACTCGAGCAGCTCGGGCGCCATGCCCGGTTCCCAGAACTGCAGGCCTTGCGGCCCCCAGAACACGGGCTGCCACTGCACGTCCAGGCCCAGGTTGAGCAGGCCGCGCAGGTAGGCCAGGCCGGACAGGCCGTAGCCGGTAGTGTCGCCATAGGAGACATATTTGATGGTCATGCGGCTTCCTGGGAATGGGACTGGGGCAGTCGCTCGACGCGCAGGCCGGCGATGCGCAGCGGCGCCGGGCCGGCGCTGAAGATGCCGATCACGATGTCCTTGCGGCTGGTGGCGACGTCGAGGTCGAGCGCCGGCATGGCCGCGCCGCCGCCAAGGCGGTGCTCGGCGCGCGCCAGCGGCAGGCCGGAGCCGTTCTCCAGCGCGATCAGGGTCAGCGGCGCGCCGGCGGTCGCGTCGTCCAGCTCCAGCAGCACCCGGTAGCGGCCCGCCGCGAACGGGATCGGCAGGTGGCATAGCGCCACCGTGTCGAGGGCGCCGTCGCTCCTGGCCGGCGCGCCCGGATAGGCCAGGCGGCCGCCTTCGAGCGTTGCCGAGGTGCGGCCATGGCGCGCCAGGTAGTCGGCGTCGATCAGTACCGGATAGTCGGCGGCATAGGTCAGGCGGGCATAATAAAAATCGTTGTAGTCGTTGACGCCCCGCTCCAGCCCCAGCTCCGCCAGCCCGGCGGCGCGCTTGGTGCGGTAGCCGACCAGGCGCCCGTCGGTAGCGTCGATGAAGGCCAGCGACTCGGTATCGTTGCGCTGGGCGAGGTTGCTCACCTCGCCCAGGTGGATCTGGTCCGGTTCGCAGTGCAGGGCGATCGCCTTGCCGAGCAGGACCGGGCCGGTGGGGCACAGCGAGGAAGCGCCGCGGTAGCGGCTGCGGCAGTTGGCGACGATCATCCGGATCGCCGCCGCCAGGGCCGGCGCGCGCGGCGGCGCTCCCAGGATGGTGTTGCTCACGATCCAGGGCGCCACCACGGCGCGGTCGCGGAACACGATCAGCTTGCCCGACTCCAGCGGCAGCGGGGCATGGAAGAACACCGACAGGTCGGCGTACAGGCCGCCGAACTCGTGCAGCAGGCACAGGCGCGCCAGGTCGGCGCGGTAGGCGTAAGGCAGCAGCTGGTCGTAGGCCCAGGCGACGTCGGCCTCCATATGGGCACGCAGGAAGTCGCGGATGGCGTCCTGGCCGTACAGGCGGTGCGGCAGGCCCGGGTGGTGCTCGCGCAACGACGCGAGATTGCGTGCGATGGCGGGCGGCAGCGCCTGGTCGGCATGGGCCTGATCGGTGATAAGAATGCTGAATAGGTTCATTGCGGGAAACGAAAGCGCCGTGTGCGCATTGTACGGGATGGTGGGACGCGTGGGCATCTTGAAAAGACCGCCTCTCATCCCTATCTTGCTCTCAAGCTAATAACTACCTCTAGGGAGCAACACCATGCGGCAAGATAAATTGACGACCAAGCTCCAGGAAGCGCTGGCGGATGCCCAGAGCCTGGCGGTCGGCAACGATAACCAATACATCGAATCGATACACCTCCTGATCGCCCTGCTGAACCAGGACGACGGCAGCGCGCGCTCGCTGCTGCAGCGCGCCGGCGTCAATGTCGGCGCGCTGACCAATGCCCTGAAGGCGCAGCTGGAGCGCCAGCCGAAAGTCACCGGCGCCGGCGGCAACGTCCAGGCCGGGCGCGACCTGATGGCCCTGCTGAACCTGTCCGACCGCGAGGCGCAAAAGCGCGGCGACCAGTTCCTGTCGTCCGAGATGGTCCTGCTGGCGCTGGCCGACGACAAGTCCGACGCCGGCCGCCTGGCGCGCGAGAGCGGCCTGGCCCGTAAATCGCTGGAGTCGGCTATTTCAGCCGTGCGCGGCGGCGAAGCCGTGAACTCGCCCGAAGCCGAAGGCCAGCGAGAATCCCTCAAAAAATACACGCTCGACCTGACCGAGCGCGCTCGCGCCGGCAAGCTGGACCCCGTGATCGGCCGCGACGACGAGATCCGGCGCGCGATCCAGGTGCTGCAGCGGCGCAGCAAGAACAACCCGGTGCTGATCGGCGAACCGGGCGTGGGCAAGACAGCCATCGTCGAGGGACTGGCCCAGCGCATCGTCAATGGCGAAGTGCCCGATTCGCTCAAGGGCAAGCGCGTGCTGTCGCTCGACATGGCGGCGCTGCTGGCCGGCGCCAAGTATCGCGGCGAGTTTGAAGAGCGGCTGAAAAGCGTATTGAAGGAGCTGGCGCAGGATGAGGGCCAGACCATCGTCTTCATCGACGAGCTCCACACCATGGTCGGCGCTGGCAAGGCCGAAGGCGCGATGGACGCCGGCAATATGCTGAAACCCGCGCTGGCGCGCGGCGAGCTGCACTGTGTCGGCGCGACCACGCTCGACGAGTACCGCAAGTATGTCGAGAAGGACGCCGCCCTCGAGCGCCGCTTCCAGAAGATCATCGTCGACGAGCCGAGCGTGGAGGCGACCATCGCCATCCTGCGCGGCCTGCAGGAGAAGTACGAGCTGCACCACCAGGTGGACATCACCGACCCGGCGATCATCGCCGCGGCCGAGCTGTCGCACCGGTATATCACCGACCGCTTCCTGCCCGACAAGGCGATCGACCTGATCGATGAGGCGGCGGCCAAGATCAAGATCGAGATCGATTCCAAGCCCGAAGTCATGGACCGCCTCGAGCGGCGCATGATCCAGCTGAAGATCGAGCGCGAAGCCGTGCGCCGCGAGACCGACGAAGCCTCGCAGCGCCGCCTGGAACTCCTGGGCGAGGAGATCGCGCGCCTGGAACGCGAGTACAACGACTACGAAGAAGTGCTGAAGGCCGAGAAGGCGGCGGTGCAGGGCACCACCCACATTCGGGAAGAGATCGAGCGCATCCGCTTCCAGATGGACGAGGCCAAGCGCCAGAGCAACTGGCAGCAGGCTTCGGAGCTGCAGTACGGCCGCCTGCCGGAGCTGGAGGCGCAGCTGCGCCAGGCCGAGGAAGCCACGGCCCGTGCCGAAACGGATAACGTGAAACCGAAGCTGCTGCGCACGCAGGTGGGCGCCGAGGAAATCGCCGAAGTGGTCTCGCGCGCGACCGGCATTCCGGTGGCGCGCATGATGCAGGGCGAGCGCGACAAGCTGCTGCACATCGAGGACGAGCTGCACAAGCGCGTGGTGGGCCAGGACGAGGCGATCGAGGCGGTGTCGGATGCGATCCGGCGTTCGCGCGCCGGCCTGTCGGACCCGAATCGTCCCTATGGCTCCTTCATGTTCCTGGGCCCGACCGGGGTCGGCAAGACCGAGCTTTGCAAGGCGCTGGCGGGCTTCCTGTTCGATACCCAGGATGCGCTGATCCGCATCGACATGAGCGAGTTCATGGAGAAGCATTCGGTCGCCCGCCTGATCGGCGCGCCGCCGGGCTACGTCGGCTACGAGGAGGGCGGTTACCTTACCGAGGCGGTGCGCCGCAAGCCCTATAGCGTGATCCTGCTGGACGAGATCGAGAAGGCGCACCCGGATGTGTTCAACGTGCTGCTGCAGGCGCTGGACGACGGCCGCATGACCGATGGCCAGGGCCGCACGGTGGACTTCAAGAACACGGTGATCGTGATGACCTCGAACCTGGGCTCGCACCGGATCCAGTCGATGGATACGGACGAACCCGCCGTGGTGAAGATGGCCGTGATGGCCGAGGTGCGTGGCCACTTCCGTCCCGAGTTCATCAACCGGATCGACGAGATCGTGGTGTTCCATGCGCTCGACGAGAAGAATATCGGCGCTATCGCCCGTATCCAGCTGCACAACCTGGAAGGGCGCCTGGCCAAGATGGAGATGACGCTCGATATCGACGAAGAGTCGCTGCAAAGAATAGCCGAGGCCGGCTACGATCCGGTATATGGCGCGCGTCCGCTCAAGCGCGCGATCCAGCAGCAGATCGAGAATCCGCTGTCCAAGGCGATCCTGGCGGGCCGCTTCGGGCCGAAGGATGTCATCCCGGTGCGGGTGCGTCACGGCGAACTGGTGTTCGGCGAAGAGGCGGTCGACCTGGCCAAGTAAGCCATTCGGTGTAAAGCGACGCAAGGGCGCGGCATCTGCCGCGCCCTTTGTGCGTTTACGCTCGCATGCAGGGTCTTTCTTGCTGGGAATTAAGGCGCGATTTTTCAGGATGCGAAATGATCGTCCTGCCATATGGAATGCGCAGCAAAGCCAGACCCTGACTTGTTCTCATTGTAAGAAATTTCATTTCGTATGCCGGAACTAAGATTTCAAGCTATTGAAAACAAACGACAAAATTATAGTGATCTGTCTTATATAAGAGTGATTGTGCTGCGCACAAAGCGGGCTATGATGGATTCAACGGATTCGCACTACCCACCAATCGTTGTCAATCATCTTCAGGAGAGCATCATGACTAGCCGTGAACAGCAAATCGCCGAATTGCAGCAGGAATGGGACAGCAATCCGCGCTGGAAAGGCGTGGTCCGCAACTACACCGCGGCCGACGTCGTGCGCCTGCGCGGCTCGGTCCCGATCGAGCACACCCTGGCCAAACGCGGCGCCGACAAACTGTGGAACCTGGTGCACGACGAGCCCTACGTCAACGCCCTCGGCGCCCTGACCGGCAACCAGGCCATGCAGCAGGTGAAGGCCGGCCTGAAGGCGATCTACCTGTCGGGATGGCAGGTGGCGGGCGACGCCAATGCCGCCGGCGAAATGTATCCCGACCAGTCGTTGTATCCGGCCAACTCGGTGCCGCTGGTCGTGCGCCGCATCAACAACACCTTCCAGCGCGCCGACCAGATCCAATGGTCCGAAGGCAAGGACGACATCGACTACTTTGCCCCGATCGTGGCCGATGCCGAGGCGGGTTTCGGCGGCGTGCTCAATGCCTACGAGCTCATGAAGTCGATGATCGAGGCGGGCGCCGCCGGCGTGCACTTCGAAGATCAACTGGCCTCGGTCAAGAAATGCGGCCATATGGGCGGCAAGGTGCTGGTGCCCACCCGCGAGGCGGTCGAGAAACTGAATGCCGCGCGCCTGGCCGCCGATGTGATGGGCACCTCGACCCTGGTCATCGCCCGTACCGATGCCGAGGCCGCCGACCTCTTGACCTCGGACGTCGACCCCAACGACAAACAATTCTGCACCGGCGAGCGCACGGTGGAGGGCTTCTTCCGCGTCAAGCCGGGCATCGAACAGGCGATCTCGCGCGGTCTGGCCTATTCGCCGTATGCCGACCTGGTGTGGTGCGAGACCGGCAAGCCCGACCTCGAATTCGCGCGCCGCTTCGCCGACGCCATCCACGCGAAATTCCCGGGCAAGATGCTGGCCTATAACTGCTCGCCCTCGTTCAACTGGAAAAAGAACCTGGACGACGCCACCATTGCCAAATTCCAGCGAGAGCTGGGCGCCATGGGCTATAAATTCCAGTTCATCACGCTGGCTGGCTTCCATTCGCTCAACTACGGCATGTTCAATCTGGCCCACGGCTATGCCCGCAGTGGCATGTCGGCCTTCGTGGAGCTGCAAGAGGCCGAATTCGCCGCGGCCGAGAAGGGCTTCACCGCCGTCAAGCACCAGCGCGAAGTGGGCACCGGCTACTTCGACGCCGTGACCCAGGCCATCCAGCAGGGCCAGAGCTCGACCACCGCATTGCACGGCTCGACGGAGGACGAACAGTTCTTCGAGCCAAAAAAGGTGGCGTGATCGTCGGGGGCGGCGGCTCCGCCGCCGTCCCTACTGGAATTCCCAGCCGCAGCCGGTTGTAGTGGATAATGGCGCCTAATTCTGCCGCCAACTTTCTCGCGGCAACCTCTTTTAGGAATTCCAGCTTATGTTGAGCTACCGCCACGCCTTCCACGCGGGTAACCACGCCGATGTCCTCAAGCATTTTGTACAGGTGCAGCTGCACGTGTACATGAACCAGAAGGATGCCGCCTATACCTATATCGACACCCACTCGGGCGCCGGCGTGTATGCGCTCGACAGTTTCCAGGCGACCAAGACCGCCGAATTCGATACCGGCATCGGCCCGCTGTGGAACTGCACCGACGTCCCGGCGCCGCTGAAGGAATATCTCGACCTCATCAAGGGCATGAATCCGAGCGGCAAGATGCGCTACTACCCGGGTTCGCCCTACGTGGCCGAGCAGATGTCGCGCGAGCAGGATCGCCTGCGCCTGTTCGAGCTGCATCCGGCCGATTGCAAGATCCTGGCCGATAACTTCCGCAAGCTCGACGCGCACAAGGCCGAGCAGGGCGAGCGCTCGCGCGGCCGTCGCGTGATGATCGAGCATGGCGACGGCTTCCACAGCATGAAGGCGCTGCTGCCGCCACCGTCGCGCCGTGCGCTGGTGCTGATCGATCCGCCCTACGAGATCAAGGACGACTACAAGCGCGTGCGCGACGCGCTCGACGAAGCGCTGGCCAAATTCCCGAGCGGGATCTTTGCGATCTGGTATCCAGTGCTGCAGCGCATGGAGTCGCGCCAGTTCGCCGACCGCCTCAAGCGCCTGCCGGCCAAGGAATGGCTCAACGTCACGCTCACCACCAATACCCCGACCCCGGACGGCACCGGCATGCACAGCAGCGGCATGTTCATCCTGAACCCGCCGTACACGCTGGAGCCGATCCTGCGCGAAGTCATGCCCTATCTGGTGCGCGTGCTGGGCAAGGACGCCGGCGCCCGCTTCACGATCGAGAAGGGTACGCAAGTGACCGGCGCCGCCGCCGGCCGCATTGTGGGCGATACGCCACGGGCGCCGGTCGGCAATGCGCGCCGCGCCAGCCCGCTGTCGGGCAAGGGCAGCCTGCGCCTGCCGGGCCAGAGCATGCCGCGCGCCGACGAAGCGCCGGCCGCGCCAGCGAAACCGGCGCGCGCCGGTGGTCCACGCACTGCCGCGCCACGCGATGGCGCACCGCGCGATGGAGCGCCACGCGGCACTGCCGCCCCACGTGGCAATGCGTCGCGCACCCGCGCCGATGCAGCCACGGGGCCGCGCGATGGCGCACCGCGCAGCACGCGCAACAGCGCTGCCCGTCCGGCAGCGCCGAGCGCGCCGCGCAATGGACGCACCCGCCAGGGTGGTAGCGGCCGCGGCTGATTCAGGCGTCGTTCGATTCGATGTCGAAATGCTAAGATTAGCATTTTTGTAGTATAGTCGCCGATAGGTGGACGGCGCGTGCCGTCCACCGGGCGCGGCGCGCTGCCGTGACTGTTTCCAGGAGTATTTTTCGATGCACGCCGATGCAACGGCAGCGGTCTCCGTGCCGTCCGACGATTTCTTTCTTGCGCGTCAGCCCATCCTCGGGCGCGACCAGCATCTGGTGGCGTTCGAGCTGCTGTTTCGTGCGGCCGGCGAGGACGACGACGCCAAGCTGACCGACGGTGCTGCGGCAACCGCGGCCGTCATCTCGCATGCATCCCAGCTCGGCATGGAGCAGGTGGTGGGCGAGCAGCTCGCCTTCGTCAACGTCGACGAAGTGGTGTTGATGAGCGACTTCGTGCGCTTCCTGCCTCCACACAAGGTAATCCTGGAAATCCTCGAGACCGTCGAGCCGACGCCGGAACTGCTGGCGCGGGTGGCCGAGCTCAAGGAGCTGGGCTTTAAATTCGCGGTCGACGACGTGGTCGAGCACTCGAGCGAGCTCGACAAGCTGGTGCAGTTGGTCGACATCATCAAGGTCGACGTCAAGGGCGTCGTCCCGAACGAGCTGGCGCAGCTGGTCGAATCGCTGCGCGGCACCGGCAAGACCCTGCTGGCCGAGAAGGTCGAGACCATCGACGAGTTCAAGCTGTGCATGGAACTCGGCTTCGAATATTTCCAGGGCTATTATTTTGCGCGTCCCGTGATCCTGAGCGGACGCAAGATCACGCCGTCAGAGATCACCATCCTGCGTTTGCTGGAACTGGTCAACTCGAACGCCGACAGCCAGGCGATCGAGACCGCCGTCAAGCGCGACGCCCTGATCAGCCTGAACCTGCTGCGCCTGGTGAACAGCCGCGCGGTGCCGGGGCCGCGCATCGAGTCGCTGTCGCAAGCCCTGGTCCAGCTCGGCCGGCGCCAGCTCGGACGCTGGCTGCAAATCCTGCTGTATACGGCGGCCGGCGCCCGGGTCGAGCTCAAGTCGCCGCTGCTGCAACTGGCCACCACGCGCGGCAAGCTGCTCGAACTGATGACCCTGCGCGTGCGGCCGGGCGACACCGCCAGCGCCGACCGTGCCTTCACGGTCGGCATCATGTCGCTGGCCGAAGCCCTGTTTTCGGTGCCGATGGCCGATATCCTGGCCCACGTCGACATCGCGCACGACGTGCGCGAGGCGCTGCTGGAGCGCGAAGGCGATTTCGGCACCATGCTGCGCATCGCCGAATTGCTCGAGGCGGCCGAGGGTGGCCGCAAGTTGGCGAGCGCGCTCAAGAAGATCGGCCTGACGGTGGCCGAGGTGCGCGAGATCGAGCTGGCGGCGTTTGACTGGGTACGCGAGCTGACCAACGACGCCCCGCCGCCCCTGCAGTAACTACTGCGGCATGCGTGACATTCCGTGAGTGTGTAGCGCTGCGTCTGGCGCTACAGTCAAGGGATGAGTGTCGCCATCCTTTTCCTGGCCGCCGCCGCGGCCGTCGCTTCAGTCCACGATTCCGCAGAACAGGATCGCATTCGGCAGGCGATGAAGTTCGATCTTTACGCCTGCGCGCGTCCTGCCTATCCGCCTGCCGCGCTGGCGCAAAGGGCCGGCGGACAATCGACGCTGGAAATCCAGGTTGGCGCCGAGGGCAAGGTCACTGACGCGCGCGTCGCGGTGTCCAGCGGCAGGGCCGATCTGGACGCAGCGGCGCTGGCCAGCATCCGCACATGCAGCTTTCATGCGGTGAATACGCTGGGCAAGCCGCCAGGCAAGCGGTTCGCGGCGCAGTTCATCTGGAAGCCGGGGGAGCCGCCGCGGGCGCTCGATCCGGAGCTGGTCATGCGTACCCAGCGGCTGGCGGAGGAGGGCGACCCCGTCGCCCAGAACACCCTCGGTACCTGGTATGAGCAGGGCCGCTCCTTCGAAAAAGACCTGGCGCAGGCCGCGGCCTTGTACCGTCTCGCAGCGCACGGCGGCAACGCGTACGCGCAGAACAATCTCGGGGTGCTGCTCAACCGTGGCGCCGGCGTGGCGCGCGATCGCCGTCAGGCGGTTTTCTGGTATGCCAAGGCTGCCGAGCAGGGGCATGGCTGGGCCCAGGCCAATCTGTCCTGGGCCTATCAGCATGGCAGCGCCGGCGAGCGGGATATGAAGCAGGCGCGCGAGTGGCTGACCCGGTCGGCCGAAGGCGGACTGGCCGCCGCCCAGGTGCGGCTCGGCCTGCTGATGCTCGATCGGGCGGCCTATGCCGAAGCGCAGGCGCCCGGTGCGCAATGGTTCGCCCGCGCGGCCGTGGCGGACGATCCCGCCGGTCTCTATTACCTGGGGCGCAGTTACGAGCTGGGTGTCGGCAACGAGCCGGATGACGTGCTGGCTGCCGTACTGTATCGGCGCGCGCTCGGGCGCAGTGGGGGACGCGCCGAAACGGCGTTGGCGACATTGATCGAGGCCGGCCGGGCGCAGGCTGAGGCGCCGGACGAAGTGCTCATACTGTACGAGACCGCCATGCGCTCACGCGACGGCGGCGCCTTTTATCGCTACGGGCTGGTGCTGGAGCGCCGCGGCGATCACGCGCTGGCGGCCGCGCTGTTCCGGCATGGGCGGACACTGGGCGACTGCCGGGCGGCCGTGCGATCCATTCAGATCCAGGCGGGGTGGACGCCCGAGGCGCGTAGCGCATCGCCGCGCGCAGTCCGGCCGGTATCTGTGGAGCAGTGCGGGGACCGGATCGAGCCTTTGCCGCAGTCCTGGCGCGAGCTTTACTGACCCAGGAACAGGAACACGGTCGGCTTCTTGTGGAAGTCCGGCCCCTTGTTGGCCGCCAGCGCGGCCTTCCACTTGGCGGCCGTCAGGGTGCGTACCGACTCGGTCGGCAGCGACAGGTCGGTCGTCACGCAGATCAGGGTGCCGGGCTGGCAAGCGGCTGCCAACGCTTCGAGCATGGCGCCGTTGCGATAAGGCGTCTCGATCAGCAGCTGGGTCTGGCGCTCGTTGCGCGAACGCTTTTCCAGGTCCTGGATGCGCTTGGTGCGCTGCACCGCATCGGTCGGCAGATAGCCGTTGAAGGCGAAGCTCTGGCCATTCAGGCCGCTCGCCATGACGGCCAGCAGCAGTGACGACGGCCCCACCAGCGGACGCACCGCGATGCCGTGTTGATGGGCCAGGCGCACCAGGTCGGCGCCGGGATCGGCCACGGCAGGCACGCCGGCTTCCGATACCAGGCCCGCGTCGCGGCCCGCCAGTAGCGGCGCCAGCAGTTGCGCCAGCGCCGCCGGCGGCGTGTTCACGTTCAGTTCCGCGATCTCGATTTCCTGCAGCGGCTTGGCCAGCGGGTGGTCGATCGCAATCAGTTTCAGGAAGGCGCGGGCGGTCTTGGCGTTTTCCGCCACGAAGTAATCGAGCTTGCTGGTCAGCGCCTGCACCTGGGTCGGGAGCAGGGCGTTCAGGGAGCCTGGAGTGGCGTCGGTCGGGCCGAGGGTGTTCGGGATCAGGTACAGGGTGCCGGGCATGGTGAAATGAAAATGGTGGATCAGACGCCGAAGAACTGCACGCCGGCCTTGCGCAGCATCCCGGTCAGGGCGATCAGCGGCAGGCCGGTGAGGGCGGTCGGGTCGTTCGATTGGATGCTGTCGAGCAGGGCGATGCCCAGCCCTTCGTTCTTGGCGCTGCCGGCGCAGTCGTACGGCTGCTCGATGCGCAGGTAGGCGTCGAGTTCATGGTCGGGCAGGTCGCGGAAAGCGACGCGCACCTGCACGTTCTCCACTTGCGCGGCCTGGTCCGGGTCGGCAACCCGCCCATCCCACAGGCACAAAGCGGTATGGAACATGACTTCGCGTCCGCGCATCAGCTGCAACTGGGCCAGGGCGCGTGGATGGTCTCCCGGCTTGCCGATCTGCAGCCCGTCCAGCGTGGCGACCTGGTCGGAACCGATCACCAGCGCGCCGGGGTGCAGCCGCGCGACGGCCTGCGCCTTCGCGCGCGCCAGGCGCAGGGCGGTGGCTTGCGGCGTTTCGCCATCCAGCGGTGTCTCGTCGATGTCGGGCGCGACGGCCTCGAAGGGCAGGCCCAGGCGCTGCAAGAGTTCGTGGCGGTAGGCGGAACTCGAGGCGAGGATGAGCAAAGGCATCGGTTTCATGGTGCTGTTTGATGAGAATACGACGGGGGAATACGACGGTTTTTTGACGCTGGCGCGAAAAGCCTGCTATTATCGCAGGTTTTCCGGGGTAACTTTCTAAATGAGCGCTTTTGTCATCGACGCCTTCGAGTTTTGCAAGAACGACGGTCATCGTGAAGGCGCTACGCCCCTGGTCGAGATGACCCGTCTGGCCGCCGAAAGCGTGGAAAAGAGCGGCGACATCACCTGGTCGATCCAGGGCGGCAAGACCCGCCATGGCTATCCGTCGATGACCCTCGCGGTCGCCGGTCACGTCAAGCTGGTCTGCCAGCGTTGCCTGCAGCCTCTGGACTACGAGATCGATTCGTCGACCATGCTGGTGCTGGGCGAGAACGACGAGGATGCTGATGCGATCGAGGAAATCCTCGATGACGAAAGCATCGACGTGATCGTTGGCAGCCGTACCTGCGACATCCGCCAGTTGCTCGAGGATGAGGCCCTGCTGGCCTTGCCGCAGTCGCCACGGCATGACGTTTGTCCGGATACGGGCTTGCTCGATCGCCTGAAAACCGATAAAGTGTCGCCTTTCGCCGCTCTCAAGAACTTGAAGACGGACTAAGAAGAAGAAATAGCAGGAAAAATCAGCAGCACAGGATTCGCAGTACGGTGGCGGCAGCGTAGAAACAATGTCGTCCAAATTCTGCAAAAAAACGTGTCAAACGCGTGCAATCGAGTATGGCATTCGCGGTAGTTGTAGCAGCGTTCAACATGTCGGCAGTCCTTAGGGCTTGCCGCCGAGATACTCGACTTGCATCCTTTTTGCATATCGATTGTGTTAAAATTTTAGAACTTTGTACTAGGAGTTATCATGGCTGTTCAGCAGAATAAGAAATCCCCATCGAAGCGCGGCATGCACCGTTCGCACGACTTCCTGACCGCCCCTAACCTGGCAGTCGAGCCGACCACCGGTGAAACCCACCTGCGTCACCACATCTCGCCAAACGGTTTCTACCGTGGTCGCAAGGTCCTGAAGACCAAGAACGACGAGTAATCGACGTTCTGGTTTTTAGTATCATGAAAGCGGCGCAACGTATGTTATCTGCGTGGCGCCGCTTTTTCTTTGGCATCTGCTCAGTAACCGGCTGCATCCCTGGCACCGCCGTCATGTTGAACAGCCTGGATCCCGTGCGCATGTGCGCCACGCCCCGATCCCCTCTGGCCGCCCGTCCTGTGTGAGCCGCGGCATCTCCAACAAATGACAATTAAAATATCCATTGACTGCATGGGCGGCGATCACGGCCCCTCAGTTACCATTCCGGCAGCCATCTCCTTCCTCAAAAAGCAAGCTGACGCCGAGCTCGTGCTCGTGGGCGTCGAGGATGTGCTGCGCGCAGAACTCAAGAAGCATCATGCGGACAAACACCCGCGCCTGACCATCAAGCACGCCTCCGAAGTCGTCGCGATGGACGATCCGGTCGAAGTCGCCCTGCGCCGCAAGAAGGATTCGTCGATGCGCGTGGCGATCGAGCTCGTCAAGGATGGCAGCGCCCACGCCAGCGTCTCGGCCGGCAATACCGGCGCCTTGATGGCTGTCTCGCGCTACGTGCTCAAGACCATGGCCGGCGTCGACCGCCCGGCGATCTGCTCGATCATCCCGAACCAGAAGGGCGCGCCGACCTATATCCTCGACCTCGGCGCCAACGTCGACTGCGAGCCCGATCACCTGCACCAGTTCGCCATCATGGGTTCGGTGCTGTGCTCGGCGATCGAGGGTATTCCGCGCCCGACCATTGGCCTGCTGAATGTCGGCACCGAAGACATCAAGGGCAACGAGGTGGTGAAAGCCACCGGCGTGCTGCTGCGCGCCGATGCCGAACGTGGCAAACTGAACTTCTTTGGCAATGTCGAAGGCAATGACATCTTCAAGGGCACGGTCGACGTCGTCGTCTGCGACGGTTTCGTCGGCAATGTCACCCTGAAAACGATCGAAGGCATGTCGCGCTTCGTCAAGAGCGTGTTCAAGGAAAGCATCCTGTCGATGCTGGGCGCGCTGCTGGCGCGCAAGTCGCTCAAGAAGCTCAATCCGGAACGCTACAATGGCGCCGGCCTGCTGGGCCTGAAAGGCCTGGTCTTCAAGAGCCACGGCGGCGCCAATGCCTATGCCTTCGAGTGGGCGATCAAGCGCGCCTACGATGCCGCGCACAATAATGTGCAAGAGCACCTGTCGGCCCTGATCGCCGAACTGATGCCTAGCTCCCCGGTAACGGCTCCAGCCACTGCTCCCGCGACCGCTGCGGCGCCCGTGCAGGACGGCCAGCGCCAGGCACAATAACCCAGCAGGATGGTGAAGCAATGAGCATGTACAGCAAAATCACCGGCACCGGCAGCTATCTGCCAGCCAACCGCGTCAGCAACGAACAGCTGGCGGCCCAACTGGCCGAGAAGGGCGTCGAGACCTCGCACGAGTGGATCGTCACCCGCAGCGGCATCGAGGCGCGCCACTATGCCGCGGCCGACGAACTGTCGTCCGACCTGGCCGTGCACGCCGCTAGCCGCGCGCTCGAGATGGCCGGCAAGTCCCCGGCCGACGTCGACCTGGTGATCGTCGCCAGTTCCACCCCCGATTTCCACGGCAGCTTCCCGAGCACGGCCTGCATCGTCCAGCAAAAGCTGGGCATGGCCAACGGCAGCGCCGCCTTCGACGTGGCCGCCGTGTGCAGCGGCTTCGTGTACGCGGTCTCGACCGCCGATGCCTTCATCCGCGCCGGCAACCACAAGCGGGTGCTCGTGATCGGCTCCGAGGTGTTCTCGCGCATCGTCGACTTCAACGACCGCACCACCTGCGTGCTGTTCGGCGACGGCGCCGGCGCCGTGCTGCTCGAAGCCTCGAACGAGCCGGGCATCCTCGGCGCCAAGTTGCACGCCGACGGCAGCCACGCCGACATCCTGTCGATCCCGGGCAACCTGGCCAATGGCGCGGTCGCCGGCAGCGGCTTCCTGCACATGGACGGCCCGGCGGTGTTCAAGTTGGCGGTATCGGTGCTGGAAAAAGTCGCGCATGAGGTGCTGGATCACGCCGGCGTGTCCGCCGATCAGGTCGACTGGCTGGTGCCGCACCAGGCCAATATCCGCATCATGAACGGCACCGCCAAGAAACTCGGCCTGCCGCTCGAGAAGATGGTCGTCACCGTCAACGAACACGGCAATACCTCGGCCGCCTCGATTCCGCTGGCGCTCGACCAGGCGGTGCGCGACGGCCGCATCAAGCCGGGCCAGAACGTCCTGATGGAAGGCGTGGGCGGCGGCTTCACCTGGGGCGCGGTGCTGGCGCGCATGTAAGCGCCGGGCCTCGCCTCCAAGAACAACAAAACTACGGAAAACAACGATGAGCAAATTCGCATTCCTGTTCACCGGACAAGGCGCCCAGGCAGTGGGCATGCTGAACGGCTTCGCCGGTAACCCGGTTGTCGACCAGACGGTGCAAGAAGCGTCCGACGCCCTGGGCTTCGACCTCCAGCGCCTGATCGCCGAGGGTCCGAAAGAAGACCTGGACCTGACCACCAATACCCAGCCGGTCATGCTGACCGCCGCGGTCGCCGTCTACCGCGCCTGGATCGCGGCCGGCGGCCCGGTGCCGAATGTGGTCGCGGGTCATAGCCTGGGCGAATATTCGGCCCTGGTGGCGGCCGGCGTGATCCCGTTCGCCGACGCCGTGCCGCTGGTGCGATTCCGCGCGCAATCGATGCAGGACGCGGTGCCGGTCGGGCAGGGCGGCATGGCCGTCATCCTGGGCCTCTCGGCCGACGACGTGCGCGCCGTCTGCGTCGAAGCGGCGCAGGGCGAAGTGGTCGAAGCCGTCAACTTCAACGAGCCGACCCAGATCGTGATCGCCGGCCATACCGCCGCTGTCGAGCGCGCCTGCGAGATCGCCAAGGCCAAGGGCGCCAAGCGCGCCATGAAACTGTCGGTGTCGGCGCCGTTCCACTCGTCGCTGCTGAAACCGGCCTCCGACCGCCTGCGTACTTATATGTCGGAGCTGAAGTTTGCTGCTCCGCAAATCGACGTCATCAACAACGTCGACGTCGCCGTGCTGAACGATCCCGAGCAGATCAAGGACGCGCTGGTGCGCCAGGCCGCCGGTCCGGTCCGTTGGGTCGAGACCATGCAGAAAATGGCGGCCGACGGCGTGACCCAGGTCATCGAATGCGCACCGAGCAAGACCCTGATCGGCATGGCCAAGCGCATCGACGCGAACCTCGTCGGCGAAGCGCTGGTCGACCAGGCTGCGCTGGAGCGCGTGCTGGCATCGATGCAATAACCCGATAAAAGGAACAATCTATGAATCTGCAGAACCAAGTCGCCCTCGTTACCGGCGCATCGCGCGGCATCGGCAAGGCCATCGCGCTGGAACTGGCGCGCCAGGGCGCCAAGGTCGTGGGCACCGCCACCAGCGAGTCGGGCGCCCAGGCGATCTCCGACTACCTGGCCGAATTCGGCGGCAAGGGCGTGGTCCTGAACGTGCTCGACGCGGCCCGCTGCGCAGAAGTCGTGGACGACGTGCAGAAGGGCTTCGGCAGCCTGGCTATCCTGGTCAATAATGCCGGCATCACCCAGGACAACCTGGCCATGCGCATGAAGGACGACGAGTTCGACAACGTGATCGCCACCAATCTCACCGCCGTCGGCCGCCTGTCGCGCCTCGTGCTGCGCGGCATGATGAAGGCCAAGGCCGGCCGCATCATCAGCATCACCTCGGTGGTCGGCGCGGCCGGCAACCCAGGCCAGATGAACTATGCCGCCGCCAAGGCCGGCGTGGCCGGCATGACCCGCGCGCTGGCGCGCGAGATCGGCAGCCGCAACATCACCGTCAACTGCGTGGCCCCCGGCTTCATCGACACCGACATGACCAAGTCGCTGGGCGAAGGCCAGCACGAGGCCCTCTTGACCCAGATTCCGCTGGGCCGCCTTGGCCAGCCGGAAGACATCGCCCATGCGGTCGCCTTCCTGGCCGGACCAACGGCCGCCTACATCACGGGCACCGAGCTGCACGTGAATGGCGGCATGTACATGAATTAATCAGTAAAGTAATAAATAGATAAAGATCGCGTTCCAATCGGCCCCGGCCAGCCGGTCCCGATTGGAGCGCAATCCGGACTTTTAGCAGGACTTTCCGGCGAAATAGCCGCAGTCGCCGAAAATAGTTTTTCGGGTCGCAAACCTGATAAAATGCGCGCACTTTCCGCAACACATACCTTAATGGAGCTACAACATGTCGGATATCGAACAACGCGTTAAAAAAATCGTCGCTGAACAACTGGGCGTTGCAGAAGCAGACATCAAAATCGATTCCTCGTTCGTTGACGACCTCGGCGCTGACTCGCTGGACACCGTTGAACTGGTGATGGCACTGGAAGACGAGTTCGAAATGGAAATCCCTGACGAGCAGGCTGAGAAAATCACCACCGTCAAGCAAGCCATCGACTACGCAACCGCGCACGTCAAGGCCTAAGTAGTCGCTTTACAGTTTTTGGGAGAATCGCTTGAGTCGTTCACGCAACCGCCGTGTCGTCGTCACCGGCCTGGGCTGCATCTCACCGATCGGTAACACCGTTGCCGAAACGTGGGATGCGGCACTGGCCGGCAAGTCGGGCATTGCCGCCATCACCAAGTTTGATGCAGCGCCATTCACGACCCACTTCGCTGGTGAGGTCAAGAACTTCGTCGTCGAAGATTACCTGCCGGGCAAAGAAGGCCGCCACATGGATAGCTTTATCCATTTCGGCATGGCAGCCGGCATCCAGGCCTTGCAGGATTCGGGCCTGGAAGTCACCGAAGAAAACGCGGACCGCATCGGCGTGGTGATCGGTTCGGGCATTGGCGGCCTGCCGATGATCGAAGCGACCAAGGAAGAATACGCAAGCCGCGGCGCACGCCGCATCTCGCCGTTCTTCGTGCCGGCCTCGATCATCAATATGATCTCGGGCGATCTCTCGATCAAGTTCGGCCTGCGTGGCCCGAACCTGGCCATCGTCACCGCCTGCACCACCGGCCTGCACAGCATCGGCGCGGCAGCGCGCCTGATCGAGTACGGCGATGCCGACGTGATGATCGCGGGCGGCGCCGAGTCGACCGTGTCGCCGCTGGGCCTGGGCGGTTTCGCCTCGGCACGCGCGCTGTCGACCCGTAACGACGATCCGGCGACCGCTTCGCGTCCATGGGACCGCGACCGCGACGGCTTCGTGCTGGGCGAGGGCGCCGGTGTCATGGTGCTCGAAGAATATGAACACGCCGTTGCGCGTGGCGCCAAGATCTATGCTGAAGTCATCGGCTTCGGCATGAGCGCGGACGCCTACCACATCACCTCGCCGGTCGAGGACGGTGCTGGCGCGGCGCGTTGCATGGTCAACGCGTTCAACAACGCCGGCATCAACGTCGACCAGGTGCAGTACGTGAATGCGCACGGCACCTCGACCCCGCTGGGCGACAAGGCTGAAGTGCAGGGCATCAAGCGCGTGTTTGGCGACCATGCCAAGAACCTGGTCGTGAACTCGACCAAGTCGATGACCGGTCACCTGCTCGGTGGCGCCGGCGGCCTGGAATCGGTGTTCACCGTGCTGGCGATCCACAACCAGGTGTCGCCACCGACGATCAACATCTTCAACCAGGATCCCGAGTGCGACCTGGACTTCTGCGCCAACACGGCGCGCGAGATGCAGATCGACTACGCGGTGAAAAACTCCTTCGGTTTCGGCGGCACCAACGGTACGCTGATCTTCGCTAAAGTCTGAACCACTTTGCCCCATCCCGGTCTAACGGGATGGGCGCTTCCAACAGCCCGGCCTGCCGCCCGTTCGTGGTGGCAGGCCGGTGCTGGCGGTAGAGGATCCTCCTCCGCCCGCCATCCTGTCCCTCATCCTTTGCTCCATGTCGCTTGCGGTGTCCGCCGTCATCGCGCCGTCGCGTCGCCTGCGCTGCCTGCTGGCCGCCTTCTGCGCGTCCCTGTGCGCGGCCGCCCTGGCCGTGGGCCTGCTGCTGCCTGAGCGCTTCGCATTCGGCGGCGCTGTCGCATGCGCGCCGCTGCTGGCCGCGCTATCGCTGGCCCGCCTCCTCACACATTCCACAGCGATTTTGCACTCGATTGCAACGGTGCGCCGAATTGATATTTCTGGAGTTGGGCAGCTACGCCTGACGGTACAACAGGAGTTGGGGGAAGGCGGGCCGGCGGCCGCGATTCCGGGGCCGGGCCCAGCCATGACGCTGCTTCAAGGCGCCACGGTCTGGCCTTGCTGCATCGTGTTGCGCCTGCGCGCCGAGGACGGCGCGACCTGGCCGCTGGTGCTGCTGCCAGACGCCGTGGGCTCCGGCCAGTACCGCGCGCTGGCGGTGGCCGTGCGTGCCCTGGCCAATGGGGTTGCAACAATACCGATACAAAACAGTGTGAACTTATTGCAGGGGGCCAACTCTTAAGGATGTACCGATTTACGTTGCACGAGTAGATCGGTGCTTCTCGCGAGAGGGTCGCCAATGGGGCATGGTCCGTGACGACAGAACGCGAGTGTGATCAGTTGCTGGTAGAGCGCGTCCAGGCCGGGGACCAGGGGGCTTTCGATTTGCTTGTCTCCAAGTACCAGCGTCGCCTGATGCGCCTGGTGTCGCGTCTCGTCCACGATCCGGCCGAAGCCGAAGATGTGGTGCAAGAGACCTTCATCAAAGCATACCGGGCCCTGCGCCATTTTCGCGGGGACTCGGCTTTTTATACGTGGCTTTATCGAATAGGAATCAACACTGCCAAGAATTTTCTGGTCACCCAGGGAAGGCGCGCACCGACCTCGACCGAGACGGATGCCGAACGCGCCGAAGGCTTCGATGATGCAGACAGCTTGCGCGACATTAATACACCTGAATCCATGCTCGCCAGTAAGCAGATCGCCCATACAGTCAACGCGGCCATGGAGGCATTGCCGCTCGAACTGCGTACGGCGATCGTCTTGCGCGAAATCGAAGGACTCAGCTATGAGGAAATCTCCGAAGTGATGGCCTGTCCAATAGGTACGGTGCGCAGCCGGATTTTCCGGGCGCGCGAAGTCATTGCCGAGAAATTACGCCCTTTACTCGATTTCCCGGTTGACAAACGTCGGTAGGTAGCGGGATCGTACGAACACAGCACATATTGAACACTACCGACGTCGATGGAACCACCGATGGACACCAATAGAAAATTACGCGAGCAGATTTCTGCGCTGAAAGATGGCGCCCTGCTTGACGCCGACCTGGAGCTGGCATTGGCTGCGCTGCAGGGCAGCGACGGCCACCAGGCCTGGGATCTGTATCACCTGATCGGCGACACGCTGCGCGAGACGGCCGCGCCGGCGCTGTCGCCCGAATTCCGCGCGCGCCTGGCCGAGCGCCTCGCCAGCGAGCCGCCGCCGCTGCGCCGCGCGGGCGTCGCGGCCGAGTCCACCGGCCTGGCGGCGGTGCTCGCCAAGACCGCTTCTTCCTGACTTCCCGGTCGGCCATCCTTATCCCAGGCTTAAATTCCATCTCTCTTCCGTCGGACGTAGGCGATACGCGGCTGGCATGGCGCGACAAAGCGCATAATTTGGCTTACCATTCAGTCAATCTTAGCCATTCGATAGCGAATCCATGACCAGTAAAACTGCCAGCCTGCTCCTGTCGGCGCTGCTCGTGTCCGGCGCCACGGCATTCATCCAACCCGTCCACGCCGCCGCCCCCGTCCCCACCCCGAACGTCTCCGGCTTGCCCGACTTCACCGACGTCATCGACAAGGTGGGGCCGGCCGTCGTCAATATCCGCACCACCGAGCGCGTGCGCACCCGCGGCGGTGCGGCGGGCGAGGAAGAGATGCAGGAATTCCTGCGCCGCTTCTTCGGCGGCCAGATGGTGCCGCGCGGCGGCGGCCGGCGCGGCCCGCAGCAACAGGAAGAAGAACGCGAAGTGCAGCGCGGCGTGGGCTCCGGCTTCATCATCTCGGCCGACGGCTTCGTGCTGACCAATGCCCACGTGGTCGAGGGCGCCGACGAAGTCACGGTCACGCTCTCCGACCGGCGCGAGTTCAAGGCCAAGGTGCTGGGCGCCGACGCCCGTTCGGACGTCGCCGTCCTGAAGCTGGAGGCCAGGAATCTGCCTTACCTGCGCACCGGCGACTCCAGCAAGATCCGGGTCGGCGAGTGGGTGCTGGCCATCGGTTCGCCGTTCGGCCTCGAGAATACTGTGACCGCCGGCATCATCTCCGCCACTGCGCGCGATACTGGCGAATACCTGCCGCTGATCCAGAGCGACGTCGCGGTCAATCCCGGCAACTCGGGCGGTCCCCTGATCAATCTTCGTGGCGAAGTCATCGGCATCAACTCGCAGATCGCGACCTTGTCGGGCGCCTATAACGGCATCTCGTTCGCCGTGCCGATCGACGAGGTCATCCGCGTGTCCGACCAGCTCAAGGCCACCGGCAAGGTCACCCGTGGCCGCCTGGGTGTGCAGATCAGCGACGTCACGCGCGATGTGGCCGAATCGCTGGGCCTGGGCAAGGCGCGCGGCGCCGAGGTCTCGATGGTCGAGCCGGGTGGCCCGGCCGAGAAGGCGGGCATCAAGGTCGGCGACATCATCCTGGCCTTCAACAAGCAGCCGATCGAATCCCGGGGCGACCTGCCGCGCCTGGTGGGCGCCTCGAAAGTGGGCAGCCGCGCCAGCGTCACCGTCTGGCGCCGCGGCGCCCAGGTCGAGGTGCCGGTCACCATCGTGGAGCTGCAAGAGGAGCGTCCGACCCAGGGCCGCCAGCAGCCGAAGAAACCGGCGCCGGGCGTCGCCCCGGATGCGCTGGGCCTGCAGCTGTCGAACATCCCGGCCGCCGATCGCAAGGAGCTGGGCATCGACCACGGCCTGCTGGTCGAGCAAGCGCAGGGGCCGGCCGCCAGCGCCGGCATCCAGCCCGGCGACCTGGTGCTGCAGTGGAACAATACGCCGATCACCAGCGTCGAGCAGTTCAAGGCCTTGCTGGCCAAGCACGACAAATCGAAGGCAGTGGCCCTGCTGGTGCAGCGCGAGGAGACCACCCAGTACATCACGCTCAAGCCGCGCCAGTGACGCAGCAGGGGAGTATGCCGACGCAGTTCGGCCCAAGCTTTGTCCTGTATTCGCGCAGCTGGTGCCACCTGTGCGAGGACATGCTGGCGGCGCTGCGCGCGCTCGAGCCGCCCGGGCAGGCGTTCGACGTCGCCGTACTCGACGTCGACGCCGACCCGGCGCTGGTGGCGCGGTTCGACGAGCTGGTGCCGGTGCTGTACGGCGACCCGGCCCAGCCCGAGCTATGCCATTACTTCCTGGACGAGGCGGCGGTGCGGGCCTACCTCGCCCAGCACGCGTCCTGAGCCACCCTCTGGAAACCGGCCTTTCTGGCTCGAAATCCGGTAAAATGCCGGGTCGGAGCGGTGATGTCTAACCTTCCAAGAATTCCAAGGCGCTCGCCTGGGGACCGGCACGGCCCCCGACGCAGCGCTTTTTCGTATTGCGCGGCCCGTTCGTCCTGCAACGCAGTGCGCCATATTTCGTCGTAATCGCCGCCTTTCGCGGCCTTTCTGGTTTTGAGCTTTGTTAATGAACAACATACGTAACTTCTCCATCATCGCCCACATCGACCATGGCAAATCGACCCTGGCCGACCGCATCATCCAGCTGTGCGGCGGCCTGTCGGACCGCGAAATGGACGCGCAAGTGCTCGATTCGATGGACCTGGAACGCGAACGCGGCATTACCATCAAGGCCCAGACCGCGGCGCTGTCGTACAAGGCGCGCGACGGCCAGGTCTATAACCTGAACCTGATCGATACCCCGGGCCACGTCGACTTCTCGTACGAAGTGAGCCGCTCGCTGTCGGCCTGCGAAGGCGCGCTGCTGGTGGTCGACGCCTCGCAGGGCGTGGAAGCGCAGACGGTCGCCAACTGCTATACCGCGCTCGACCTGGGCGTGGAAGTGGTGCCGATCCTGAACAAGATCGACCTGCCGCACGCCGACCCGGACAACGCCAAGAAAGAAATCGAGGACGTGATCGGCATCGACGCGGCCGACGCCACCGTGTGCTCGGCCAAGACCGGCCTGGGCGTGGAAGACGTGCTGGAAACCCTGATTGCCAAGGTGCCACCTCCGAAGGGCGACCCGGATGCGCCGCTGCAGGCCCTGATCGTCGACTCCTGGTACGACCCGTATGTGGGCGTCGTGATGCTGGTGCGCGTGGTCAACGGCACCCTGCGCCCGAAAGAAAAAATCCTCCTGATGGCCACCGAGTCGGTGAACCTGGTGGAAAACATCGGCGTATTCACTCCGCGCTCGGTGTCGCTGCCGCAATTGACCGCTGGCCAGGTGGGCTTCATCATCGCCGGCATCAAGGAACTGACTGCCGCCCGCGTGGGCGACACCGTGACCCTGGCCAGCCGTCCGGCGCCGGAGCCGCTGCCAGGCTTCAAGGAAGTGCAGCCGCAGGTGTTCGCCGGCCTGTTCCCGGTGGAAGCGAACCAGTACGACGCGCTGCGCGACTCGCTGGAAAAGCTGAAGCTGAACGACGCCGCCCTGATGTACGAACCTGAAGTCTCGCAGGCGCTGGGCTTCGGCTTCCGCTGCGGCTTCCTGGGCCTCTTGCACATGGAAATCGTGCAGGAGCGCCTGGAGCGCGAATTCGACATGGACCTGATCACGACGGCGCCGACCGTGGTGTACGAGGTCGAGATGCGCGACGGCACCATGATCCGCGTCGACAATCCATCGAAGATGCCGGAACCGTCGAAGATCAACGAAGTGCGAGAGCCGATCGTCGACGTCAACCTGTACATGCCGCAAGAGTACGTCGGTGCGGTGATGACCCTGTGTAACGGCAAGCGCGGCATCCAGATGGACATGGCCTATCATGGCCGCCAGGTGAAGCTGCACTACGAGATCCCGATGGCCGAGATCGTGCTGGACTTCTTCGATCGCCTCAAGTCGACCTCGCGCGGCTATGCGTCGATGGACTACGAGTTCAAGGAGAACCGCGCGGCCGACGTGGTCAAGGTCGACATGCTGATCAACAGCGAAAAAGTCGACGCCCTGGCCATCATCGTGCACCGCGCCAATGCGCCTTACCGCGGACGCCAGGTGGCGGCCAAGATGCGCGAACTGATCCCGCGCCAGATGTTCGACGTGGCGATCCAGGCTGCCATCGGCGCCACCATCATCTCGCGCGAAAACGTCAAGGCGCTACGCAAGAACGTCCTGGCCAAGTGCTATGGCGGCGACATCTCGCGTAAGAAAAAGCTGCTGGAGAAACAAAAGGCCGGCAAGAAGCGCATGAAGCAGGTTGGCTCGGTGGAGATTCCACAAGAAGCCTTCCTGGCCATTCTCCAGGTGGAAGATAAATAATGAACCTGCAACCCATCCTGGGCAATTTTGCCCTGATCCTGTTCGTCTTGATGGTGATCACTGGCATCATCTGGTGCCTGGACACATTCTATTTGGCGAAACAACGGCGCCGCGCCGCCGATGCCGCCCTGCGCGAGTACGATACGCGCAACGCCAAGCTGGTCGCGGATGGGATCAAGGTCGACCACAACGGCAACCGCGCGGCGATCGAGCAGGCCCACCTGCGCCAGCCGACCTGGATCGAGTATTCGGGCAGCTTCTTCCCGGTGATCGCGCTGGTGTTCATCCTGCGCTCTTTCTTGTGGGAGCCGTTCAAGATCCCGTCGTCGTCGATGGTGCCGACCCTGCTGGTGGGCGACTTCATCCTGGTGAACAAGTACACCTATGGCATCCGCCTGCCGATCGTGAATAAAAAAATCATCCAGATCAATAATCCCCAGCGCGGCGACGTGATGGTGTTCAAGTATCCTAAAGATATGAACCAGGATTACATCAAGCGCGTCATTGGCGTGCCGGGTGATAAAATCACGTACGAGGACAAGCGCCTGACGGTCAACGGCAAGCCGGTCGAGTACACGGCGCTGGACGACTACCTGGACGACCAGCATCCGATCTACCACAAGCAGTTCGTCGAAAAACTGCCGAGCCCGGGCGGCTTGACCCAGCACCGCATCCTGAACACGGCCGACAAGCGCAATATCGACCTGGGCAGCGTGGACAATTTCCCGCTGCGTGAAAACTGCGAATACACCTACGAGAAGTTCACCTGCGTGGTGCCGGAAGGGCAGTATTTCATGATGGGCGATAATCGCGACAATAGCGCGGACAGCCGTTACTGGGGTTTCGTGCCTGATCGCAATATCGTCGGCAAGGCCTTCGTGGTCTGGATGAACTTCAGCAATCCGAAACGTGTCGGCGGTATCCAATAACAAGGGGCGCGCATGGATCGCAGGAAGCTGTTGAACAAGCAAGCTGGACTTTCCCTGTCCGGCCTGATCGGGGCGCTGGCCATCATCGGCGTGGCCGGCATCTTCGCCATGCGCATGGTCCCGGCCTATATCGAGTACAGCGCGATCAAGTCCGGGATCGCTCAGGTCAAGAGCAACGGCGGCAGCATCCGAGAGATGCAGCAAGCCTTCAACCGTCATACCAGCATCAACGACGTCGAGGCCGTACGCGGCCAGGACCTGGTCTTCACCCGCGACGGTGAAGAAACCCAGATCAGCTTTGCCTACGAAAAACGGTTGCCGCTGATGGGTAACGTCAGCCTGCTGATCGACTTCGCCGGCACCACCGACCCCAGCGGCGTGGTGGCCGAGGCCGATAGCGCCGCCCCTTAAGCCTTTATAGAAACACCGTGGCCCGTCCGGCCACGCACACGACATCAACAATGAATCTTCAGTTATTGCAAACGCGCTTGGGGTATACGTTCCGGGAAGTCGGGCTGCTGCAGCAAGCCCTGACCCACCGTAGCCATAGCAGTCTGCATAACGAGCGCCTGGAATTCCTGGGCGATTCGGTCCTCAACTGCGTCGTCGCTTCGGTGCTGTACGAACGCTTCGGCACGCTCGACGAGGGCGACCTGTCGCGCCTGCGCGCCAACCTGGTCAAGCAGCAGGCGCTGTTCGAGATCGCCCAGAAGCTCGACCTGTCGCAATTCCTGCGCCTGGGCGAGGGCGAGCTCAAGTCCGGCGGCTTTCGCCGCCCCTCGATCCTGGCCGATACCCTGGAAGCGCTGCTCGGCGCGATTTTCCTCGACGGCGGCTTCGACAGCGCGCGCAACACGATCCGCGCCTTTTATATCCCGCTGCTGGAGACGGTCGACCCGGCCACGCTCGGCAAGGACGCCAAGACCCTGCTGCAGGAATTCCTGCAGGCCAAGCGCATCGCGCTGCCGACTTATAATGTGGTGGCCACCCACGGCGCCGCCCACAGCCAGGAATTCGAAGTCGAATGCCTGGTGCCCAAGCTGAGCGTGCAGGTGTTCGGCCGCGGCGGAAGCCGCCGTGCGGCCGAGCAGGCCGCCGCCAGCCTGGCGCTCGAAGCGGCCCAGAAGGCGCTGACCAAGACCCCGGGCGGGCGCAAGCCACGGCAGCGCTCGCCCCAGCTGAAGCTGGCAGGCATCGGTACCAATCAGGGCGACACCACATCGGACGCCCAAGCAGCACAACCAGGAACAGAAAAAGCATGAACGCCACTCCCGACAATTCCCATTGCGGCAACTTCCGTTGTGGCTATATCGCCATCGTCGGCCGCCCGAACGTCGGCAAGTCGACCCTGATGAACGTCCTGATCGGCGCCAAGGTGTCGATCACGTCGCGCAAGGCCCAGACCACGCGCCACCGCATCACCGGCATCCAGACCCGCGACGATGCGCAATACATCTACGTCGACACCCCGGGCTTCCAGACCCGCCACGCCAACGCGCTGAACAAGACGCTCAACAAGACCGTCTCGAACACGCTGACGTCGTCGGACGCGATCCTGTTCCTGGTCGAAGCCGGCACCTTCGGCCCGGCCGACCAGCAGGTGCTGGACATGCTGCCAAAGAATGTCCCGGTGATCCTGGTCATCAATAAATCGGACCGCGTGAAGGACAAGGCGGTGCTGATGCCGTTCGCGCAAAAAATCTCGGCCCTGTTCAACTTCGCCGCCATCGTGCCGGTCTCGGCCAAGCTGCGCTTCCAGGTCGATGCGCTGGAAGCCGAGATCAAGCGCCACCTGCCGGAAAATCCGCCGGTGTTCGGACCGGACGACATCACCGACCGCAGCGAGAAATTCCTGGCGGCCGAGATCGTGCGTGAAAAAGTGTTCCGCCTGCTGGGCGACGAACTGCCGTACACCAGCACCGTGGTGATCGAACAGTTCGAACAGGAAGGCAATCTGCGCCGCATCTTCGCCGCCATCCTGGTCGAGCGCAGCACCCATAAATCGATGATCATCGGTGACAAGGGTGCGCGCCTGAAAGAAATTTCGACGCAATCGCGCCTCGACATGGAAAAGTTGTTCGGCGGCCCGATCTATCTGGAAATCTGGGTCAAGGTCAAATCCGGCTGGGCCGACAACGAAGCGGGCCTGCGCGCTTACGGTTATGAGTAAGGGCGAGGGACGCTAGCCGCGCGCATGTCCAGCCACGACCAATTTATCGACGACGCGCCGGAGCAGGGCGCGCCCGCCGCGGGCAAGCGTCCGCGCGCGCCAACGCGTGACAGCCGTATCGTCGGCCAGCCCGGCTTCGTACTGCACAGCTATCCCTATAAAGAGACCAGCCTCATCATCGACATGTTCACCCGCGACCATGGCCGGGTGGGGGTGGTGGCAAAGGGCGCCAAGCGCCCGTTCTCCAAGCTGCGCGGCGTGCTCCAGACCTTCCAGCCCTTGTCGGTATCGTGGAGCGGCAAGTCCGAGCTGCGCACCCTGATCGATGCCGAGTGGGTGGGCGGCATGCTGCCGCTGGAACGCACCGCGCTGCTGTGCGGCTTTTATCTGAATGAACTGCTCGTCAAATTGCTGGCGCGCGACGACCGCCATCCGGCCCTGTTCGACCACTACGTCTCGACCCTGAACCAGCTCGCCCACGGCGAACCGGCGCAAATCGTCTTGCGAAAATTCGAAAGGGCCTTACTTAGGGAAACAGGCGTCGCAGCCGATCTCGGCCGCTGCACGAGCAGCCGCGGCCCGGTCGCGCCGGATCGCGATTACGTGGTCGATCCTGAGCGCGGCGCGCGCGCGGCGGGTTCCGGCGAAGTCTGGCCCGTCGTATTGGGCAAGACCCTGCTGGACATGGAGCGCGAGGACTATACTGATCCGGCGACCCAGGCGCAGAGCAAGCAATTGATGCGCTTCCTGCTGGCGCACCACCTGGGCGGACAGCCGCTCAATACGCGCCAGATTTTGATCGATTTGATGCAATTGTAAAAATAATACTATGAGCTTCCTGCAACCCGCCGGCCAGGTGATCGACCTGGGCGTGAACATCGACCACATCGCCACCGTGCGCAATGCGCGTGGCACGACGTATCCGGACCCGCTGCGCGCCGCGCTGCTGGCCGAGCAGGCGGGCGCCGACCTGATCACCCTGCACCTGCGCGAAGACCGCCGCCACATCAAGGATGCCGACGTGCTGGCCCTGCGTCCGCTGCTCTTGACGCGCATGAACCTGGAAGCGGCCGTGACGCGCGAGATGATCGACTTCGCCTGCCAGGTGAAGCCGCAGGACGTGTGCCTGGTGCCGGAGCGGCGCGAGGAAGTCACGACCGAGGGCGGCCTGGACGTGGTGCGCTACTACAACGAGGTCGAGGCGGCCGTAAAGCAGCTGAAGGAAGAGGGCATCCGCGTCTCGCTGTTCATCGATGCCGATGCGCGCCAGATCGAAGCGGCGGCTGCCGTGGGTGCCACCGTGATCGAGCTGCACACGGGCCGCTATGCCGAGGCCGAAGGCAATGAAGTCGCGCACGAGCTCGAACGCATCAAGCTGGGTGTGCATGAAGGCGCGAAGCGCGGCCTGCGCGTGAATGCCGGCCATGGCCTGCACTACACGAACGTGCAGCCGATCGCGGCGATTCCCGACCTGCACGAGCTGAACATCGGCCACGCCATCGTGGCGCATGCGCTGTTCGCCGGCTGGGAAAACGCGGTGCGCGAGATGAAGGCGATCATGGTCGCGGCGCGCCTGGGCGTGACCTACACTGCGAAAGCCGGAGCCTGAGATGATCTACGGCATCGGCACCGACATCGTCCAGATCTCGCGTGTCGAGGCTGCCCTCGCGCGCAGCGGCCCGCGCTTCGCCGAGAAAATCCTCGGCCCGCAAGAGCTGGAAAAATACCATGCCCGCAGCGCCAAGAACGCGGTGCGCGGCCTGCGCTTTCTGGCCACCCGCTTTTCGGCCAAGGAAGCGTTCTCGAAAGCCATCGGTATGGGCATGCGCATGCCCATGACCTGGCGTTCCGCCCAGATGCTCAATGACCCGAGCGGCAAGCCGGTCATCGTCTGCAGCGGCGCCCTTGGCGACTTCATGCGCGAGCACCGGCTCAGCGCCCAGGTGACTATCAGCGACGAGGCCGACTACGGCGTCGCCTTCGTGATCGTGACCCAGGCGCCGTTGGTATCACCATCATTGGCAGAGTAATGTCCGAAGCAAAACCCGCAGCAACCGGCACCCCATCCGTCGACGTCACTCCCGAACTGGCCGCACGGCTCGGCCGCGAGCGCCTGTCGGACGCGCGCGAGGAAATGCGCGCCGAAGCCAACCGCGAATTGAGCCCGAAGGTGGAGGCCGACGTGCGCGCGCAAGTGCTGGCCGTCGTCAACCGCCTGCCGGGGCTGCCCGGCGTCTACCGCTACTTCGATGCGGCCGACAATGTGCTCTACGTCGGCAAGGCGCGCAACCTCAAGAACCGCGTCTCGAGCTACTTCCAGAAAAACCTGTCGAGCCCGCGCATCGCGATGATGGTGTCGCAGATCGCGCGCCTGGAAACGACGGTCGTCAGCAGCGAGGCCGAAGCGCTGATCCTGGAAAACAACCTGATCAAGACGCTCAAGCCGCGCTACAACATCCTATTCCGCGACGACAAGTCTTACCCCTACATCAAGATCACTGGCGGCGAGGCGCCGCGCATGGCGTATTACCGCGGCGCGCTGGACAAGAAGAATCAGTACTTCGGTCCTTTCCCCAGTGCCTGGGCAGCGAAGGAATCGATCCAGCTGCTGCAGCGCGTCTTCCGGCTGCGCACCTGCGAGGACAGCGTCTATGCGAACCGCACGCGGCCCTGCCTGCTGCATCAGATCGGCCGCTGCAGCGCGCCCTGCGTGAAACTGATCGCGCCGGAGGACTACAAACTCGACGTCGAGAACGCGGCGCGTTTCCTGCGCGGACGCCAGAGCGAGGTGATGGCCGACCTCGAGCAGAAGATGCAGGACTACGCGATGGAGCTCAAGTTCGAGCAGGCCGCGTCGGTGCGCAACCAGATCCAGGCGCTGTCGAAGGTGCTGCACGCGCAAAGCATGGAGACCACGGGCGACGCCGATGTCGACGTCATCGCCGTGGTGGTGCAGGGCGGGCGCGCCTGCGTCAACCTGGCCATGGTGCGTGGCGGCCGTCACCTGGGCGACCGCGCCTATTTCCCGAGCCACGTCGGCGAATCGCTGGGGGAATGCCCGATCGAAGTGGAGGTGCTGTGCGCCTTCCTGGCCCAGCACTATGCCGGCCAGTTCATCCCGGGCACCCTGATCCTGAACGTGGAATTCGACCAGCCCGAGCTGATCATGGCCTTGCAGGAGCAGTGCGGCCACCGCATCAGCCTGGTGCTGCAGCCGGGTGGCCAGCGCCGCCAGTGGCTCGAGATGGCCTGCAAGGGCGGCGAGATCGCGCTGGCGCGCCTGCTGTCCGAGCAGGGCTCGCAACAGGCGCGCACGCGCGCGCTGGCCGACACCTTGCAGCTCGACAGCGAAGACCTGGACGCCTTGCGCGTCGAATGCTTCGACATCAGCCATACGGCGGGCGAGGCGACGCAAGCGTCGTGCGTGGTGTTCCACCACCACCAGATGCAGAACGGCGAATATCGCCGCTTCAACATCAACGGCATCACGCCGGGCGACGACTACGCCGCCATGCGCCAGGTCTTGACGCGCCGCTACGAAAAAGTGGCGGGCGGGGAGGGCGTGATGCCCGACATCGTGCTGGTCGACGGCGGCAAGGGGCAAGTGGAAATGGCGCGCCAGGTATTTACGGAGCTGGGGCTGGACATCTCGATGATCGTCGGCGTGGCGAAGGGGGAAGGGCGGCGCGTGGGCCTGGAGACCTTGATCTTCGCCGACGGCCGCCCGGCCCAGGAACTGGGCAAGGAATCGGCGGCGCTGATGCTGGTGGCGCTGATCCGCGACGAGGCGCACCGTTTCGCCATCACCGGCATGCGCGCCAAGCGCGCCAAGGCGCGCCAGGCCTCGCGCCTGGAAGAGATCGAAGGCATCGGCGCCAAGCGCCGCCAGCGCCTGCTGGCGCGCTTTGGTGGCCTGCGCGGGGTGGTCGACGCCAGCGTGGAAGACTTGATGACGGTCGAGGGGATTTCGAGCGCGTTGGCGGAAGAGATTTACAGGCAGTTGCATTAACTAGCGACCCACGCACGTCGCTCCCACGAAGGTGGGAGCCCAAGTCGTGAGCGCCGCCAGTGTTGCCGGGCCTGAGCGGTGTACTCAAGCTTGGGGGAAATAGTGCCAGTGGCGCTATTTCCGCCTGCGCGGGAACGACGTGCTTGCTCTGTTTATATGCCTCACGTCAACCCGCGATGTCTGTCGGACGTTGAGCTTTCAGGCGCTCAATTGGGAGCATACAGATGAGTCAACTGGCCCAAACCAGCATACCCATGTAGACTAATGGCCAAGCATTTTTCCACGGTAATCAGCTCTCTCATGCCCTTCAATATACCGATTCTCCTGACCTGGTTACGCGTCGCGCTCATTCCCCTCGTTGTCGGATTGTTCTATCTTCCTACTGACTGGATGACGCTCCACGAGCGCAATCTGGCGGCCACCGCCGTCTTCATCGTCGCCGCCATCACCGACTGGTTCGACGGTTTCCTGGCCCGCCGCTGGAACGAAACCTCGGCCTTCGGCGCCTTCCTCGACCCGGTTGCAGACAAGCTGATGGTGGCCGGCGCGCTGCTGGTGCTGGTCCAGCTCGACCGGGTGGACGCGATCATCGCCGGCATCATCATCGGCCGCGAGATCACCATCTCGGCCCTGCGCGAATGGATGGCCCAGATCGGCGCCACGCGCTCGGTGGCGGTGAGCTCGATCGGCAAGATCAAGACCGCTGCCCAGATGACGGCAATCCCGATGCTGCTGTTCCATGACCGCCTGTTCGGCATCGACATTCACTTCTGGGGCGAGTACCTGTTGTGGGTGGCGGGCGTGCTGACGGTGTGGTCGATGTTCTACTATCTGCGCCGCGCCTGGCCCCTGATCAAGGAGAAGGCGGGGGCGATTTAATTTGTTTCGTGGCATCCTTGACGTACAGAATAGAATCTCTATAATGCCTGCCTGTTGCGACAACAACGCAACAGAATGAAAGACGAAGCGGGAGTAGCTCAGTTGGTAGAGCGCAACCTTGCCAAGGTTGAGGTCGAGAGTTCGAGACTCTTCTCCCGCTCCAAAGATTGCAAAGCTGTAAAGCGATCTTGGAAAAACGTCAAAGTTCTGTCATAATCGTTGTTCTGTACGCGGGAGTAGCTCAGTTGGTAGAGCGCAACCTTGCCAAGGTTGAGGTCGAGAGTTCGAGACTCTTCTCCCGCTCCAGTTTTCTGAACTGGCGCTGCAGTCGGTAGTAAATTGTAAGGCTCCATGCGGGAGTAGCTCAGTTGGTAGAGCGCAACCTTGCCAAGGTTGAGGTCGAGAGTTCGAGACTCTTCTCCCGCTCCAGGTTTTGCAAGATAAGTGGTAACACTCCTAAGCGGGAGTAGCTCAGTTGGTAGAGCGCAACCTTGCCAAGGTTGAGGTCGAGAGTTCGAGACTCTTCTCCCGCTCCAGAATTCAGGAAGATCCTTTCTTCCCTTGTTGATGTGCTTCATAACCGTTCACATCGATCAAGCGCACTATATCCTCTGGCGAGGTAGCAAAGCGGTTATGCAGCGGCCTGCAAAGCCGTCTAGACGGGTTCGACTCCCGTCCTCGCCTCCAGATCCTCATAGTACGGGCCCCGTTGGGGCCCGTTTGCATTGGGTTCAACACCACACGCCAAGTGTGTGCACCACACCTGATAACGGCCAAATGGCCGTCGCTTGGCCGTTTACATTTCGACCCAGGTTCTATGGTAGCGGAGCCACGTTAAAGTTGAGAGGTTGTCATCCCGCTAGCTTACAAAGCTTTGCGGACTACGGTAAGTTGACAGTACCGGCCTGGCGCGTGCTGGCGCCGAAGCGGCGCGTGCGTCGCGACTGACTCTCACGCTACCTCGAGCGCGAACAGCGCCTGTCCCGCATCGACCATTTTGCCAGCGCGGCAATACACTGCCGTTACCGTCCCGGCGTGCGGCGCCTGCACAGAGAACTCCATCTTCATCGCCTCCAGGATCGCCACCACCTGGCCGGCCTGCACCACTTGGCCGGGTTCCACCAGCAGCTTCCAGACATTGCCCGACATCTCGGCCGCGACCGCGGTGCCGGAGATATCGGACAGCGCCTGCACTTCTTCGTCCGCCTGGGCGCCAGCGCCGGCGTCTTCATGCCACAACGCCACTTCGGCCGTGAAGGCGGCCTGCTGGCGCGCCCGGAACTGCGCGATCGCGTCGGCATCCTGCGCCAGTTCGCGTTCGTGCGTGACCAGGTCGAACACCGATTCCTCGATGTGTAGCTGGGCACGTCCGGCGCGGAAGTCATCGCGGAACGCCTCGAGTTCAATCTCGCCCACCGGATAGAAGCGCACCCGATCGAAGAAGCGCAGCAGCCAGGGCTGGTCGCCAAACTGGCGGTTATGGAGGAATTTATTCCAGATCGGTACCGTGCGCCCCACCAGCTGGTAGCCACCGGGCGAGTCCATCCCGTAGATACACATATAAATACCGCCGATGCCGACCGTGCCCTCGGCGGTATAGGTACGCGCCGGGTTGTACTTCGACGTCAGCAGCCGGTGGCGCGGGTCGAGCGGCACCGCGCACGGCGCCCCCAGATACACGTCGCCGAGACCCATCACCATGTAACTGGCGTCGAAGATGGCGTCACGCACGGCCTCGCGGCTGTCCAGCCCATTGATGCGCTGGATGAAGTCGACGTTGTTCGGCAACCAGGGCGCCTCGGCCTTTACGGTTTCGCGGTAGCGTTCGACCGCGCCGAGCGTGGCCGAATCCTCGAACGCCAGCGGCAGGTGCACGATCCGGCTCGGGACCTGCACGCCTTCGATGCCGGACAGTTGCGCTTCGAGCGCCATCAATCGCGCCAGCAGCGCATCCTGTGCCAACACCCGGCTGTCGTAGTGGATCTGCACCGAGCGCACCCCGGGCGAGAGTTCCTGCACGCCGGGTAGGCGCAACGCCTTCAATGCCTCCATCAACAGGTGGATGCGCAGCCGCACGCGCAGGTCCAGCACGTTGGGACCGTATTCCAGCAGGATGTACTTGTCGCCGGCCTGGCGATAAGCCACCGCGGGCCGTTCGCCATCGGCGGGCAGCGCGGCCAGCACGCAGCCGGTCGATACGGCTTGCTCCGACAGGATTGGCAGGGAAGGCAAGGGCGCGAGCGCGCGGATCGCCGCATCCTGGGCCAGTTCAAGCGCCAGGGCGTCTTCAAAACCGATGCGCCTGAAGCGGATCGTGTCGCCCGGCTTTACCTGGCCGACTTTCCACAGTTCAGCGCGCGCGATCGTCACCGGGCACACGAAGCCGCCCAGGCTCGGACCGTCGCAGGTCAGAATCACCGGCGTGTCGCCAGTGAAGTTGACGCTGCCGATCGCGTACACGCAGTCGTGCACATTGGACGGATGCAGGCCGGCCTCGCCGCCGTCGCTGCGGGTCCATGCGGGCTTCGGACCGACCAGGCGCACGCCCAGGCGGTTCGAGTTGTAGTGCACCTCGTAGTCGGTGGCGAAGAAGGTCGCGATGCTGTCTTCGGTGAAGAAGTCCGGCGCGCCGTGCGGGCCGTACAGCACGCCGATGTCCCAGTGACGCCCGTACGCCGGCGCCTGCGCCATTCCCTGGGGTATCGGCAGGGCGTCGGCGTCAGGCCCGGGACGGCAGATCGGCAGCACGTCGCCCACGCCCAGCGTGCGCCCGGCATGACCGCCGAACTTGCCCAGCACGAAGGTCGACTTGCTGCCCAGGTAATCGGGCACATCGAGGCCGTGGCGCAGTGCGAGGTAACTGCGGCAGCCGCTGGTTGCGCGTCCCATGCGCAGCACCTGGCCGGCGCGCACCGGGACCGGCTGCCACCAGGGCAGGGGCAGGCCACCGTCCAGCGTCGCCTCTGCCGGCGCGCCGGTCAAGGCAATCAGCGCGTCGCCGTGAAAGCGCAGGGTCGGGCCCTGCAGCGTGCATTCGAGGCCGGCCGCACCTTCGTCGTTGCCGACGATGCGGTTGGCCAGGCGAAAGGCCAGGTCGTCCATCGGGCCTGACGGCGGCACGCCGATGTCCCAGTAGCCGGCGCGTCCCGGGTAATCCTGCACGGTGGTGTAGGTGCCGCCTTCGAGTACTTCGACCAGCGCCGATTCGTGGGTGTAGGTGTCGAGGAAGCCGGTCGAGACGCGGCCTTCGGCGAAGGAGCTGCTGGCCAGGATGCCGCGCAGGTAGTCGAGGTTGGTGGCGCTGCCGTGCAGGCGGGTCGCCTCCAGCGCGGCCAGCAGCTTGCGGCGTGCATCTTCGCGGTCGGCGCCGTGGGCGATGACCTTGGCGATCATGGGATCGTAATGGGCCGATACCTCGGTGCCGGTGCGCACCCAGGTGTCGACCCGTACGCCTTCGGGAAAGGCCACCTCGGTCAGCACGCCCGGCGCCGGCTGGAAGTTGCGCGCCGGGTTTTCGGCATAGATGCGCACTTCGATCGCCGCGCCTTGCGGCGTTGCCAGGTCGTCGAAGGAGGGCGGCTCGCCGGCCGCGATGCGCACCATCCATTCGACCAGATCGAGACCGGTAACAAGCTCGGTGATCGGATGCTCGACCTGCAGGCGTGTGTTCACCTCCAAAAAATAAAAGGCGTCGCGCGCGCCGTCGTAGATGAATTCGACGGTGCCGGCCGAGACATAGTCCACCGCCTGGCCCAGGCGCACTGCGGCGTCCAGCATGGCGGTGCGGGTGGCGGGCGGCAGGAGCGGCGCCGGCGTTTCCTCGACCACTTTCTGGTTGCGGCGCTGCACCGAGCAATCGCGCTCGCCCAGCGCCACCACGCGCCCGCGGCCATCGCCGAAGATCTGCACCTCGACGTGGCGCGCATCGGCGACGAAGCGCTCGATGAAAACGCCGCTGTCCTTGAAGAAGTTCTGGCCCAGGCGCTGGACCGAGGCGAAAGCCGCATCGAGTTGCGCTGCGTCGTCGCAGCGCGACAGCCCGATGCCACCACCGCCGGCGGTGCTCTTGAGCATGACCGGATAGCCGATACGTTCGGCGGCGGCGCGTGCTTCGTCGAGATCATTTAAAAGACCGGTGCCGGGCGTGAGCGGCACCCCGGCGGCCTGCGCGATCTCGCGCGACGTGTGTTTCAGGCCGAAGCGGCGCACCTGGCTGGGCGTCGGCCCCACGAACACGATGCCTGCTGCAGCGCACTGTTCGGCGAATTCGGTGTTTTCGGACAGGAAGCCGTAGCCGGGAATGATCGCCTGGGCGCCGGTCTCGCGCGCGATGTCCAGGATGCGTTCGCCGCGCAGATAGCTCTCGGCGGCGCTGTTGCCGCCCAGGGATACTGCGACATCGGCGGCGGCGACGTGCAGGCTGTCGCGGTCGGCGTCGGAATGGACGGCCACCGAGCGGATGCCCATCTTCTTGAGGGTGCGCGCGATGCGCACGGCGATTTCGCCGCGGTTGGCGATCAGGACGGTGTGGAACATGGTCGGATACTCCAGTCAGGGATCAAGCCCGGGAAACGTCGTTTTAGCGCGTGGCGATATAGGCGCGCCAGCCGCCCAGCGCCGTGATGTCCTGGGCGCCGGCAGTGGCCCACGATTCGCAGACGAAGCCCTGCACGCTGCGGCCGTCGGCCAGTTCCAGCGTGCCGATGCCCAACGGCGCCGGGATCAGCGCCACGAAGGAACCGAAGCGTTCGACCGGCATCGCCCACAGTTCGACGGCGATCGGCGCGCCGGCGCCGATGCGCACCAGTCCCGGCTTGGGCGGCACGGTGCCGGGCAGCGCATACAGGCGATAGGCGCTGGACGTTTGCGTCGCTTCCAGCAGCACGGCGCCGCGCTCGGCCAGCTGCCAGTTAAGCGGCATGCCGGACAGGTGGGCGCCGACCACGGCCAGCACGACCTGGCCGTCGAGCGATGGCGCAGGGGGCATTGGCGCGGGAAGCGGCTGACCCGACGCACCGCGCAACCATGGTGACGCCGCCTGCCAGCTGCGCCCGAATTCAAGCAGGCGCGCCTCGTGCCAGCTCGGGGCGATCAGGGTGATCCCGGCCGGCAGGCCGTCGTTGCGGATCCCGGCCGGCAGGGCGATCGCGCTCCAGTCCAGCAGGTTGACGAAGTTGGTGTACACGCCCATGCGCGAATTGAGCGTGACCGGATCGGCCAGCACGTCGGCGATGGTGGGGATGGTGGGTGCGGTAGGCACCAGCAGGCCGTCCAGGCCCGCCATCAGGTTCTCGGCCTGGCGCGCCAGCGCCATGCGGCCGTATTCGGCTTGGTAGACGTCGACGGCGCTGAAATTGGTGGCGCGGCCGATGATGGCGCGCACGGTCGGATGGACGGATTCGGGGTGCTTCTGCATCAAGGGGGCGATTGCGGCGTAGCGCTCGGCCACCCAGGGGCCTTCGTACAGCAGCGCGGCGGTCTCGAATAGCGGCCCGAAGTCGACCGGTTTCAATTCGACGCCCAGTGCCTCCAGACGCTGCAAGGCGTCCAGATGCAGGCTTTCGGCGTTCGTATCGCCGAACCAGTCGTACGCGAGCGGCACGCCCAGCACCGGCCGCGCCGGCCATGTCACCGGCCGCGCCGGCGCATGCCGGGAATACGGATCCTCCGCATCGAAGCCGGCCATTACGCGCAGCGCCGCATCGGCATCGTCCACGCTCAGGGCCAGCACGGTAATGCAATCGAGCGTGCGGCAGGCCGGCACCAGCCCGCGCGTCGAGACCAGGCCGCGGGTCGGCTTCAGGCCTACCAGGTTGTTGTGGCCGGCTGGCACCCGGCCCGAGCCGGCAGTATCGGTACCGAGCGCGAACGGCACCAGGCCGCGCGCCACCGCCGACGCCGAGCCCGAACTCGAGCCGCCGCTGACGTACTCCGGATCGAACGAATTGGGTACTGGACCATACGGCGAGCGCGTTCCCACCAGGCCGGTGGCGAACTGGTCGAGGTTGGTCTTGCCGATGACGACCGCGCCGGCCGCTTCCAGGCGCGCGATGACGGCGGCGCTGGTCTCCGGCACGTAAGCGAAGTCGGGACAGGCGCAGGTGGTCGGCAGTCCGGCCACGTCGATATTGTCCTTGACCGCGAATGGCACGCCGTACAGGGGCAGGTCGCCGGCGCCGTCGCGCTGCTGCACCAGCCGTTCCAGGCGCGCGGCCAGCGCAGCGCCGTCGAGACGCGTGATCCAGGCTGGGTCGGCGTCATCCAGCGCAGCCACCAGCGGCGCCAGCAGGTCGGCCGGATTGGCGCCGTTCCGATAGGCGGCGGCCCAGTCGGCCAGCGTCCAGAACGCGGTGGAGAGAGGGGGGGCGCTCGGGTGATTGGTCATGGTTGTGCGTGATGGGTAAGTGATCGGTGACGGGACAGCTCTTCCGTGACCAGTATCCCGGCGCGGGAAGCCACCCTCAATACGCCAAGTGACGTATGTCCGAACCCGGCGCGGGTCGCTAATCTTTTCGCAACAGGAAACATTTCAGGCAATCCCGCCCACCCCACAACGAGGACCGCATGCGATCCACCTTCAAGCTTTCCGTTCTGCTGTGCGCCTGCGCCGCAGCCCAGGCCCAGGCCGGCGCGACGATTCCCATCGGTCCGGACCGTTCGGTCTCGGTCGGCTTCGGCTCCCGCGCCAGTTACGCCAGCGTCGAGGATGGCGCACCGGATGGCGACAGCCGCTCGCACGACTTCAACCTCGACAGCGGCCGCCTGTACTTCGGCGCCACCCTGAACAAGACCATCGGCGGCATGTTCAATACCGAATGGGACGGCGACCGGATCCGCGTGCTGGACGCCGCCGCCCAGTTCACCATCTCACCGGCGCTGAATGTCTGGGCGGGACGCCTGCTCTCGCCCAGCGACCGCGCCAACATGGCCGGACCGTACTACTCGCTCGGCGGCGGCTACTGGGCCGGCGTGGCGTCGCGCTACGGCTACAACGGCGGCATCTTCCGCGGCCGCGACGACGGCGTGGTCGTGTGGGGCAATGTGGCCGACGGCAAACTGGGATATTCGTTCGGCGCCTTCGAAGGCCGCACCTTCGGCATCGGCAGCCTGACCCAGGGCCAGGCGCGCGCCGCCGGCGTCGATGCCGGCGACCAGCCGATGTTCGCCGGGCGCCTGCAATACGATTTCTGGGACGCCGAGCCGGGCTACTACGGCACCGGCAACTACCTGGGCAGCAAGGACATCCTGGCGATCGGCGTCGCCGCGCGCTACCAGAAGGAGGGCGTGCTCACCGTGTCGGACGTCGGCAACTACACCGCTTGGAACGTCGACTTCCTGTTTGAGAAACGCCTGCCGGGCGGCGCGCTCTCCGTCGAAGCGGCGTACTACCACTACCGCAACGACGACGTGGTGCTGGCCGAGCAGGGCAAGGCCTGGTCGGCGGGTCTCGGCTACATCTTCGCCGTTAATGCCGGCGCCGGCCCGCTGCAGCCGTTCGTGCGCTACCAGCAGTTCCGTCCCGATACCGGATTGGACACACGCCAGAGCGACGCCGGCGTCAACTGGATCATCGACGGCTACAACGCCCAGCTTGGCGCGGTCTATTCGAAGACCCGGCAGGACACGTTTGCCGACCGTTCGATCTTCGCCGTCAACCTGCAAGTCCAGTACTGAGCGTGCCTTATTTCATCGACCAGGAGAATCACCATGCACCAGCGTCGCCAATTCATCACTCGCCTGACCCATATCGCCGCGGCCACCGCCCTCTTGGCTGGCGGCCTGCCGGCATCCGCGGCCGAGACCATCAAGGTCGGCATCCTGCATTCGCTGTCGGGCACCATGGCGATCTCGGAGACCACGCTCAAGGACGTGGCCCTGATGGCCATCGAGGAAATCAATGCGAAGGGCGGGGTGTTGGGCCGCAAGCTCGAACCGGTGATGGTCGACCCGGCCTCGAACTGGCCGCTGTTCGCCGAGAAGGCGCGCCAGTTGATAGCCCGCGACAAGGTAGCCGCGGTGTTCGGCTGCTGGACCTCGGTGTCGCGCAAGTCGGTGCTGCCGGTGTTCAAGGAACTCAATAGCCTGCTGTTCTACCCGGTCCAGTATGAAGGCGAAGAACTCGAGAAGAACGTGTTCTACACCGGCGCCGCGCCGAATCAGCAGGCGATTCCCGCCGTCGAATACCTGATGAGCAAGGATGGCGGCGGCGCGCGCCGCTTCGTCCTGCTCGGCACCGACTACGTGTACCCACGCACCACCAACAAGATCCTGCGTGCGTTCCTCAAGAGCAAAGGAATGAAGGACGAGGATATCCAGGAAGCCTATACGCCGTTCGGCCACGCCGACTACCAGACCATTGTCGCCAACATCAAGAAGTTCTCGGCGGGCGGCAAGACCGCGGTGATCTCGACCATCAACGGCGACTCCAATGTCCCGTTCTACAAGGAACTGGGCAACGCCGGCATCAAGGCAACCGACGTGCCGGTGGTGGCGTTCTCGGTCGGCGAAGAGGAACTGCGCGGCGTCGATACCCGGCCACTGGTTGGCCACCTGGCGGCCTGGAATTACTTCGAGTCGGTGAAGAACCCCGTCAACGCCGAATTCACCAGGAAGTGGAAAGCCTACGCGCTGGCCAAGAAGCTGCCGAATGCGCAGAAGGCGGTCACCAATGACCCGATGGAAGCGACCTATGTCGGCATCCACATGTGGGCACAGGCGGTCGAGAAAGCCAAGTCGGTCGATACCGACAAGGTGATCGCGGCGATGGCCGGCCAGACCTTCAAGGCGCCATCCGGCTTCACCTTGACGATGGACGCCACCAACCACCACCTGCACAAGCCGGTGATGATCGGCGAGATCAAGGCCGACGGCCAGTTCAACGTGGTCTGGAAGAGCAAGGCGCCAATCCGCGCCCAGCCCTGGAGCCCCTACATCAAGGGCAACGAAGCGAAGCAGAAGATCTGATGCACCAACGGTTGCGGGTCGAGGAGAGCGCCACATGACGATGCACGTATTACGGGTTCTGCTGGCCGCGCTGTGGCTGGTCGCCGGCGCCGCCTGGGCCACACCGGCAGGCGTGGCGCCGGCGCTGCTGGCGCCGCTGGCCGGCGACGACCCCGACGCCCGCGTGACGGCGGTGGCGTTCCTGGGTGCACTCGGCACGCCGCAGGCGGCGGCGGTGCTGCGCGCGCTGCAGGACGACGCGCTGTACGCGACCGCGGAGGGGGAAGTCGGCATCGCCGGTCCGGACCGCAGCCTGCCCGAGGGTGCAGAAACCATCATGGTCAACAACCGGCTGCGCGTGGCCATCGCGGCGGCATTGTCCGGCATGGACCTGGGCGCGCCGCAGCCCGCACGTCGGCTGGCAGCGGCGCGCGCCATGCTCGATGGCGAACCAGATCCGGCCCAGTCGGCGCCGGCGCGGCGCGCACTGGTTCAGGAGACCGATGACGAGGTGCGCGCGGTGCTGGCGCTGCTGGTAGCGCGCATTGGACTGCAATCGAACGACCCGGCCGAGCGTCGCACCGCCGCCGTGCAGCTTGGAGAATCGGGCAACGCGGCCCAGCGCCCGCTGCTGCAAGCCTTGCTGGAACCGGGCTTTGAAACCGACGAGTCGGTGCGCGTGGCCGCGGCCACGGCGCTGGCCGCCCTCGACAGCCGTCAGCGCCGCGCCGACCTGGCCGGCCGCCTGTTCCAGGGGCTGTCGCTGGGCAGCGTGCTGCTGCTGGCCGCGCTCGGGCTGGCGATCACGTTCGGCCTGATGGGCGTGATCAATATGGCGCACGGCGAACTGCTGATGATCGGCGCCTACACCACCTGGCTGGTGCAGTCGCTGTTTCGCCATTATCTTCCCGAGTCAGTCGATTGGTATCTGCTGGCGGCGCTGCCGGCCGCATTCCTGGTCGCGGCGCTGGCCGGCATGGCGCTCGAGCGCACCGTGATCCGCTGGCTATATGGCCGTCCTCTCGAGACCCTGCTCGCCACCTGGGGCATCAGCCTGGTGCTGATGCAGGGCGTACGCACGCTGTTTGGCGCCCAGAACGTCGAAGTCGCCAATCCGGCCTGGATGGCGGGTGGCGTGACCGTACTCGGCTCGCTCGTGCTGCCGTACAACCGCATCGCCATCATCGTGTTCGCGGCGCTGGTCACCGCCGCCGTCTGGCTGTTGCTCAACGCCACCCGGCTCGGTTTGTTCGTGCGTGCGGTAATGCAGAACCGGCGCATGGCCGACTGCGTCGGCGTGCCGACCGGCCGCATCGACATGCTGACCTTCGGCCTCGGTTCCGGCATCGCCGGCCTGGGTGGCGTGGCGCTGTCCCAGCTCGGCAACGTCGGGCCCGACCTGGGCCAGGCCTACATCATCGATTCGTTCATGGTGGTGGTGCTGGGCGGCGTCGGGCAACTGGCCGGCACCGTGATCGCCGCGCTCGGCCTGGGAGAGTTGACCAAGCTGCTCGAACCGTTCACTGGCGCCGTGCTGACCAAGATCGGCATCCTGGTCTTCATCGTGGTCTTCATCCAGCGCCGTCCGCAGGGACTGTTCGCGCTCAAGGGAAGGAGTGTGGAATGACCCATCCGACGCAAGCGCTGTTCTCGCGGCCGGCCCGCTATCTTCTCGTGGTGCTGGTCGTCGTGGCGGCGCTGCTGCCGCTGCTGCACCTGGTGTTCCCTCCCGGGCACACGCTGCACATTTCCGGCTACACGCTGGCGCTGGTCGGCAAATTCATGTGCTACGCACTTGCCGCGCTGGCGCTCGACCTGGTGTGGGGCTATACCGGCATCCTGTCGCTCGGCCACGCGCTGTTCTTCGCGCTCGGCGCCTATGCCCACGGCATGTACCTGATGCGCGCGATCGGCCGCGATGGCGTGTACGGCAGCGCGCTGCCCGACTTCATGGTCTTCCTCGACTGGCAGGAGCTGCCGTGGTTCTGGGCCTTTACCGACAGCTTCTGGTACTGCATGGTGCTGGTGGTGCTGGTGCCGGGCGTGCTGGCCTTCGTGTTCGGCTACTTCGCCTTCCGTTCGCGCATCAAGGGCGTGTACTTTTCGATCATCACCCAGGCGCTGGCCTACGCCTGCATGTTGCTGTTCTTCCGTAACGATACTGGCTTCGGTGGCAATAACGGCTTCACCGATTTTCGCCGCATCCTCGGCCACGACATCACCGCGCCTGGTACACGTGCGGTGATGTTCCTGGTGACGCTGGCCCTCCTGGTCGGCGCGCTGTGCCTGTGCCGCTGGCTGGTGGCGTCGCGCCTGGGCCGGGTGCTGCAGGGCGTGCGCGATGCCGAGCCGCGCCTGATGTTCATCGGCTACGATCCTCTGTGGTTCAAGCTGTTCGTGTGGACGCTGTCGGCGGTCCTGTGCGGCATCGCCGGCGCGCTCTACGTGCCGCAGGTCGGCATCATCAATCCGTCCGAGATGTCACCGGCGAACTCGATCGAGATGGTGATCTGGGTTGCGGTGGGTGGGCGCGGCACGCTGATTGGGGCGATCCTGGGCGCGTTCACCGTGAATGGCCTCAAGAGCTGGTTCACCGCCGCCTTCCCCGACCTGTGGCTGTTCGCGCTCGGCATGCTGTTCATTCTGGTCACGCTCTTCATGCCGAAAGGGATGTTGGGACTGCGCCTGCCGCGTCGGCGCGCCTCACCAACTGCTTTGAGGGAAAAACAAGCATTGGAGGAAGCCGCATGAGGCTCGCCCACGACGACGCGCTCGATACCAGCCACGGCGCGATCCTGTACCTGGAAGACGTAAGCGTCAGCTTCGACGGCTTTCGGGCCTTGAACCGGCTGAACCTCGACATCTCGGTCGGTGAACTGCGCTGCATCATCGGCCCGAATGGCGCCGGCAAGACCACGATGATGGACGTCATCACCGGCAAGACCCGCCCCACGGCGGGCAGCGCCTGGTTTGGCCAGCGCCATGACCTGGCGACGATGAGCGAGCACCAGATCGCGCGCGCCGGCATCGGCCGCAAGTTCCAGCGCCCGACCGTGTTCGAATCGCACACCGTGTTCGAGAACCTGGAACTGGCGCTGAAGACCGACAAGCGGGTGCGTGCGGCGTTGTTCGCGCGCCTGGATGGCGAACAGCGCGACCGCATCGACGCGGTGCTGCGCCAGATTCGCCTGGACGACCAGGCTTGGCGTCCGGCCGGCCTGCTGTCGCATGGTCAGAAGCAGTGGCTCGAGATCGGCATGCTGCTGATCCAGGAGCCGGCGCTGATCCTGCTCGACGAGCCGGTGGCAGGCATGTCCGACTTCGAGACCGAACGTACCGCCGAACTGCTCGACGAATTACGGGGGAAGCACTCGATCATGGTGGTGGAACACGACATGGGCTTCGTCGCCCACGTCGCGCGCCAGGACAAGGTGACGGTGCTGCACGAGGGATCGGTGCTGGCCGAGGGCCGCATGGACGAAGTGCAGGCCGATGAACGCGTGATCGAAGTCTACCTGGGGCGCTGACCATGATGCTGCAAGCCGATGACCTGAATCAGTACTACGGTTCTTCCCACACCTTGCGCGGGGTGTCGCTCGACCTGGCCCAGGGCCAGTGCCTGGCGCTGCTGGGCCGCAATGGCGTGGGCAAGACCACGCTGCTCAAATGTCTGATGGGCGTGCTGCCGCTGGCTTCCGGCCGGGTGCACCTGGGTGGGCGCGATATCACGCGCCTGGCGCCGCATGCGCGCGCCGCCGCCGGCATCGCCTATGTGCCGCAGGGCCGCGAGATCTTTGCGCGCCTGACGGTGGAAGAGAACCTGCGCATGGGCATGGCCGTGCTGCCGGGCCGCGCGGCGCGGCATATCGATCCCGAGGTGTTCGACCTGTTCCCGGTGTTGAAGGACATGCTGGGCCGCCGTGGCGGCGATTTGTCGGGCGGCCAGCAGCAGCAACTGGCGATCGCGCGCGCGCTGTTGCAGCGCCCGCGCCTGTTGATCCTGGACGAGCCGACCGAGGGCATCCAGCCGTCGATCATCAAGGACATCGAGCGCGTGATCAACCTGCTACGCGCGCGTGGCGACATGGCAATCGTGCTGTGCGAGCAGTACTTCGACTTCGCCCACGCGTTGGCCGACCGCTACGTGGTGCTGTCACGTGGCGCGGTGGTGGCGCAGGGGCTGCAGTCGACCATGGACGGCGACGACGTCAAGCGCCACCTCGCGATCTAACGCTGGCGCGCGCTGCGGGCCAGGGCCTGCGACGCTGCCGCCGTGCGCGTCTCGACGCCCAGCTTGGCGAACACGTGCTCCAGGTGCTTGTTGACGGTGCGCGGGCTGGTGCCGAGGATGTCGCCGATGTCGCGGTTGGTCTTGCCCTTGCTGACCCAGTGCAGCACCTCGGCTTCGCGTCGGGTCAGGGCGAAGCCGGCCATCAGGCCTTGGACTTGAGCGTCATCCGATTCTTCGCGCAGTACCAGCGTGAAATAGCCATCGTCCTGGGCCTCGGCCAGGTCGAAGGCGAGGCGGCGCGTGCCCTGCGCCAGTACCAGCGGTGGCGTTTCCTGGCCGGCCGCACGGGCACTGACGGCGTCCTGCAACCACAGCACCACGCGCGCCGGCATGCCGCGATTGGCATCGTCGGCAAACCAGGACTGCATCCAGGCGCGCGCCAGCGGCGTCTGCCAGGCGATGCGGCCATCCAGGCCCGCCACCAGCACCGCGTGACCGAAGGCGTCGAGCGCGCTGCGCGCCTCGGTCACCATGCTGGCGGTGCGCATATGGGCGCGGATCCGCGCCAGCACCTCGCTCTGGCGTACCGGCTTGGTGACGTAGTCGGCGACGCCGGCCTGGAATGCCGCCAGGATGTGTTCATCCTCGGTCAGGCCGGTCATGAACACCACGGGAATCGCGCGCGTGCGCAGGTCGGCCTTCAGGCGCCGGCATACCTCGAAGCCGTCCATCCCCGGCATCACCGCGTCGAGCAGCACGATGTCGGGAGACAGCGCGCAGGCGCGTTCGATCGCGGTGACGCCGTTGTTGGCCACCACCACCGAATAGCCCGATTCGTCGAGTGCATCGTGCAACACTGCCAGGTTCTCAGGGACGTCGTCCACGACCAGCACCAATTGTCCTGGTGGTCGTTCAATGGCTTGTAGCATGGGTCGCTCCCGTGTCGATCAGGCGTGTCATGGCGTCGAGGTCCAGGCGCGCCGCATGGCCGCGCATTTGGTCGACGAAGTCGTGGTGGGCCGCGCCGATCTCGGCGATGCGGTCGAGTTCTGCGCGGATGCCGCGCACATAGCCGGCCGTGAGCTGGGCGCGCAATCCGGCCAGTACATCCGGTGGCGGCAACTGCAGCGCACGCGGCGTTGCAACCGGCGCCGCAGCGGCACCCAGCCAGTCGAGCTGCAGACGCGCCCCGATCCAGTCGAGCAGCTCATCGACCTGCACCGGCTTGGTGAAAAAGTCGGCGGCGCCGATGCCGGCCGGATTCGGCAATCCCTTGTCGTAGGCATTCGCCGAGACGATCGCGATCGGCGCCAGGCAGGCGTGTTCGGTGCGCAGCAGGTGACTGGTCTCCCAGCCGTCGATGCCGGGCATGGCCAGGTCCATCAGGATCAGGTCGGGTGCGAAGCCGGCGTGGCGCTGCAGGCATTCGGCGCCGGATGCCGCCTGGCCGACCACGAAACCAAGGGGTGCAAGCAATTGGGCCAGCAATTCGCGGTCGTTGCGTTCGTTGTCGACCACCAGGATGCGGCGCCTCGGGCCGGCGTAACCATGACGCCGCACCGGAACGCTTGCGGGAGTGCTCGCGTCGTCCTGCATGTGTGGCAGCCGCAGGCGCACCGCGAACACGCTGCCGCCCGATTCGCCGGCGCGCACCGTCAACTCGCCGCCCATCAACTCGGTGAGCAGTTTGCTGATCGGCAGACCCAGCCCGGTGCCGGCGCTGTCCCCAAGGTCACCCGCGCTGCCGCGCGTAAACGGCTCGAAGATGCTGTCGATTTCCTCGGGCAGGATGCCGGGGCCGGTATCCTCGACCTCGAAGGTCGCCATATCGCGTGCATAGCGCAGCCGGAACGTGACGCTGCCGTGCGCCGTGAACTTGACGGCGTTACCGAGGATGTTGATCAGTATTTGCGACAGCCGCTTGCGGTCGGCCCGCACCAGCGCCGGCAGCGCAGTGTCGCATGCGTGGACGAAGCCCAGGCCCTTGGCCGCGGCCTGCTGCTCGAACATGCGCACCAGTTGGGCGACGAAGGCGTCGAAGCGCAGCGGACGCAAATCGACGCTGAGTTTTCCGCCCTCGATGCGGGCGATATCGAGCGTGCCCTCGATCAGCGACAGCAGGTGTTCGCCGCTGCCGCGGATGACGCGGATAGCCTGGCGCCGGTGCGCCGGGATTGTCGGGTCGTCGTCCAGCAACTGGGCGTAGCCAAGGATGCTGTTGAGCGGCGTGCGGATTTCGTGGCTGATGCCGGCGATATAGCGGCTCTTTGCCTGGTTGGCATGGTCGGCCTGGCGCTTGGCCTGCTGCGCTTCTTCCTGCGCCACGCGGCGGCTCTGGCTATTCAAGACTAACCACCAGGCGATGATCGCGCTCACCAGCAGCAGCGCCCCGAACAGTTTGATGAAGGCCAGTTGCAGTGGCCCCAAGAGGCGCGTGTCGCCCGCCTGGGCCAGCGCGTCGGCTTCGTGCAGGTAGAGCAGGCCAAGCAAGGCGCCGAGAAACAGCACCGTCACCGTCATCAACAGCAGGTAGTGACCGAGGCCGCCGCCCAGGTAGGGCCAACTGGCGCGTGGCAGCACCCAGCGCATCACCGCTTCCCACTGGACCGCGATGCGCGCATGCGGCTTGCAGGCGTCGTCGCAGCGCGCATCGAGGCAGCAGCACAGCGAGCAGATCGCGCCGCCGTAGGCCGGACAGTGCGCCATGTCTTCCTGTTCGTACTCCTTCTCGCAGATGCTGCATACGGTGCTGCGCGGCGGCTGGTCGCGCGGCTGGCGCGCCATGTAGTAGCGCCCGCGCGTGACGAACGCGATGGCCGGTGCGGCGATGAAGGCAGAGGTGAGGGCGATGAAGGCCGAAAAGGCCTGGGCAGTCACGCCGAACAGGCCACCGAAGGCGGCGATCGACAGCGTCGATGCGATCAGCATGGCGCCGACGCCGACCGGGTTGATGTCGTACAGGTAGGCGCGCCGGAATTCAATGCCGGGTGGGCTGAGGCCGAGCGGCTTGTTGACCACCAGGTCGGCCACCACCGCGGCGATCCAGGCGATGGCCACGTTCGAGAACAGCGCCAACACCAGGTCGAGCGCCCCGAACACGTCCATCTCCATCAGCAGCACCGCGATCAGGGCGTTGAAGCAGGCCCAGACCACGCGTCCCGGATGGCTGTGCGTCAGGCGCGCGAAGAAGTTCGACCACGCCAGCGAGCCGGCATAGGCATTGGTCATGTTGATCTTGATCTGCGACACCACCACGAACACCAGGGTGGCCAGCATCGCCGCGCCATGGCTGTCGAAGAATTCGCCGAAACCGGCCAGGTACATATGGGTCGGATTGACCGCTTCAAGCAGACTGGCGCCGCCCTCGATCGCGAGCAGCGCCAGCAAAGCGCCGGCCAGCATCTTGAGGATGCCGAGCACGATCCAGCCGGGACCGGCCACCAGCACGCCCAGGTGCCAGCGCAGCGTGGGTTTCTCTTGCGGCGGCATGAAGCGCAAAAAGTCGACCTGTTCGCCGATCTGCGTGATCAATGCCACGCCGACCGCCGTGGCGGCGCCAAAAGCGAGCATGTCGAATCCACCGTGGCCACCTTGTGCACCACCGAAGTGCAGCAGCTCGGCCGGCAATTCAGGACGTTTGATGAGGATGGCGATGAAGGGCAGCACCATCAGGCCCAGCCAGAGCGGCTGGGTCAGCATCTGGATGCGGCTGATCAGGGTCACGCCGTGGGTCACCAGTGGCACCACCGCCAGCGCGCTGACCAGGTAGCCGAGCCACAGCGGCAGGCCGAAATACAATTCGAGCGCATACGCCATGATGGCCGCTTCCAGCGCGAACAGGATGAAGGTGAACGAGGCGTAGACGAAGGACGAGATGGTCGAGCCGATGTAGCCGAAGCCGGCACCGCGCGTGAGCAGGTCCATGTCGACGCCATGGCGCGCCGCGTAATAGCTGATCGGCAGGCCGGTAAGGAAGATGATCAGCCCCACCGCCATGATCGCCCAGAAGGCGTTGATGAAGCCGTAGTGCAGGGCGATGGTGCCGCCGATCGCCTCCAGCACCAGGAAGGAGATCGCGCCGAAGGCGGTGTTGGCGACCCGGAATACCGACCACTTCCTGAATGCGCGCGGCGTGAACCGCAGTGCATAATCCTCGATGGTTTCGTCGGCCACCCAGGTGTTGTAGTCACGGCGGATCTTGACGATCCGCTGGACCGGGCGGGCGCCGGACGTATCTGGATGTGGTGCAGAAGCGCTCATGGGGCGAGGGAATGGTGTATTCCCCCCGATCCGTACGCAATTGTCATGCCAGAGCGCTCGGGGTGGCAGCAAGCCGTTACGCTGGTACTGTCAACTTGCTGAATCTAGAAACCGAGTTGTAGAAGCCGGGACAAACTGCCCCGGTCCGGGGAACGAAATGTGGCGGATTACACGTTCCTGCCTACATTGGTGACCTCATTCCAGATTGAAAATGCTTGGGTACGGACGTGTCGGTACTGCTGCGCCGACAGGCGGTTGCGCTGGCACTGGAAAACATTATTGATCGGGCCATGCGCTGACAGAAACCGCTGTGCATGGCCAGGTGACTTGAAGCGACGCATCTGTCGTTCGCATTGCCGCGTCGGTCGGTGCGAGAGTTCGGCCCGGTTATTCAGCCCCTTGTGCTGTCGATGCTCAACACCCGGCATGATCTGCACCCTGGCTGCGGCGTAACTCTTCAGTTTGTCGGTGACCAGTACCCGTGGAGCGTAACGCAGACCCTTGAGTAGCTCGCAGAAAAAGCGTTTCGCCGACTGCCGCTTACGCCGGCTCTGCATGAGAATATCCAGTACATGACCATCTTGATCGACTGCGCGCCACAGGTAATGGTACTTGCCCTTGATGGTGAGCACCACCTCGTCGAGATGCCATTTGTCGCCGCGCTGCGGCTGGCGCCGGCGCAGCGCATTGGCATATCCCTGGCCGAGCTTTAGCGTCCATTGACGGATCGTCTTATAGGTGACGATGACGCCGCGGCTGGCCATGAGCTCCTCGATGTCGCGAAAACTCAACGAAAACCGGAAGTAGAGCCAGACCACATGGCTGATGATCTCGCGAGGGTAGCGGAGCCACGTTAAAGTTGAGAGGTTGTCACCCCCGCTAGCCTACAACGCTTTGCGAACTTCGGTAAGTTGACAGTACCCTGTGTCTAGGCTACCTGGAGCACGAAGCCCGCCAAGCCAGGCGGCCCGATGGGCAGGTCGGGGTGCCGATCGGCTGACAGCCAAGGGAAGCTGATCAATTCGCTTCTTAGCAAAGTGGTCGAACGGCGAGCCGGTCAAGCCGTTTTTCGCTCCATTTGACGTGATTTCTCGGATTGTTCAGTAATCAAGAGGGCCTGCGAAATTTAGTGATCGTGAAGCGGCTGCCGACCAGCACCAAATTGGCCAGTACGAACAGCTGTGCAGTGTTTTGGCCAAGCCGCACTAGCGAGTTTTATGATGACGGAACAGGCTCTTGAGGACATAAACGGATGCCCAACCTTTTCCTGAACGCTCGGTTTTAGATGCCCTAACTATTCGGTTAGGCTTCCCAACTTGTTCTTGGGAAGAGTGAATCGCCCCGGCTTTCGTCGAGACCAGCTAATGTGAGTCAGGTTCAGATAGCCAGGCCGAATCTCGGAAGGCCTTTAGATGCTTTTCTTTGGAGATCATCTGCAGTCGGTACTAGACGATCACACAGCAGCAGTACGCTTGGGTGGCTGAATCAGTGCCTCGGCGGGTATGCCAAGTCCCTTATGCAGTCTCCAGATCATCGGAAGTGTCAAAGGACGTATCCGATTGAGCACTTCGAACACCCGGTTAGAGCGGCCGATCATCGGTTCGAGATCCTTGACAGTGAGGCCTCTCTGGTCCATCTGGAATTTGATGGCTTCGACCGGGTCTGCGACTTCCATGGGAAAGTGCTTTGCCTCGTAGGCTTCGACCAGTGTCGCAAGCACGTCCAGCCGGTCACCTTCCGGCGTGCCGAACTCGGCAGTCATGAGCGACTCGACTTCACGAAGCGCTGCCTGATAGTCAGCTTCGGTACGGATGGGCTTAATGTCCATAATGTCCCTCAATAGTTCGTGCATCGATGGCGTCGTATTGTTTATGCGTGCCGACGAACTTCACGAAAACGATCCCATACGGGTAGTTGATGGATGTAACCAGCCGGTGCTTGTTGCCAGCGATATTAAACACAACGCGTCCGTCCTTCAGAATGCTTGCCGTGCCAAAGTCGGCCTTGACGGCAGGTTCAATGCCTTTCATGTCGGGGCGTCTTCGACGTGGCGCGGAATGTCAGCCATACCAGGCGAGGCGCCACCCAAAGCGGCAAGCCTTTTGGCAGCCTGGACCCTGACAAACGTCTGGATGATCGATCAAGGATGAGGGCACAACCTTCACTCTCTGACCACGCGCAGTACTGAATGGCAGAGGTTCGCTCGAGACGCTAGATATCGTCATTGGTGATATCCGCGAAAAGGACCGCGCATACCACGCAATAGAGATATCACGATTCTGTATCTCGATGATCGGTAATCAAAATTGGATTTATATCAGTGGCGCTCATACACTGTCTACATCGCTCAATGCTAACGAATCCACAGGAGCTGCCATGAACACGCTGACCATTACCTCCCACGCTGCTTCTTCCAAAACGGTTGAACGCCACGTTGCGTCCTTCCTTGCCGGTTTGCGCCGGCTGATCGAACTCGCAGGCGCGCCCTACGTCGACAGCCCGCTGGCCCCACTGTAATCCTGGACGGTGCGTTCAGTACGGTCTGCACAAGGTCGAAACACCTATTGGGCATCACAAGCGGCGAAAAATACGGTTCTCGCCTGACTGACTGATTTCTGATGGCAAGACACGGCGCTGCAAAGCCATCTACACGGGTTCGACTCCCGTCCTCACCGCCAGATTTTCGCGATACGGGCCCCATTGGGGCCCGTTTGCATTGGGTTCAGCACCACACACCAGCCGTTCGCTGCAATGCAGGCAGGGGATCGACTTCAACTCTCCACGCTTCGGAACGGGCGATTCCTGCATCGTGCTAGCATGGGATTCGTCGTCACCACCATCGAGGAGCTGCCATGGAACTGATCGAGCCTGACGAGATGCTGCGATATGGGCAGGTCCTAAGAGCATGGTCGTGCGATCCTGCAGATTTTGAACTGCATGAAGTCGATACGACCGATCCGTGCAGTGACGAGTTGTACCCGTTCAAGGGTTATGTCGACATCCGTCGCAATTCGACTGCGCAGCGCAGGGAATATCCAACCGGCGACGGCACGGCATGGGTCGAGAGGTTCGAACGTGATCTGGCTGCAGGACGATTTGGCCAGGTCCGTTCGGCTGACGGATGCTGATGCGCCGACGTGTAATGTGTCTACGCGGCCAGAGCGCCTGCGCATGCGCCTTTGCCACGGCGCCGGCCTGGCCGCGCAGGCCGCTTGCCAGGAATTATTCGTAAATCGACGCCGAAATCACCGTCTACATGGCGCAACTGCTGTATGTTGGTTGCCTGACCTCGGGCTGCACGTCTGCCTTGCCTTCTCCAAGGAATTCCGACCAGATTCCCGGCCAGATGTTCGATCACACATGACCGCATGGCCACATTTAAACGGAGAAAATCATGAGCAAAAACCAGGACGCGAAGAAATCGACCAAAAAAGAACCTGCCAGGACCGCAAAGGAAAAAAAGGCGGACAAAAAAATAAAGAATGCGGAGAAATTGCGCCAGCAATAAGATTCTTAAGGCGACATCATCGCCAGCCTGTGTTTGCCGCGACAGTGACCGCGGGCCGTATGGGGCAGCGAACACGCCGGCACGAGATTCCCCGCTCGCCGGCGGCAGTGGACGATGCCATGGCATCGACACCGTGACATGACACAGTGCAGGGCGCAGGGCAGGGCGTTCAGCAAGGCCATCCATTGCCGAGCATTGCCTGCATCTGGGCTGCGTTCACCGGATGGCTGAACAGGAAGCCCTGGCCCTCGTTGCAGTTGTGGTCCTTGAGAAAAGCGAGCTGCGCTTCGTCTTCGACGCCCTCGGCGATGACGCGCTGGTGCAGGTTCTTGCCCATGTCGATGACCGCGATGACGATCGCGCCGTTGCATCCCGCCCCCGTTCCCGACTCGATCGCCCTGACGAAGGACTGGTCGATCTTGAGCACGTCGATCGGGAATTCATTCAGGTAACTGAGGCTGGAGTACCCGGTGCCGAAGTCGTCGACCGCGATCTGTACGCCCATTGCCTTGAACTTGGCCAGCAGCAGGGCACTGGCGGCGACATCGTGCATCAGCACGCTCTCGGTCAGTTCGAGCTGGATACGTGTCTGGTCCACGCCGGTGGCATCGAAGATCGCGAGCGCGTGCGTGAAAAAATCCCGATGGCGAAATTCCACAGCAGAGATGTTTACCGCAACCGATACATTCGGGATGCCAATGCCGCGCCAGCGAACCAGTTGCGCGCACGCTTCGCCCAATACCCAGCGCCCGATTGGAACGATCAGGCCGCATTCTTCGGCAATCGTGATGAAGCGCTCCGGCATCACCAGTCCCCATTCCGGATGCTCCCAGCGCAGCAGGGCTTCGACACCGGTAATGCAACCGGTTTGCAGGTCGACCTTGGGCTGGTAGTGCAGCCTGAATTCGGCGCGACCCAGTGCTCGGCGTAGATTGGTTTCGACCAGTTGTCGCTCGACGGCGCGGGTGTTCATGTCCTGGCGGAAGAACTGGTAGTTATTGCGCCCCAGGTCCTTGGCATGGTACATGGCGGTGTCGGCGTTCTTGATCAGGGTGGCGGCATCGGTCCCGTCGAGCGGGAAGGTGCTGATGCCGATACTGGTCGAGGTATGCAGCTCGTGGGTGTCGATCACGAATGGCGCCGATAGTGCCAGCAGGATCTTGTCAGCCGCCAGCGCCGCATCGCGCGCACGCCGTTCATTGGCCAGCAGGATCACGAACTCGTCCCCGCCATGGCGGCTGACCGTGTCGGACGTACGCACGCAGGCGACCAAACGCTGCGATACCGCCTGCAGCAGGCGATCGCCCATCGCGTGTCCCAGGGAGTCGTTGATGTGCTTGAACTTGTCCAGGTCGAGGAACAGCAGCACCGGGGCGGTGTCGTTGCGCCTGGACATGGCGATGGCCTGGGTGATGCGGTCGCTCAGGAGGGCGCGGTTAGGGAGGCTGGTCAGGAAATCGTGCTGCGCCAGGTGCCGCATCTTGGTCGTCAATGCCACGGTGTCGGATATATCCCGGAACACCATTACGGCGCCAACGAGTTGCCGATCCCAATCGTGGATGGGCGCGGCAGAGTCTTCGATCGGGATGCGCCGGCCCTGACTTGAAACAAGGATGGCGTTGCCGCTCAGGCTCGCGGGCTGGTCGGTATGCAGGATGGCATCGACGGGGCTGGTGATCGTGCGTCCGCTGTCGGCGTCGACCAGATCGATCACTTCCGCGACGGGCCGTCCGCGTGCCTCTTCGCGCGACCAGCCGCAGACCAGTTCGGCCGCAATATTCAGGTAATCCACGCGCCCGGCCATGTCGACCGAGACGACGGCATCGCCGATCGAGTTGAGCGTGATTTCGGCACGTGCCTGGGCAACGTAGAGACCGCGCTCCACTTTCATGCGTTCGATGATGTTGCGCAGCGACTGCGGCACCAGGTAATTGTCGAAGAAACCCTTCGACAACCAGCCCTGGGCCCCGCGTTGGACCGTCTCGACGGCATCGGCCTCGTCGTCGGGTGCGCATAGTATGAGGATCGGGGTATGACGTGCCGCCGCGTGCAAGCGGTCGAAGCATGCCAGGCCCTGACTGTCCGGGAGCAGCAGATCGACCAGGATCACATCGATCTGGCCACCCTCGATGCGGCGCAGACCATCCGACAGGGTAGCTGCGTGTTCGAGAACGAAAGGGCCATCGCGTGCATTGCCCAGCGCCTGGCGCAGGCTGCCGACGTCGTGGGCATCGGGGGAGAGGATGAGCACTCGATAAGGCATGACGTCTCCGGCTGGCATCGGTGGTTACCTCTTCGCGCATCGAGCAAATTGTTTCGCATGGGCCGGGATTGCGTCAATACAGTATAGCAACCAGCATCTAATTGTCAAATTTGTAATAATAAATAGCTTAGCGGTACATCTGCTTGTCAACGGCGCTGCCGCTGCATCCGCGCATCCGCTGCGGGACCTTCGCGGGCAATGTCTTGCCGACTGCCATCGCCCGAAAATAGATATGCGAATCGGCCGCCTGGACGCGTAAAAGAGCGCATAGTGCAAAGGTCACACGCGATCTGCCCTGATCGTCATCTCCCAGTCGGCACCTGCCGTGCTGCCATTCCCGCCAGATATGTCAACGCACTGCGTCCGGCGCTCGCATGACCATCGCCATCGATTCCATTCCTTGAAAGGTACGCCATGTATCCGTTTCCCCAATCCGTCAATCCCGCCCTGCGCTCGCATATCGACGCCCAGAGCGCCTTCCTGAACGAGCTGTCGCAAACAATGTTGCGCTCTTTCCAGCAGGTCTTCCAGCTCAATATGCAGTTTGGCCAGACCCTGCTCGAGGAGGCCACCGGCACCGCCCAGCGCATGCTGAGTGCCGATCGTCCCACCGACGCCCTGTCGGCGGCGGCCTCGCGCGCCCAGCCCGCCACCGACAAGCTGCGTTCGTACCAGCAGGAGTTGTCGCAGTTGGCCGCCACCGCCCAGGTCGACCTGACCCGCGCGAGCGAGCAGCATGTGCAGGAAACCTCCCGTACCGCGCGCGCGCTGGCCAGCGAAGTCACCCGCGCGTCGGCCGAGGAAGCCGACAAGAGCCTGCGCCAGCAGGAGGAAACCGTCAAGAACTCGCGCGACGCGTTCTTGCAGGAGGCGCAGCGCGGCGCCAGCATCGGCGCCGACTACCTGAACCAGCTCCAGGGCGAGGCCGCAGGCGCGAAGCCCGATGGCCAGGCCGGCCCGCCGCACAACCCCGGCAACGGGCAAGACGGCAATGGCCTGGCCGGCAACACTGTGGCGTCGCCACCACGCTGATCTTCCATCCTCGCCCGGGCCCCGGGGGCAAGCCTTGCGGCGGCGCCGACCATGCGGTCGCGCCGCCGCTTGCGTCTGCACGACTGATTTGCATCACTTTATTGGGGAAAGCGAACCATGTTTAACATCTTTTTCGACGCCTGGTCATCGCTGGCCCTGCCCTGGAGCGGCGCCCCCGCCCAGTGCATTTCCGGTAGCCGGTTCAGCCACGGACTCGATGAGAACGGCGAGCGTGCGCTGCACTATCGCCTGTTCATTCCCGGCGACGAGCGCGGCCCGATGCCGCTGATCGTCATGCTGCATGGTTGCGGCCAGGACGCTGCCGATTTTGCCGCCGGCACCGGCATGAATGCGCTCGCCGAAAAGCAGGGCTGCCTGGTCCTGTATCCGGAACAGTCCTGTAGCGCCCACTACAACAAGTGCTGGAACTGGTACGACCGGGCCCATCACCGGCGCGGCGAAGGCGAGCCGGCACTGATCGCGGGACTCACCCGGCGCATCATGGCCGAGCATGCGGTCGATCCCGGTCGTGTCGCGGTCGCCGGCCTGTCGGCGGGTGGCGCCATGGCAGTCATTCTTGGGCGAACCTATCCCGACCTGTTCAGCGCGGTCGGCTGCCACTCGGGACTGGCGCACGGCAGCGCCGGCAGTGACGCCGGCGCGCTGCTGGCGATGCGCACCGGCGCCGCTGCGCCGGCACCGGTTGCGTCCAGTGCGCATGCCGCCGCGTCAGTCATCGTTTTCCATGGCGATGCCGATGCGACGGTCCATCGCATGAACAGCGGCGGCGTGATACGCCAGTTTCTCGACAGCCATGCGCTGCACCGGCGCGCGGTGGATGCCGGCGTCGCCGTGGAGGCGGAGACAGGACGCAGCGGCGGGCGGGCATTCACCCGCCACGTGCATCGCGAACGCTCGGGCGGCATCGTGGCCGAGGAATGGACCGTGCACGGGGCCGGCCACGCCTGGTCGGGCGGTGACGCGCGCGGCAGCTATACGGATGCCCTCGGACCGAACGCCAGCCAGGAGATGCTGCGCTTCTTCATCGGCAGCATGGATGCCTGAGCGAGCTCGGCGGCGGTACAGATGACATGCACGCCCGTGCGTGTCCTACGTCGGCACGCGGCGCCAGCGTCCATCATGATGTACGACGATGAAACCGGGAGCCGCTGTGGCACGAATACCTGAAAGGCGGCACGCCAGGGACCGGCGCGGCGATACTGCGCTGGATGCCCATGGTCTGCTGATCGGGCAGATTGCCTGTCCTGCGTACTGTTGTACTCCTGACGGGGCCGTACGGTACGCCAACGACTCCGCCAGGCGGCTATGGGGCGTCTGCCCCGATCCGGACGAGGATGAGCGCTGGGACGGTTTCAAGGCGCTGTACCGCCCGGATGGCAGCGCGCTCGACAGGCCGGCATCGCCGGCCGCGCTGGCGGCGCGCACCGGACTTGCCCAGCCGGCCGCCGAACTGCTGGCCGAGTCTGTCGACGGGGGCCGGCGCTGGGTGGTGATCCATGCACGGCCGGTGCTCGACGCCGATGGCGCCAGCGCAGGCGTGCTGTGCTCCCTGACCGACATCAGCGAGCAGCGGCGGCTCGAAGACCAGGTGAAGTTCGTGCATGACAGCCGGGCCGGCTTTCTGCACGTGCTGGCGCATGAATTGCGCAATCCATTAGCCCCGGTCATGGCGGCGGCCACGCTGCTGCAGCGCCGGCCCGGCGCCCCGGGCATGGACCGCATGGCCGGCGTCATCGCGCGCCAGACCAGGAAGCTGGCGCGCTTCGTCGACGATCTGCTCGAAGGCTCGCGCATCGAACAAGCCGGCGACACGCCGGTGTTCAAACGCGCCTCCAACCTGGACGAGGTGCTGGAGAACGCGTGCGACGTTGTCGGCTGCGTCCTGAGCGAACGTGGCCAGACGCTCAAGTTGAGAATTCCTGCGCAGGGACAGGTGCGGGGCGCCATATTGTGGTGCGATCCCGAGCGGCTGGCCCAGGCGCTCGGCGGCGCCCTGCTCAACGCCAGCCAGTTTTCCGACGATGGGGCCGCGATTTCACTGGCGGTGGCGGTCGATGGCGTTTTTCTCGAGCTGCTGGTAAGCGACCACGGGATCGGCGTCGAGGAAGGCGAACTACCCCTGTTGTTCCAGCCGTTTCGCAAGTTCGCCCCGCATCCTGCTCGCGCTGAATCCGGAGCGGGACTCGGCCTGGCCGTCGCGCGCAGCGTGAGCCGGGCGCATGGGGGGACGGTGTCCGCCGACAGCGCCGGGCGGGGGCAGGGCTTGCGCCTGAAATTCGTGCTGCCGGTGGTACTGGACGCGACGTCTGCCTGAGCCGGACCTGGCGCCCCAGGCCCGCCTCGCGCCCGCCGGGCCAACGGCGCGCCTGGCAGCGGGCAATGCGCGCGGGCTGGGATACCGGTCACGAAACTCTGCAGGAAGAGCCCCGCTCGCTTTCGGACAGCATGGACATGGCGCGGGCGGCCGTGGTTCAGCCGGGCGGGCGAGGGGAGTGTCGGAGAAGCGCCGCATCGATCCTGGCTTTTGCGATGCGGATCACGCTCAGGTGTGCGTTCGCGGCGCTGCGTTGTGGATTGACGAGCGAACCTCTGACCGTGCGCTCCCCTTGCTTGAACGCGTGGAAGTGTCCCAGCCACATCTCGGGCTGATTCTGCGACGGCGTGGTTGCCCACTCGATGCTATAGCCAAGGTATGGCTCGTCGAGCATGGTGAATTCCATGGGGTTCGTGTCAGCGCGGTTTTGCATGATTGCCCGAATGTTGACGCATATTGTGCGGGTCGGACGCGCGCATCGTACCAATGGGAGCGCCCTACGAACCTTTGCCGGCCATGGGTGAAAGTGGCGCTGGATGGTCGCCATGCCGCTGTCGGTGCGGGACTGGACAGGCGCGCGAGCACGCAAAAGCATGCCGGCGCTTCAATGAATATGTGGAATGTGTCGGTTGTCGATCCACTTGCGCGCATTGTCGAAGGAACTGTTGACGGCTTCTTCGACGGTCAGGAAGCCCTTGGTCCCGGTCGCCTGGTGATGGCAGAGGGGGAAAGTCGCATGTTCGCTTTCATAGATCGTGAAAATGGCCATGAAGCGTCTGCGGATCGTTTCGACCGGATTCGCCACAATGGTATAGCCTTTGTAATGGGATTTTGGCTCGGCGTGCATGGAATGCTCCTTGGTCAGGAAACCACAGTAGCACGAAACCATGTACCCGCTTCATCTGGCAAAAAATATAATACTTGTGTTCATCGGGGGGAATGCTAGACTGGCAAATGCATACCCGTATCGATCGCCTGAATGCCATCTTGATCGATGCGATCGTGAGCAACCATCGCGCTCGCGGCATCCGAGCCACAGCCGAAGCGCTGGCGACAAATCACGTTTCGCTGGAGGTGGCGCTGCGTGTGCTGACCCGGCCATGGCGGCGGCGGGTCGCGCGCACCGCAATCCCTGTTTTCGGGCATCGCTTACCCGAGTGACGCACCCTGGCCGGCCATGCAAGGCTGTCCGCACGCAGGCCGGGCCTTGCATGCGAAAGGCGGCGCATGGTCCAAGGTGAACGCTTCAACAGCATCACCCATGCCGTGGGGGCGGTGGCCGCGGTCGTGGGCGGCGTGCTGCTGGTGCACGTGGCGGCGCGCAGCGGCGATGTCTGGAAGGTCGTCAGCTTCAGCATCTACGCGGTCACGCTGTTGCTGCTCTACCTGACCTCTACCCTGTATCACAGCCTGCGCGGCGCAACCAAGGACGTACTGCGCAAGATGGACCATTGCGCGATCTACCTGCTGATCGCGGGCACGTACACGCCATTCACGCTGGTGGCGCTGCGCGGTGCCATCGGCTGGGCCATGTTCGGCGTGGTCTGGACCCTGGCCGTGCTCGGTATCGCGCAGGAGCTCCTGTATGCCGGACGGCGGCGCGTGCTGTCGCTCGTCATCTACGTCGTGATGGGTTGGCTCGCCATCGTCTGTACCGTTCCTCTGGTGGATGCGCTCGGCCGCGCCGGCTTTGCCTGGCTGGCTGCGGGCGGCTTGTGCTACACGGCCGGTATCGTGTTTTATGCCACCGACCATAGGGTGCGCCATGGTCACGGGATCTGGCATCTGTTCGTCCTGGCCGGCAGTATTTGCCACTATATCGCCGTGCTGTTGCATGTGGCCTGAGGCCTGAGGCCTGAGGCCGGCCACGGCGCCACGGCCGCCATCCGCCCGCGGCGATGGCGGACGGCATGCCCGATGCACCGTTACGAAAAGCGCTGGTCCCCTGGCAATGCGGCGCGTATGATCGATCGCACTGGCGTTTGAAACAGTTGCAGGCATTATTCCGATGTGTCGCTCAGTTTCGGCCGATTGTGATGGAGAATCGATGCTGATCAACGAGCGCCAGCGGCGCCGGGACGGGCCCGCAGCGAATGCCGTCGCACGCGGGCTGAATATCCTGGCAGCGCGCAATGCCGAACTCGCTATTCGATACATGCGCTACAAGCAGGTTCCCGAGCATGTGATTGCGCGCGTGCTCGGCCATCCCGGCCTGCGCCGCCGGGAGAGCGAGGGACAATCGGTCTCGGAAGCGATTACCCCGTCGTCACCAGACGATCAATAAGCCGCAGCCGTGGCTGCGGACCAAACGCAAGCGGAGAGCTACCGATGACACACATGACCGAACCGAGTCCAGACCTGGAAGCGCGGCAATTGCGCGCATTGCTCACCATGTCGCGTGAATTGATGCAAGTCGACAAGCCCGGCGCCGCGCTGGCGCTGGCAGGCCGGGCCATGGCCGAACTGGCGCACATCGACAGTGCCTTGCTGCTGGTGCGTGGCGAGATCAACGAATGCATCGATTTCGACCGTGAGGGCAGGCCGGGCAAGGCGACGTCAGACCACGATTGGTACCGCATGGCGTTGGCCCGCCTGGACAGCGGACCGGAACATGCAGCGATGGTGGACCGGCGGACGATGCTGGTTGGCGTGCCGAGCCGGCACACCATGGCCGTGCTGGCCGCCGGCTGGACGGGCGACGCGGCGCCGGACACCTGGGATGAACGGCACAGCCTGCTGGGCACGATTCTCGAATTGTCCATCGCGACCCTGGGCAGGATCTCGGCGCGCACCTCGCTCGAGGCCCTGGTATCGGTTCAATACGAACAGATGGCGGGCAGCGCCCTGGCGCATGCCGACGAACTGGCGCGTCGCGACGAATCCGACGTTGCAACGCGCGCGCTTGCGCTGACCGACGTCCTGACCGGCCTGAACAACCGGCGCGGCTTCTTCGCCCAGGCCGAGCACATGTTCAAGCTGGCCCGGCGCAAGCAGACCGGCTGCGCCGTGATCTATGCCGACATCGACGGCCTCAAGCTGGTGAACGATCGGCTCGGCCACGCCACCGGCGACAGGCTGATCCAGGACGCGGCCAGCGTGCTGCGCGAATCCCTGCGCGACAGCGACGTGCTGGCACGCTTCGGTGGCGACGAGTTCGTCGCATTCGCACTCGACGACGCGCATCCGCGCGTGATACTGGCACGGCTTCAGGACAATCTGCGCGCGTTCAACCTGATGCAGGAACGCACTTACCTGCTCGGGGTGAGCGCCGGCGCGGTGCAATGCGATCCGGGCAGCGGCACGGCATTGCTCGACTATGTGCAGTCTGCGGACCGGGAAATGTATCTGCACAAGCGCAGTTGCCTGCATTAGACGAACGCCCCGTCAGTCGCTTTCCCCTTCGCCTTCGGTCGCGTCAGAAGAAATACCGTAGCGACGCACCCCCGCTGGCCTGCGGCACGGTAGTGACCACCAGAGCGCCCGCCGTGCCATAGGCGATGTCGCTGGCGAACTTGTGCGGCTGCAGCGTCGCGAACAGCGCACCCTGGAACTTGCCGATGTCGTAGGTCGCCTTGACGTCGTGGCGCACATAGGTCGGCATACCGCGTTGATATAGCGGCGTGCCCATGTAGTAGGGATTGCCGGCCGTGACATACACGTCGCCGGCAAGCGTCAGCCGGCCCGGTCCCAGTGCGCTGCGGTACTGGGCGCCGGCCTTCCAGGTGTGTTCCGGCACCGACAGGCGGGCGCCGGCGCCGGGGGCCGGGTTGTCCAGTTGCGCGCGCAGGATGCGGCCGTAATTCAGGTAGGTACTGAAGGCGCTGCTGAACTGGTAGCGCAGGTCGAGCTCCACGCCGCGGCGGGTGGTCTGGCCCGAAGCGACAAACACGTCGGGCGCCGTGTTGACGATCTCGTCGTCGTTCTGGATATAGTAGAACGCGCCGGACACGCTCAGGCCGCCGAGGGGCCTGGCGTTGAAACCGACATCGTGCGAGCGGACCCGGCTCGGATCGATGCCGGCGTTGATGCGTCCGCCCGGGGCGCCCAGCGGTCCCAGGCTGCCGCTGGTGCTGATCTGCTCGGCAGCCGGCGAGCGGAAGCCCTGCGCGATATTGGCGTACAGTTCCACGTCGGGCACGACGTTCCAGATCGCGCCGTACTTCGGCGTGAGCACCGAACCCTTGTAGCCGGTCGATGCGGCCGGCAGCTTGAGGTTGACCAGGTCGTAGTCGAACCGGTCGTAACGCGCGCCGCCATGCAGTTTGACGGTGGGCAGTACCCGGTACTGGCCCTGCACGAACACGCCGTAGGTCAGCAGGTCCAGGTCCTGGTTGTTGACGTAGTTGGCGGTCGGCTGGCGGTCGCGGTATTGCTGGCGATACGCATCGCCCTTGTCCTTGCGCGCCTCGGCGCCCAGCGTCAGCACGGCTGCGTCGCCGAAGGTCCAGGTATTGCCGCCGCGCGCGCCGTAGATGCCGCGGTCGTCGTAGCCATAGGTGTGCTGGGTGGTGCTGGTCTGGATCGCGCGGCTGCGCTCGAAGTCCTCGGCGTAGGCAGTGGCGAACCAGCCGGCCTCGCCGGAGGCCGGACGGCGGTTGAACACCAGCGTCTTGCGCTGGGCGGCGCCAAAGCCGGGCAGGTCGTACATCGTCGAATGCGGATCGAGCCCGGCTTCCATGGCCGGCAACGACAGGTAGCCGGCGCCGGCGAAGTCGGACTTGTAATAGGTGGCGCGCAGGCTGTAGACCCCGTCGCCGATCGTGGTCGACAGCTTCCAGAACAGGTTGCTGCGATCGGTAAAGGCGCCGTGGCGGAAGCCATCGAGGCTGTAGCGGTCGGCCACGACCAGTGAGCGCAGCTTGCCGTGCTCGCTGGAGAGCACCAGCGAGCCACGTCGACCGCCATAGCTTTCCACGGTCGCCGTGGCGCTCGATGGCGTGGCTGCGCCGCCTTCGCGGGTACGGATCGCCACCGCGCCGGCGCGATTCTGGTCGCCATACAGGGCCGAGACGGGTCCCTTGATGACGTCGATCGTGTCGATCATGTCGCCGGTCATCCACTCGAGGAATGCCGGGCCGTGGCCCGCGCCACCCTGGCTGGACGGGATGTTCTGCGGCACGCCATCGATGTAGATCGCGGTGTCGGCGCCGTGCGTGCCCTGGGTGGCGAAGCCGCGCATGCGAAAGCCGTTGCCGGTGTCGCCCTGGTCGATATTGTTGGCGACCACGCCCGGCACGCGCCGGAACACGTTCGAAATGTCACGGCCGATGTCCAGTGTGGCCAGGTCTTTGGCGGTCACCGTGGTGACGCCGCCGGGCAACGACCTGGCGCCGGTGCCCGGCGCCAGGCGCTCGTCCTCACTACGCTGCCCCTTGACTTCGACGACCTGGGCCGGGTCGGCGGGCGCGGCGGTCATATCCTCTGCCAGCGCCGGCGCGGCCAGCGCGCAGCTGAGCATGACGGCATGCGGAATCGCGCGCAGGGGCGTAGCGCAGACGGTGGGACGGGTAACGGATTGCAAGATGACTACTCCAGAAACGTGAGGGGGAAATATTTAAAAATCAGCCGCGTTGGCGCCGGCGTTCGCGGCGCAGCGCGAACAGCGCCAGTGCGATGAAGCAGGCAGCCCATGCCGCCAGCAGCCAGGCGCGCGGCGGCATGGCGGCCGGCTGCCCCAGTCCTTCAGAAGGGGTGAAGCGCGGCACCGCGTCGAAGTCGCGAAAGCCGTAGCCGCCCAGGCAGGTGCGCGGGCAGGGCGAGCGCTCATCACCGAGCGCGGCGCGCTGGATAGCGCCCTGGAACCAGTCGCGCAGCGCATGCTGGTGGCGCGCGACCTCGCCGACGAAACGCGCGTGGCGCGCGCCGTCGTTGCCGGCGAGCCGGGAGAAAGCGCCATTCGCCAGCGTCACCGGACTCACGAGGCTCAGGCGCGCGAACAAGGCGCTGCGCGCATCCCTGGCAGCGGCGAACTCGCGCTCGACGCCGGCCATGGTGCGCTCCACCTCTTCGGCACGGTGCAGGCGCGAGACGTTCGACGATACGTCGCCGGGGGCGGTGCGCTGCGGCTTCCATTCCGGGTGGCTGTCGTAGAAGCGCGCCATGCTGCTGGCCGTGTTGGCGTTGACCTGGTCGAGCGCATCGCGCGTCGCCTGGACATAGCGCTCGCGCGGCGGCACCGGCGCAGCCATGCGCGCGCCGGCGTCGAGCGCGGCGGGCAGCACGATCGCGAACAGCAGCCACAGGCCGAAGCCGGCGAAGATCGCGCTCATGCGGTTCGCGCAGGCCGCGCACACGGCGGCGCCGACCGCGGTCCAGAAGGCCGAATACAGCAGCACGATGGCGCTCCAGCTGCCCAGCGCGGCGAGGCCAGCGCCATCGCGCGGCACGGCGCCGCCGAGCAACGCCGCGCCAGCGACGGTCGCCACCAGCAGCGCCGTGGCGAGCAGGTTGCGGGCGCCGGCCTGGGTAAACAGGATGCGGCTGCTGCCGACTCCCTGCAGCAGCAGGCTGCGCAGGCGCAGGCTCTCGCGGTCCTGGGTCAGCACCGAAGCCGACAAGGTCAGCAGCACCAGCGGCCACAGGTAGACCACGAAGAACATCAGGTCGTAGCGCCCGGTCGCCAGGCGCGCCGGATGCTCGATCTCGGTGGCGGTGCGCACCGATTCCATCGACTCGGCGCGCACGCGCACATAGCCGGGCTGGATGTCGGCCTGGCCGATCGCCAGCGCGGCGCCGGGCAGCGCGGGCAGCGCCGCGAATCCGACGTGCTCGCGGAAGGCGTAGCCACGGATGTCGACCGGGGTGCGGAAGTAACGCATACCGGCGAAGGCCGGGTCGTCCGGATCGGCGAAGTACCGCGCCGCCAGTTCCTTGGCGGCGCCGCGCGCGCCGGCTTCCTGGGTGAGCGCTGCCTGCTGCGCGGCCTGGGCATGGCGCTGGAAGCGCGCGCCCTCGAACAGGCCGTACAGCGCCAGCAGCAGGGCTGCGGCGATCAGCAGCAGCGTGCCGCGCTCGCGCAGCAGGGCGCGCAGGTCGAAACGCGCCAGGGCAAGGATGGACATCATTTGACGCTCCCGGTGCGCAGGCGGCGCAGGGCGGCGGCGGCCAGCGCCAGGCCCGCGGCGAGGCCGGCCAGCAGCGGCAGCATCCAGCGCGCCAGCACCTCGCCCATGTCGAGCGCGGCGTAGGTGAATCGGAACGGCGGAATACTGCGCCACAGCGCTTCGCCGGCCTGGTACTTGACGCCGCCACGGTCGGGATTGCGTGCTAGGTCGCTGTTGAGCAAGTCCTGCATCAGGCGCCGGTGCGCCTCGGCCGCCTGCATGAATTCGGTATGGCTGGCGTTGTCGCTCGCCGCCAGCCGGCTCGACAGGCCGCCGATCGCCACCGCCGGCGACAGCCAGGACGCCAGCGCCACCGCCCGGTCCTGCGCGGCCATCGCCGCGAACAGCGGACCGTAGTGGCGGTCGAACACCTCGTTGCCGTGGGCCTCGCTGCGCAACTGGCTGATGCCGGCCCAGTTGACCGGGAGGTCGGCGACATCGTCGACGCCATACTGGCTGAGCAGCTGCTGCTGGTGGCGCTCGGCCTCGGCCGGGTCGTCGGGCATGCCGAGTTCTTCGTCGACCGCCTGGCGGAAGGCCTGCATCGACGGCAGGGGCGCCGCCGACTGCGCCAGTTCGACCGCGGCGCGCGGCAGCACCAGGGTCGCGACGATCCACAGCGTGACCAGTAGCGCCAGGCTGGCGCGCAGGGTCCGGGCAAAGGCCGATACGGCTGTCACCAGCGCGGCCCAGGTGGTTAGATAGACCAGGTAGCCGGCCGCGAATAGCACCCCGCGCATAGCGGCGTCGGCCACCGGCTCGGCGCCGCCGGCGTGCCACTTCACGGCCGCGATGGCGACGATCGCCGGCAGCGACATGGTCAATGCCAGGCAGAGCAGGAGGGCGCCGCGCGCGGTGGCGATCGCGCGCAGCGGCGCGCCGTTCAGGCGCAGCGCGGGCAGCATGCCACGCTCGCGCTCGGCGGCGAACATGCCGAAACCCAGGAAGATCATGGCGGCCGGGGCCAGCACCTGCAGCATCAGGGCCGGGCTGAGGCGAAACTGGCGATCGGCCCCCGCGCCGTCGGCAGCAGGGCGGTACACCATATCGTTCTGACGGTGCGCTTCGAGCCACACGCTGGTGCCGACATAGTGCTCGATGCCGGGATCGAGCGCCGCCAGCGTCGGCAGCGGCTTGAAAACGTACACGCCATAATGGGCGGCGGAGTGGGGGTTCTTGCTGCCCTGGTGGACCCAGCGCTGGGCCTCGGCATCGGCCGCCACCGCGCGCGCGGCGCGGGTGCGGTCGAGGTCGAGCGAAGCCAGCAGCGCGGCGCAGGCGGCCAGCGCCAGGCCGAGCGCCAGCACCAGGCCCACCCGCCAGTCGCGCCGGCGCTCGCGCCAGTCGGCCTGCCAGGCGCCGACGAAGGCGTGGCGCCACACGGCGTCAGGCACGGGCCGCGAGACTGTCGAGGTAATTGCGTTCGAGTTCGCCTGCATTCAATTCTCCGAGTTTCCATTCGCTGACCAGGTGGCCGCCGACCAGCAGCCCGCAGCGGTCGGCCAGTTCCTGGGCGCGCAGCAAATCGTGGGTGGCCATGATCACCGCCGCGCCGTCGTCCGCCACCGCGCGGATCAGTTCGCCGAAAGCGACGCTGGCTTCAGGGTCGAGGCCCGAAGTCGGTTCATCCAGTACCAATACGCTCGCACCCTTGGCCAGCGCCATCACGATGCCGACCTTCTGGCGCATGCCTTTTGAATAGCCATGCGCCTGCCGGTGCCAGGCGTGCTTGGGCAAGCCAACACGCGCCAGCAGCGCTTCGATCTCGCTCGTGGGGAGGCGGCGACCCAGCAGGCGCATGAAGAAGTCGACGTTCTCGACGCCGGTAAGGCGCTCGTACAGGGCGACGTTTTCAGCGATATAGGCGGCGTGGAGGATTGCCGCCTCGGCCGGGGGAAGGGGCGAGCCGGCAAGGGTGATGCGGCCGTGGTCAGGTTTCACGAATCCCAGCAGGCAGCCGATGGTGGTGGACTTGCCGGCGCCGTTCGGCCCGAGCAGCGCATAAACCTGTCCGGCCGGCACGTGCAGATTAAGGTCGTTGACGACGGTGCGCTCGCCGTAGCGTTTGGTCAGGTGGTCGCTTCTGATCATTGGGTGAGGTGGTGAAGGCGGGGCGCCGCGATGCGGGAATCGGAGACGCACAGGGGCCGTCAGGACGATGCTCCTCCTTAATGAGAATGATATCTCATTATCAAAAATGTGTAAATGTTCTGCTCTACACGCCGTCCTGGGTGTAACTGATCATTGCGGCGCGGGGGAAATAGATGAAGCGTCCGCTGGTGATGCGGCTCGTGGCCTGCGGGGAGGGCTGGAGGCGATGAGCGATTCGCCGGATTGTCCCGGCTCGACCATAACCCTGGTGCGAGTCGGTGTATTTCGACGAATCAGGTTTCAGTCCGAATCCGCCGGTGCATGGGCCAGCGCATGCGCGAGTGTGATGGCTACAGCTTGCGCTCAGACGTCCGTCGTTTGCAGGGTGGGCGCCGACCGGACCAGGCGCGCATCCATCGGAATATCGATGACGAAAGTGGTCCCCCGTTCCGCGCTGCTGTCCAGTCCAATGCTGCCGCCATGGCTTTCGGCTACCGCCCTGACGTAGGGAAGGCCGATTCCCCAACCCTGGCGCTGGCCGCGCAAGGCGGCTTCGGCGCGGCGGTACATCTGGAAGATGCATTCCAGTTCGTCCGGTGGAATCGGCTCGCCTTCGTTATGCACGGTCAGCAGCAAGCGCTCGTGGACGTTGCCCAGGCGAATGGTGACCGGCGAGCCAGCGGCGCCGTACTTGACCGCGTTCGAGACCAGGTTCTCCACCGCGCGCTTGAGCGCCGCGCGGTCCCAGCAGCCGCCGATGGAACGGCCATCGAGATGGATACGGGGTCCGTGCGCCGCCAGGGCGTCGGTCTGGACTTCCTTTGCGACCTCCCAGATGTCGACCTTGGCCAGTGCCAGCTGGATGCTCTCGCCGCTGTGGAAAGCCATGGTATTGAGCAGCTCGTCCACCATGGCGGCCATGCGCTGCAGATTGGTGAGCGCCTTGGCGGCCACGGTCTTGACGCGTGTCAGGTCATTGCTCAGAAGGATGAGTTCGAGCGCCGACATGGAAGCCGTCAGCGGGCCGCGCATATCGTGGGTGAGCGCGGCGGCAAAGCGCTCGCGAAAGCCGCTGTGCACCAGCGAGAATGCCTCGACCGCTTCCTGGATGCCCGCGTCGATCGAGGCGTGGATCGTGCGGGCCTCGTGCTGACCGATGTCGACCTGCTCGCGCTGCAATACCTCGAAGATGGCCCAACGCAGGATCTGGTACTCCTCGATCAGCGCCGCATGATCGTAGACGGTGACCCGCGCCCGTTCGCCGCCGTGTTCGGCAGCCACCGAAGTGCCGTCGACCGCCGTGAGGCGCGGATAGTCGGGGCTGATGCTCTGGGCGATGTTGTCGTAGAAGACAGGCAAGGTGTCGATGAGAATGGGATGCTGGACATCACGCGCCTGCACGATCCGTTCGCGCACGCGTGCTTCCCAGGTGGCAAAGACGGCGTCGCGCAAGTCGAGCATGCGCTGCGCCGCCTCGGAAAGGCCGACCCCGGCGCCTTGTTGATCGCTGGCGAAAGTCATCGCCTGCCCATTCGATTGAAACTGTTCATGCGCGCATGGTACGGTAGGCGCACCGCCAGTAGCGACAATTGTAACATGGCGATCTGTAGATTTGACAATACCCGTCTTGCCGGCAATGACCCGCGACGAAAGGGCTCGAATATTCCAGTGAATGACCGTTGGGTTTCTGGCCTTGGACCAATCGCACGCCGTAAAATGCGGTCTTGATCCACCACGTATAAGACATTCGCATGGAAACCACCGACCAGCGTTACCTCGTCCAGCAAAAAAAGCGCACCGAGGAGGGCAAGCCGCCCGTATTCGCCAAAGTAATGCGCAGCAAAGAAGGCAAGTTCGAAGGTGTATCCTTCATCAAGAACAAAGAAAAAGCCACCGTCATGACGGTGGCCGAAGCTCAGGAAGTTATCGACTGGGCTGCCAAGAAGAAAGGCAATGCCCACGAATACGACACCAAGATTATCTGCGTTGGGCAGTAGTCAAGGATCCGGCGTCACGCGTCAATTGAGCATCCCCCCAGGTCGCAACCACAGGCGGCGCGTCGTCCGTCTTTGATCCGCGCACCACAAGTTCAATCACTTTGATGCCGCGTACATCGGCGTTCAATCGAGGCGCCTTGGTTCCAAACGCCACCGGCGCGCTTTCGGCCAACAGCTTTCCATCGCCATACACATAGAAGCGCACCGGCTGCCGGGTGTTCTCGGTCGAATCGTCCACGCCGACCGATGCCGTCAACTGTGCATAGCCGCCATCGTTCTTCACCTGCAGCCGCGAATTCGACAGCACGCCGAGCCCCGACTCGAACACCTGTCCCGCCACCTCCAGGCTCTGGCCATACGGCGTCGTATCCGCCTGCGCGCCACCCCAGCCCGCGTACTGGGGACGCGAGCCGCCGGAGCGGGTGCTCGACCATGGGTCGATCATGCGGTGGACGGTCGGATCGAGTTGCGGTTGCCGGGTGCCGTCGACGGCGACGTTGATCGCGCCCGGGATCTCCGACAGGTACACGCCGTTTTCCAGCTGCCGCTTGCCGGTCGCTTCGAACACCAGCGTCTCGTGCGGCGCGAGCACGAATTCCTTTTCGCCGGTGAAGGTCGCGCTCTGTTTCGACCACAGATCGCGCAGGGTCACCGGTGCGCTGTCGGACAACTTGAGGTGGCCTGCCAGCAGGGTCACCGGCGCCGGCGAGGCGCCGCGGTTGAACAAGGCCACCGCCTTGCGCTCGCCGTTGCCCAGCGTCTTGACGATGATCTGCGCATCGTCCGAGTCGTAGGTGACCACGCCCTGGTGTCCCGCCTTGTCCTGGTTCAGGCCGACCACCTCGGCGTTGCCGATGACTTCGAGGAAGGAGGCCGGTCCGTTGCGCAGGTCATAGCTGAGCAGCAGCGGCGCGTTGATCATCGCCCACAACGAGAAATGCGAGCGCACTTCGACCGGGTTGGCGACATCGAATTCACCGTGGCCGATGTGCAGGATGTCCGGGTCGTTCCATTGGCCCGGGCCGGCGTACAGCGCGCGCTTGGCCGCGCTGTCGAAGTTGTGCAGCATGCTGGTCCAGCTCGGCGTGATGTCGGCGCTGGTGCGCCACAGGTTGCCGACGTCCTTGCCCCAGGTGCGCACGTTCGCCATGCCCCAGGCGCAGATCGACAGCACATAGTCATTGTTCGGCCGCGCTTCCTTGAGCGCCGCGGCCACGTCTTCGTAGCGCGCGCGCACCGCCTTGATATCGGTGCGGTTGATCGAGCCGCGTTCGATCAGCGGCGCCGCCGCGCGGTAGTCCTGTTTTTTCACCAGGTCCGAGCCCGGCAGGAAGTCGGCCAGCCCGCAGGCGTCGATCTTGATGTAGTCGAAGCCCCATTCCTTGAAATACAGGTTGATGTCCTGCCTGACGTGGCCCTCCAGTCCCACCTCGCGCTCGGCCGTCGTGCCCTGCGGCAGGTTGGGCGAATGCAGGTCATAGGCTTGCGAACAGGCGTTGCGTCCGATATCCGTGTAGATGCCGGCTTTCAGGCCCATCGCATGCAGCTTGTCGGTGAATGGCTTGAAGCTGGTCCCGTTCGGCCCGCCGGTGGCTGCAGATGGAAAGATGCCGGTGCGGATCTGCAGCCGGCCGTCGCCCGTGCGGCGCTTCACCCACCAGCCGTCATCGATGTTGACGTGCTTGTAGCCGAGTTTGGCCAGGCCGCTGTCGACCAGCGTTTGCGCGGCGCCGAGCACCTTGCTCTCATCGACTTCGGTGCGGAACGCGTTCCAGCTGCTCCAGCCCATCGGCGGCGTGCTGGCGCTGCCGCTCGTGGCGCCTTCCCAGCGGCCCGCCGGGGCCAATGGGTCGCCGGTGGGCGCGGCATGCGCCGGCGCACACAACAAGGCCACGGCGGCAGCCAGGCTACCGCAGACAAGTTTCCACGGCTTGGGTTGACTCCTCCTGGTCGAGCGCTCTTTCATCCATATCTCCTTATTGTCGTTGTCATTCGATGATAATCGAAAGAAATTTTCGTCTTACTGTACGCGCAGCGTCGTTCCGACGCGGAACGCCCCCAGTGCGTCATCCCATCCCTGCGACTGCGCGGCATCCGCGGCATTGGCGGGACGCACGCTATAGCGGACGTCGCCGGCAAGCGCGGCGGCGCCGTCCGGCAATGCAAGCAGTACGTCGTAGGCGCCGGTGGGCGTGCCGGCGGGTACGGCAAGGCGTGCGTTCACCTTGCTGGTGGTTCCCGGCAGCCAGTCGCGCGGGTCGACCAGGGCCAGGGGAATGCGCACGACCGCGCCGGTCGAGCGGTGCCTGAGCAGGACGTGCACGGCGCGTGGATTGAAGGCGCGCGCCCAGCCCCGGTTGCTGACTGTCAGCGCCAGGTCGCCCGACCGGCCGGCTGCGACCGTGGCGCTGTGCCGCAGCGCCGCCAGCTCGAAGCGGTAGCCCATGCTGCGCCTGACTTGCGCCATGCAGCCCTGCGCCTCCCAGCGCGCATGAAACAGCTCGCGGTAATAGGTGTCGTTCAGGTAGGTCAGGCCGAACTGCCGTCCTTCGCGCAGGATGTCCTCGCAGTTCCCGCGCGGCGTCGGATCGACCGCATCGGCCGGATTGCAGGTCTCGCCGCCGAACGGTGCGACGTTTGATAGCGCCGCGACGTAGTCGCGCTCGCGCTGGCGTGTCGGCGCGTCTTCGCCATAGGTGCCGACGTCCGTGTTAGAGGCCAGGAAGCAGTCGTTGTGCACGCCGATGCGCGCAGCCTTCGAGCCGTCGCGCCAGCGCGGCGCCTGCGGCGCCCACGCCATCAGATAGGGAGGGTAGCGCAGTTGCAGGAATCTGCCTTCCGGCAGCGCCGCGAGCAGCGCGTCGCGGATACGCGTGCGCGCCTCCGGCTGGGTGAGCCGGTTGGACGATGTATGCCATTCTCCCCAGGCCCCGACGAAGCCGGCCTGCAGGTAGGCGATGACGTCCGCATTGGCCGCAAGCACCGGCTCGAGCTGACCGATGTGCTCCAGGACGCGCGCGAGCGGTGCATCCTGCGCTGCCTGGTAGCCGGTTTCGCCCGCCGGGTAGTTATAGATAAAACGCGGAATCACCTTCAGGCCCGCCCGGCGCGCCCTGGCAAGACCTTCGGACAAGTCATCGAGCAGGGCGGCTGGCAGCGCGCCACCGGCATGCCGGTCCAGCCGCACCGGCGCATAGACCAGGCGATAGCCGGCCGCGAACTGCGCATCGGCCTGCGCTTGCGTCCATGCGGCCAGGTCGTCCGCCGCCCAGACATACATGCCGCGCTCGGGATTGGCGATCTCTTCGTCCGTTGCGCGGAACGTGGTCTCGACGGTGTCCGCCGCCTGGGCCGAGAAAAGAACCGCCCCGGACAACAGGGCGGCAAGGGGAGAGACAACAAATCGCATCAGAACTTCAGGCTTGCACCGAGGGTGAACGAGCGGCCATAGCGGTAGTAGCCGTTGGGCAGGCTGACGATGCCGTTGGTCAGCTTCGGCGCCTGCTCTGCATCGGACAGGTTATTGCCTTCGAGGCTGATGCGCAGCGACTTGTTCACCTCGTAGGCGATCTGGGCCGTGACCCAGGTCATCGAGTTGGCCATCTCGTTGAAGCCCGAACCGATCACATTGGTGGCGGTGACGAAGGAGTCGGTGTAGTCGGCCGTGGCGCTCATGCTCCATGGACCCTTCTCGTACAGGACGCCCACCGAGGCGGTCGCCGGCGCGATGCCCTCGAGCGGGCGTTCCTGGCCGTCGACCCAGCTCTTCGACAGGTTGCGCGTGTATTGCGCACGCACGCCGAAGCCGTTGTCCCACAGGTGCTGCAGGCCGATCTCCATGCCGCGGGCCTTGGCGCTGTCGCCATTGATCGGGCGCTGCACGTTGAACAGGCGTCCACCGGGCGCGCCGATGTCCTGGCCGGTCAGCCACTGGTTGGTGATCTGGTTCTTGATGTTCTTCTGGTAGACCGCGAAGGTCAGTGCGGAGCTCTTGGCGTAATACCACTCGAGCGACACGTCGGCCTGGCGTGCGGAGTACGGCTTGAGGTCGGCATTGCCGCCGTAGATCTGCGTGAAGTCGCCCCACGAGATGCTGGCGGTGGTGCTGGACGGCGCCAGCTTGTCGACCGACGGACGCGCCATCGTCTTGGCGGCGCCGAGGCGCAGCTGCAGGTTGTCGGTCAGCGAGTAGGTGAAGTTACCCGATGGCAGTGCGGAGGTATAGCTGGCGTCTTGCTGGATGACCGACGGATCGGCGTAGACGGCAGTGAAGTTGAACGCGCCGTTCTGCAGGATGTCGTTGATCTTCGCGTCCCAGGCCTGGGCGCTGGTCCTGGTGCGCACGAGGCGCACGCCGACGTCCGCGAACCAGCGGTCGCCCGACATGTCCGCCTGCACGAACGCAGCCGTGGTTTTCTCTTCCACGCGGTAGCTTTCCAGCGGGTTGAAGGCGGGCGCCGACAAGGTCGAGCTGTAGACGCCGCCGCCCGGGCGGGGCTGGCCGTCGAGGCCGGCCAGTGCCTGCGCATAGTTGTTGACGTCGAAACCGAGGAAGCTGCGTGGGAAGTTTCCGCTCACGCCGGACAGGAAGCCGCTTGGGCTCAGGGTCTGGTTGATGACGTTGTTGCCCAGGGAGCCCACATTGATCGCATTCTCGCCGGAGTAATGATCCTGGCCCGCATTGAACGCGTTGTTGATCATGTCGCGCGACTTCTTGCGGTTGGTCTGACTGACGCCGAACTTCAGGTTGTCGACGTTGAACCGGTCTACCCGCCAGTCTGCATCCAGCGTCAGGCCACCGATGCGGTCCTTGATATTGTCGCCCGTGCGGCTGTAGTAGTGGGTATTGAAGTCGTTGCCGGTGAACAGGCCCTGGGCCAGGCCGGTCTGCAGGTCGCGGCCGTCGGCCAGCGTGGTCGTCACGTCGGGCACGGAAGAGCCGGTGAGGCGGATGCGCGTGGTGTTGGGCTGGTTCATGCGCAGCACGACATAGCTGTCGTTGCCGCCCGAGTTGCGCTCCGAGGTGGACAGGTAGCCGTCCGCCGCCACCTTGAAGGTCGGCGACACCTTCCATTCGGCCCGGGTGCCGTACATGGCGGTATCCACCACGCGGTACTCGGTCTGGTTCAGGACCTCGGGATTGAGGCGCAGCTCGGGGTCGGTGCTGTCCAGGGTCAGGTCGGTCACCACACCGTTGGAGACTTGCATATTGGACCAGCGGCCCGGCGCGAACAAGGGGTAATACGACAGCTGGTAGCCGACCTGCGGCGAGTCGAGGCGGGTCTTGAAGCCGTCGAAGATCACTTTCACGTCGCTGGTGGGGCGCCACTCCACCTTGCCCGAGAGGGCGATGCGTTCCTTCTTCTCCATGATGGAGCCGAAGCGGAACTGCCCTGGCCCGATCAGGCCTTCTTCTTCGGGATCGAGGATGCCGTTGCCGTTGGGGTCGATGTGGCCGCCCCAGGCGTTGCCGCCCTCCCAGAACTGGCTCGGGTCGCTCGGGATGGCGTTGCGGGTCCAACCGCCATCGTTGCCCGCGGTGTCGGTGCGCACGTCGCGCTTGGCGTAGACCACGCCGAGCAGCACGCCGACCTTGTCATTCCAGGTATTGCTGTAAGTGCCGGACAGTTTCTTGCCGTTGAGGCTGCTCATGTCGTTGTGGTCGCCTTCCAGGCGCAGCAGGCCGCGCTGGCCTTTCTGGTCGAACGGGCTGGCCGAGCGCAGGTTGACGAGGCCGCCGATGGCGCCTTCGACCAGTTGCGCCTGGGTCGACTTGACGACGTCGGCCCCGCTGATGACGTCGGCCGGCAGCACGTCGTAGGCGAAGTAGCGGCCCGCGCTGTCGGTGCCCAGCAGGCGGCCGTTGAAGGTGGTGATCGTGTAGTCGGGGCCGAGGCCGCGGATGCTGACCTGCTGGCCTTCGCCGCCGGCCGTACGCGAGATCGACACGCCGGTGATGTGGCTGAGCGAGTCGGCCACGTTGTTGTCGGGGAAGCGTCCGAGCTCAGTGGCGCTGATGCTGTCCTGCACGACAGCCGAGTTGCGCTTGAGCGCCAGCGACTGCTGCAGACTGGCGCGGGTGCCGGTCACGACGACCTGCTCGACCTTGTCGGGATCGACCGTGGTGGCGTCCTCCTGGGCGCGGGCGGGCGCCGTGAGGGTGGCTAGTGCGAGCAGGCAGGCGGAAGTCAGGGGCTTGAGCACGAGGCGGGCGTGACTGTCGGCGTGCGGGCGGCATTGCATATGAGAACTCATTAAACGCTTCCTTTTTTATAAGTTGTTGGAGCAGTACGGCGAGTGCAGGTACACCGGGAAGGCGGACCGGTCGCGATCACACCATTCGCCGGCCACGGCGCGGGCAAGCTGGTGTGAGTCGAGTGATGCTTTCGTTTGATTTCGTATCACGTTGTCTCTCACGTGTGAAGGTTTCGGTCCTTTGGATATCGAAAGCGTCCGGTATTGCCGTTTCTACAGCGATATTTAGTCTATAGCGAAATCGCGGCGATGACAAAACATCTTTCGATTTTTTTCGAAAGACTTGTTGTATCTGCGTTAAAGCTTTCGTTCGAAAGCTTCATCTGTTTGCTATTAATGTTTGGATGCGTCCTTGGAAGGACGATGGATGCGTCGGGCGGGAGGCGTGGTCAGTGCTTGCGCAGCAGTCCCGCCAACGCTTGTGCTTCCAGCGGCCGCGCGCACAGGCAGCCCCGGCAGGCCTGGCAACCGTCCTCGAGCAGGAAGTCGCGCTGGGCCTCGGTTTCCACGCCTTCGGCCAGTACCTTCAGGCCAAGACTGGAGCCCAGCGCGATGATGGTGCGGGCAATCACCGCATCGTTGGGATTCGTGGTCAGGTCGAGCACGAAGGAGCGGTCGATCTTGAGCATGTCGAGCGGCAGCCGCTTGAAGTAGGCCAGCGACGAATAGCCGGTTCCGGAATCGTCGATCGCGAAAGTCAGGCCGTGGGCCTTGAGGGACTTGATCTTGCGGATCGCGTCTTCCCTCGTGCGAGGCGCTGCAAGCGCCGCTCCGATTTGCACGCGCGGCCGGCGCTGCGATGCAGGCGGACGGCTGTAATTGTTTCAATAGAGGCAAGTACATTTGTACGAATCTGCATTGCTAGGTTACAATATGTCTTTCTGCCGCCAGTCATGGCCTGGCATTCGTCAATGTTCCCCCCCCAGTCGATGCGGCGCCGAGCGCGCCGGCAAGCATGGGGCGCATTGAGCAGCGTCCGAGATCGCTGTCTTGTCCGGATCGACCCCATGCGCCAGGCAGGGCGCCCTGTGCGGCGTCGTCACCTTGAATGGTGAACCTGGTCCTGTATTCCCACGACGATGACGTCATTGGCCTGGCCGTGTCGGTCATCGAGGGCAATCGCAGGCCACTTCGACCTCGGGAGCTTGCACATCGCGCGACATGGATCGCCCGATATCAAGTTCTGCTGCGCCGTCAATAGACCGTAGGCCCGGGATTCTTCGTCAATTGCGCCATCGCCCGCTCGACGCCGGCCGCGGCGCGCCGATCATCACTCAGGACATCTACGTGAATTTGAACTACACCATTACCCCGCAAGACCTCGATTCGACAAGGGCGGCGCTTTCAGCTCGCATGAGCGCTCGCATGAAAATGAAGACGATGACTGGCCTGTGCGCCGCCCTGGCCGGCATCGCGGTCCTCGCATCCGCCCCCGCTCAAGCCCAGGAGATCGGGAGCGCGCAGGAGGAAGCGGCATCGCCGCTGACGATCGGCGGCGCGATCCGCTTCAATTACGGCCACAAGAGCTGGGACAAGGATCGCCGCAGCGGTTTCGTCGGCCTCGACACGGCGCGCCTGGACGTCAACTACGACGACGGCCGGATGATCGGCTCGGCGCAGTACCGCTACAATAATTACCCGAAGGGGCAGGGCGACTACTGGCAGCATTTCCTGCGCCATGCCTGGGGCGGCGTGCGCTTCGACGACAAGAGCGAACTGCATGTGGGCCTGGACAGCAATCCCTTCGGCCTGCTGCCGTTCGCCTCGAATAACTTCTACGAGTCGATCGCCTTCTATGCCGGCTTCGAAGACAAATACGACCTCGGCGTGAAATACATCAGCCGCCCCGGCCCTGTCGAATGGCAGCTCGCCTTCTTCCCGCGCGATGGCGGTTCCTACGGCGGCGGCAGCAATACGGCGGGCGCCTCGAACCGCTATTCCTACAATATCGTCAAGGATGACGATGAGCAGGGCTACGGCACCGGCCAGACCGACAGCGAGCGCAACACCCTGGTGGGGCGCGTGGTCTGGAACCTGGGGCCGGAAGGCCGCCACCAGTTCGGTTTTTCCGGCCTGACCGGCGAGATCGACAACGGCCGCGGCACCGACACCCGGCGCCACGCCGGGGCGGTCCACTATCGCGGCAGCTATGGCCGCGTCAATGTGATGCTGCAATCGATGCGCTATAGCTACCGCACCGCCCACGGTCCCGAGCAGACCTATGGCGGCCTGGACCCCAACAGCTTCGTCCTGGTCGGCGGTTTCGGCTATCCGTTCCCGGTCGCATCAAAGGGCGACATCCATATCGCCAACATCAGCTACGACCTTCCCGGCAGGATCGGCCCGTTCAGCGGGTTCAAGGTCTACAACGACTACAGCGTCCTGAAAAAGCGCAGCGGCGACTACCGGGACTCGGTGCAGAACGTGACCGGGATGAGCTTCGGGGCAGGGAAGTGGTCGTTCTATGCGGACCTGATGATGGGCAAGCACCATCCCTATCTGTCGCCCGATCTGGGCGGCCTGGCTGCGACCTCGTCCGCGCACCAGGGGTTCACGCGGCGCATCAATCTGCAGGCTGGTTACTACTTCTGAGGCCTGCGAGAAGCGGGGAGTGATATCAAAACGGGTATCGATCTCGTCAAATTCTTGATTGGAATGCCATCACGAAAGGCTCTACGATGCGGGACCGGTCCGTCGGCGCCAGCCGCGAGCGGACCGGAGCGTTGCAGCATTCCGATCGATCCGTTTGAAGGAGTCTTCCATGCCCGGTCCCACTGCCGCTTCCGGCACAGCTTCCACCGTACCCGGATCGGTGAGGGTCAGCAGCTTCGCCGTCATGTCGCTGCTGTCGAGCCTGTTCTTCATCTGGGGCTTCATCACCGTCATCAATAACACCCTGCTGCCGCACCTGCGCAGCGTGTTTGACCTGAGCTATACCCAGACGACGCTGATCGAATCGGTCTGGTTCGCCGCTTACTTCATCGCGTCGATCCCGTCGGCGCGGCTGATCGAGCGCGTCGGCTACAAGCGGGCGATCGTGACCGGCCTGGCCATCATGGCCGTGGGCTCCCTGTTGATGGTCCCGGCCGCGCGGCTGCCATCGTATGGCGTCACCCTGTTCGCGCTGTTCGTCATCGCCAGCGGCATCACCTTGCTGCAGGTGTCGGCCAACCCCTACGTGACCGTGGTAGGCTCGCCAGAAACAGCCTCGTCGCGCCTGAACCTGGTCCAGGCCTTCAACTCGCTCGGCACGACGCTGGCGCCGCTGTTCGGCGCCTATCTGATCCTGGGGCGTTCGAACTCCGGCACCGCCCAGGCGAACACGGTCCTTACCCAGGCCGAGCGCCTCGCCGATGCCCAGGCGGTCCAGCTGCCCTACCTTATCGTGGCGGGCGTGCTGGTATTGCTGGCGGTGGCGATCGCGCGTTTCCCGCTGCCGGCGCTGCATGCCGGCACGCGCCGCGTCAGCAAGGAAGTGCGCGCCACGCTGTCGCTGTGGCGCCACCGGAACCTGGTGCTCGGCATCCCGGCGATCTTCATCTACCTGATCGCGGAAATCGGCGTCGCCAACCTGTTCATCAACTTCGTGGCGCTGCCGGAGATCGGCAACCTGAGCCACGAGCAGGGCGCCCATTACCTGTTCCTGATGTGGGGCGGCATGATGGTTGGGCGTTTTGCCGGCAGCGTCCTGATGCGCCGGGTGGCAGCGCAGCACGTGCTGGCGATGGCCAGCATCGGCGCCTTCATGGTCATGCTGGTCGCCGCGCTGGGAACCGGCCAGGTCGCGCTATGGGCGCTGGTCTCGGTCGGCCTGTTCCATTCGGTGATGTTCCCGACCATCTTCACGCTGGGTATCCGGGGCCTGGGGCCGCTCACCGAGGAGGGCGCGGGCCTGCTGATCATGGCCATTGCCGGTGGGGCGCTGGTCATCGCGCAAGGCTGGCTCGCCGATACCGTCGGGCTGCAACTGTCGTTCCTCCTGACGGCGGCATGCGAGCTGTACGTGCTGTTCTACGCCGTGTGGGGAGCGCGAGGCGGCAGCCATGCCGGCCGGCCGGACTGAAGGGGGGCAGCAGTCAGATCATCGGCGAGAGGATCTGGCTGCGCGCCGCCCCAGGACAGCGCCAAGGGCCCCGTAAGACGCTGCCGCAGTCCTTCTTTTCGAGGGTTGACAAGGCGGTGTATCCATCAAGAATATTGTGATTGATTATGCAAATGAGTATAATTCTCACTTGCATTCAATGTCAATTCTTACTGGACCTCTTCATGACCAAGCTTCGGACTCCGCCATCTGCCCAATCCAATCGTCCCACGGAACTGTGCCTGATGATCGGCAGGGTCTGGGGCACCGCCTTCGCCGCCGCGCCCATCGCCCTGCTGGCCGGCGCCGTGCACGCCCAGGACGCCGCGACGCCGCAGATCGAGCAAGTGCTGGTGACCGGCGCCCGCACGCTGGACGAGGCGCCCTACATGAATGGCGGCGTGGCGCGCCGCGGCGGCGTTGGCGTGCTCGGGGCAAGCGACATCATGGATACGCCGTTCAGCACGACCAACTACACCTCGCAGCTGCTGGAAGACCAGCAGGCGCGCACGCTGGCCGACGTGCTCGTCAACGAAGCCTCGGTGCGGGTGCAGACCTCGACCTCCGGCTTCAGCGAGGACTTCCAGATCCGCGGCTTCGGCGTCGGCAGCGGCGACGTCGGCGTGAACGGCCTGTACGGGCTGGCCTCGGGCAACCGGATGCCGGCGGCGATGATGGAGCGCGTCGAAGTGCTGAAAGGCCCGGGAACGCTCATGTATGGCATCCCCCCAGGCGGCAGCGTCGGCGGCAGCATCAATATCGTCACCAAGCGCGCGGGCGACCAGCCGCTGACCCGCATCACCGGCACCTTCGAAAGCAAGTCGATCTTCGGCACCCACGTGGACGTCGGCCGCCGCTTCGGCGATGCCGGCCAGTGGGGTGTGCGCTTCAACGGCGTCTACCGCAATGGCGACAACACGCTCGACCACAGCAAGACCGAATCCGGCCTGGCCGCGCTGACGCTCGACTACCGTTCCTCGAATCTGCGCTGGGTGGTCGATGCCTATGCCCAGCGCGAGGACACCGACGGTTTCCGCGGCCAGTCCGGCTTCCGTCCCAACGTGACGCGGATCCCGGATGCGCCCTCCGGCAAGAGCGCGATGTATCCGGGCGTCGAACTCGCGATGCGCGATTCGACCATTTCGTCGCGGCTGGAATACGACCTGGCCCCGAACGTGATGCTGTACGCCGCCGCCGGCTACCACTACAACGCCTATGAGCAGGACTTCCCAGCCGCGCGCGGCAACGATGCGATCGACATGGCGGGCAATCTGCGCATCACCAATGCATGGTACGACGCCGCCACCCGCAACAAGACCGGCGAGGTCGGCGCCCGCGCCACCGTCGAGGGGCTGGGCGTGAAGCACCTGTTCACCGTCTCGGCCTCGCGCCTGGAACAGGAGTCCGGCAGCTTCTACCTGCCCGGGCCGGCCAGCGCCGCGGTGAATTCGAACATCTATCATCCGGTGCCGCTGCCGGCCATGACCGGGGTACGCGAGTCGCCGACCACGACCTCGGGCACGGAGCTGTCCAGTATCGCCCTCACCGATACCCTGTCGTTCTTCGACAACCGGGTGCTGGTGACCGGCGGCGTGCGCAAGCAGAAGGTCGTCGCGAAGAATATCGCACCGACCGGAGCCAGCACGACCTCGTACGACGAGAGCGCGACCTCGCCGCTGCTCGGGATCGTGGTCAAGCCGATGGCCAATGTGTCGTTGTACACCAACTTCACGTCCGGCCTGACGCGCGGTGGGACGGCGCCCCAGACGGCGGCGAATGCAGGCGAGGTGTTCGCCCCGTATAAATCGAAGCAGTACGAGGCCGGCGTGAAGGTCGAGCAGGGCAAGCTCCTGACCGGCATCTCCGTGTTCCAGATCGATCGTCCGAACGCCGTCACCGATCCGGTCACCACGATCTACAGCATGGACGGCAACCAGCGTAACCGCGGCCTGGAACTGTCGGCCATGGGCGAGGTCGTGCGCAACCTGCGCCTGATGGCCAGCGCGACCTTCTATGACGCCGAACTGCAGAAAACCCAGGGCGGCGTGAACGAGGGCAACGACGCCAATGGCGTGCCGAAGCGCGCCCTCAGCGCCGGCCTCGACTGGGATCTGGTACAGGTGCCGGGCCTGAGCTTCAATGCCCGCGCCATCCACACCTCGGACATCCCGTTCAACGCCGCCAACACGCTGTTCCTGCCGTCCTGGACCCGCTTCGATATCGGCGCCCGCTACCGCACCAGCCTGATGGGCCGTCCTGTCATCCTGCGCGCCAGCGTCGAGAACGTCGCCGACAAGGCCTATTGGCTGGCCAACGGCACCTTCGCCAGCGCAGCCGCGTCGCGCACCGCGCTGATGTCGGCGCAGTTCGATTTCTAGGGATGCGCCTGAGGCTCGACGCAGGACAGGAGTGAAAATTGCCGGCTGACGCCGGCAATTTTTTATTCGGACTCAAGAATGTGTCAGGTGCAAATATGGCCGTATGCTATCTGCTGTCCGGTGCACAAACTAGCTGCTATACTGGTTTCAGGATCATTTAGTGCACTTTCAGGGTGTTGACCGAATATGGACTGCCATATCGAGATTTTCCAGGACGGCCAGTGGATGGCAGCTGCCACTGCGAGCTTTTCAGACATCGTCCACAACGGCTTCAGGGCCAACGATTGCGTATTCGAGTACGATTTGCCCTACGCTTTCGGTAACGCGCCGTCTCCGGTCTCGCTCGTCCTTCCAGTCGATGCCAGTCGCCATGTCCGCGAGGCCTGGCCGACGTTTTTGTACGACCTCGTACCGCAAGGGAATGGTCGCAAGTTCCTCCTCGATCATCTCAAGCTTCCCGATGCCCAGGCGTCCGATCTCCCGCTGCTCTGCGCAGGCGCCTTCAATCCCATCGGCCGACTGCGGGTCAGGGAAGCCGTGCATTATTACGAGCAGCATGTCGGACGCCATGATGTTGCTGCCGCGGGTTTCGATTTCGATGAATTGCTCGCACGTTCGGCAGACTTCCATGAAGTGATGATGGTCCATGGCATGCTGGCGGCAGGTGGCACTGGCGTGCAGGGAGTCGCCCCCAAATACCTGTTGACCGAAGGGCATGACGGCAAATGGTATCCGGATGCGACGCTCTCCGACGACCGTGCCCGGCGCCATTACATTGTCAAGCGACCACGCGGGTCATCCGAAGACGATCGCAAGGTGTTGCGCAACGAAGCCGGCTATATGGAAGTCGCTCACCGACTTGGCATCCGTACCTTCGACCTGCCGACATGGCATGAAAACACCTTGTTCGTTCCTCGCTTCGACCGCCGCGCACGGGACGGATGCGTAGAGCGCTTTCACCAGGAGAGCGTGGCCTCGATCGCCGGACTGGCCGGTTTCGGTACCCAGGCCAACCAGTTCGAACTGCTGGAGGCAGTACGCAAGGTCGTGGACGATCCGACCGAAGAGACCATCGAGTTCATCCGGCGCGACGTGCTCAACCTGGCCATGCGCAATACCGATAACCATGCTCGCAACACAGCGGTGCAATCTGCCGATGGTATCGTTCGCCTGACGCCCCTGTTCGATTTCGCACCGATGTACCTGGACCCCGAAGGCATCACCCGCTCGGCGCGCTGGTATCACCGTGAAACACGCAAGGAACTTCGGCACTGGACGGACATCCTGGATCACCTGGCCTTGTCCGGTCCGGAGCATGCGCAGGTGGTGGACGCCCTGGTCCGATTTGGCGAACAACTGGCGACCTTGCCCAACTACATGCGCGAGGCAGGCATCGACAATGACATCGTCGAATTCGTCAAACCCAGCGTCGAAGCGCAACGAACCCACATCCTGGCCTTGAGGTAGTCATGAGCAGAAGAAAACCGATCGACAAGACGCAGATTCGGGAGCGACGCAATCGCATGCTTGCGTCCGCAGCCGCCGCCAGGCTGTCACTCACCGAGGGCGTACGTGAGATGCGGGCGATTTCCGGGATGACGCAAGAGGAGTTCGCGCGACACCGCGGCGTCAGCGCCAGGGTAATCAAGGCAATCGAACTGGGACAGGGCAATCCGACGATGGCGACGCTGAATCGCATCGGCCAGTTCTTCGGTCTGGAGGTGGCATTCGTTCCGGTGATGCGCGAAGCGCAGGACAACGGTGTCCTGCAACCTGCCGACGATCTTGCTGCGATGGCGAGCGACGATGCCAGCGTGTCGAAAGCGATACTCATCCAGTTCAAGCATGATAGGGACAACGCCGCCGCTGGCATGCACGAAATTGCGGAGGCTATTGCCGAGTTCAAGCATCAGATGAATGCCGCTTTGCAGCAACTTAAACAGACGGCCGCTATGGGCGATTCGACCCAGCTGCCTGGGCCGGGAAACAGCACCGTGCCTGATGACACCGCCACGACCAAACCGCTTGTCCGTACAAGAAAGAAGCTGCGCTCACCCTGATGCAGGCAACAGTCGGACTACGTCGGACGGTCGAGGTTCCTGGTGGGTGTGGCGATGCCGTTCTACCTCGTCAGCCCAGCGCTTTCACGATCTCTTCCGCCAGCGGACCGGCCGAGGCGGGATTTTGCCCCGTCATCAGTCGGCCGTCGACGATCACCTTGACCTGCCAGGGATCGGCCGCCGAGAACTGCGCGCCTTCCGCCACCAGCGCATCCTCGAGCATGAAGGGCACGTCTGCCTTCGCGTAGTTTTCTTCTTCGCGGTTCGAGAAGGCGGTGAGCTGGCGGCCCTTGATGAGCGGCGCGCCATCCTCGGTCTTCACCCCGAGCAGGGCGCAGGGGCCATGGCAGACCGCGGACACGATCAGGCCGGCGTTCCAGGCGCGCGCCAGGGCCTGCTTCACGTCGGGATTCGTGACCAGGTCCGCCATCGGGCCCAGGCCGCCGGGGACGAAGACGGCGTCGTAGTCGAGCACGTCCACTTCGGCCAGGCGGCGGCTGCGCGCCAGGCGGCGGATCGACTTGCTGTTGCGGTAGGCCGCTTGGGCCGGGTCGCTCTCGTCGTAGCCGTCGTCCGACGGCGCGCCGCCCAGCGGCGAGCAGTATTCGACCGCCACCCCGTGCCGTTCGAACACCTCGACCGGGTGCGCGATCTCGGGGAAGAAGTAGCCTGTCGGGCGCTTGTGCGGACCGATTTCATGGGTGTTGGTCACGATGAACAGGACGTGCTTCATGCTCATGAGGTTCTCCTGGAAAGTGAATGGTCCGGCCGGGGAGTGGGGGCAGGTAAGGCCGCTTACTGCGCGGCGTCGCTGCCCTCGACCAGCAGCATCCGGTAGTCGGCGCCAAGGTGGCGGTGCTCGCGCGCCTGCCGGTAGGCCGGGCTGTCATACCATGCCCGCGCCGCCGCCATGTCGGGAAAGCGCAGGATGGCGACGCCCTCGGCGGCTGGGCCCTCCAGCACCTCGAGCGCGCCATAGAAGGCGAGCCGGGTGATGTCGTGGCCGGCGCGCGCGGCGGGCGCCGTTTGCGCGTACTGGTCCATCTGGGCCTGGTCGGTGGTTTTTTCGCGGATGAAGACGACGTATGCTGACATGGATTCCTCTTTGGTTCGGCGTTCGCCGACAGGTCATCGGCGCCATGTCAGCATAATCGTCATCGCCCGGCGATGAAAGTTAAAGACGGTAAATCCTGCGGGTATGAATCGCGATCCATTTTTCACCGTGAAGCATCGGCTGGTACGGAGCCGATGATCCGGTCGCCCATGCGCCGCCCCGCCTCGAGCATCAGGCGGCCGGTGCGCAGCTGCAGCGTTTCCCACTCGCGCAGCCGCTCTTCGACCGGCACCTCGGTGCGCTGCAGGGCCTGGGCCAGGAACAGCGCATTGGCCGCAGCCTTGGCCGCGCCGCCAGCCGTATGCGGGCGCGGCACCGAGGCGGCGTCGCCCACCAGCACCACCCGGCCCGACACCATGCGCGGACTGTCCAGGTCCAGGATCGCCTGCACGAACGGTTCTGCGGTGAGCGCGACCAGGCGCGCGAACGGCGGCGCCAGGTTGCCTGCGGCGTCTTCGCGCAGCGCCGCCGCGTGCTCGGGCCGCAGCGCGCCGGGCGGCAGCGAGAACGCGTGCTGGCGGCCCGCGACGTTGGTCATCACGCCGGCCAGGCGCTCCGACACCAGCTTGCGGTGCCAGACCCAGTTCCAGCGCCGTGCGCCGGGCGCGAGCGAGCGGTCCTCGCCCGGCACCAGGTCTTCGAGGAATATGTGGTCCGGGCCCTGCTGGAAGGCGAACACGCCGTCCAGCAGGGCGCGGTCGATGGCGCCGAGCGCCGGCTCGGGCACCAGGCCGCGCCAGGCGACGTAGCCGGCGTAGTCGGGCGCCAGCGCCGGCAGCAGTTGCCGGCGCACCGTCGAGCGCGCGCCGTCGGCGCCGACCAGCAGGTCGCCGGTCTCGCTGCGCCCGCCGGCGAAATGGGCGCGCACCTGGCCGCCCGCCTGCTCGAAGCGCAGCAGGGTTTCGCCGGCATGCACCTGCGTGTCCGGCAGCGCGGCGCGCATCAGCGCGTGCAGCATATTCCACGAGGTCTGGGTTTGCGGCTGGTAGCCGCGCTGCACGACCTTGCCGTCGCGGTCGAGGAAGATGCGGTCCCCGGACGCCACGCCCAGCGCGCCGGGATGGCGCAGGCCCGCGAAGTGGAAGGCGTGCAGCACGTCGGGCTGCAGCACGATGCCGCCGCCGCGGCTGTCCAGGGCGTGCGGCGAACGCTCGAACACGTCCACCCGCCAGCCGATGGCGCGCAGGGTGAGCGCGGTAAACAGGCCGCCGAGGGAGCCGCCGATGATGATGGCGCGCGGTGCGGTGATGTCGGTCATGGCGGCTCCGGATGATCAGGGTAAGCACATTATCCGCAGGCTGCGCACCGCCGCCTATCGGCGCATCGGATAGGGCGGGGCATACCTGGGTATGAGTCCGCCGCGTCACGAGACTGGAACTCCGTCGCATTTATTGTCGCGCGGCAATGCTGCTTGTCGGCGCCGGGGCTAGGATGCAGTAACGGTCCGGGCGCCGGTCCGGTCGAGGAGGTAACTCTGCCATGGTGCATGACAAGTCCGTCAGCGAAGTCGCCGCCGAGCTGCGGCAAGTGTGGCGCGCAGCGTCCGGATTCCTGCTCAGTATCGAGCTGTGGCTGATGGTGCTGGTGGCCGCCAGCATGGTCGCCGGGTTCTGGCTGGCCTTCATGGGCCAACCATGCTGCCTGCTGGCCTTCGGTTTCGCGCTCGGCTACCCGGCGCTACGGGTCGTCCTGCACCTGAAGGGGCGACTCGCCTGGCCGTTCTTCTGAGACTGCCGGCTGGCGCGCCTCCCATCCACCTCAATAAATCTCGTGGACGATCCGGTAATCGCGGTCCGACACCGGCACGAAGCGCGCGACGTTCAGCTTGTCCAGCACGTCGGCGCTCTGCGGGCCGCCGCGGTTGAAGAAAGCGCCGCGTATCTTCTCCTGCAAGTCGTCGCATAGCTGGCCCCTGAACACGAAGGGGTCGGTCGGGATCGGGCCGGAGCGCCATACGACCCGGATCTGGCGCTCCCTGGCTGGATTCGAGGCCATCTCCGTCGCCAGGTTCTGGCTGCCGACGAAGGCGGCGTCGATCTGGCCGGCCAGCACCCGGTTGATCGACTGGGTATGGCTGCCCGAATAGCCGACCTGGGAAAAATACGCTTCCAGCGGCCTGCCGACCTGTTTCGCGAATACGTGGCGCGGGATCAGGGCGCCCGAGGTGCTCTCGGGATCGACCAGGGCCAGGCGTTTTCCGCGCAGGGCCCCGACGTCCGCGAGCGCGCTGCCGGCCCGGACGATAAGCAGCGAATGATAGGACGCGCCGGCCGGCTGGAACCTGCTCGCCTTGTTCGCATAGTTGGCGAACGGCGTGAGCATGGGATCGGCGCGCCTGGCGGACACGTAGGACGCGGGCCCCAGCCGCGCCAGGTGGACCGCGCCGGACAGCAGGGCTTCGACCACCGCCCCGTACGAGGGCGCCGCATAGATCTCCACCGGGATGCCCAGCGCCGCCCGCAACTGGTCGAGCAGCGGCTGCAGATCCGCGATTTCCTTCCGGACGTCGCCGCGCGGGATCATGGAAAAGCGCAGCCGGTCCGGCCGTTCGCAGGCTGCCGCCAGCGCCGGTGCGCCAAGGGCGCCCAGGGCCGCGAGGAGCGGGAGCTGCATGGCTGTCCGGCGGCGGAGAATGGATGTCATGTCGGCTGGAATGATAGGTACTGCTTGTGGAGGAGCGGCGCGATCTGCGCCGCGGCGCACGGCCGCTGCAGGTAGAAGCCCTGCACCTGGTCGCATCCGGCGGCCTTCAGGTGCACCAGTTGGTCGCGCGTCTCGACGCCTTCGGCCACCACGGTCAGGCCCAGGTTGTGGGCCAGCGAGATGGTCGACGCGACGATCACCGCATCGTTGGTGTCGTTGCGGATGTCGCGGATGAAGGAGCGGTCGATCTTGACGGTATGGATCGGGAACTGCTTCAAGCGGGACAGGCCAGAGAAGCCGGTGCCGAAGTCGTCGAGCGCCATCCGGATGCCGGCGCCGGCAAGGGCGTCGAGGTTGCGCTGCGCCAGTTCCGCATCCTCGATCAGGCTGCTCTCGGTGAGTTCGATCTCGATCAGCTCGGGTGCGATGCCGTGCAGGGCCAGCGCGCCCAGGAAGTCTTCCAGCAGCCGTTCGTCGCGCAACTGGCGCGCCGAGACGTTGATCGCCACCGGCACCAGCGGCACGCCGTCCGCCCGCCACTGCGCCAGCTGGCGGCACACGGCGTCGATGATCCAGCGCCCCAGCGGCGCGATGAAGTCCTGTTCCTCGGCCAGGGGGATGAAGTCGCCCGGGAAGATCAGGCCATGGTCGGGGTGCTGCCAGCGGACCAGGGCTTCCAGGCCGACGATCTGCAAGGTGTCGAGGGTCAGTTTGGGCTGGAAGTGCAGGCAGAATTCGCCGTCCTGGATGGCCGGCCTGAAGCGCGCGGCGAGTTCCGAATGCAGCGCATTGGAAGCGTTCAGCGAGGCGTCGTAGAAGCTGAAGAAGCCGCGCCCGCGCGCCTTGACGCTGTACATGGCCTGGTCGGCATGCAGCAGCAGCGCGTCCAGCTGCTGGCCGTCGCGCGGATACAGCGCAATGCCGACGCTGGGACTCGTTTCGACGTCGTGGCCGTCGAGGTTCGTATAGACCGCCGACAGGCCCTGCACCAGCTTGCCGGCGAGCTGGGCGACGAATTCCTCCGACGGCACCTCGGACAGCAGGACCACGAACTCGTCGCCGCCCAGCCGGGCGACCAGGTCGTACTCGCGCACGGCGCCGCGCAGGCGCGCAGCCACCGCCTTCAAAAGCTGGTCGCCGACGCCGTGGCCCAGGGTGTCGTTGATCACCTTGAAGCGGTCGAGATCGAAGAACAGCAGGGCATACAGGTTGCGGCTGCGCCTGGCCCGCTTCAGTTCCGCCGACGCCATCTCCTGGAACATCCGGCGGTTGGCCAGCCCTGTCAGGTGGTCTTGCGAGGCCAGCGCGAGGGCGCGGCTCTTTTCCTGCTCCAGCTGGGCGATCAGGCGCTGCTTTTCCTGTTCCGAAACGGCCACGGCGCTGTGCAGCCGCTGCTGTTGCCACAGGCCGGCCGCGATGCCGATCGTGATGACCAGCACCAGCAGCGAATAGGCGCCCGCGCGCAGGAAGTACGACCGGTGCTGCGCATCGAGCTGGCCCAGGACGACCGCCGGATCCTGGATCACGGTCACCCGGATCGGGATGTCGGCCAGGACTTCGCGGGCGACGATGGCGCCGGCGGAGGACTCCATCATCCCCGTCGCGCGCGACGCCGTGGGCAACAGGATCCCGCCCTGCATGACCGCCAGCGGCGCGCCGTCCTGGTGGACGATCTCGATGCGTCCTTCCGGCCCCAGGTCGACGTTGCGGTAGCTGCCCAAAAAGTAGCCCAGGTCGACCATCGCGCCGTAGTGGCCCCGGTCTCCGTCGAGGCGGACCAGGAGCGGCAGGCGCCAGGGATACTTGCCGCTCGCGGCGGGGTGTCCGATCGCCATCGCCGGCGCGTCGGGTGGGTCGCCGCCGGTGCGCTCGAGAAGCTGCTGCAGCTCGGGCTCCCGGTCCTGGTTGGCGGACGAGTACGCGAGGGCGCCATCGGCGTCGAACAGCGCGGCGCGCACATAGGCCGAGTCGCCGACCATTTGCGGATTCAGGTGGAGGGCGCTGGACTGCGCCGCATTCGCTTCGCTGGCGGCGATGCGCGCATAGAGCGTGGCCCGGCCCAGCACTTCTTCGAGATTGGTCGCGACGATGAGGACGATGTTTTCGCTGCTGGTGGTCGCCGCCTGGCGCGCGACGGTCTTCTCCTGCTCGGCGCGATCGAAGTAAAAGGCCCAGATCGAGAGCACGATCGTGAGTCCGAGCACGCAGGTCACGGGCAGCAGGGCATTGGGGCTGACCAGTGACAGGACGCGGCGGCGCAGGATGGCGAGTGGAAGAGGGGTGGAGGCAGGCACCGGGCTGTCATTTATCGAACCGAACGAGCCATGCTATCAACGTCACGTGACAGGTCCATGACATGGGGATGTCGGGCGTGCTTGCCGAATTGTCAAGTCTGCTATGCTTTCCGCTTGCATCGCATTTGCAGCTCATGGAGGAACGTATCGATGACGTTTGACCCTTGCGCCAAGCCGCGCAACCCTTGTTGGACCCGGCTCGCCGCCGCCATCGCGCTGGCCGCCACGACGATAGGCGGCAGCGCCGCCCAGGCCCGTGAACCCGCCCAGGCGACGGCGCCGCAATGGCGCCAGCAGACCGACGTATCCAGGCCCACCGCGCGCCACGAGAACGGCTTCGCGGCGGTGGCCGGGCGCCTGATCCTGCTCGGCGGACGCGGCGAGCGGCCCCTGGAGATCTACGACCAGGCCAGCGGGCGCTGGACCAAAGGCGAAGCGCCGCCATTCGAGATCCACCATCTGCAGGGCGTGGAGTTTGAAGGCAAGCTAGTCGTGCTCGGCGCCCTGACCGGCAAGTTCCCGGAGGAGTCTCCGGTGCCGCACGTGCTGATCTACGATCCGGCGGCCGACCGCTGGAGCAAGGGTCCCGGGATTCCGCCGCATCGGCGGCGCGGCGCGAGCGGCGTGGCGGTGCATGACGGGATCATCTACCTGGTCGGCGGCAACCGCCGCGGCCATATGAGCGGCTACGTCGCCTGGTTCGACGCCTTCGACCCGGCCACCGGCCGCTGGATCGAGCTCCCCGACGCACCGCATGCGCGCGACCACTTCCACGCCGCCGTCATCGACGGCAAGCTGTATGCGGCGGGCGGCCGCCGCTCCGCGCACGACCTGGGCAATACCCTGGCGCAGACGGTCGGCGAGGTCGACGTCTACGATTTCAAGACGAAGCGCTGGAGCACGCTCCCTGCGCCGCTGCCGACGCAGCGCGCCGGGACGGCCAGCGCCGTCATCGACGGCAAGCTGGCGGTGATGGGCGGCGAGAGCATGAAGCACGAACACGCGCACCGCGAAGTCGAGGCCTGGGACCCAAAAACCGCCCGCTGGCACACGCTACCCGCCATGCCGGTCGGCCGCCACGGCACCCAGGCCGCCACCCTGGACGGCAAGGTCTATATCGCTGCCGGCAGCGGCAATCGCGGCGGCGGGCCGGAGCTGGACGATCTCTGGCGCATCGAGCCAGGCAAGCCCGGTAAGCCCACTGCGCGCGATCCGGCCTACGATGCCTTCTCCCTGATTCCCGAGGCGCCGGGATCCGGCTGGATCGATGCGACCCTGCTGAATGTGCCGGTCGCACCGGCCCTGCACGCCACCGACTCGGTGTTCATCGACGTCGACCACGACGGCGACCTGGATGTCGTGATCTCGGTGGAGCACGGCGTCAACCGCCTGTACCGCAATGACGGCGGCGGCAAGCTGACATACGTCCCGGATGCTTTCGGCACCCGCATGCACGACAGCGAACACGTGCGCGCCGCCGATTTCAACCGCGACGGCCATATGGACGTGGTGTTCGTGGCCGAGGCGGACGAGAATCACCAGCTCTACCTGGGCGACGGCAGGGGCGGCTTCGTCGACGCCAGCGCGCGCCTGCCGGCCCACAGCCAGGGCAATGGGCTGGCGGTCGGCGACGTCAATGGCGACGGCCTGCCCGACATCTTCATCGGCAGCACCGGCGAGGCGGGCGGCGGCAAGGAGGTGCCGGCCAAGAACCTGCTGTTCCTGGGCGACCCCAAGCGGCCCGGCTATTTCATCGATGCCTCCGCCACCCACCTGCCGCAGGCGAACGACCAGACCGAGGGCGCGGTGCTGGCCGATATGGATGGCGACGGCCACCTCGACCTGGTGCTGGCCAGCCCCAGCCAGCCGAATCGCCTGCTGATCAACGACGGCAAGGGACGTTTCAAGGACGCGTCGGACCGGCTAGAGTTGAAGGTGCCGATGGAGACCCGCGAAGTGCACGTGCTGGACGTGAACGGCGACGGCAAGCTCGATATCGTGTTCTTCAATATCACGAGCAATAACGCCGGCTGGGAGAAGGACCCGCAAACGCGCCTGCTGGTCAACGACGGCAAGGGCAACTACCGCGACGAGACGGAGGCGCGCCTGCCGGCGCACACCTTCTCGAGCTGGGCCGGCACGGTGGTCGATTTCAACGGCGACGGCGCGCCGGATTTGCTGGTCGGGGCGATCCAGGTGCCGGGCTTCGTGCCGCTGCAGCCGCGCGCCTGGCAGAACGACGGCAAGGGCAATTTCAAGGATGTGACCCTGTCCGTGCTGCCGGGCGTGACCGTCGGCCGCAGCTGGAGCATGGGCAGGGGTGATCTCGATGGCGACGGCAAGGATGACGTCTTCATCGGTGGCTGGGGCACCCAGGCGCGCCTGCTGCTCAGCGACATCAAGAAGCACCAGGCGTCGCTGCCGCCGGTGCCGAAACTGGAGAAGCGGTCGCGTTGAGATGTTGTTGAACGCGTGGACGGCTCGGCCGTCCACGCGTTCGATCAACCCGCGCGCTTGAGGACGAACTCCGTGATCTCGGCCGGCACCCCGAGCCGGATCGGGAACCCGTTCCACAGCCCGGTGCCGTTGCTGACATACAGCACCATCCCTCCGACGCGGTAACTGCCCGAGACGTAGCCGCCATTCGCGCGCTTGACCACCTGGTCGACTCCCCGGATCATGCCCCCATGGGTATGGCCCGACAACTGCACGTCGATTCCGGCTTCGGCATTGGCGGCGACGCCGATCGGCTGGTGGCTGAGCAGCACGACCGGCGCATCCGGCGCGGCGCCTTCGAGCGCGCGGCGCGTGTCCGGCCCCTCCATACCGAAGCGCGGCGCCACCCGGTCGGTCACGCCGGCGATCGTCAGGCGGCCGCCATCATGGTCGACGGTGGCGTGGCGGTTGACCAGCACCCGCATGCCCAGTCCTTCGAAGACACCCGTCCAGCGCTCGGCGCCAAAATAGTATTCGTGGTTGCCCAGGCTGGCGATGACGCCGTGGCGCGCCGCCAGGTCGGCCAGCGGCCGCACGTCGCCCGCGCGCGCCTGCGGCGAACCGTCGATCAGGTCACCGGTGATGACGACCAGGTCGGGCCGCAGCGCATTGCTGCGCTCGACCACCTCGCGCACCCAGTCCCCGTGCATCAGGCGGCTGATGTGCAGGTCGGTCAGTTGCACCATGCGGAACCCATCCAGGGCCGGGGGCAGGTCGCGGATCGCCAGCTCGACCCGGCGTACCTCGGGCACCCCGATCGCCTGGCCCACGCCGACCGCCGACAGCAGCGTGCCGGCGGCAAGGACGGCATATCGCAAACGAAGCGTCAGCCGGGCATCGACGGCACGCCCGCGGCGCAGCGCCCAGGCGGCCAGCAGGGCCAGGTCGGCCAGCAGCTGCAGCAGGAGCGCCAGCAGGAAGCTGCAGTACAACCAGCCCAGCAGGATGATGAAGATGCGCGGGATCTCGGGCGAGAACATCGTGCCGAACACCCAGCGCTGGATCATGTGGTGCTGGCAGACCAGCAGCAGGGCGAGTCCCAGGCCGATCCGGGTGAAGCGGTGCAGGGGAAGGGGAACGATCAGGCGCAGTACGAAGTACAGGTAGGCGAGATAAACATAGGGGAAAAACACAGCGGCAACACTCTTGTCTCAGGTTAAGTTGCCGCGATGATATCGCACTCTGCCCAGGGGAACGGGGTCGCACACGGTTTATCGCCGTTTACTAAACTTCGCTAAACTGCGCCCGTTCCGCGAAAGACTGTTGAGTGGAAGTTCTTTCCTTTGTATAAATTCGCTTGTTGTTACACGAAGACCCCTGCTATGCACGCGGCATCACTGTCGTTTAGTAAATCCCTGTGAACGCTATCATTCCAGCGTCCGCGCATCCGGGGAAAGCACGGCATGCCGCTCCATGGAACCCGAAAGGTTCCGCCTAAAAGAAAGCCCGCCACAGGGCACGACAAGGAGACAAACGATGACTTCAAGAACCCAAGCCGCTTCCCGGCAGCAGACCTGCCGCATCACGCCCATCGCCATGGCGGTCGGCGCCGCACTGCTGACCCTTTCCAGCGCCCACGCGCAGACGGCTGCGAGCACCGCAGCGGAACCCGCAGCGCCGGTGGCCCAGCAGGGCGCTGCGCAACCAGAACCGGCGCAGGCGGGCGCACAGCCCGCGGTCCAGCCCAATACCGTGGCACCGGTAACGGTCCAGGTTACCGGCTACCGCTACGCGATCGAGAAAAGCCTCGACCAGAAGCGAGAGGCCAATTCGATCGTCGAGGTGGTCACGGCCGAAGACGTCGGCAAGTTCCCGGACAAGAACGTGGCCGACGCCCTGCAGCGCGTGCCGGGCGTGGTCGTCACCCGCAGCGGCGGCGAGGGCAAGAACGTCTCGGTGCGCGGCCTGTCGTCGGAACTGACGCTGACCCAGTTGAACGGCAACTACGTCGCCACCGCCGAATCGAATGGCGATCCGTCCCGTTCGTTCAACTACACGCTGATGCCGTCGAATATGCTGGCCAGCGCCGAACTGTACAAGACGTCGGAAGCGCGCTTCGACGAAGGCGGCATCGGCGGGACCGTGATCCTGCGCACCCGCCGTCCGCTGGACGTGAAATCGGGTTCCGGCTTCCTGAACGCCGAAGGCACCTGGTCCGACACCACCAAGAAGACCGACCCGCAGATCTCGGGCCAGTACGCCTGGCACGACGAAAGCAACCGCATCGGCGTCCTGATCGGCTACACCCAGCAGAAGCGCACCATCCGCACCATGGGCGGCAGCACCTCCAACTGGCAGTGGTACAGCGACAGCCGCGCCACCAATCCGTCGGTCGACGTCAACGGCCAGCCGAACGGACTGAACTCGTACTGGTGGGGCGAGTCGGGCTTCTACAACCAGGATGGCGACTACTACACCAACTTCGCGCTGCCGACCTCGGTCAACCTGGACGTGGTGACCAATGAACGCGAGCGCAAGGGCGGCCAGCTGACGCTGCAATTCAAGCCGCTGCGCAACCTGAACATGACGGCCAACTACTTCCGCTTCGACTTGAAGCAGAATACGCAGACCAATTCCCTGAAGATCCCGGAATGGAGCATCGCGCGCTTCAACGGCGACGGCAATTATCCGGGCGGCCGCATGCTCGACCACCTGACCTTCGACCCGAGCGGCAGCATCGTCACCGGCGCCCAGTACAGCGCGCGTCCGGGCAAGAACTATTACTGCAGCTCGGCGCAGGCCGGGGCGGCCGGGTTCGCCAATACCGGCGGCTTCGGTCCCGACGACTGCACGATTCCGACCCCGCAGATCGCCGGCAACATCAGCCGCGAAAAAGCATTGTCGCAGACCGCCGACTTCGAACTCGAATGGAAGGGCGAGTCGCTCGACGCCGACATCAAGCTCGGCCGCACCTGGGCCGAGGGCGGTCCGGAAATGACGCTCGGCATGCCGATCAAGCCGCGCCGCCAGAACGCCGACGGCAGCTGGAGCCTGGGCAACCACTTCTCGTCGTGGGACCTCTCCGGCACCCCGACCATGAACTTCTCGCCGGAGCTGATGGCCAACCTGCGCAATGGCATCGGCGAGATCGACCTTGGCTCGACCAGCTCGTCGTGGACCCGCAACAAGACCGACCAGAACTACGCCCAGGCCGACCTGACCTGGCACGTCGACAAGAGCAACTGGCTCGATTCGATCCAGTTCGGCGCCAAGTACCGCGATGGCGGCACCAACCGCCGTACCGGCAACAACTACTGGGTTTGCCAGGGCGCCGACCCGGGCGACTACGACAGCCGCTTCCAGAACGGTTGCGACGTCAATGCCAACAAGTTCCGTCCCGACTTCCTCTACAGCGAAGAGCTGGGCAACCTGACCAACGGGCTGAAAGCGAGCGCCTTCCCGGCGATCAACTATCCGGCCTATATCGCGCACCTGAACAGCACCTACGGCCCGATGCAGACTCGTAACGAGGACAACTTCGTCTACAACGTCGACGAGAAAATCACGTCGATGTACGTCCAGGCCAACATCAAGACCGACCGCCTGCGCGGCAACCTGGGCATGCGCGTGGTGCGCACCCGCCAGCACGCCGATTCGACGGACCAGGTCGATTACTACAACGATTACTTCTTCGACGGTCCCGACGGCAATCCGGCGCCATGCCTGCCGGGCGGCGCGCCTGCCGCCGGCGCGCCGGCCGGTTCGGGCTGCACCAGCGGCTTCACCGTGCTGCCGGACAGCCAGACCAATCCAGCCAGCGGCCACATCTCGACCTTCGTGGTGAGCGCGCTCGACCGTACCTACACCGACTACCTGCCGAGCCTGAACCTGGCCTTCGACCTCACCGACACCCTGCTGCTGCGCGGCGCGGCGTCGAAGGTGGTGGCGCGTCCGAGCTACAACTCGATCGCCGCCCCAGGCAGCCTGCGCAACTTCGGCCAGGAATACGTCGACGATCGCCGCCTGATCGGCGGCGGCGACCAGGTAGGCTGGTTCGGTACGGGCAGCAACAAGGAACTGGACGCCTTCAAGGCCACGCAGTACGACCTGGGCCTCGAGTGGTACTTCACGCGCGGTTCGGTGCTGGGCGCGGCCGTGTTCCGCAAGAACGTGAGCAACTTCGCGGTGCCGGTGGTGCGCGACGTCACCCTGGACATCGGCGGCCAGTCGGTGGCGGTGCAGAACTACAGCACCAGCGCCGGTGGCCGCGATGCGGTGTCCAAGGGCATCGAAGTGTATGCGCAGCACACCTTCGATTCCGGCATTGGCTTCCAGGCGAACTATACGTATAACAAGACCAACCAGGCCGCGATCACCTTGTCCAATGGCCAGCAGATCGGCACCTCGCCGCTGGTGGGCAGCGCCAAGAACCAGGCCAACCTGACCGTGTTCTACTCGGACGACAAGATGATGCTGCGCGCGTCGTACAACCGCCGCGGAGAAGTGGTCAACGGCCTGGTCAACGGCTTGAATGTGTATGACGAGCCGTACAGCCAGGTCGACCTGAACGCCGCCTACAACTTCACCAAGGAACTCAGCCTGACCGCATCGGTGCTGAACCTGACCGAGGAAGAGTCGCGTTCCCGCCTGGGCAACGACACCAAGGCGCGTTACTACTCGAGTGGCTACGCCGGCCGCGTGGCATACGTGGGCCTGAACTACAAGTTCTGAGTTCCGCCGTCGCGCCTCCCCGCACCTCGACCAGGAGGCGGGGAGGCCCACATCCCATGATTGCCATGTCTACACTGATGTCCTCCACGCGCCTGTTGCTCGGACTGGTCATGGCGCTGCTTGCCGGCGCCGCCCAGGCCGAAGTGCCGCTGCAGTTCACCATCGACCAGGGCTGGACCTTCCGCATGGTGCCGGGCGACGCCCAGGCCGGCGCCTATCCGGAAGCGGCGCCGTCGCGCGCGGCCACGGTGCCGGGTACGGTGCACACCGACCTGATGGCGCACGGCTTGATACCCGACCCTTATGTCGGCGCGCCCGAGGCCGGCTTGCAATGGATCGGCCTGGCGGACTGGGAATACCGCGTCGAATTCGATGCCCCGCGCGCGGCCCTGCGCAACGCGCGCAGCGACCTGGTGTTCGAAGGGCTGGACACCTTCGCCGAAGTCTGGCTCAACGGCCACAAGCTGCTCGACGCCGACAACGCCCACCGTACCTGGCGCGTGCCGGTGCAGGGCCGGCTGCACCCGAGCGGCAACATCCTGCGCATCGTGCTGCGCTCGCCGATCGCGCGGATGCTGCCGCAGGTCGCGGCGATGCCGCACAAAATCGCCGGCAACTATCCTTCTCCCTACGGCGACGAGCCGCAGGACGCCATGACCGGCAACTTCGTGCGCAAGCCCGGCTATCACTACGGCTGGGACTGGGGACCGCGCTACGTCGGCGCCGGCATCACCAAGCCGGTGGTGCTGCAAAGCTGGGATGCGCTGCGCATCGACGACCTGCAACTGCGCCAGGATCGCGTCGACGCCGCGCGCGCCGAACTGACCGCGATCGCCTCGCTCGACGCGGTGCGCGCTGCGGCGGTCGAGCTGCGCCTGTGGCAGACCGCGCCCGATGGCGCGCGCACGCTGGCCGCCCGCCAGCGCGCCCGGTTGCGCGCCGGCGCCAATCGCATCGCGCTTCCGGTGGCGGTCGACGCGCCCCAGCGCTGGTTCCCGAACGGCTACGGCAAGCAGCCGCTGTACCGCTACGAGCTCGAGGTGGCTGACGGCAAGACCCGGCTGGCGAGCGTCTCCGCCCGCACCGGCCTGCGCAGCGTCGAACTGCGCCGCGACCGCGACCCGCGCGGCACGGCCTTCTACTTCGTCGTCAACGGCATCCCGGTGTTCGCCAAGGGCGCCAACACGATCCCGTTCGACATGTTCCAACCGCGCGTCAAGAAGGCGCAGCTGCGCCGCGCGCTGGAACTGGCGCGCGACGCCAATATGAATATGTTGCGCAGCTGGGGTGGCGGCTACTACGAAGGGCGCGACTTCTATGATCTTGCCGACGAGCTGGGCCTCTTGGTATGGCAGGACTTCATGTTCGGCGGCGGCATGCAGCCGGCCTACGACCCGGCCTTCCGCGCGAACGTCGTGCACGAGGCGCGCGACCAGGTCAGGCGCTTGCGCAATCATCCGAGCGTGGTGCTGTGGTGCGGCAATAACGAGCAAGAGATCGCGTGGAAATACTGGGGGCATGGCAAGACGCTGAAGGCGGCCGATCCGGTCTTCGCCGACCAGGTATGGAAGGGCTATGTGCAGCTATTCGGCGCCGACCTGCGCCAGGTGGTGCGGGAAGAGGGCGGCGGCATCGGCTACTGGTCCAGCTCGCCGAGCGAGGACTTGCAGGAAGTCGCCAACACCGAGGCCAGCGGCGACATGCATTACTGGGAAGTGTGGGGCAATCCGGCCCATCCAGTGACGAAATACCTGGAGATCACGCCGCGTTTCATGTCCGAATACGGCCTGCAGGCGTGGCCAGTCCAGCGCACCATCGATGCCTTCGCCCGGCGCGACCAGCAGCAGCTCGGCGCGCCCGTGATCGACGCCCATCAGAAGTTCATGGCCGGCAAGGGCAACGAACGCCTGATGAAGTACATCAATGACGAGTTCGGCGCGCCGCGCGACTTCGCCGGCTTTGTTTACCTGAGCCAGGCGATGCAGGCCGAAGGCATCGAACTGGCGGCGTTGCATCACCGCCGCAGCCGGCCGGTTACCATGGGCTCGCTGTACTGGCAGCTCAACGACGTCTGGCCGGGCGCTTCCTGGTCCGGCATCGACTGGTTCGGCCGCCCGAAGGCGCTGCACTTCCACGCGCGCCGCTTCTTCGCGCCGGTGGCCTTGGCCGCGCTGCGCGATGCCAAGGGCGAGACTGGACTCAGCCTGCTCAATGACCGCATCGGCCGCGTGCGTGGCGAGCTGCGTACCCGCGTGATGACGCTGGACGGCAAGGTGCTGCGCGACGAACGCAAGCCAGTCGAGATGGCGCCGCTGTCGGCGACCGAGGTCGCCGCCTACCGCGACGCCGACCTGCTCGGCACGGCCGATCCCGCCTCCACCGTCGCCGTATTCGAGCTGCAAGCCGAGGGCGAACCGGCCGCGCGCGCCGTGGTGTACTTTGCGCCGGCCAAAAACATCGCCTGGAAAGACGCCGGCCTGCGCGCGGACCTACGCCGCGATCAAGCTCACGCCGGCGCCTACCTGCTCGACATCTCCGCCTCCAGCCTCGCGCGCGCGGTCTGGATCGATTTCGGCGATCTTGATGCCGACCTGTCGGACAACGCCTTGACCCTGCTACCGGGCGAGCGCATCACGCTGGAGGTGACGTCCGACGCCAGCGAAGACGACTTGCGCGCCGCCCTGCAACTTCGCGCGCTGGCCGATGCCGTGCCAGCCACCCTTCCACAGACCAGGAGCCCTTCCGCACCATGACGCAGAAAGCAACCGCTCACGATTCCCGCAGCGCCGCCTTGCTGTCCGACCAACCACGCAGCGCAGGCGCACGCCGTGGCGCTGCCCCGCGGCGGCGCGCCATCGCGGCCCAGGTCGCCGCCGCCGCGCTGCTGCTCGGCTGCGCCAGCACCACGCCTGACAGCCCGGCACCGGCCACGGACGCGGCCTGGTTCTCGAGCTCGTTCGAGGCCAATGACCCCATGCCTGCGACCCTTGCCGGCAGCGGTGTGCGCGTCGAGGCCGGCGCGGGTCCCGAGCGCCCCTACACCGCCAAGCCGAAGGCCGGCTACAGCGGCCTGCGCGCGCTGCGCTACCAGGCCGAAGGCAGCGGCGGCAGCATGCAGCTGTTCCCGGTCGATATCGCCATCGATGCCGACACGACGCTGTCGTGGAAAGTGCTGCCCGAGATCGTCGATGACGACACGGTCGCCTCGACCGGCATCTCGCTCGACCTGGTGCTGGACGACGGCAGCCGCGTCTCAAGCCTGGGCATCCTCGACCACCACGGCGTACGCGTCGGCGCCGCCTCCCAGGCCGAATCGAAGACGCTGTTCCCGCAGCAGTGGGCGAACAAATCGGTGCGCCTGGGCCAGCTGAAGGGCCGCCGCATCAAGTCGATCGAGCTCGAAGTGCGGCCCGCCGGTGGCAAGGCGAGGGCCAGCGGCTGGCTGGACGACATCGTCATCGCCGACCAGGCCCCGCTGGCCGTCACGCGCGTGTCGGACTACGTGCGGGCGACGCGCGGCACCCAGGCCAACGGCACCTTCTCGCGCGGTAACAACATCCCGGCGACGGCGATGCCGCATGGCTTCAACTTCTGGACCCCGGTCACCGACGCCGGCACGCTCAGCTTCATGTACAGCTGGAACGAGAAGAACGGTCCCGACAACCGGCCACGCCTGCAGGCGCTGTCGCTCAGCCACCAGCCGAGCCCGTGGATGGGGGACCGCCAGACCTTCCAGGTGATGCCTTCGGCCGCCAGCGGCCAGCCCGATCCCGATCGCCAGCGCCGCGCGCTGTCGTTCTCGCACGAGCAGGAACAGGCGCGCGCGCATGGCTACCGGGTCGACTTCGACAACGGCATCCGCGCCGAGATCGCGCCGACCGAGCGCGCCGCGGTATTCCGCTTCCGCTTCCCTCTTGACGCCGATGCCAATCTGCTGTTCGATAACGTCGACGCGCGCGGCGGCCTGACGCTCGATGCCGCGACCCAGACCCTGCGCGGCTATACCGACACCCGCAGCGGCCTGTCGAACGGCGCCTCGCGCATGTTCGTGTTCGCGCGCTTCGACCAGCCATGGACCGCCAGCGGCGCGCTCGAGACCGGCCGTCCGACCGGCTACGTCAAGTTCAAGCCCGATGCCAAGGGCGAGGTGCGCATGCGCATCGCCACCTCGCTGATCTCGCTCGAGCAGGCGCGCCGCAACCTGGACATGGAAGTCGGCGACGCCGGCTTCGAGGCCGTGCGCGAGCGCGCCCAGGCGGCCTGGGACGCGGAACTGGGCCGCGTGAACGTGCAGGGCGCCAGCGAAGACCAGCTGGTGACCGTGTACTCGAACCTGTACCGCCTGTTCCTGTATCCGAACATGGCCCACGAAAACGTCGGCACGGTCGACAAGCCGGACTGGCGCCATGCCGACCAGAGCGGCTGGTCCAAGGACAATGCCGGCGGCGACGGCGCCAGCACCTCGGCCAGGATCATCCCGGGCAAGAACTACGTCAACAACGGCTTCTGGGACACCTTCCGCACCACCTGGCCGGCCTATGCGCTGTTCACGCCGACCCGCGCCGGCGAACTGGTCGATGGCTTCCTTCAGCAGTACCGCGACGGCGGCTGGATGGCGCGCTGGTCGTCGCCGGGCTATGCCGACCTGATGGTCGGCACCAGCTCCGACGTCGCCTTCGCCGACGCCTGGCTCAAGGGAGTGCGCGGTTTCGACGTGCACCAGGTCTACGAGGCGGGGCTGAAGAACGCGACGGTGGCGCCGCCGGTCTCGAACGTGGGCCGCAAGGGCCTGGGCAAGTCGATGTACCGTGGCTATGCCGACACCACGGTGCACGAGGGCATGTCGTGGACGCTGGAAGGGGCGCTGAACGACTTCGGCCTGGCCAAGATGGGGCAGGCGCTGGCCGACGAGGAGGCCGGCAAGGGCAATACGGCGCGCGCGCGCCGCTACCGCGAAGAGAGCGAATACTTCGCCTCGCGCGCCACCGACTACGTGCACCTGTTCGACCCGGCGACGGGCTTTTTCCGCGGCCGTGACGCCAAGGGCCAGTGGCGCCAGCCGGCGGCCAGCTTCGAACCGCGCCTGTGGGCGGCGGACTACACCGAAGCCAACGCCTGGACCTTCGCCTTCACCACGCCGCATGATGTCGAGGGGCTGGCCAGCCTGATGGGCGGACGCGACAAGCTGGCGGCGCGCCTCGACCAGTTCTTCGCCACCCCGGAGACGGGTGAGGAAAAATTCTCGGGCCGTTACAAGCGGGTGATCCATGAGATGACCGAGGCGCGCGACGTGCGCATGGGCATGTACGCGCACAGCAACCAGCCTTCGCATCACATTCCGTGGTTGTACGCCTCCGCCGGCCAGCCCTGGAAGACCCAGGCGCTGACCCGCGAAGTGCTGCGCCGCCTGTACCTGGGCAGCGAGATCGGCCAGGGCTACGCCGGCGACGAGGACAACGGCGAGATGTCGGCCTGGTACACCTTCGCCATGATGGGCCTGTATCCGCTGCGCATGGGGTCTCCCGAATACGTGATCGGCTCGCCGGCCTTTGCGCGCACCGACGTGCGGCTGGAAAACGGGCGCATGCTGAGCGTGATCGCGAACAACAACAGCCCGCAGAACGTGTACGTGCAGTCGCTCAAGGTCAACGGCAAGCCGTGGAACCAGGCCTGGATCAAACACGCCGACATCGCCAATGGCGCCACCCTGGAATTCACGATGGGCAGTGCGCCGTCGACCTGGGGCAGCGACGCAGCCAGCCTGCCGGCCTCGCTCACGGCCTCCGGCAAGCAGCCGGAGGGCCTGGACGACCGCAGCGGCGGCGCGCGCAGCGTGACCCTGGACGGCAAGCGTATCGCCGGCGCGCTGGTGGACGACGATGCGGCGACCGTGCTGTCCCTGCCGCCGCGCGCCAGCGTCGCGTTCGCATTCGCGGCGCCAACCCGGATCAGCCACTACACCATCACCGCGGGCGCGTCCGCGCCGCAAGGCCTGGGCTGGACGCTGGAAGGCCGCAGCGGCAAGGGTGGCTGGACTGCGCTCGACGGGCGCAGCGGCGAGCGCTTCGACTGGGGCAAGCAGTTGCGGCCGTTCGGTGTCGCCAAGCCGGGCGCCTACCGCGAATACCGCCTGCGCTTCGACAACGGCAGCACGGTGGAGCTGGCCGAACTCGAACTGCTGCAGCCGGGTGTGCGCAAGCCGTCGACCGGTGTGTTGAGCGCCCGGTAAACACGAAACAGGCACGCAGTAAGTACGTTCTGCCGAGGTAAGACATGCCTCGGCAGAACCCGGTGACGGGCGGCGTTTGGCCTGTTTACTAAAAAGCGCTAAAAAGCGCCGGAGTAGCTTCTCTTCGATTGACGCGTCAAAAGTGCGACTGTTATAAAACCTGCTGGATGCAAGCGAATTTTCCTGGCCGGTCTAAGGCCAAAAAACGCGGCATCCAGCGTTTAATAAAACAGTTTTAAATAATAATGACGGAGACCTAGCATGTTGTCGATTTTGGTGCTGCCATGAGCCAGGTGACCCTGCGCGACATCGCGGGCGAGACCGGGCTGTCGATCGGCACCGTCTCGCGTGCGCTGAAAAACCAGGGCGGCATGACCGAGGCGACCCGGTCGGTCGTGCGCGAGGCCGCCATCCGGCTGGGCTACGATTTTTCGCTGCTCAAGAAGGGCCGCATCCGCCGCATCGCCTTCCTGCTGCACAGCCAGCACAACACGCTCACCTCCAGTCCGTTCTTCACGCCGGTGCTGCACGGCGCTGAAGAAGCCTGCCGGCGCGAGGGCATCGCGCTGTCGCTGATCGTGGTCGGTCCGGCCGAGCCGGTGCTGGAACAGATCCGCCTGCACCAGCCCGACGCGATCCTGTGCGCCGGCTTCTTCGAGCCCGAGGTCTTGAGCGCGCTGCAGCAGACCGGCAAGCCGATGGTGCTGGTGGACATGCACCGGCGCGGCTTCACCTCGATCAATCCGGACAATATGGGTGGCGGCTACCTCGCCACCCAGCACCTGCTGCGCTGCGGCAAGAAGCGCATCGCGATGCTGTCCGGCTCCCTGGCCCACTACAGCATCCAGCAGCGCAACCGGGGCTTTCGCCAGGCGCTGTTCGACGCCAAGGTGCATGCCGACCCGAGCCTGGAAGTCATCGTGCCCACGCTGGGCGAGGGCGAGGACGGCGTGATCGAGGCGATGCGCAGCCTGCTCGAGCTGCCGAAGCGGCCGGACGCGCTGTTCTGCTACAACGACAGCACCGCCCTGGTCGCCATGAAGTACTGCCTGGCCGAAGGGCTCAAGATCCCCTATGACCTCGCGATCGTCGGCTTCGACGATATCGCCGCCTCCGCCGCCGCCATCCCGCCGCTGTCCACCGTCCACGTGGACAAGGAAGCGCTGGGGCGGGCCGGGGTCGACTCCCTGCTGCACAAACCCGACGAAACCCCATCCCAGATAACCCTGCCAGTCGAGATGATCGTGCGCGAGAGCAGCTACGACGACTAACGCACACCCACCCGAAGCCACCATGACCACTTTCCCGAACTTTCGCAGCCCGGACGTGCTGCTCGACCACGCGCGCCACACGATGCGCTTCTACCATCCGCGCGCGATCGATCCCGCCGGCGGCATGTACCACTACTTCAAGGACGACGGCGCGGTCTACGACGCGAGCCATCGCCACCTGGTCAGCAGCACGCGCTTCGTGTTCACCTATGCCATGGCTTACCGCCACTTCGGCGATCCGGCCTATCGCGAGGGCCTAACGCATGCGGTCCATTTTCTGCGCGAATCGCACCGCGCCCCGGATGGCGACGGCTATGCCTGGATGCTGGACGGCCGCACGATCGAGGACGGCACCCAGCACGCCTATGGCGAGGCCTTCGTGCTGCTGGCCTATGCGCACGCCACGATGGGCGGCATGGAGGAGGCGCGTCCCTGGATCGCCGAAGCCTTCGAGCTGATGGAAAAGCGCTTCTGGAACGCGGCCGACGGCCTGTATGCCGACGAGGCGAGCCAGGACTGGCGTGAGCTGTCCACCTACCGCGGCCAGAACGCCAATATGCACGCCTGCGAGGCCCTGCTGGCGGCGCATGCGGCGACCGGCGAGCGGCGCTACATCGAGCGCGCCTATACGGTGGCCTACAACATCACCCAGCGCCAGGCCGAACGCTGCGGCGGCCTGGTCTGGGAACACTACGATACGAACTGGCAGCCCGACTGGACGTTCAATATCGAGGACCCGGAAAACCTGTTCCGTCCCTGGGGCTACCAGCCGGGCCACTTCACCGAATGGGCCAAGCTGCTGCTGCAGCTGGAAGCGCGCGGCAAGGACGTGCTGGAGCAGGACCTCGGCTGGCTGCTGCCGACCGCGGAAAAGCTGTTCAAGGTAGCGGTGGAGAAGGGCTGGGACCCGGAATACGGTGGCCTGTGCTACTCGCTGGCGCCGGACCTGACCGTGTGCGACTTCCACAAATACTTCTGGGTGCAGGCAGAAAGCGCCGCGGCGGCGGCGATGCTGGCCGCGCGCACCGGCAACGCCGAGTACTGGACCTGGTACGACCGCCTGTGGGAATACAGCTGGACCCATTTCGTCGACCACCAGCACGGCGCCTGGTACCGCATCCTCGACCGTGAGAACCGCAAGCTCTCCGACGAGAAGAGCCCGGCCGGCAAGGTCGACTATCACACCATGGGCGCCGTCTACGACATCGTGGCCGTGCTGAAGGGTGGCGCGCGTGCTTAATCCCCCGCTCATGCTGTGCGCCGGCGAGGCGCTGACCGACATGATCCACCAGGGCGACGAACAATGGGTGAGCCGCGTGGGCGGATCGACCTGGAACGTGGCGCGCGCGCTGGCGGCGCTGGGTGAACCGGCGGCCTTCGCCGGCGCCATCAGCCTGGACCGCTTCGGCGACGCGTTGTGGAGCGCCAGCGAGGCCGTCGGCCTGGATACGCGGCTGCTGCAGCGGGTCGACCGTTCGCCGCTGCTGGCCGTGGTCGAGCAGGGCGAGCCGCCGCGCTACTTCTTCATCGGTGACGATTCCGCCGACCTGCACTTCGAGCCGGCGCTGTTCCCGGCCGGCTGGGCCGGTAACCTGCGCTGGGCCCATTTCGGCGGCATCAGCCTGGCACGCGAGCCGCTGGCGGCGAAGCTGGTGGAACTGGCGCGCCAGCTCAAGGCGCAGGGTGTCGCGATCAGCTTCGACCCCAACTACCGCAACCTGATGGACGAGCGCTATGCGCCGACGCTCGAAGCCATGGCCTCGATCGCCGACCTGGTGAAGGTGTCGGACGACGACTTGCGCGGCCTGTTCCCCGGCCTCGAACTGGGCGAAGCGCTGGCGCGCCTGCGCGCCTTCAATCCGGCGGCGTATTGCCTGCTGACGCGCGGGGCCCAGGGCGCGAGCCTGTTCCACGGCGCCGAGCGTTGCGATGCGCAGGCCCCGAAAGTGGCGGTGGTGGACACCGTCGGCGCCGGCGACGCCAGCGCTGCAGGCCTGTTGACCAGCCTGATGCGCCATCCGGAACGGCGCCTGCAGTCGCACCTGCACGCGGCGCTGGCCGCCGGTTCCGCCGCCTGCCTGCAGGCCGGCGCCACGCCGCCGCCACCCGCGGCCATGCACCAACTGTTCGAACAGCTCGAAGGAGACGCAGCGTGATGAGTCAACACCGAACCACCCCATTCCAGCCTGCGATTCGAGGCATCTGCTTCGCCCTGGCCGCCTGCCTGCTGCCGCTGTCCGCGATCGATGCGACGGCGGCCGGCGGGTCGGCCAATGCGGCCAAAGCCGCCGTCGCCGTCGGCACGATGCCAGTCAACACCTTCATCGGCACCCAGGACGAAGGCAATACCTTCCCCGGCGCCTCGGCCCCATTCGGCATGATCCAGGTCAGCCCGATCGCCGACCACTACGCCGGCTACCGCTACACCGACAAGAAGATCCGCGGCTTCGGCCACTCCTTCCTGTCCGGCGCCGGCTGCTGGGAGCAGGGCGGCCAGCTGTCGGTGCTGCCGGTCACCGGAACCATCGGCCCCGGCGGCGACTTCGACACCGCAAAAAAAGGCGCGTTCGACCACAAGCAGTACGCCGCCGACTACACGCATGAGGGCGAAGTCGGCCAGGCCGGCTACTACAAGGTCAAGCTGACCAGCTACGGCGGCATCACCGCCGAGGCGACCGCGCTGACCCGCGCCGCCGCCGAGCGCTATACCTATGCGCCGGGAACGAAGACCGGCCACGTGCTGCTCAACCTGGGTCAGGCCAACGAACGCCATTCCGTGATCGGCAGCGAAGTGAAGATCGTGGGCGACCGCAGCGTCGAGGGCCAGATCGTCACCAAGAGCTTCTGTGGCGGCGCCAAGTACACGACCTGGTTCCGCATGGAGTTCGACCAGCCCTTCGCCAAGCGCGGCATCTGGGACGACCGCGCCGGCTGGCCGGACGTCGACGGCCCGAGCCAGCAGGGCGAGGCCAAGCCACACGGCGTGTGGCTGAGCTTTGACCTGAAGGATGGCCAGGCGGTAACCGCCGTCAGCGCGATCTCGCACGTCGATGCCGAAGGCGCGCGTATCAACCTGAAGGCCGAGGGCATGGAGGCTGGTCGCCCAATGCACTTCGACGCCATGAAAGCCAAGGCGCAGGCCAACTGGCAGCGCGAGCTGGCCAGCGTGCGCATCGAGGGCGGCAGCAAGGATGACCGCACCGTGTTCTACACCGCGCTGTACCACACCTTGCTGCAGCCGCTGACCGGCAACGACGCCGACGGCCGCTATCGCGGCTACGACGACGCCATCCATACGGCCAAGGACTGGGCCTATTACGAGTTCTTCTCGCTGTGGGACACCTACCGCGCCCAGAACCAGATGCTGGCGCTGTTGCGTCCGGAGCGCGCGAGCGATATCGCGACCTCGGTGCTCAAGATCCGCGAGCAGGGCGGCTGGCTGCCGCGCTGGGGCTATGCCAACTTCGAGACCAATATCATGACCGGCGACCCGGTGACGCCGTTCCTGGTCGACCTGTGGCGCTTCGGCGCCTTGAAGGGCCGCGAGGCCGAGGCCTATGCCGCGCTGCGCGAGAACGCCTTCGGCGTGCCGGCCCACGGCATCCGTCCGCAAGGCCGTTCGGGCAACCCGAGCTACCTCAAGCAAGGCTTCGTGCAGTACGACCGCAGCTTCATTTCGAAGGGCATGGACACCGACCCGCACCACGGCGCCTCGGCGACGCTCGAATACGCGGCGGCCGACGGTGCGCTGGCCGGCATGGCCCAGGCGCTCGGCCACGCCGACGACGCGAAAATGCTGGCGCAGCGCGCCCTCAACTGGAAGGCGGTCTGGGACCCGAGCGTGGTCGACGCCGAGACCGGCCAGAAAGGCTTCCCGCGTCCGCGCCTGCTGGACGGCAGCTGGTTCGGCGACGTCGGCAGCGGCTACGATCCGCGCGGCGACCACGGCTTCCATGAAGGCACGGCCTGGCAATACCAGTGGCTGGTGCCGCAGGACGTGCCGGGCCTGGCCGATGCCATGGGCGGCGCGGCGCCGGCTCTGGGCCGCCTGGACCAGTTCTTCGACTATCCGGCGGTGCTGGCCGATCCGAACGCGGTGCGCAAGTCGTGGGTGGTGGGACCGTACAGCTACTACGCCCAGTTCCGCTACAACCCGAACAACGAACCCGACCTGCACGCGCCATGGATGTACACGCTGATGGGCCAGCCGTGGAAGACCACCACCGTGGTGCGCGCGGCCGAGACGCTGTTCACCAACGGTCCCGGCGGCGTGACCGGCAACGACGACCTGGGCACCATGTCGTCCTGGTACCTGTTCAGCGCGCTGGGCATCTATCCGGACATGCCGGGCAGCGGCCGCTTCCTGCTGCACGCGCCGCGCTTCGCCAAAGCCGAGATCGACCTGCCGCAAGGCCGCATCCTGCGCATCGAGGCGCCGGGCGCCAAGCCGGGCGAACGCCGCTTCGTCAAGTCGGTGAACTACGGCGGCCGTGCGGTGGAGCGCGTGTGGCTGGACTGGGAGCAGCTGCAGTCGGCGGGCACGCTGAAGTACCAGCTCACCACGCAGCCGGACACCAAGGGCTGGGGCACGCGCGGGCGTGACCTGCCGCGCCCACCGGCCGGCCTGGCTGATTGAGCGAACCAAGCGCAGATAAAACAATATCAGGAGACAGCATGGCCAATATGCCATACAAGGCGGCGCCTGCCGCCCCCAACCAGGGCGCGGCGACGCAGCTGGACAACAACACGAGTGCGCTCGTCATCGTCACGATCCTGTTCTTCATGTGGGGCCTCATCACGTCGCTGAACGACGTCCTGATCCCGCACCTGAAGGCGGTCTACACCCTGACCTATGTGCAGGCCATGCTGGTGCAGTTCTGCTTCTTCGGGGCCTACGCCATCGTGTCGCTGCCGGCCGGCGCGCTGATCCGCCGCATCGGCTACCAGAAGGGGGCGGTGGCCGGCCTGCTGGTGGCCGCCGTTGGCTGCACGCTGTTCTATCCGGCCTCGTTCGGCGGCTACGGCCTGTTCCTGCTGGCGCTGTTCGTGCTGGCCTCGGGCATCACGGTGCTGCAGGTGGCGGCGAACCCGTACGTGGCGGTGCTCGGCCCGGCGCGCACGGCCTCGAGCCGCCTGACCCTGACCCAGGCCTTCAATTCGCTGGGCACCACGATCGGGCCGGCCGTCGGTGGCCTCTTGATCCTGTCGGCCGCGGGGGCGGTCGCGGTGGCCGGTGTCGATACGGTAGCTGAGGCGGCAGCCGAAGCGGCATCGGTGCGCGGTCCCTACCTGGTGCTGGCCGGTGTGCTGGTCGTGCTGGCGGTGCTGTTCTGGCTGGCCCGCCTGCCGGCGATCGCCGACACCGAAGACGTGCCGCTGGCGGGCGAAAGCCAAGTCTCGGCGCTGTCGCACCGCCACCTGGTGCTGGGCGCGATCGGCATCTTCCTGTACGTGGGGGCGGAAGTGAGCATCGGCAGCTTCCTGATCAACTTCATCGGCGAGCCGCACATCGCCGGCCTGTCGCATGCCGACGCCGCCCATTACGTCAGCATCTACTGGGGCGGGGCGATGATCGGGCGCTTCATCGGCTTCGCCGTGATGCGCGTGGTCAGCCCCGGCAAGACGCTGGCTTTCAATTCGCTGGCGGCGATCGCGCTGGTGCTGGTGGCGACCTTCACCCGGGGCGACCTGGCGATGTGGGCGATCCTGGCCGTCGGCCTGTGCAATTCGATCATGTTCCCGACCATCTTCAGCATGGCGCTGCATGGCCTGGGCAGGCACACAGGCCAGGCCTCGGGCATCCTGTGCATGGCGATCGTGGGCGGCGCGCTGGTGCCGTTCGCGCAGGGAGCCCTGGCGGACGGGTTCAATGTGCAGGTGTCGTTCCTGCTGCCGGCGGCGTGCTACGCCTTCGTCCTGTACTTCGGCGCCAAGTACGCGTCGATGTATAAGGCGTAGGGTGGGCGGGTTTCCCGCCCACGCGTTCAACGCCACTGCGCTCTGCCACTGAGCATATGTGATTTGAACGCGTGGACGGCGAAGCCGTCCACCCTACCATTGACCGCCCCAGATCAATCGAACGAGTAATTCACGCTGGCATAGAACCGCCGCCCGCGCGGATCGGTATAGCTCGGATCGTACCCGGACAGGAAGAAGTAGGCCTGGTTCGAATACGGCGGGCTTTCGTCGAACAGGTTCTGCACGCCGGCGCGCAGCTTCAGGCGAGACGTCGCCTGATACGCCGCCGACAGATCCCACAGCGAGTATGACTTGACCTTGTTCTGCGCCACCACCGAACCGTCGTCGATATTGATCGCCGTGTTCTGGTCGTCGTAGCCGCTCGACCAGGTGTTCTGCAGGCTGGCCGAGAGGGGGCCGCGATCCCAGTCGAAGCTCACCGTATGGCGCCAGCGCTGCACCACGCCGTCGGTGACGAATTTGTTCAGATTACTCACGAAGGCGTCGCCCGGCGCGTTCTGGATTTCGGACGACAGCACATAAGTGCCGTTCAGGCGTCCGCCGAAGCGGCCGATGGCGGTGTCGACGCCGCGCACCGTGACCGCCAGGTCCAGGCCCTTGGCCACCTGGGCGCCGCGGTTTTCCTTGCGCAGTTCGATGTAGTCGATCACGTCGTCTTCATCGCGGTACACCAGGTCGCCGTACTTGGCCAGGTTGCCGAGGATGATGTCGTCGCCGATCTCGCTGATCAAGTCGGTGCGCTTGATATTCCAGTAGTCGAGCGAGGCGCTCACATTGCGGCCGGCCGCGAACACGGCGCCGAAGGAGAACTGGCGGCTGCGCTCGGGCTTGAGGTCGGCATTGCTATAGCGGCGCGTATCCCAGTTGTCGGCGCAGTCGGCGTAGTTGTTCTCGACCGTGGCGCAATAGACCGGATCGGGCAGGGTGGCGGTGCTGCTGTAGACGGTGGGGCGGAACAGCTCCGTCATCGTTGGCGCGCGGAAGCCGCGGCCGGCCGAGGCGCGCACCAGCAGCGCATCGGTCGGGCGGTAGGAGAGGCCGATCTTGGGGCTGGCCGCGCCGCCGACCTGCTCGTAATGGTCGTAGCGCGCCGACAGCTGGGCCTCCCACTGCTTGGCGAACGGCACCAGCACTTCGCCGTACAGGCCGGCGACATCGCGCTTGTCGCTGGTGGCGCGGCCGCCTTCCGGCGCGGCGTCGTTGTTGATGTTGTCGGACAGGAGCAGGGCGGATGGCGTGAAGTTGTTCTTCTCGCGCCGCACCTCGCCGCCGATGGCGACCGCCAGCTCGCCGCCCGCCAGCGGCATGAGCGCACGCGAGAACTTGAAGTCGACTGCGTCGAGGGTGCCGCGCGCACGGCGCACGACGTCGTCGACCTGGATGCTGTCGATCAGGGCGCGCCCCTCGGGGCTGGATGGGCCGAATGGGTTGATGCGGCCGTCCAGGATCCCTTCCATCAGCTCGTTGTACAGCACGTAGCCATTGGTGTCGCGGTCCTTGACCGTGTTGACGCTGTGGTTGTAGGCGGTGTCGTAGTCCCAGCCGCCCACGGTACCGCTCACGCCCACCACGAAGCGCATGCCTTCGCTGGTCAGCTCGCTGGTGCGCTGGCCGGCTTCGGACAGGCGCATGCGCAGTTCCAGTTCACCCGGATAGTCGTCGTCCAGCTCTTCGAGGCCGGTGCCCACCAGTTGCGGCACCAGGCGATAGTCGATATAGCCGGTCACGCGCGCCGACGAACCGGTGTAGTACGACTTGGAGCGGCTGAGCGCGACCTCGGCATAGGCCTGGTGGCCGCCGCCGAGTTTCAGCACACCGCGGCTGAGCAGGCTCGCCTTTTCCGTCTTTGGATACAGCTCGGTGTCGCCCATATAGTTGTAGGTGCAGGCATCGACGCCGCCGGTGCCGTCGGGCAGGTAGACGTTGGCCGGCGGCGCGCAATCGGGCGCCGACAGGTTGATCAGGCGGTTGGTGATCGGGCGGCCGTTGATGGTGTAGCCCAGTTCCTGCAGGTGGTCGCGCTGGTTCGAGGTCAGGCGGATGTTGGCCGGACCGGTATAGCCCGACAGCAGGTGGCCCAGGCGTTCCTCGACCCGCAAGCCGGGGATGAAGCTGCGCTGCGAAGTATTGAGCGCGTTGGTGCGCTGGAAGTCGGCCACCGCGAACACATTGTAGCCGTCGCGTTCGAGGTCGCCCGTGCCGGCGCTGATGCTGGCGGTGCGCTTGCCGGCGCCGCCTTCGTCGGTGGTGCTGCCGTAGGCGTTCAGTTCCAGGCCCTGGAAGTCCTTGCGGGTGATGAAGTTGATGACGCCGCCGATCGCATCGGTGCCGTACAGCGCGGAGGCGCCGTCAAGCAGCACCTCGACCCGCTCCAGCGCGGCCGCCGGGATGTTGTTCAGGTCGACGCCACTGTCGTCGCCGGGCGAGGCGAAGTTGGCCATGCGCCGGCCATTGAGCAGCACCAGGGTCGACGAGGTGCCGATGCCGCGCAGGTTGGCGCTGTTGAAGCCGCGCTGGTCGCCACCGACATTGATGCTGGCGCCGTCCGTCAGGCCGCCGACGTTGCTCGATACCCGGGCCAGGAGTTCGGAGGCGGTGGTCACGCCGGCCTTCTCGATCTCAGCGCGCGAGACGATCTGCACCGGCAGCGCGGTCTCGGATAGCACCCTGCGGATGGCGGAACCGGTGACTTCGACCTTCGGCATGGCGGCCGGTGTCGGCACCGCCACCGGGGCGGCCTCAGTCGCAGGCGCTTCCTGCGCCAGCGCGCCCGTCGATACCCCTGTCGCCATCCAGGCGCCCGCCAGCAGCGCGCCGCGCACGGCGCGTGCCGCAGCCTTCAACTTCATATTCATCAATTGTCCTTGTGAAACTACGCAATAACCGACGAGTGTAAACGCGCTGCGAGCCGTAAAGACAACAATCGATGCCGGAAACGAGGGATGTTGCGAATCTGATACGCGCAAGCCTCAGATCCGGCTCGGTATTCCCTCTGGAGAAATAATGTATTGCGGGTCGCACCGATTCCCCGCGTTCGCATAATTCATGAAAATGCTGCCATGACGAACGCGGCCACACCGGGCCGCCAGCCTGGGAGAACGCAGCATGATGACCTCTGTTTACCATGACGGCGAACGCGCCGTGCAGCGCAGCGCCGGGGAAGTCGGCATCGCCGACCGCAATGGCGTCGTCATCGCCGACACCATCCTCGGCGGCGCCCGGCCCTTCATCGGCAAGCAGTCGATGGTGGTGCTGGCCAGCGTCGACGCCGACGGCGCGCCCTGGTCCACCGTCCTGTTTGGCCCGCCCGGTTTCGCCCATGCCGACAGCGCGGCGCAGGTGACGGTCGACCTGCCGGCGGCGCTGCGCAATCCCGAGGAGCCGTTCTGGCGCAACGTCGCCGCCAATCCGGTAGTCGGCAGCCTGTTCATCGAACTCGGCTCGCGCCGCCGCTACCGCATCAACGGCGGCTTGCAGCGCCTGGACGATGACGGATTCGACCTGGCCGTGCGCGAGGCCTATCCGAACTGCCCCAAGTACATCCAGCGCCGCCAACTGCGCCGCATCGAAGGCGACGTGGCACCGGCCCTGCTGGGCGAGGGCCGCGCGCTCGACGACGATACGCGCGCCATCGTGCGCCGCGCCGACACCGTCTTCGTGGCCAGCAACCACCAGGAGCGCGGCGCCGATGCCTCGCATCGCGGCGGCAGCTCCGGCTTCATCCAGTTGGTGAACGACGCGCTGTTGCGCATCCCCGACTACTCCGGCAACAGCCTGTTCAACACCTTCGGCAACCTGACGGTCGATCCGCGCGTGGGCCTGTGCATTCCCGACTTCGACGGCCAGCGCCTGTTGCAGCTGAGCGGCCGCGCACGCATCCTGCATGGCCAGGACGACCCGCACGGCCTGACCGGCGGCACCGGGCGCTTCTGGGAAGTCGCGATCGAGCGCTGGCTGCTGCACCGCGCGCCGCAGCGCCTGGACTGGGAATACCTGGACGCTTCGCCCTTCAATCCGGCGGTGGAGGCCTGATCATGCGATATCTGATCGATGCCATCATCCGCCATGGCCCCATGGTCAAGGAGTTCCGCCTGGCGCCGGAAGGCGGCGCGCCGCTGCCGCCGTGGCAGCCCGGGGCCCACGTCGAACTCGAATTCATTTCGCGCGCCGGCGCCAGCCACCGCAATGCCTACTCCGTGGTCGGCGAGGAAGGTGGCATGCTGCGCATCGCGGTGCAACGCGAGGAGGGCGGGCGTGGCGGCTCGCGCGTGCTGCATGACGAATTCGAGTCCGGCATGACGCTTGAGGTCAGCCCGCCGCTGGATGCGTTCAAGCTGCATGTGGGCCGCACCCGCACGGTGCTGATCGCGGGCGGCATCGGCATCACGCCGATGCTGCCGATGGCGCGCGCGCTAGATGCGGCCGGCGCCAGCTACCGGCTGCACTACCTGGCGCACGATGCCGAACGGCTGGTCCTGGCCGACGACTGGACAAAGTTCAACCCGGAGCGCGTCCAGACCCACGTCACCGCCACCCAGGGCCGTCCCGACCTGGCAGGCCTGATCGGGCCTTGGGAAGAGGGCTGCGAGCTGCACGCCTGCGGGCCGTCGCTGCTGCTGGAAGCGATCCGCGCGGCCGCGACTGCGCAGGGCTGGCCGCAGCAGCACGTCCGTTTCGAGAGCTTCGGCGCGCGCGCCCACGATGAGGATAGTCCAATACAGGTCGTCCTGCGCCAGACGGGGAGGACCCTCGAGGTCGCGCCGGGCAAGTCGATCCTTGATGCGATGATCGAGGCCGACGTCTTCGTCTCCTACGAGTGCAAGCGCGGCGAATGCGGCAACTGCTATGCTGGCGTGGTGTCGGGCGAGCCGTTGCACCGCGACGTCTGCCTCAACGCGCAGCAGCGGGCCATGGGCATGACGCCCTGCGTCTCCTGGGCCCGGGGCCCGCTGCTGGAACTCGATCTGTAGTTTTCACCACCACCAACCGAAAGGTCTCACGATGACAACGCCCACCGCAGTGCGTCCGCCGCTGCCGCCGTTCACCCGCGAATCCGCGATCGAAAAAGTGCGCCTGGCCGAAGACGGCTGGAATACGCGCGACGCAGCCAAGGTGTCGCTGGCCTACAGCCTGGACACCCGCTGGCGCAACCGCGCCGAATTCGCCAACGGCCGCGACGAGGCGCGCGGCTTCCTCGAGCGCAAGTGGAACAAGGAGCTCGAGTACCGCCTGATCAAGGAGCTGTGGGCCTTCACCGACAACCGCATCGCGGTGCGCTACGCCTACGAGAGCCGCGACGACTCTGGCAACTGGTACCGCTCGTATGGCAACGAGAACTGGGAATTCGGCCCGGACGGCCTGATGGTCAACCGCTATGCCAGCATCAACGACATGCCGATCAGCGAAGAAGAGCGCAAGTTCCGCTGGCCGCTGGGTCGCCGCCCGGACGATCATCCCGGCCTGTCCGACCTCGGGTTGTAACGGCTCACCTGGCGCCGGCGCGGCAAACATTCATCGTCAATTGGCAAGTCAGTGTTGCTTTCAGCGAAACGATGAATTTCTAGCGATATCCATTCCCTAAATGGTCAGTATTTACGACAATGATGGTGTGCGCCTGGCCGGCCAGGGGGCTGGCGGCGCCGTGCACTATCGGTGAACCATGATGGGAACTATGACCAGGGACGACCGCGCCAGCTACACGCTGTCGTTTGCAGAATTCGACATCGAGCCGCGCCTGCGCCGCCTCAGCCGCGGCGGCGCCGTCGTGCGCATCGGCGCGCGCGCCTTCGACATCCTGTGGCTGCTGGCCGAGGCGCCCGGGCAGGTGCTCGAGCACCGCTACCTGCTCGATCGGGCCTGGGCCGGGCGCGTCGTCGGCGAGGCCAACCTGCGGGTGCAGATCGCCGCCCTGCGCCGCGCCCTCGACGTCCAGGGGGTGGAGCGCTACATCCTCAACGTGCCGGGACGCGGCTACCTGCTGACGGCGCCGGTAGTGCGCCGTTGATCGTCAGTCGGCCTCCCGCCTGACCCGTGCGATCGCCGCGTCGATGCCGTCCGGCCCGTAGCCGGCGTCGTGCATGCGCCGCAGCGCCTCCGGCGACGGCGCGCCGGTTTGCGCCAGCAGCGTCGCGACGAAGGCGAGGCAGGCGGTCGCCCTGGCCTCATGGCTGCTGCCTTCTTCGTTGGCCATCATTTCGGCGGTGTTCATGCCGGCCGCCCGGCCGCGCTCGCGCAGGCGCAGGATCCGCGGCGTGGCCGCTCCCGTCCCGGCGCGGCGGCGCGCCAGGAACAGGTCGATGCGGATGCGGGTGCGCAGGTCGAGTCCCGTGCCGGCGGGGCGCGCGTCATACGAATTCATACGAACTGATGGTCCATCATAGTGGGGAGTGCGGCGGCAGGTGATTGCTGAGAGTGCCATTCTGCGAAATAATGAAGCCCATTGGAATCGGCGTGCTACGCAAGGCACAATTTCGCAGGGAGTAATGAGTGGACCAGATCCATCTGATGAACGTCTTTGTCGCGGTCGGCGAAGAAGAAGGCTTCGCTGCGGCGGCGCGGCGCCTGGACCTGTCGCCGGCCGCCGTCACGCGCGCCATCGCCGGGCTCGAGGAAAATCTGGGCGTCAAGCTGCTGCTGCGCACCACGCGCAATGTGCGCCTGACGGAAGCGGGCCGGCGCTACCTGGACGACACGCGCGCCATCTTGGCCAGCATCGATGAAGCCAACGAGGCGGCCGCCGGGGTCAATGCGGCGCCCAAGGGCAATCTGTCGGTGACGGCCTCGGTCCTGTTCGGCAAGACCTTCGTCATGCCCTGCATCGTGCAGTTCCTGAACGAGTATCCCGAAGTCGAGGTGTCGGCGCTGTTCCTGGACCGGATCGTGAACCTGGTCGACGAGGGCATCGACGTCGCCGTGCGCATCGGCCACTTGCCCGATTCGAGCCTGAAGGCGCTGCGCGTGGGGCAGGTGCGGCGCGTGTTGTGCGCCTCGCCCGAGTACCTGGAGCGGCAGCCCTTGCCGCAGCATCCGGCCGACCTGCTGCGTCATACGGTCATCGCCGCCACCGGTATTTCGCCGCGGGTCGAGTGGAAGTTCGGCGCGGTCGACGATCCGACCATGGTGCGCCTGCGGCCACGCCTGACGGTGACCAGCAACGACGCCGCCATCGAGGCCGCCTGCGCCGGGCTGGGGATCTGCCGGCTGCTGTCCTACCAGATCGCCGACCAGCTGACCGCCGGCCGCCTGAAGATCGTGCTGGCCGAATACGAGGAAGCGCCATGGCCGGTGCACCTGGTGCACCGCGAGAGCAAGTTCGGCTCGTCCAAGGTGCGCAACTTCATCGACCTGCTGGCCGACCACCTGCGCGCCAACCCGCATCTCAATTAGCGTCCGGTCCGGCATTTCGGCAGGCGCAACGATGTATTGTCCTGCGCGGGATTTCTCTTGGCGTCGCCGGTTCCTAGAATGGCCTCATTCGCTGCACGGCGCGGCGAACACAAGCCCACTAGGAGAAAACCATGAAAGCAGCCATCATCATCCTGTCCGATCCCAAAGCCGGCGAAGACGCGCTGGGACGCATGTTCAACGGCCTGGCCGCCGCCTACGACTTCAAGCAGAAGAACACCGAGGTCGGCATCTACTTCCAGGGCACCGGCACCCGCTGGCCGGGCGTGCTGGCCGACGACAAGCACCCGATCCACGCCCTGTACAAGGCGGTCGAAGACAAGGTGGTGGGCATCTCCTGCGGCTGCGCCGACGTGTTCGGCGCACGCGAAGAAGCCGAGAAGGCGGGTTTCGACATGATCACCGATAACAGCGTGCCGGGCACCTCCGGCCTGCCGAGCATCGCGCAGATTTCGGCCGACGGCTATACCGTGTTCACGTTCTGACGATGTCTTCGCGGCGGCGTCATGCCAGCTGCCGCCGTGGTGGGCAGGTATTAGTAATCGGCCGGTGGTATCCGGCAAGGCTGCCGATCATGGAGTTATGCTGGAAGAAGTGAGGGATACGCGATCTCATATGTCGCGTATGTAAAAATTCTAGCTGACATACGCTTCGTATGTCAGCATGCTAGAATTCATACGCAACGTATGCAAAAGGCCGGATGGCCACCGCCTGCGTCCAATTCCTTCACCCGTGATTCCAGTCGAAAACCATGACTTCATTTGCCAGCCACCGCGGCCATGCCGCCATGTTCCGGCAGGACCTCCTGACCCTGGGCCTGTTCTTTCCGATCGAAGCCTACTCGGGCGCGGTGCCCGAGATGGACGTCGCCACCCAGCTCGCCACCGCGCGGCTGGCCGAAGAGAAGGGCTTCTCGGCCCTGTATTTCCGCGACGTGCCGCTCAACGTGCCGTCGTTCGGGGACGTTGGCCATATCTACGACCCGTGGGTGTTCATGGGACTGGTGCTGGGCCAGACCTCGCGCATCGCGCTCGCCACCGGCAGCATCGTCAGCACCCTGCGCCATCCGCTTCACCTGGCCAAGGCGGCGGCGTCGATCGACCGCCTGTCGGGGCAAAGGCTGGTGCTGGGCTTGGCGACCGGCGACCGGCCGTCCGAATTCTCGGCCTTCAGGGTGCCGGTCGACGAGAAGGGAGAGCGCTTCCGCGAAGCGCTGGCGGTCTTGCGCCGGCTGTGGGCCGAGGATGATCCGACGATCGCCACGCCGCGCCTGGACATGCGCGAGGGCGACCTGCTGCCCAAGCCGCTGCTGCGCGACATTCCGGTGATGGTGACGGGGAATTCGCGCCAGAGCCTGCAGTGGATTGCCGAGCATGCGGACGGCTGGCTGTTCTATCCACAAAACCTGGCGCAGCAGGCTGGCCTGGTGCGCCAGTGGCGCGCGGCGACGCCGACCTTCAAGCCATTCGCCCAGTCGCTGTACATCGACCTGGCGGAGGACGCGAACGAGGCGCCGTCGCCGATCTTCCTCGGGCTGCGCACCGGCCACCGTTTCCTGGTCGGGTATCTCGAACAGCTGCGCGCCATCGGCGTTAACCACGTCGGGCTGAACCTGAAGTACGGGCGCCGCCCTGCGCACGAGGTGGTGCAGGAGCTGGGCGAATTCGTGGCGCCGCACTTTCCGGCGCTCGCCGGGACGGGCTCTTAGCGCTTCAGCAGCAGGCCTTCGACCAGCACCACGAAGCTGTCGACCGCCTGCTTCGACACGGCCTGCGGGTCGTCGGCGTGAGCAATCCACAGGGCGGCACTGAGCAGGGCGCCGTTGACCAGGCGCGAGGTGGCCAGCGCGTCCACTTCGCGGATGGTCCCTTCTTCCATCAGTTTTTCCAGGCTGCGCTGGGTGCTGCTGATGCAGGCGTTCTGCATCTGCCACTGCGACGGATCGCCCAGCGCGGCCGGGCCGTCGAGCAGCATGATGCGCTGGATCTCGGGCTCGGTCGCCATCATGATGTAGGCGACGCTCTCGTCGACGAAGCCATTCCATGCGGTCGGCGCGTTCGCCAGGATCGCCGCCAGGCGCGCCATCATTTCGCCGTCGATCTGCGCGATCACCGCCTTCAGCAAGCCCTTCTTGTCGCCGAAATGGTGGTACAGGGCGCCCCGGGTCAGCCCGGCCTGCGCCGTCAGCTCGTCCATCGAACTGTCGGCGAATCCCTTGCTGGCAAAGGCTTCCCTTGCCGCCTTGATCAGCTTGCCCCTCGTTTCCACAATCATGTCTGCGCGCTTCTGTGCCATCGGCCTCTCTCTATCAGGATAAATTCACATACGCAGCGAATGTCATTTGACATACGCAATGTATGTGACTAGTATACCTCACATACGAGGCGTATGTGAGTGTTTCCGGCTCCAGCGCGCCGCCCACGGTTCCAGGAAAGGACGCGCCATGTCTGCAACACCTCTCTCACGGACGATCGGCCTGATCGTCAACCCGATCGCCGGCATGGGCGGGCGGGTTGGCTTGAAAGGCACCGACGGCGCCGCCGCGCTGGAAGAAGCCCGCCGCCGCGGCGCGCTCCCGGCCTCCCAGGAGCGCGTGATGAAAGCCCTGCTGCGCCTGGCCGCCTCCTGCCCGGGGCTGGCCGTGCTTACTGCTGCCGGCGCGCTCGGCGAGGACGCGGCACGCCGCGCCGGGCTGGCGCCGACGCTCGTGCACACCCCCGCATCCGTCGCCAGCAGCAGCGCCGCCGATACCCGCGCCGCGGCGCGCGCCATGCTGGATGCGAAGGTCGACCTGCTGCTGTTCGCCGGTGGCGACGGCACCGCGCGCGACATCCTCGACGTGGTCGGCAATCGGATCCCGCTGCTGGGCATTCCGGCGGGCGTCAAGATGGTGTCGGCGGTGTTCGGCACCACCCCCGGCAACGTCGGCACGCTGGCCGCGCGCTTCCTGGCCGGCGACCGGGCGGTGCGCCTGCGCGAGGCCGAGGTGATGGACATCGACGAGGACGCCATGCGCGGCGACCGCGTCTCGACCCGCCTGTATGGCTACGCCAGCAATCCATATGCGCCGGCACTGTCGCAGAACGCCAAGGCCGGCTCCAGCCTGCGCGAGGACGTGGCGCTGGAAGCCGTGTGCCGCCAGGTCGCGCGCGAGATGGAACCCGGCCGCCTCTACATCCTGGGGCCGGGCACCACCACGCGGCGCGTGATGTCGGCGCTGTCGCTGCCGGCGACGCTGCTCGGGGTCGACGTCGTCGCCGACCGCAAGCTGCTCGGATCCGACCTGGCCGAAGCCGACCTGTTGCGCCTGATGGAGGGCAGGGAGACTGCGCTCGTCGTCGGCGTGCTGGGCGGCCACGGCAGCCTGTTCGGGCGCGGCAACCAGCAGATCAGCAGCGAGGTCATACGCCGCGTCGGGCGCGCAAACATCATCGTCGTGGCGTCGATGGACAAGCTGCTGCAGCTCTCGCCCCGTTCCCTGCACGTGGACACCGGCGACGAGGCGCTCGACGCCATGCTTGCCGGCCACCTGCCGGTGCGCACCGCGCCCGACCGTTCCATTTTCTTCCAGGTCCAGTCGTGACCTGTTTTCACCCACCACAAGGAGGTCCACATGCGTGACCACACCGCCCATCCCTATATGGCCAACTCGGTGCCAGCGATCAAGCAGGAAATGCTCGACGCGATCGGCGCCGCCAGCATCGAAGCGTTGTTCGTCCAGATCCCCCAGGATCACCGCACCACCCGCCCGATCGACCTGCCGCCGGCCCTGACCGAGAGCCAGCTGCGCCGGCACCTGGTCGAGACGCTGTCGAAGAACCGCACCGTCGACGACAACCTGAACTTCCTCGGCGCCGGCGTCTGGCAGCACCACGTGCCGGCCGCCGTCGACGAAGTCGTGCGCCGCAATGAATGGCTCACATCCGTGTTCGGCGAACCCAGCTCGGACCACGGGCGCAACCAGGCCTGGTTCGAATTCTGCAGCCAGCTCGGCGAATTGCTGGAGCTCGACCTGGTCGCGCTGCCGGTGCGCAGCTGGGGCGTCGCCGCCGGCCATGCGATCCGCATGGCCGCGCGCCTCACCGGGCGCAATGAAGTCGTGGTGGTGCGCGCCATCGATCCCGAGCGCCTGGCCGTGATCGAGAATTTCTGCGAACCGGTGCAGATGCCGGGCCATATCGCGATCCGCGCGGTCGACTTCGACCCGGACACCGGCCTGATGAACCTCGACCACCTGCGCACCCTGGTCGGTCCAGACACCGCCGCCGTCTATTTCGAGACGCCCTCGTACTTCGGCGTCATCGAGCGCCAGGGCGCGGAGATTGCCGCCATCGCCCATGCGGCCGGCGCCGAGGTCATCGTCGGCGTCGATCCGATCTCGCTTGGCGTGCTCGAGACGCCGGCGAACTACGGCGCCGACATCGTGGTCGGTCCCATGCAGCCGCTGGGCGTGCACATGAATATCGGCGGCGGCGTCAGCGGTTTCATGGCCTCGCGCGACGAGGAGCGCTACGCCCACCAGTACCCGACCCTGTTCATCAGCATCGCCGAAACAACGCGCCAGGGCGAGTACGGCTTTGGCCTGAGCCTGTTCGAGCAGTCGTCCTACGGCCTGCGCGACAAGGGTAACGACTGGACCGGCCACTCGGTCTATATGTGGGCGATCGCCAATGCGGTGTATATGGCGATGATGGGCCCGCAGGGCTTCCAGGAAGTCGGTGACCTGATCCTGCAGCGCGCGCACTACGCGGCGCACAAGCTGTCCGCCATCCCGGGCGTGCGCGTGACCTTTCCCTCGGGCTTCTTCAAGGAGTTCGTCGTCAATTTCGACGGCGCCGCGCTGGGCGTGGCCGAGATCAACAAGCGCCTGCTGGCCGAAGGGATCTTCGGCGGCAAGGACCTCAGCCTGGAGTTTCCCGAACTCGGCCCGAGCGCGCTGTACTGCGTGACCGAAGTGCATACCCAGGCCGATATCGACCGCCTGGCCGCGGCAATCAACAAGGTGATCAACGATGAATAAGCCAGTCAAGGAATACCACGCCCCGGTGTGGAACGAACCCATCATCATGGAGATGGGCTATCCCGGCCGCCGCGGCGTGCTGATCCCGCAAGCCGAGGAGGGCGTAAGGGCGGCCGTGGGCAGTGGCGCTGACCTGGTGCCGGCCGCCGTGCGGCGCAAGGCGCGACCTGCCTTGCCCGAGATGTCCGAACCCGAGGTCCTGTACCACTACCTGCGCCTGTCGCAGCAGACGCTGGGCATGATGAACATCAGCCTGTTCGGCACCTGCACCATGAAGTACAACGCCCAGGTCAATGAGGCCGTGGCCTGGCGTCCGGAGGTGACCCACGTGCATCCGCTGCAGGACGAGGACACGTTGCAGGGCGCGCTGGAGATCGTTTGGGGCATGGATGCCATCCTGCGCGAGCTGTCGGGGATGGACCAGTTCGTGTTCCAGGCCGGCGGCGGCGCCGACGCGGCCTATACCAGCGCCGCGGTGACGCGCGCTTATCACGCCGCACGGGGAGAACTGGAACAGCGCAACGAAATCATCACCACGATCCAGACCCACCCGAGCAGCGCGGCCACCGCCGCCGCGGCCGGCTTCAAGGTCATCACCCTGATGATCGACGAGGAGACCGGCTACCCGTCCCTGGCGTCGCTCAAGGCGGCGGTGTCGCAGCGCACGGCGGCGCTGATGGTGAATAATCCGGACGATATGGGCGTGTACAACCCCGAAATCAGGGAATGGACCCGCATCGTGCGAGAAGCCGGCGGCCTGTCGTTCTACGATCACGCCAACTTCAACGGCGTGATGACCCGCCTGCGTGCCCGTGAACTGGGCTTCGACGCCTGCATGTTCATGCTGCACAAGACCTTCGGCGCGCCCAAGAGCGGCGTCGGCGGGCCGGCGGTGGGCGCCTATGGCTGCTCGGCCGAACTCGCCCCGTTCATGCCCAGGCCGGTGGTGGTGCGCGACGGCGAACGCTATCGCCTGGACCACGACCGTCCGCTCAGCATCGGCAAGATCCGCGAATTCTGGGGCAACGTCCCGGTGATCATCAAAGCCTATGCCTGGGCGCGCGCGATGGGCGCGGACGGCATGGCCGAAGCGGCCGACATCTCGGTGCTGGCCAATAACTATATGGAGAAAGGCTTGCTGGCGATCCGCGGCGTGACCCGCTCCCACCCCGGCCACACCACGCCGCGCCTTGAAATGACGCGCTACAGCCTGCAGCAGATGAAGGAAGAAACCGGGGTCGACGCCCACGACGTGCAGAACCGGATGAGCGACTTCGGCATCGATCCGATGTGGAGCAGCCACCACCCGTGGCTGATTCCCGAGCCGTTCACACCGGAAGCCGGTGAGATGTATGGCAAGGAAGCGCTCGACACCTGGATCGCGGTGCTGGCGCAGATATCTGACGAGGCCTATTCCAACCCTGAACTGGTCAAGACCGCGCCGCACAACGGGGCGATCCACCGCCTGAAGGGTCATCTCGACGATCCTTCGCAGTGGGCCATGACCTGGCGCGCCTGGAAGCGCAAGCGGCAGGCCCGTTAGGACAGGCTCGGACTCCGCCGGATTGACAGCGCCTTTCCAGAGGCGCCGGTTCAGCCGATAATGGTAAGGTTTACTTGTCAGAACACTCGGAGACCACATGAGCGACACCGCAAGCCGGCCCGGCATGTCCGTGCAAGAGGCCGGCCCGGCCACGTTGGAAGGGGCGTACCGCAAGGCCACCTGGCGCCTGATCCCATTCATCTTCGTCTGTTACCTGTTCAACTACCTGGACCGGGTCAACGTCGGTTTCGCCAAGCTCGAGATGCTCGACGCCCTGCAGTTCAGCGAGACCATCTATGGCCTGGGCGCCGGCATCTTCTTCATCGGCTACGTGAGCTTCGGGGTGCCGGGCAACCTGATCCTGCACCGGCTGGGCGCGCGGCGCTGGATCGCCATCATGATGATGGCCTGGGGCTCGCTGTCGGCCTGCATGCTGTTCGTGACCACGCCGCTGGAATTCTACCTGCTGCGCTTCTTCACTGGTGTGGCCGAAGCCGGCTTCTTCCCGGGCATGGTCCTGTACTTCACCAAGTGGTTCCCATCGCACAAGCGCGGCCAGGTGATGGCCTTGTTCATGTCGGCGATCCCCGTCTCGGGCCTGCTCGGCGGCCCGCTCTCGGGCTGGATGCTGAGCCACTTCGCCGACGGCCAGGGCGGCATGGCGGCCTGGCAGTGGCTGTTCCTGCTGCAGGGACTACCCACCGTGTTCCTGGGCCTGGCGGCGCTGTTCTACCTGAACGACGGCGTGGCCCAGGCCAGCTGGCTCGGCGCCCACGAGAAGGCCGCCCTGCAAGAGGAACTCGCGCGCGACGAGCGCGAACGCCCGCCCGGCGCGAGCGCCGTGCACTCGCTGCGCGCGCTGCTGCTCGACCGCCATGTGTGGATGCTCGGCTTTATTTATTTCAGCATCAAGATGGGGGCGTATGCGATCAACTTCTGGCTGCCGTCGATCATCCGCGAGCTCGGCTTCGAGGACGTCGGCACGGTCGGCTGGCTGAGCGCCATTCCCTACCTGTTCGCCTGCGTGTTCATGGTCATCGTGGGCCGTTCGGCCGACCGACTGCGCGAGCGCCGCTGGCACCTGTCGGCGCCGCTGTTGATGGCGCTGGCGGGCCTGGCGATGGCCGCGCACTTCTCGGACAACGCCATTCTCGCCATGATCGGCCTGTGCCTGGCGACGATGGGCGCGCTCGCCGGCCTGCCGATGTTCTGGCCCCTGCCGGCCGCTTTTCTCAGCAGCGCGGCCGCGGCCGGCGGCCTGGCCCTGATCAATTCGATGGGGCAGGTGGCCGGCTTCGCCAGCCCCTTCCTGGTCGGCTGGATCAAGGATCTCACCGGCAGCACCGACATCGCGCTGTACATCCTGTCGAGCGTGATGCTGGTCGGCGCCTTGCTGGTGCTGACGGTGCCGGCGCGGCTGGTGAATAGGTGAGAACTGCGCGCTAAAGGGCCGGAAGATCAGGCGGGGCTGAGCAGCGCCGACACGTACAGCAGCAGCTTGTCTTCGCTGCGCGCCAGGTCGAGCCCCGTCAGCTCGCCGATGCGGCGCAGGCGGTAATCGAGCGTGTTGCGGTGGATGCCGAGCGTGGCCGCGGTGGCGGCCGAGTTCTCGTGCTGGGCGAACCAGGTGTCGAGCGTGGTGCGCAGCATGGCGCGGCTCTTGTCGCCCGCCAGGCGCGCGATCGGCATGCGCAACTGGTGCGCCTGCCAGCCGCTGTCCAGCCCGGACAGCAGCACCGGCAGGGCCAGGTCGTAATAGCTGAACACCTGTTGCTGCGGCAGGCGCAGGCGCCCCAGCCGGCTGGCGCTGCGCGCGCTCTGGTACGAGACGGCGGCGCCTTCCAGGCCGGGCAGGGCGATGCCCATTGCCAGCGTGAAGGGCAGCTCGCATTCCTCGCGCACCAGCTGGGCCAGCAGGTCCAGGCGCCGCTGCGGCGTCGTCTCGTAGCCCTTGCGCGCGGGGTCCCAGGAGTCGAGCAGCACCATCTCGGACGGGCCGACGGTGGCGGTCAGCGCATCCTCGCGCCGCGCCAGCAGGCGCATCTGCAGGCGCTGGATGTCGTGCAGGGCGGCCCCGGCGTCGCCGCCGTCCGGGCGCGGCTGCAGCTCGAGCAGGAATACCAGCTGCATGCGCTCGAGGTCCAGCCCCAGGCGCCGCGCCCAGCCTTCGAGCTCGGGGCGGTGCGCCGCTTCATAACGGATCAGGTTCAACACGAAGGCTTCGCGGTAGCGCGAGTTGTTCTGCAACTCGTTCGCCAGTGCCGCCTGTTCCAGGATCATCTCGGCCGTCAGGCGCACCAGTTCGCCGAACTGGCGCACCTCATCCGGCGCGCCGGAGAGGCCTACCGCGCCGCATAGCTGGCCGCCGACGGAGAGGGGCAGGTTGGTGCCCGGCTGGGCGCCATGCAGCTTGCGCGCGGCGGCCGCGTCGATTTCCACGGTCAGCTTCTTGGCCAGCGCGAGCAGGGCGCCCGCATGCAGTTCGCCCACCCGCTCGGGGTTGCCGCTGGCGAGGATCACGCCGCTGGCATCCATCACATTGACGTTGAACGGGATGATGCGCATGGTGCGGGTGACGATTTCCTGAGCGAGCCGGGTGTCTAGGATCTGCATGGGTAGGGCCTGGAAGGTGGAACGAACCTTGTGATTATGCACAAAACTTCCTGCGCCGAGGGGCCGAATTCCGGCAAATGATAGTGAAGATTGTGACATTGCACGAAAAATGCCGACTATTTGGCCTTCCGTTTTGTGCGTGTCGCCGACGCCCGATATCCCTTGTTTGGCCGATAATCTTGTCGATTACCCTTATTAGAAATTCGGAGACAGCATGAGCACCACCGCAAGCACATCCGGCATCCAGGACGGCGGGGCCGGCGCGGCCCTGTTGGACGGCGCCTACCGCAAGGCCACCTGGCGCCTGATCCCTTTCATTTTCGTCTGCTACCTGTTCAACTACCTGGACCGGGTCAACGTCGGCTTCGCCAAGCTCGAGATGCTCGACGCGCTCCAGCTCAGTGAAACAGTGTACGGCCTGGGCGCCGGCATCTTCTTCATCGGCTACGTGACCTTCGGGGTGCCGAGCAACCTGATCCTGCACCGGCTGGGCGCGCGGCGCTGGATCGCCATCATGATGATGGCCTGGGGCGCGCTGTCGGCCTGCATGCTGTTCGTGACCACGCCGACCGAATTCTATGTGCTGCGCTTCTTCACCGGCGTGGCCGAAGCCGGCTTCTTCCCCGGCATGGTCCTGTACTTCACCAAGTGGTTCCCGTCGCACAAGCGCGGCCAGGTGATGGCCTTGTTCATGTCCGCGATCCCCGTCTCGGGCCTGATCGGCGGCCCGCTGTCGGGCTGGATGCTGAGCCACTTCGCCCACGGCCAGGGCGGCATGGATGGCTGGCAGTGGCTGTTCCTGCTGCAGGGCCTGCCCACCGTGTTCCTGGGCGTGGCCGTGTTCTTCTACCTGAACGATGGCATCAAACAGGCCGGCTGGCTGACCGATGCCGAGAAAACGGCGATGCAGGACGCGCTCGACCAGGACGAGCAGCAACGCTCGACGGGCGTGCATGCGGTGCATTCCTTCGGCGCCGTGCTGCGCGACTGGCATGTCTGGATGCTGGGCTTCATCTACTTCAGCATCCAGATGGGCGTCTACGCGATCAACTTCTGGCTGCCGTCGATCATCAAGTCGCTGGGCTTCGAGAACGCGACCACGGTCGGCTGGCTGAGCGCCATTCCCTACCTGTTCGCCGGCGTGTTCATGGTGCTGGTGGGCCGCTCGGCCGACCGCCGGCGCGAGCGCCGCTGGCACCTGTCGGCGCCACTCCTGATGGCGCTGGTGGGCCTGCTCATGGCCGCCAATTTCTCGGACAACGCGGTGATCGTGCTGGTGGGCCTCTCCCTGGCCACGATGGGCGCGCTGACCGGCCTGCCGATGTTCTGGCCCTTGCCGGCGGCATTCCTGGGCAGCGCGGCGGCGGCCGGCGGCCTGGCCCTGATCAATTCGATGGGGCAGGTGGCAGGTTTCGTCAGCCCCTTCCTGGTGGGCTGGATCAAGGACGCCACCGGCAGCACCGACGTCGCGCTGTACATCCTGTCCACCGTCCTGTTCATCGGCGCCATGCTGGTGCTGGTCGTGCCTGCCCGTCTGGTCAATCGCTAAAGGAGAGGTCCATGAAAATCGTCATCGCTCCAGATTCGTTCAAGGAAAGCCTGTCGGCGCTGGAAGCCGCCACCGCCATCGAGACCGGCTTTCGGGAAATCTTCCCCGACGCGGTCTACGTCAAGGTGCCGGTGGCTGACGGCGGCGAAGGCACGGTCGAGGCCATGGTCGCCGCCACCGGCGGCCGCCAGGTTGTGTTGCAGGCCACCGGTCCGCTGGGGCGGCCGGTCGAGGCCTTTTATGGCCTGACCGGCGACGAATCGACCGCGGTGATCGAGATGGCCGCCGCCAGCGGCCTCGAACTGGTGGCGCCCGCCGAGCGCGATCCGCTGGTGGCCACCAGCCGCGGCACCGGTGAACTGATCCGCGCCGCACTCGATGCAGGCGCGCGCCGCTTCATCCTGGGCGTGGGCGGCAGCGCCACCAACGATGGCGGGGCCGGCATGCTGCAGGCGTTGGGCGTCGAACTGCTGGATGCGCAAGGCGCGCAGCTGGCGCCGGGCGGCGGCGCACTGGCTCTGCTTTCGCACATCGACGTCTCCGGGCTCGATCCGCGCATCAAGGACTGCGTGTTCGAGGTGGCCTGCGACGTCAGCAATCCCCTGGTGGGCCCCAAAGGCGCGTCCGCGATCTTCGGGCCGCAGAAGGGCGCCACGCCGGAGATGGTCGAGCAGCTCGACGCCAACCTGCGCCACTACGCGGGCGTGATCGCGCGCGACCTGGGCCAGGAGGTGGCCGATATTCCCGGCGCCGGCGCCGGCGGCGGCATCGCCGCGGCAATGCTGGTGTTCCTGAAAGGGCGCCTACGTCCCGGCAGCGAGATCGTGGCCGATGCGGTGGGTCTCGACGCGGTCGTGCGCGAGGCCGACCTGGTCGTCACCGGCGAGGGGCGCATCGACAGCCAGACCGTCAACGGCAAGACGCCGATCGGTGTGGCGCGCGTGGCCCAGCGCCACGGCAAGCCGGTGATCGCCATCGGCGGCTGCCTGGCGAACGACGCCCATGCGGTGCATGCGCACGGCATCGCGGCGACCTTCAGCACCGTCATGAAGGCGGGGACGGTGGCCGAGGTGCTGGCGGGCGCGCAGTTCAACCTGCAGTGCACGGCGCGCAATATCGCGGCCGCGCTCAAGCTGGGCATTCACTTGCGGCGCTAGCCGATCAGCGGCGTATCGACCTTCTTGAGGGTACGCAGCACGAAGCTCGACTTGCTGTGGCGGATGCCGGGGATCTTGTACAGGCGTTCGCGCAGCAGGCGCTCGTAGTCGCGCGTGTCTTTCACCGCGATGCGCAGGTAATAATCGTAGTCGCCCGAGATCAGCGAGGCTTCCAGCACCTCCGGAATCGATTCGAGCGCGCGCCCGAATTCATACAGCGTCTCCTCGCTGTGGCTGTCCAGCGTGACCTGCACGATCAGCTGGTCGTGATAGCCGAGGCTGGGCAGGTCGACCTTGACCGTATAGCCCTGCAGGGCCCCGCTATCCGTCATCCGCTTGATGCGGTTCCAGCACGAGGTGGTCGACAGGCCCACCGTGGCGCTGATCTCCTGCAGCGGCGTGCGCGATTCGCGCAGCAGGATGCCCAGGATGGTCAGATCGGTCGCGTCGAAAGACTTTTTATCTTGGCTCATATCTGGTGAAAAATATTCAGGTAAGGAGTCAATTCTAGCTGAAATTATGAAGCACTTTCATGTCCTGAGTCGATAGACTTCAAGGCATGAAACCACATCCCGAATTCCTCCCGCCGCCGGCCGGCAAGGTCGCCCTGACCGGCGCCGGCCTGTTGCTCGACACCCTGGTCGCCTGCGGCGTCGACACCGTGTTCGGCTATCCCGGCGGCGCCGTGCTGCCGCTATACGATGCGCTGGCCCAGGACGGGCGCCTGCGACACGTGCTGGTGCGCCACGAGCAGGCCGCCGTCCATGCGGCGCAAGGCTATGCGCGCTCGACCGGCCGGCTGGGCGTCGTGTTCGTGACGTCCGGGCCGGGCATCGCCAACACCACGTCCGGCCTGCTCGACGCCCTGAGCGATTCGATCCCCATCCTGTGCATCAGCGGCCAGGTCGCGACCACCTCGATCGGCACCGATGCCTTTCAGGAGTGCGACGCGCTGGGCATTTCGCGCACGGTCACCAAGTGGAATACGCAGGTGCGGGCCACGCGCGACATCGTCGCCACGATCCGGCGCGCAGTGCAAGAGGCGCTCGAGGGCCGGCCCGGTCCGGTGCTGGTGGACGTGCCCAAGGATATCCAGGCGCGCGCGGTGGATGCGGCCGACTTCGGGCGCCAGGTCAAACCGGCCCCGCAACTGCCGCCGGCGGGCGACGACCTGGAAGGCCTGGATGCGGCCGCGCTCCTCATCCGCCAGGCACGGCGCCCGGTGTTCTACGGCGGGGGAGGGCTGATAAACGCGGGTCTCGACGCCTGCGCCGCCTTCACGCGCCTGGTGCGCTGGAAGGACGGGCCCTGCACGCTGACCCTGATGGGCCTCGGCGCCTTCCCGGCCTCGGACCGGCGCTGGCTGGGTATGCTGGGCATGCACGGCACGCTGGAAGCGAACCTGGCGATGCACCACGCCGACCTGGTCGTGTGCGTCGGCGCGCGCTTCGACGACCGGGTTACCGGACGGCTGGCCGACTTCTGCCCGGGCGCGAAGATCGTCCACGTCGATATCGATCCCCGCTCGATCGGCAAGGTGGTGGCGGCCGACGTCGGCTTGCGCGGCGATTGCGGCGCGGTGCTGCGCGGCCTGCTGGAGCGCCTTGGCGGCCTGCGCGCCGATCCGGCCCTGCTAAAGGATTGGTGGCGCACGATCGACAACTGGCGCGCCGAGCGCTGCCTGGACTTCGCCGCGCAGGATGACGTGATCGTCCCCCAGCAGCTGATGTCCACCCTGGCCAGGCGCCTCGCGGGGAGCAGCGCGATCGTCTCGACCGACGTCGGCCAGCACCAGATGTGGGCCGCGCAATACCTGGGCTTCGAGGCGCCGCGCCGCTGGCTGACCTCGGGCGGCGCCGGCACCATGGGCTATGGCTTGCCGGCCGCGATCGGCGCCCAGGTCGCGCATCCGGACGCGCTGGTCGTGTGCGTCAGCGGCGATGCGTCGGTGCTGATGAATATCCAGGAACTGTCGACCGCGGTGCAGCACCGCTGTCCGGTCAAGCTGGTCCTGTCGAACAACGGCTGCATGGGCATGGTGCGCCAGTGGCAGGAGCTGCATCATGGCGGGAGGTATAGCCACAGTTATACCGAAGCCTTGCCCGACTTCGTGGCGCTGGCGCGCGCCTTCGGATGGGAAGCAGGGAGGGTGGAGCATGCGTCCCAGCTTGAGGAGTGCATGGACACCTGTCTGGCATCGAACCGGCCCTTCCTGCTCGATGTCAGGGTGGCTCAGGCCGAGAACTGCTTCCCGATGATGCCGGGCGGGCGTGGGCACCACGAGATCATGCTGGGCAAGGATCGTTGGTATCGCGATACTAAGTAATTGCTCGTATTGAAAATGATTCTCATTCACGATAGGATGCCGGTTTGTTCATGAATCCCGCATGCCATGCCCACGCCCGTGTCCCGTCGTCCGCTCCTGATTGTCCTCGCCTTGTCTCACGCTTTCCCTGTCTTCGCGGCGCCGCAGGAGACTGACGAACAGGATATGCAGGCGGTGCGCGTCACCGCCACCCGCGCCCAGGGCTTCATGCCGAACACCGTGGAGGCGGGCAGCTTCCGTGGTTCGGACGTCATGGACGTGCCCTCGACCGTCAACGTGATCACGCGCGAAGTGCTCGAGCTGCAGGCCGCCGCCGGCCTGTACGACGCGCTGCGCAACACGGCCGGCGTCACGCGCCAGCAAAACGGCGGCGACACCTGGGACCAGCTGGTCATCCGCGGCATCGCGGTCGAGAACCGCACCAACTACCGCCTCAACGGCTCGCTGCCGCTGATGAACTTCGGCCAGGTTTCGATGGAGAACAAGGAACGGGTCGAGGTGCTCAAGGGCGCCACCGCCCTGTACTACGGCTTCACCTCGCCGGCCGGCGTCGTCAACTTCGTCACCAAGCGCGCCGGCAGCGCGCCGGTCAACACCGTCGGGCTGACCCTGGACGACAACGGTTCCGCCGTCGCCAGCGCCGACGTGGCGCGCCGCTTCGGACAACGCCAGGAATTCGGCGTGCGCGTCAACGTGGCTGGCGGCACGCTCGGCTCGCACCTCGACGGCGTCGGCAACGGCAATCGCGGCTTTGGCTCGGTCGCCCTCGACTGGCGCCTGAGCGAGCGGATACGCCTGCGCGCCGACCTCGAATACGACAAGCGGCGCGTGACCGAGCAGGCCGGCATCAACCTGCCGCCGGTGGTGGGCGGCGTCATCGCGCTGCCGCGGCCCGTCGATCCGCGGCGCCTGATCGGCCCGGACTGGGCGCGTTTCGAAACCCGTTCGCGCAATGCCCAGCTACGCGCCGACATCGCCCTGAGCCAGGACTGGGCCCTGACCCTGGAGGCGGGGCACGCCGAGACCGGGCGCGAGCGCAACCTGCCGATCTTCCGCTTCGACAGCGCGGCCAACGTCGCCAGCGGTGCCGGCCGCATCACCGGCAACTCCCAATTCGCCGACGTCGATTCCGACATGCTGCGCGCCGAGCTGGCCGGGCGCTTCGTGACCGGCGCGCTGAGCCACGACCTGACGCTCGGCGTGAGCGGCACCGACAAGGGCCAGGCGCCGGTCTACCAGTCCACCTACACGATCCCCGCTCAGAACCTGTACGACCCGGTCCCGATCCGCAACGCCAGCTTCGGCGCCGTGCCGACGCGGCCCACCACGGCCGCGCTGGATAGCCGCGACAAGGGACTGTACCTGGTCGACCGCATCCAGCTGGGCCAGTGGCAGCTGATCGGCGGGGTGCGCCGGGTCGACTACCAGAGCAGCCAGGGCGCCAACCGCTACGACGTGAGCGAGACCACGCCAATGGCGGCCGTGATCTGGCGCGCCCGCGACGACTTTTCGCTGTATGCCTCGATGGCCGAAGGGCTCGAGGAAGGCGAGCCCGCCCCCACCGGTAGCGCCAACGAGGGCACCCGCATGGCGCCGGGCGTGAGCAAGCAGAAGGAGATCGGCGCGCGCTGGCGCAGCGGCGGCGGCTTCCTGACCCAGTTGGCGCTGTTCGACATCGAGCGTCCCGGCTATTACACCAATGCCGCCAACGTGTTCACCGCCGACGGCGAGCAGCGCTATCGCGGCGTCGAGCTGTCGGCGCAGGGGCGCCTCACACGCCGACTGTCCTGGCAGGGATCGGCCCAGGTGCTCGATCCTGAGTTCCGCGACATTGGCGCCGCCTATGACGGCAAGCTGCCCGAGAACGCGGCGCGCCGCACCGCCAGCAGTTTCCTGGCCTATGACCTGGACGCGGTGCCCGGCCTGTCGCTGACCCTGGGCGCTTACTACACGGGCAAGCGTCCGGTGAATGACCTGAACCAGGCCTGGCTGGGCGGCGTCACGCTGTTCAGCGCCGGCGGGCGCTATGCCACGCAGGCTTTCGGCAAGCGCACCACCTGGCAGCTCAATATCGATAATGCGGCCGACAAGCAGTACTGGGCGGGAGCGGGTACGCGTCTGTCGGCTGGCCTGCCGCGCCTGGTCAAGCTGTCGATGAAGGTGGACCTGTGATGGCGGCGCCCAATTCGCCACGGCGCTGGCGCCTGCCGACCATGCGCGAGGTCTGGTTCCAGCTGCACTGGTTCGTCGGCATCACGGCCGGCACCTTGCTGGCGGTGATCGGCCTGACCGGCGCCATCCTCGCTTTCGAGGACGAGATTGTCGAAGCCATCAATCCCGGCGTGTTCGCCGTCCCGGTCGAACAGCGGTCGCGCCTGGAGCCGGAACAGATCCTGCGCGCGGCCCGCCAGGCCCATCCCGGCGAACGGGTCGCCAGTCTCACGTTCGAGGCGCAGCCCGGCAGCACCGTCGGCGTACGCTTCGCCCCACCGCCAGGGGAGCGGCGCGGCCTGGAGATCCATCTCCATCCGTATAGCGGCGACGTGCTGCCCGCCGTGCGCGGCGCGGCCTTTTTCCAGTTCGTCGATTCGACGCACCGCTGGCTGCTGTTGCCGCGCGCGCCGGGCCGCATCGTGCTCGGCATCCTGGCCCTGTGCCTGGTCGGGCTGGCGCTCAGCGGCCTGTACCTGCGCTGGCCGCGCAAGAAAGACTGGCGCAGCTGGCTGACCTTCAACACCTCGCTGCGCGGCCGATCCTTCCTGTGGGCGCTGCACGCGATCGCCGGCACCTGGGCCCTGGTCGCCTACCTGGTGGTGGCCGGCACCGGACTGTACTGGAGTTTCGATATCGTGCGCGGCACCTTGCAGGACTGGGCCGGCACACCTTCAGCACAGCCGCGCGAAGCCAGGTCAGCTGCCACGACGCGGGGCGAGGGCGGTCTGGCGCCGGCCTGGAATACTTTCGTGTCGACGGCGCCCGACTGGTCGAGCGCCACCATCCGCTTGCCGGAGCGCGGGAATGGCGCCTATCAACTGACCTGGCTTGCACAGGATGCACCTCACGACCGTGCGCGCAACCGGATGACCCTCGGCGGCGATGGCGCGGTGCGCCAGGACGAACGCCATGCCGACAAGAACGCCGGGCAGCGTGCCCTGACCACCATCCGTCCGCTGCACACCGGGACGTATTTCGGATTGCCGGGGCGGATCGTCATGATGCTCGCCAGCCTGGCCTTGCCTGGCTTCGCGATCACCGGCTGGATGCTCTATCTTGGCCGCCGGCGCCAGAAGCGTGCGCTGGCGCGCGAGCGCAGCCTGGCGGCGCAAGCCGGCGCGGACACCACCGGTGCACCGGTCCTGGTGGCCTTTGCGACCCAGGGCGGCCACGCCGAACGGATCGCGCTGCACAGCGCCGGCGCCTTGCGCGCCGGCGGCCGCGCGGTCGACCTGCGCGCCGTGTCGGCGCTGGCGCCGGGCGACCTGGCCGGCTACGGGCAGGCGCTGTTCGTGGCCAGCACCTTCGGCGAAGGCGAGGCGCCCGATTCCGCACGGCGCTTCAGCCGCGAATTAGAGGCATGGCAGTCCATGTTTGAGGGCTGCCGCTTCGCCGTGCTGGCGCTGGGCGACCGCAACTACGCGCGTTTCTGCGGCTATGGGCATGCACTGGACCGCCGCCTGCAGGCGCTGGGCAGCACGCCGCTGTTCCCGCTGATCGAAGTGGACCAGGGCGACGAAACGGCGCTGGGACGCTGGATGCATGCGCTGGGCGAGCTTGGCGCCAGCGCGGGCGAGCTGCCGCCAGCCGGCGAGGCCGCACCATTGTCGGACTGGATACTTCATTCAAGGCGCCTGCTCAACCCGGGCAGCCAGGGCGCGCCGCTGTACGAAATCGCCCTGCGGCCAGGCCTTGAGGCGAGCTGGCAGGCGGGCGACTTGCTCGAGATCGTCGTTCCCGCGGCGCCGACGGCGCCGCGCCGCTACTCGATCGCCAGCGTGCAGGAGGACGGCGCGGTCGAACTGCTGGTGCGCCAGCAGCGTCATGAACACGGCCTCGGCCTGGCCTCCGGCTGGCTCACCGAACAACTGGCCGTGGGCGGGTCGGTGCGTGCACGGCTGGTCACCAATCCCGGATTCCATGCGCCGGACGACGACCGCCCCTGCATCTATATCGGCAATGGCTCGGGCATGGCCGGCTTGCGCGGCCACCTGCGCAGCCGCTCCAGCATGGGGCGGGGCCGCAACTGGTTGCTGTTCGGCGAGCGCCAGCGTGCCTTCGACAGCGTATGCGACGCCGAACTCGCGGTCTTGCGGGCAGAAGGCACGCTGCCCGAACTGGACCTGGTATTTTCGCGCGACCCGGGGCCTGAATACGTCCAGGACCGCCTGCATGCGCGCGCCGACGTTCTGCGCCAATGGATCGACGACGGCGCCACGATCCACGTCTGCGGCAGCCTGCAGGGAATGGCCGGGGCGGTGGACGAAGCGCTGGCCGCGATCCTGGGACGGGCGGAACTGGAACGGCTGATGGACGCGGGGCGCTACCGGCGCGACGTCTATTGAGCCTCCTTCACTTGCCGCCCTGGAGCTTCTGCACGGTCTGGTCGGTGGTCCACAGCGCATTGGCGATGTAGCGGTAGTTGACCAGCGCGCTGGCGTAGCCGTCGCCTTCCGGCGTCTTGGGACCGGCGACCGCATCGCGTACCACGGCCACTTCGAAGCCGCGCTCGAGGAATTCGCGCAGGTGCGACTCCACGCACAGGTTCGACAGCATGCCGGCCAGGATGATCTTGTCCACGCCCTGCTTGCGCAGCTGGAGCATCAGGTCGTTCGACTGCGGGCCGTACAGCTTGTGCGGCGAGGCGACGACGGTCTTGCCGTCCTCGATGAACTGTTTGAACTCGGGCATGAAGTCGGCGCCGGAGCCACGAAAGCCATCCAGGCTCAGGGCGCTGGGGCGGTCGAAGATCCTGATCTTGTGCTGGAAGATCTCGGCCGGGCCGCCGTGCTTCCAGGCGTGGTCGTGCGGGTAGTAATAGTGCGGCGAGATCGACACCACGATGCCGGCCGCCTTCGAGGCCTTGAACAGCTTGGTCAGGTTCGGCACCAGGTTCTGCTCGGTGACGCTTTCGCCGACCACGCCCCAGGCCGCGCCCTTGGCGCTCATGAAGTCGATCTGCGGGTCGATCACGACCAGCGCCGTGCGCTTCAGGTCGAGCTGCATGCCCGGATCGGGCAGGGCTGGTTTGGCGGGATCGGCATACTTCGCTGGGATCTGGGCGGCGGCGCCGGTGGCGAACAGGGCGCCGGTCAGGGTGCCAGCCAGGACGCAGGCCAATGCGCGGCCGATGGTGGATGGTGTGGTGGTCATCAGGGTTCTCCTTGTGGATGGAGCTCCATTACATCCCCGCGGCGCATGGCTCGCCAGCCCACATTTGGCGAGCCTGGTGTCCCCCTGATTCTGGATGGCATTGTCGGCCGAAAACGTGGTAAGAATGGTTTTTCGGACGTGACTGCAGGTGGCGCCGGACACTGACCCAACGCCCGCACTCCGCAGGCTGGGCGCGCGTGACGACGGTAGCCATTCGAACTACGCCATACGGCATCTGCAGGCTGGCGCCGCTCTCGTTATACTGCGCGCATGAACATTCCCCAATCCGACGCCGGCGGCGATTTCCAGGCCCTCGTGGCGGCGCGCCGCAATTTCACGCTGCGGCGCCTGCACGCGCCGGGACCCGATGCGCAAGCGCTGGAACGCATGGTCGAAGCGGCGGCGCATGCGCCCGACCATGGCCTGCTGCGGCCGTGGCGCTTCGTGCTCATCCCGCAAGAGCGGCGCGCCGACCTGGGCGAGGTGTTCGCCGAAGCCCTGGCCGAGCGCGACCCCGGCTGCGGCGAAGAAGCGCTGGCCACCGCGCGCGACAAGGCGCAGCGCGCGCCTTGCCTGCTGGTGGCGGTGCTGCGCGACGATACGGCGGCCAAGGCGATTCCCGTGGCCGAGAAGCTGGTCTCGCTCGGCTGCGCCTTGCAGAACCTGCTGCTCGCGGCCGGCGCCGCCGGCTTCGCGACCGGCCTGGCCAGCGGCGCCGCCATGGACGCGCCGGGCATGCGCCGCCTGTTGCGCCTGGAAGCGCACGAGCGCGCGATCTGCTTCATCGGCCTGGGTACGGCGGGAATTGAAAAACCGCCGCGCCCGAGGCCGGACGCGGCGGATTATCTGAGCAGTATCTAGCTTCTTGCGGTGCTAGGCCCCGCCGCAGGCGCCGCAACAGCCGCCCGCCCGCGCCTGGCGCACCGGGAAGCCCGCGCGCGTGGCCGTGATGTCGATCTCGCGCGAGGTGGTCAGGTCGCCGTCGTACAGCACCCTTACGTAGCTGGCGCCGGCATTGGCCTCGACCGCGTTCACGCCGGGGATGGCGCGCAGCCAGTACAGGATGTGGTCGGCGCCGGGCTGGTCCAGCGCCGTGTCCAGTTGCATTCGGTGTTCCATGGTTGGATCCTTTCGGTGGTGATGAACGGTCAGCCGCAGCTGCCGATGTAATGGCATTCGGCGCAGCGCGCGCAGCCGTCGACCTTGTGCAGGGCGCGGGCGCCGCATTCCGGGCACTTGGCGGCGGCCGTGCGCGGCTCGGCGGCGATGTTTTCGGCAAGCGGCGCCGGCGTGGCTTCTTCATGGTCCGCCGCGCGCGCCGCCAGCGCGCGGTCGAGCTGGTCGACCGGCACCTGGTTGCCCCAGGTGTCCAGGAAGCCGCGCCGGATCAGCATCCGCTGCAGCATGAAGGCGATCGCCGCCACTTCGGAATCGTGGTAGACCGGCACCTGCACGCCGTCCTCGCGGACCAGGTGGCCGCAGCGCACCGGCCCTTTTTCCCACACCACCTCGCGCATGTCGGCCAGGGCCTTGGCCACCGGGCTGCCGGCGCGCGCCGCCAGCGACAGCAGGCGCATGGTCGAGGTGATCCACTGGTGGCCGTCGCTGCGCTGGTTGGCCGGCATGAAGAATTCGAAGGGACGCTCGATGGTCACCGGGCGCCCGTCGTGCAGGCCCTCCACGCGCAGGAAGCTGATGGTCAGGTAGACCGCCTTCTTGCCCTCCTGGGTGGTGTACTCGACTTTCGAGGTGAGCGATTCCAGCTCGCCCAGCGGGCGCGACTCGAAGCGCTTGCGCAGTGGATCGTCGTCGGACGGCGCGGGCGACGTCGAAGCCGGAGCCGGCGCTCCCACGCTCAGCACGCTGCCGGTGACGCTGTTGGGACGGTAAGTGGCCAGGCCTTTCAGGCCGGCGCGCCAGGCTTCGGTGTACAAGTCCTTGAACTCGGCATAGGGATAATCGGCCGGCACGTTGACGGTCTTCGAGATCGCCGTGTCGACGTAGGGCTGCACCGCCTCCATCATGCGCAGGTGGTCGAGCGCCGACATCTCGAGCGCGGTGACGAATTGCGGCGGCAGCGGCTCACCGTCGGCCTGGAGACCGAGGTGACGATACAGGCGCCAGGCGTGGTCTGCCACTTCATAGGTGCGGATGGAGTCGTCCGGCATGCGCTTGCGGCGCTGGTAGACCCAGGAGAAGGCCGGCTCGATGCCGTTCGAGGCATTGTCGGCGAAGGCCAGCGAGATGGTACCGGTCGGCGCGATCGACAGCAGGTGCGAATTGCGGATGCCGTGGCGCGCGATGTCTTCGCGCAGCGCATCCGGCAGGCGGGCGACGAACTGGCCGGCCAGGTAGCGCTCGGCGTCGAACAGCGGGAACGGACCCTTCTCGCGGGCCAGCGCGATCGAGGCCGCATAGGCGGCGTTGCGCAGCTCGCGCGCGATGCAGGCCGCCATGGCGCGGCCTTCCGGCGCGTCGTAGCGCAGGCCGAGCATCACCAGGGCGCTGCCCAGGCCCATGAAGCCCAGGCCGATGCGGCGCTTGCTGGCGCCTTCCTCGGCCTGTTGCGGCAGCGGCCACTGGTTGGCGTCGAGCACCAGGTCGAGGATGCGCACGCCGATCGCGGCGACTTCGCGCATGGTGTCGAAGTCGAAGGCGGCGCCGGGGGTGAAGGGCTGGCTGACGAAGCGGGTCAGGTTGAGCGAACCGAGATCGCAGCAGCCATACGGTGGCAGCGGCTGCTCGCCGCAGGGATTGGTGGCCGCCAGCCGCTCGCACCAGTACAGGTTGTTCTCCGCGTTCATGCGGTCGATGAACAGCACGCCCGGCTCGGCGTGGTCGTAGGTCGAACCGACCACCTTGTCCCACAGCGTCCGGGCCGGCACGCTGCGATAGACCCACAGGCCGTCGTCGCGCTGGAAGGCGCCGGCATCGATGGCGTCCTGGGCCGGCGGGGCGCGGTGCACCAGCTCGACGGCTTCGTCGGCCAGCACCGCTTCCATGAAGGCGTCGCTGACGCCCACCGACAGGTTGAAATTGCTGAAGGCCCCGCCGTCCTTGGCGGCGATGAAGCGCTCGATATCGGGATGGTCGATGCGCAGCACGCCCATTTGGGCGCCACGGCGGGCGCCGGCCGATTCGACCGTGCGGCAGGAAGCGTCGAACACTTCCATATACGACACCGGGCCGGAAGCGCGCGAGTGCGTGCCTTTGACCAGGCTGCCGGCCGGGCGGATCGGGCTGAAATCGTAGCCGACGCCGCCGCCGCGGCGCATGGTCTCGGCGGCTTCCGCCACCGCCGTATAGATGCCGGGCAGGCCGTCGGTGTCGCCGGTGATCGAGTCGCCCACCGGCTGCACGAAGCAGTTCATCAGGGTGGCCTTGATGCCCAGGCCAGCGGCGGAATTGATGCGGCCGGCCGGCACGAAGCCGTGTTCCTGGGCCCACAGGAAGCGCTGCTCCATCTCGGCGCGCAGGGCTTGCGGCTCATGGCTTGCCAGCGCATGCGCCACGCGGGCGCGCACTTCCTCGATCGAGGTTTCCAGGCCGCGCGCGTATTTTTCGCGCAGGACGTCGGTCGATACCTCTTGTGGAGGCATGGCCGCGGTAAACAGGTGGTCTTTGGCGTTCATCGAATTCTACGGATCGTGGATCGTTCGATCCTGTGGGTTAGGTGTTCGTCCACTATCCGCGCTTCGGGCGCCCGGCGCCTTAAACCGGTTCAAGATTCCGACAGCGTTCCCAGGTCTTGCGCGATCAGCGCCGTCATCGTGCGCGCCTGGTCCGGATCGACGTCATGGTGAAAGCGCTTCTTGACGCCGTGTTCGGCCAGCTGCCAGTGCAGGTCCGGCTCGATACCGTGCCGCGCCAGGCAGCTGCGGGCGCACAGCAGCGGGCAGCCGTCGATCACGGCCAGCGGCCGGCCGGATCGCGCCAGCTTGAGGATCGGCTTGACGTCGCCGCCGATGCCGGCGATGCAGGACATCTCGGCCACGCCCATGCGGTCCAGTTCGAGGGCGACCTGGTTGGCGGTCTGGGCGGCGCTGGAACAGCCCGAGCACGAGTACACGATGGGAAAAGTCGACTTGTCCATGATGGCCTTTCAATGGGGATGGGGCGGCGCGCCGGGGCGCCGCGGGATGAGCGACGCCAGCACCCGGTGCGGCGCCAGCCGGGCCGGGTCGAACACCGGGCCGTCGATCGCGTCGAGCGTGTTCTTGATCGTCAGCCCGAGTTCGGTGTCGCCTTCCATCAGCAGGCGGCGGCTGAAGAACAGGGTGTCCGGATCTTCCTTGCGCGCCGCCAGCTGGGCGAAGTCGTGCAGGCTGGCGCTGATGGTGAGGTCGGGCGCCTGGCTGCGCGCGGCCGGTCCGAAGGCGCTGCCGCTCCAGACGAAGTCGAAGGCGAGGCCGGCATCCGGCGCGCACAGGCGCAGGCGCTTGCCGCGCAGGGCGGCGCGCACGTCGTCGGGAAGGTGGCGCACCAGCGCGAGGTTGAGTGCGGTGGCGAACAGGCGCGAGCCGGGGGCGGCCGGCAGCAGCGACAGCAGACGCTTGACGGGCGCGGGCAGGGGATGCGATTCAGGGTGCATGGTGGTTCCTTGTCGTGTGGTCAGGCGGCGGGTCAGGCAGCGATGCGCTCGAGTCCCGGCCGGCCATGCCAGAAGCCGTCGCAGGCTTCGGCCGGCATCAGGGGCGCCATGCGCGCCGTCGCATCGCCAGGGGCAATGGCGCCGTCCAGGGCGGCGCGCACCAGGGCCACGATGGCGGGCATATTGTTCGCTTGCGGGCTGAGACGCACCACGTCCACGCCCATGGCGCGCATGGCATCGAGCTCGCCCACCAGGTTGTAGACCAGCGCCGACTGGGTCTGGATGCCGTTCAGCACCAGGAAGGATTGTTTTTCTCGGGTCTGCATCACCAGCCCGTCCGGATGCTCGATGCAGCTGAAGCGGCAGTCGTCCTTCGGCAGGTTGCGCTGGCGCGCGGTGAAGCAGCGCGCCGAGAAGGCGAGCGGCAGGCGGCCATAGGCGAATACCTCGGTCTCCAGGCCGTCCGGGCGATCTGCCAGCAGCGCGGCCAGGCCGGTGCGCGACATCTCGAGCGGCATCACCCAGCGGGTGGCGCCCAGGCGCGCCACGATGTCGAGCGACTGGGCGCTGTACAGGTTCAGGTGCGGGCCGGCCACGAAGGGCTGGCCGCTCATGCAGTTGACGGCGCCCATGTCGTTGGCCTCGACCAGGAAGCGGCCATTGGCGGCGACGCGGCGCATGGCGCCGAGGTCGGAATGGGATTCGATCAGCACCTGGGTCGACAGCACCACCTGCTTGCCGGCCCCCTGCAGCAGCTCAGCCAGGGCCAGCCAGTCGGGCAGGCGCAGTTCATGGCGGCGCGAGCATACGGCTTCGCCGAGATGGATGATGTCGACCGGGCTGTTGGCGAGCGCCTCGTAGAAGGCGAACACGGTGGCGCGCGGCCAGTAGTACTGGATGGGGCCAAGAGAGATCTTCATATTTTTATTTCCAGGGACGGTGATAGGCGCCCAGCGTGTGCTGCCGGCCTTCGGCCACCTTGTCGAGCTCCGCCATCCAGGCTGGCTTGAGCGAGAAACGCTGGCCCGACAGGCAGGTGTCGATCGCCTCGCGCCAGACCCGCGTCACCTGGGCCACATAGGCCGGGCTGCGCTGGCGGCCCTCGATCTTGATCGCGCGTGCGCCGAGAGCGGCCAGATGCGGCAGTATCTCGAGCGTGTTCAGGCTGGCCGGCTCCTCGACCGCGTAATAGGTCTCGTCGCCGACGTCGAAGCGGCCCTTGCACAGGGTCGGATAGCCGGCATGTTCGCCATGGTCGTAGCGGTCGATCAGCACCTCGTTCAGGCGCGCTTCCAGTCCCTTGGGTGTGTGCTGCCAGCGCACCGCCTTGGCCGGTGAGCAGACGCCGTGGGTATTCGGCGATTCGCCCGTCACATAGGACGACAGCTGGCAGCGGCCTTCGACCATCACGCACAGGCTGCCGAAGCCGAACACTTCGATCTCGACCGGCGTGCGGCCTATCAGGTGCTCGACCTGACTCAGGGACAGCACGCGCGGCAGCACCGCGCGTACGATGCCGAAGTGGCGGTGATAGAAATCGATGGCTTCCAGGTTGGTGGCCGAACCCTGTACCGACAGGTGCAGGCGCAGCCCGGGATGGACGCGCGCCGCGTATTCCATCAGGCCGGGATCGGCCAGGATGACGGCGTCGATGCCGAAGTCGGCGGCGCGGTCGATGGCGGCGCGCCAGGCATCCCAGCCGGCCGCCTGGGGATAGGTGTTCAGGGCCAGGAAGACCTTGCGGCCGCGCCGGTGGGCATAGTCTATCCCGGCGCGGATGGCATCCTCGCCGAAGTTCAGGCCGGCGAAGTTGCGGGCATTGGTGGCGTCGCGAAAGCCGAGGTAGACGCAGTCGGCGCCGTTGTCGACGGCGGCCTTGAGGGCGGGCAGGCTGCCGGCGGGGCAGACCAGTTCAATGGGTGGGCGGATGGTGGCGGGGAGTTCGGCAGGTGTCGGTGTCATGGGCGATGCAGGTTGATGGTGCGTGCCGTGACTGTAGCGACCCGGGGTTCCGGGCGCATTGAACTGGTTCAAGGACTACGTGAGCCGCAGCACCTTGCCATCGGCATCGAACGCCAGGAAGCGTTCGATGGCGCCGCGGTGCACGGCATCGATCATCATCTTGAGCGCGCGTTCGACATCCGGAGCGGTGGGCAGGGCGCCGTCGATGCCCGGCAGGGCGGCGACGAAGGCGACGTCCCATGGCTGGCCGGTCTGCTGCGATTCGCGCGCCAGCGTGGCGAAGTCCGGCAGTTCGTCGACCGCCTTGTCGACGCACATGACGGGCGCCAGCGCCCCGCCCTGGCCGGCCTCGAAACGCTTCTTCTGGCCCGGTGTATGGTTGAGCGGCAGCTCGCGCGCGGCGAAGACGAGCAGCAGCCGTTGCGGCTCGTCCTGGGCGCGTGCGGCCAGGAGAAAATCGTTGAAGTCGGTGATCTGCATGGTCAAGTCGTCCCCTTACTGCACCAGCGGCGTGGCGGCGCCTTCGAGCGTGACGCCCTGGACGTCGGCGCGGCCCACCAGCAATTGCAGGTACTGGTGCACGCCGCGTTGCCAGGCCGCGGTGGCCAGGTAGTCGGCGATCCGCTCGCGCACCGCCTCGAATGGCAGCAGGCGGCCCGCGACCCGGCGCTGCACCTGCACGATGTGCAGGCCGAAGCGGGTCTCGACCGGGCGCTCGGCCAGCCGGCCTTGTTCCAGGCGGAAGACGACGGCGTCGAACTCGGGCACGCACTGGCCGCGCGCCAGCTGGCCCAGGCTGCCGCCGACGGCGCCGGACGGGCAGTTCGAGTACTGGCGCGCCAGTTCGTCGAAGCGTTCGGGCGCCGCCTTGAGTGCCGCCAGTACCGACTCGGCCGTCTCGCGCAACAGTTCGAGCGGCGCGTTGGGCGTCACCTGGAACAGAATGTGGCGCGCCTCGACCAGTTCGCCGTTAGTGAATTGCTGTGGATTGGCGGCGTAGTAACGAGAGCAGGCGGCATCGTCGGCCTGCGGCACTTTCACTTTGCTCGCCAGCAGCGCTTCGATGCACGCATCCTCGTCCTCGCCCAGCATGCACAGGCCGAGGCGGTCGGCCTCTTGCAGCAGCAGGGTGCGCAGCACCACTTCGTGCACCGACTGCTTGAGCGGGTTGGCGGCATGCTGGTGGTGCGCCAGTTCGCGTTCGATGACGTGGTCGTCGATGTCGACGCCGTTGACGGACAGTCCCATGATGCAGCTCCTTAACGTGGACGGACCAGCTGGAAGGCGCGGCCCAGGTAAGCCAATGCGCCGAAGCCGCTCCATACGTGCACCAGGCGGGTGAATGGGAAGATCACGAACAGCGACATGCCCATGAACAGGTGCAGCTTGAAGACGATCGGGGCCTCGGCCACATAGGACGCCGCGTCGCCGCGGAAGGTCACGATGTGCTGGGCCCAGCGCATCAGGCTGACCATGGTCTCGCCGTCGAGGTGGTCGAAGGAAGTGAAGATCGAGCCCAGGCCCAGCAGCAGGGTGGCCAGGATCCACAGCAGCACGATCTTGTCCTTGAAGGTGGTGACGCGGCGCAGGCGGTCGGAGGTGAAGCGGCGCACCAGCAGCATGGTGATGCCCACCAGGCAGATCAGGCCCATCACGCCGCCGCCGGCCATGGCGACGATCTGCTTGGTGCTGTGGGCAATGCCCATGGTGTCCCATACCCAGACCGGGGTGAGCAGGCCGACGGCGTGGCCGAACAGCAGGCCAATGACGCCGATGTGGAATAGCGCCGAGCCCCAGCGCAGGCTGCCCCGGTGCAGCACCTGGGTCGATTCGGATTTCCAGCTGTACTGCTCGCGGTCGAAGCGGATCAGGCTACCGAGCAGGAAGATCGCCAGCGCGATATAGGGATAGATCCCGAAGAAGAATTGGTTCACGTAGTCCATGATGGTCTCCTGTTCAGGCGGATACCGGGGCGCGGTGCGCGCCTTGCGGGTAGAAGTTGATCGGTTGCGCGCCACCTGGCGCGTGCTTGAGGAGCGGCTCGACGCCATCGGCACCGGGGCCGAAGGTCTCGAGCGCCTCGTCCATGTCCTTGATCGGCGGTTCGGAGAGTTCCTCCGCTAGCACGGGGCTGAGCTGTTCCAGCACGTCGAACACGCAGGCGTAGACGTTGCCGTTGGCGGCCAGCTTGTTGCCGATATGGGCCAGCACGTGGACGGCGTCGCCCAGCAGCGGGCCGGCGTCAAGCTCGCCTTCGAGCTGGGACAGGAACTCGAGGAACAGCGGCACGAAGTCGGGCAGTTCGTCGCCCTCCATCTGCAGGCCATGCTTCTTGTATTCCTCCATCAGGTCGACCATGGCCTGTCCGCGGTCGCGCGACTCGCCGTGGATGTGCTCGAACAGGTGCAGCGAGTGCGAGGGCGTGCGATCGAAGGTCTGCACGTAGTACTGCTGCAGCGTGATCAGGTCTTCGTTCGCCAGATGGGTCAGCAGCGGCCGCAGGGCGGCGCGCATGCCGGGCCTGGCGTCAAGGCCGGCTTCCATCTCGGGCAGTGCGGCGACCAGCTCCGGCTCGGGGTAGAGCAGCAGGGCGGAAAGGATGCGGTAGTGTTTCATGATGTGTCCCTTGTTTCAGGCCTGCTCGGCTTCTTTTTTCTTGCGCGACTTGGGCATCGAGACGAAGTGGGTCGAGCCCTGCTTCTTCTTGCCGAACAGGGAAGCGTCGCTGACCCCGTCCGAGCAGCCGTTACCGAACGAGAAACCGCAAGAGCCCTTGTCGTTGAAACTGTCCTCGGCCATCTCCTTGTGGCTGCTCGGGATCACGAAGCGGTCTTCGTAGTTGGCGATTGCCATGATGTGGTACATGTCCTCGACCACTTCCTGGGACAGGCCCACCTGGCCCAGCACCTTCAGGTCGGGCTGGCCATCGACTGTCTTTGCCCGCATATAGGCGCGCATCGCCAGCATGCGGTCCAGCGCGTGCACGATCGGCGCTTCCTTGCCGGCGGTGAGCAGGTTGGCGAGATAGCGCACCGGGATGCGCAGGCTGCGGGTGTCGGGCAGGATGCCGTTCATGCCCATCTTGCCGCTTTCGGCCGCGGCCTGGATCGGCGACAGCGGCGGGATGTACCACACCATCGGCAAGGTGCGGTATTCGGGATGCAGCGGGAAGGCGATCTTCCACTCGACCGCCATCTTGTACACCGGCGAGCGCTTGGCCGACTCCAGCCACGCGTCCGGGATGCCCTGGCGGCGTGCTTCGGCGATCACCTCGGGGTCGTGCGGGTCGAGGAACAGGCCGAGCTGCGATTCGTACAGGTCCTGTTCGTCGGCCACGGAGGCAGCGGCCTCGATCTTGTCGGCGTCGTACAGCAGCACACCCAGGTAGCGGATGCGGCCCACGCAGGTTTCGGAGCACACGGTCGGCTGGCCGGCCTCGATGCGGGGATAGCAGAAGGTGCACTTCTCTGCCTTGCCCGACGACCAATTGTAGTAGATCTTCTTGTATGGGCAACCCGAGATGCACATGCGCCAACCGCGGCACTTGTCCTGGTCGATCAGCACGATGCCGTCGTCCTCGCGCTTGTAGACCGAGCCCGATGGGCAAGAGGCCACGCAGGCCGGATTGAGGCAATGCTCGCACAGCCGCGGCAGGTACATCATGAAGGTGTTCTCGAAGGTCGAGTACATCTCTTTCTGCACATTGTCGAACAGCTTGTCCTTGCTGCGCTTGGCGAACTCGCCGCCCAGGTCATCTTCCCAGTTCGGGCCCCATTCGATCTTGTCCATCTTCTTGCCGGTCAGGACCGACACCGGACGCGCGGTGGGCGGGGTTTCGCTCAGGGGCGCGTTCTGCAGGCGCTCGTAGTCGTAGGTGAACGGTTCGTAGTACTCGTCGATCGCCGGCAGGTTGGGGTTGGCGAAGATGTTCGCCAGGATTTTCAGGCGCGAGCCCTGGCGCGGTTCGATCCTGCCCGCTGCGTTACGCTTCCAGCCGCCGTTCCACTTGTCCTGGTTTTCCCATTCCTTCGGATAGCCGATGCCCGGCTTGGTCTCGACGTTGTTGAACCAGGCGTATTCGACGCCGTCGCGGCTGGTCCAGACGTTCTTGCAGGTCACCGAGCAGGTGTGGCAACCGATGCATTTGTCCAGGTTCAGGACCATCCCGATTTGTGCTCTGATCTTCATGCTTGACTCCTGTTGTTCTCAACCGCCTCTGGCCGTGCCTTGATGCCGGGATCGCCGTTCGGACGCGACTCGTCGCGCGCGCCCTCCATCCACTCCACATCGCGCATCTTGCGCACCAGGACGAATTCGTCGCGGTTCGAGCCGACCGTGCCGTAGTAGTTGAAGCCGTACGACAGCTGGGCATAGCCGCCGATCATGTGGGTCGGCTTGGTGACGGCGCGGGTGACCGAGTTGTGGATGCCGCCGCGTTTCTTGGAGAGCTCGGCGCCCGGCACGTTCACGATCTTTTCCTGGGCGTGGTACATCAGGGTCATGCCCTCGGGGACGCGCTGGCTCACCACAGCGCGCGCGGTCAGGGTGCCGTTGACGTTGAACACCTCGATCCAGTCGTTGTCCTCGATCCCGGCATTCTTCGCGTCGATTTCCGACAGCCACACGTGGGGGCCGCCGCGCGACAGGGTCAGCATCCGCATATTGTCCGAATAGGTGGAGTGGATGCCCCACTTCTGGTGCGGCGTGATGAAGTTCAGCGCGATCTCCTTGTTGCCGTTCGGACGTGCATTCAGCAGCGCGTCGGTGGTCTTGGTGTCGATCGCGGCCTTGTACACGCACAGTCCCTCGCCGAAGTCGCGCATCCAGGCGTGGTCCTGGTAGAACTGCTGGCGGCCGGTGAGGGTGCGCCATGGGATCAGTTCATGGACGTTGGTGTAGCAGGCGTTGTAGCTCACTTCCTCGCTTTCCAGGCCCGACCAGGTGGGCGACGAGATGATCTTGCGCGGCTGCGCCTGGATGTCGCGGAAGCGGATGCTGTCGTGCTCGCGCGGGATGGCCAGGTGGGTGTGATCGCGCCCCGTCATCTTCGACAGCGCATCCCAGGCCTTGACCGCCACGTGGCCATTGGTCTCGGGCGCCAGCGACAGGATCATCTCGGCGGCGTCGATCGCGGTGTCCAGGCGCGGCTGGCCCTTCGAGACGCCATCGGCCAGCACGGTGCGGTTGATGCCGCGCAGGACCTCGACTTCGTGGCCGGTCTTCCAGCCGATGCCCTTGCCTCCGTTGCCCACTTTCTCGAGCAGCGGACCGATCGAGGTGAATTTTTTATAGACGTCCGCGTAGTTACGCTCGACCACGGTCATGCTCGGCATGGTCTTGCCCGGGATCGGTTCGCACTCGCCGGCGCGCCAGTCCTTCGGATCGAAGGGTTGGCCCAGTTCGCCCGGGGTGTCGTGCATCAGCGGCGTGAGCACCAGGTCTTTCTGGGTGCCCAGGTGGGCGCCGCCGATCTCGGAGAACTTGGCGGCGATGCCCTTGTAGATCTCCCAGTCCGACTTCGATTCCCACAGCGGCTGCACGGCTTCGGACAGCGGGTGGATGAAGGGGTGCATGTCCGAGGTATTCAGGTCGTCCTTCTCGTACCAGGTGGCGGTCGGCAGCACGATGTCGCCGTACAGGCAGGTGGTGGACATGCGGAAGTCGAGCACCACCAGCAGGTCGAGTTTTCCTTCGGCCGCAGGGCGCACCTTGACGTCGCGCGGCTTGACGCAATCGTCTTCATCGCTCATCAGGGCGTTCTGGGTGCCGAGCAGGTACTTCAGGAAGTACTCGTGGCCCTTGCCCGAGCTGCCCAGGATGTTGGAGCGCCACACGAACATATTGCGCGGGAAGTTCTTCGGATTGTCCGGGTCGTCGCAGGACAGATTCAGCTTGCCGGCCTTGATCTGGTCGACAGCGTACTTGACGGGATCCTCGCCCGCGCTTTCGGCGGCCTTGACGACGTCGAGCGGATTGGTCTCGAGCTGCGGTGCGGACGGTAGCCAGCCCATGCGCTCGGCCTTGGCGTTGTAGTCGAGCAGGGACATCTCGGCCCGTTCGCCGTCGGCAGTCGGGCACAGGATCTCGGACGTGTTCAGCTTCTCGTGGCGCCACTGGCTGGTGTGGGCGTAGAAGAACGAGGTCGAGTTCATCTGGCGCGATGGACGGTTCCAGTCCAGCGCGAAGGCCAGCGGGGTCCAGCCGGTTTGTGGACGCAGCTTTTCCTGGCCCACGTAGTGCGACCAGCCGCCGCCGCTCTGGCCGATGCAGCCGCACATCATCAGCATATTGATGATGCCGCGGTAGGTCATGTCCATGTGATACCAGTGGTTCAGGGCGGCGCCCACGATCACCATCGACTTGCCGCGGGTGCGGTCGGCGTTGTCGGCAAACTCGCGCGCCACCGTGATCACATCAAGCGCTTTGACGCCGGTATGCTTGACCTGCCATGCCGGGGTATAGGGCAGGTCGTCGTCATAGCTCTTCGGGGTATTCGGGCAGATGCCGCGGTCGACGCCGTAGTTGGCCATCGACAGGTCGAACACGGTGGTGACCAGGGCTTGCGTGCCGTCGGCCAGGGTGACCTTTTTCACCGGCACCTTGCGCTCGAGGAGGTCATCGGCATCCTTGCCGCCGAAGTAGGGGAAACCGACACTGACGATGTCGTCGTGCGCGTCCAGCAGCGACAGCTGCGGATCGATGGCGGCGCGCGAGCTGCCGTCCTTCTGCTCCAGGTTCCACTTGCCGGTTTCGCCCCAGCGGAAGCCGATCGAGCCGCTCGGGGCGACGATCTTGCCCGTGGACTGGTCGAGCACCAGGGTTTTCCACTCGGGGTTATTGGTCTCGTCGAGGTTGTTGGCCAGGTGCGAGGCGCGCAGGAAGTAGTCGGGCACCAGCCGGCCGTCTTTTTCCTTGAGCATGACCAGCATCGGGAAGTCGGTGTACTGCTTGGCGTATTCATTGAAGTACGCCGATTTGCCGGAGGCGTGGTATTCCTTCATGATGACGTGGCCCATGGCCATCGCCAGCGCGGCGTCGGTGCCCTGTTTCGGGGCCAGCCAGATGTCGCCGAACTTGGCCATCTCGCCAAAGTCCGAGGACACGGCCACGGTCTTGGTGCCCTTGTAGCGCACCTCGGTATAGAAGTGGGCGTCCGGGGTGCGGGTCATCGGCACGTTGGAACCCCACACCATCAGGTAGGTCGAGTTGTACCAGTCGGCCGATTCCGGCACGTCGGTCTGTTCGCCCCAGACTTGCGGGCTGGCCGGCGGCAGGTCGCAGTACCAGTCGTAGAAGCTCATGGCCACGCCGCCGATCAGGCTCAGGTAGCGGGTGCCGGCGGCATAGCTCACCATCGACATGGCCGGGATCGGCGAGAAGCCGATGATGCGGTCAGGCCCGTATTCCTTGATCGTATGGGCGTTGGCGGCGGCGATCATCTCGTTGACGTCGTCCCATTTGGCGCGCACGAAGCCGCCCTGGCCGCGGATCGATTTATAGCTGCGCGCACGCTCCGGGTCCTGGCTGACCCAAGCCCAGGCCTGGACCGGATCCATGGTCTTGCGCGCTTCTCGCCACATCTGCATCAGGCGGCCGCGCACCATCGGGTGCTTGACGCGCTGGGCCGAGTAGACATACCACGAGTAGCTGGCGCCGCGTGGGCAGCCGCGCGGTTCGTGGTTGGGCAGGTCGGGACGGGTGCGCGGGTAATCGGTCTGCTGGGTTTCCCAGGTGATCAGGCCGTTCTTGACATAGACCTTCCAGCTGCACGAGCCGGTGCAGTTGACGCCGTGCGTCGAGCGCACGATCTTGTCGTGCTGCCAGCGCTGGCGATAGGCGTTTTCCCAGGTGCGGTCTTCCTCGACCACGGCCCCATGGCCGTTCGAGAAGGTTTGCTTCGGTTTGCCGAAAAAATTCAGGCGGTCCAGAAAGTGACTCATGATTTCTCCATTGGTGCGTACAGCCTGGAACCAGTGTAGGTTTGCGCTGCGACGCCGGGTATTCGCAGGAAGTCGGTCGGTGCCGTCGCATCGGGACTAGACCGACTAGTCCTTTCGATCTAATGAAAAACTAGCAAGGCATCTCGGCGCCCTTGCGCGAGTAGTACCACCAGGTGATCGCGATGCAGGTCGCGTAGAAGCCGATGAAGCACCACAGGGCCGCGCCCGGACTGCCGGTGAGGTCGATCGAGGTGCCGTAGCTCTTGGGGATGAAGAAGGCGCCATAGGCCGCCACCGCCGAGGTGAAGCCCAGCACGGCAGCGGCTTCCTTGTTGGCGTTGACGAGTGCCTGCTGCTGCACGGCCTCGGGCTTGCCCTTGGCGGCGCGCTGGTGCAGGGTCAGGAAGATCACCGGGATCATGCGGAAGGTCGAGGCGTTGCCCACGCCGGTGCAGGCGAACAGCACCATGAACATCCAGAAGAAGCCCCAGAAATTCCCCGCATTGCCTTGCAGCGGCAGGAATTGCAGGACGCCGATCACGGCGCCGATCATGGCCACGAAGGTCCACAGGGTGACCACCGCGCCGCCCAGTTTGTCCGAGATCCAGCCGCCGGCCACGCGCGCCAGGGCGCCGACCAGCGGACCGAGGAAGGCGTACTGCAGCGGGTCGACTTGCGGGAACAGGGTGGTCGTCAGCAGCGGGAAGGCGGCCGAATAGCCGATGAAGGAACCGAAGGTGCCCACGTACAGCCAGCACATCAGCCAATTATGCTTGCGCCGGAAGATCACGGCCTGCTCGGCGAACGAGGCCTTGGCCGATGCCAGGTCGTTCATGCCGAACCAGGCGGCCAGCGCGGTCAGGGCGATGAAGGGCACCCAGATGAAGCCGGCGTTCTGCAGCCACATCTCCTTGACCACGCCGGCGCGGGTCCAGGTCTGCGGGTCGCCGCCGAAGACGGCGGCGGTGATCACCAGCGGCACCACGAACTGCACCGCCGACACACCCAGGTTGCCGAGGCCGGCGTTCATGCCGAGGGCGTAACCCTTTTGCGCCTTGGGGAAGAAGAAGCTGATGTTCGCCATCGACGAGGCGAAGTTGCCGCCACCGAAGCCGCACAGCAGGGCCAGCACCAGCATGGTGGGATAGCCGGTGGACGGGTCCTGCACCGCATAGCCGATGCCGATCGCCGGCAGCAGCAGCGAGGCCGTGGAGATGGCGGTCCATTTGCGCCCGCCGAAGATCGGCACCATGAAGGAATAGAAGATGCGCAGCGTGGCGCCGGACAGGCCGGGCACGGCGGCCAGCCAGAACAGCTGGTTGGTGCTGTAGGTGAAGCCGATGTTCGGCAGGTTGACCACGACCACGCTCCAGACCATCCAGACCGCGAACGCCAGCATCAGGGCCGGGATCGAGATCCAGAGGTTGCGGTTGGCGGTGGCCTTGCCCTGGCTTTGCCAGAAGGCGGGAACCTCGGGTTCCCAGGTCGAGATGAGATAGCGGCTCACGTTGTTCTCCAGATGGTGTTAGTAGGGTGATGTCAGGCCGCGCGCTCGAGCGGGGCCGCTTGGGCCGCCGGGGTGTCCTGGCGGCCGGGCTTGAACGAGAAGTGCATCCACACCAGCGAGACGCAGACGGTCCCGTAGAGCAGCATGAAGGAGCTGGAACGGATGCCGGTGAGGTCCACCACGGCGCCGAACATGATCGGCAGGATGAAGCCGCCCAGGCCGCCGGCCAGGCCGACCACGCCCGAGACGGCGCCGATGTTGTCGGTGAAGTCGTCCGAGATGAACTTGAAGACCGAGGCCTTGCCGATGGCCATGGCCACGCCGACCACGAACAGCAGCGCGGTGAACAGGACCGGTCCCAGGCCGATATCGAGACCCATCGATCCCTCGACGGTCTGGATCGTCATGCTGGTCTGCGGATACGAGAGGATGAAGAAGCACACCCAGCACACCCACATCACCCACCAGGTAACTTTATGGGCGCCGTATTTATCCGAGATCCAGCCGCCCAGCGCGCGCAGCACGCCGCCCGGCAGCGAGAAGCAGGCGGCCAGCAGGGCGGCCAGCTTGAGGTCGAAGCCGTATTCGCCCACGTAGTACTTGGTCATCCACAGGGCCAGGGCCACGTAGCCGCCGAACACCACCGAGTAGTACTGGCAGTAGCGCCACACGCGCGGGTCTTTCAGCACCTTCATTTGCTGGGCGAAGGTGACGCCGGTGGGCGCCTTGTGGGCAGGATCGGAGTAGGAGCAGAACCAGAACAGCAGGGCGGTGCCCAGCATCAGGGCCGCGTAGGCGTGGGGCAGGGTTTGCCAGCCCCACGCCGCGATGATGGCCGGGGCCACGAACTTGGTCAGGGCCGAGCCGGAATTGCCAGCGCCGAATACACCCATCGCGAAGCCGCGCCGCTCCTGCTTGAACCAGCGCGCGACGTAGGGCGTGCCGACCGAGAACGAGCCGCCGGCCAGGCCGACGAACAGGCCGCAGACGAGGAAGTGCCAGAACTCGGTGGCGTAGCCGATCATCCAGATCGGCAGCACGGAGGTCAGCATCAGCAGGAAGAACACGATGCGCCCGCCATGGCGGTCGGTCCAGATCCCGAGCGGCACCCGGATCAGGGAGCCGGTGAGGACCGGTGTGGCGACCAGCAGGCCGAATTCGGTTTCATTGAGGCCGAGCTGGGCCTTGATCGGGATGCCCAACACGGCGAACATCATCCAGATGGCGAAGCAGATCGTGAAGGCGAAGGTGCTGCTGACCAGGACCGCGAGCGGCCGCCTGTCACGATGGTTATTGGTTCCCATATTTTTCTCCTTGGGTGGTGGGACGACTACCACCAAGGTTAGGGATTGCGGGCGTGCGCGGCCATTCGCCACAGGTGGGCTGGCGGCAGCAATAACGACCTAAGGAAAGTCAGCCGGATGGGCTATGGGGCGGGAGGGAAGCTAGACACTAGGGAGTAGGGCCGGTCTGCGCCCGGAGCGATAGTGCGATGGGCGGCGCCATGCAAAAAGCCCGCCGGAAGGCGGGCTTTCAGGTGCTTGTAGCCTGCGGCAGCCTCGCCCACGCTATCTGCGTGGTGCGCGCCGCCGCTGGGCTTTCAGATCAGATGGCGAGGATGTTTCCTGCTTTATCGCCTTTAGGTCCGGTCGAGCGCACGAAGGACACGCGCTGGTTTTCGGACAGGCTCTTGAAACCTTCGGATTGAATATCCTGGAAATGCGCGAATAAATCGGCGCCGCCTGCATCAGGAGCGATGAAGCCGAAGCCCTTGGAATCGTTGAACCATTTTACGGTGCCGGTTTGGGTAGTCATTTAATAATTCCTTTTGCATTAAATTGAGCAAGATTGCTCGGATGCACATTTGACCAAGAAAAGGTGTAACGGGAGGGAATCAAACGGGACTGCCAAACGGCGAGACTGGAGAGAAAATCCAACAATAACAACGACTTGATGTAGTGCAGAAATGAAAGATACACGACTTTATTGGAATGTCCTAATTGTTTCTGAATTTAATTGACCGTCAATGATGAGTTGTTTTTCAAGCAAATCAGGGATGGCTGTTATGACGAAAAAGTCTGGTGCGATGCGATTGGCGCAACGTCGGGAAATGGAAAAATAATAATGACAAAAAGTCGCCTCGGGGATTTTATTCGGGATAATCTGGAACCCATCCTCCAGGCCTGGGAAGATTTCGCGCGCACCATCGAGCCGCCCGCACTGACCATGGACGACGTCGAATTGCGCGACCACGCCAAGCAGATGCTGCAGGCCTTCGCCAAAGACCTGGCGCAGCCGCAGGACGAGGCCGAACGCAGCGCCAGATCGCGCGGCCTGGGCAAGCGCGAGCGCGCCGATACCGCAGCCGAAGTCCACGCCGAAGCGCGACTCGTCTCCGGTTACACGGTGGTGCAGCTGGTGTCCGAGTATCGCGCACTGCGCTCCAGCGTGCTGACCTTGTGGGCGGAGGATGTCGCGGCCGGGCGGCCGACCGATATGGAAGACGTCAATCGCTTCAATGAGGCGGTCGATCAGGCGCTGGCCGAATCGGTTGCGCGTTACCAGGCGATGGTCAAGCAGTCTCAGAACATGTTCCTCGCCATTCTCGGGCACGACCTGCGCAACCCGCTCGGCACGATCGTCACCGGTGCCAGCTTTGTCATGCAGGCGCATGACATTCCGCCGAAATACGTGCTGGTCGCGACGCGGATGTTCAACAGCGCCAAGCGCATGAGCAAGCTGATCAACGACCTGATCGATTTCACGCGCACCCACCTGGGGCCGGGAATCCCGATCAAGGCAAGGGAAGGTGATTTGCTGAAGGTATGTGAAGAAGTGGTCGAAGAACTGCGCACCTTCTATCCCGAGAAGCTGATCGACTTCCAGGCGCCAGCCCAGCTCGAAGCGGTATTCGACGACAGCCGCATCGCCCAGGTGCTGTCCAACCTGATCGGCAACGCCCTGCAATACGGCGCCCCGGAGGCGCCGGTCGAGGTGCGCGTGAGGGACGGCGACGACGCCGTCGTGGTCGCGGTCAATAACCGCGGTCCCTTGATCCCTCCCGACAAGCTGGCCGGCATCTTCGACCCCCTGGTGCGAATCGCATCAAGCGTCAATACCGATTACACCGAACGCACAAGCCTGGGCATTGGCCTGTTCATCTCGCGCGAGATCGTGCAGGCGCACGGCGGTCAACTGACAGTCGCCTCGACCGCGGACAACGGCACGACCTTCACTCTCACGCTGCCGCGACGCCAGGGCGCGTGAGCGCGCGCCGGGAGAGCGCCCCGTTGGCGGCGCCCCCGAGACGGAACACCGCCACCGCCTGCGCGAGCCCCGCCGCCTGTTCGCGCATCGTCTCCGACGCCGCCGCCGACTGCTCGACCAGCGCCGCGTTCTGCTGGGTGACCGCGTCCATCTGGCCGACCGCTTCGCTGATCTGTTCGATGCCGGCCGACTGCTCGATCGCGGCGCTGGTGATCTCGCCCATGATGTCGGTGACCCGCTCGACGCTGTGCAGGAGCTCGTCCATGGTGGCCCCGGCCTGCGCGACCAGGGCCGAGCCGTCGGCCACGCGCGCCGACGAGTCGCCGATCAGGCCCTTGATTTCCCTGGCGGCCGAGGCCGAGCGGTGGGCCAGGTTGCGCACCTCGCTGGCCACGACGGCGAAGCCGCGTCCCTGTTCGCCGGCACGCGCCGCCTCCACCGACGCGTTGAGCGCCAGGATATTGGTCTGGAAGGCGATGCCGTCGATGACGTTGATGATGGCGCCGATGCGCTCGGCCGAGGTCCGGATGGCGTCCATGGTCGCCACCACCTGGCCGACCACGGCGCCGCCCTGTCTCGCGATGCCGGACGCGCTCTGGGCCAGCGCATTGGCCTGGCGCGCATTGTCGGCGCTCTGGCGCACGGTCGACGTCAGCTTTTCCATCGACGACGCGGTTTCTTCCAGCGCGCTGGCCTGCTGTTCGGTGCGGCTCGACAGGTCCTGGCTGCCGGCCGCCACTTCGCCCGCGGCCACGGCGATGGTCTCGGTGCCGGCGCGGACCGTGCCGACCGTGCGCGCCAGGCTATCGTTCATCGCCCGCAGCGCGGCCAGCAACTGGCCCGTCTCGTCCCGGCCGCTGACGTCGATGGTGCTGGTCAGGTCGCCCGCGGCGACGGTGTTGGCCACTTCCAGCGCGCGCCGCACCGGCGTCACGATCGATGCCGTGATCCACCATGCGGTGAGCGCGGACAGCAGCAGCGCCGCGGTTCCGATCGACCAGGACAGCAGCATCGATTGCGTATAGGCCGCGTCGGCCGCCGCCGCCGACTGCGTGGTGAGCGTCTTCTGGTAGTCGATCAGCGCCGTGGCCGCACCCTTCAGGCGCGCCAGGATGGGACGCAGCTCGTCGGTCAGGATCGCGCGCGCGGCAGGCAGGTCGCCCGCTTCCACGGTGCGCATCAGCTTGTCCTGGCCGGCGACGTACAGGGCGTTCTCCTTGCGGATCTGCGCCAGCAGCTCGCGGCCGCGGGCGCGGTCGAGCGTGCGGTCGAAATACTGCAAGGTGCGCTCGGCCGCGTCGCGGGCGGCGAGGATGGCACGGGACTGGGCCGCGCGGTCGTCGGCGTTGTCGGTGAGGATCTGGTTGCGCAGGGCGATCGCGATGTCGTTCACGTCGGACAGCAGCTGCTGTGTAGCCTCGATGCGCGGCATGCGCTGGCCGATGATCTCATCGGTGCTGGCCTTGACGCGGCCGAGCATCGTGCTGCCGATCGCGATCATGATGAGGAGCAGAATGCCTACCAGGCCGAATCCGGCGGCCAGCCGTTTACCAATCGATAAATTTGCGAGTTTCATAGTCGACTTCTTCGTTTCGGGTACTGCAATTCGGGTTGTGACGCCGGCCGCCATGCGTCATGCGCGGCGGCGCGGCCGGGATGTGGAACGACATATCGTGTGCTGCCGGGAGAGGCGCGGACGGTCGGTTCGCATGGCTTGTGCGCATCGTTGCAATGCGCGGATCCCGTCGACGAGGAGTGGCAGCGGGGGCTGGGCTGCGTGCTCGCAGTGTAGCAAACGGCGTCGCGACTAAAAGTTGATCTAGATCAAATTTAGATTCTTTAGGGAAATATTTAGCGCGGATAGGTAGCGTGTCGCGATATCGGCTCGCCATCTGGCAGCGCAGGCGGGTACTTTCCGGCGCGACAACTTTATGCTGTTCCTGTACTATCCCTTGTGGTATTGGCCATTAAGCCATTTTCTTAACTTCCGCACCAATCGATGAACACAGCCGTATTACGCCAGGCAGGATTAAGCGAGCAGCAATGGCGTGATTCGCCGCTGGGCGACCCGTGCGAATGGCCTTCTGCACTGCGCCTGGCCGCTGCGCTGGTCCTCGAATCCCCGGCGCCGATGTGGCTGGCCTGGGGCGATGCGCTGGCGCTGCTCGCCAACGACGCCTGCGGCGCCTTGCTGCCGTCGCCCGGCGACCGGCGGCCCGGCGCGCCGGCCGCCGAAGCCTGGGGCGACGCCTGGGATGCGCTGCGGCCTGCGGCCTTGCGGGCACTCGATGGCCGGGGCAGCCGCGTCGATGAGCTGGCGCTGCCTGGCGCTGGCGGCGCCGCGCAGGCCTGGGCGACGTTCGCATTCGCGCCGCTGCGCGACGACGCCGGTCGCGTGCACGGCTTGCTGTGCACGGTGCAGGACGTGAGCGCGACGGTCGCCGCCCGGCGCAGCCTGCGCGAGAGCGAGGCCGCCGCCGCGCGCGGCACCGCGCAGACGCAGGAGACGGCGGAGCGTTACCGGCTTGCCCTGCTGTCGACCAATGATGCCATCTGGGACTGGAATATGGCCGACGGCCACGTGATCTGGAACCAGGCGGTGCAGACGCTGTTCGGCCACCAGTTCGACGCGACCAGCGCCGACTGGTGGCTCGAGCACATCCACCCCGAGGACCGGCCGCGCATCGACAGCACCATCCACGCGGTGATCGACAGCCAGGGCAGCAGCTGGTCGGGCGAGTACCGCTTCCTGCGCGCCGACGGCAGCTATGCCGAGATCTTTGACCGCGGCACCGTGCTGCGCGACGCCGAAGGCCGCGCGCGGCGCATGATCGGCGCCATGCTCGACTTGAGCGAGCAGCGGGCGACCCGGGCGGCGCTGCAGGAAAGCGAGCGCCTGTTTCGCACCCTGTTCGAATCGATCGACGAGGGCTTCTGCGTGATCGAGTTCCTGGACGGTCCCCATGGCCCGATGAGCGACTATGTGCACGTGCTGGCCAACCCCGCCTATGCGGCCAATGCCGGCATCGAGGACGTGGTCGGGCAACGGGTCCGGGACATGGTGCCGCTGGAGGCCGAGGGCTGGATCGAGATCTACCGCCAGGTGCTGCTCGAAGGCCAGCCGATCCGCTTCGAGCGCGAGCTTGAACACACCGGGCGCTTCCTCGAACTGGCGGCGCTGCGCATCGAGCCGCCCGAGCGGCGCCAGGTCGCCGTGCTGTTCCAGGACATCACAGAGCGCCATCGCGCCGAGGTGGCGCTGCGCGACATGAACGACACCCTCGAGCGGCGCGTGGCGAGCGAACTGGAACGCCACGCGCGTATGGAAGAGGCGCTGCGCCAGTCGCAGAAGATGGAGGCGGTGGGCCAGCTCACCGGCGGCATCGCCCACGATTTCAACAATATGCTGGCGGTGGTGTCGAACGCGATGGAGCTGCTCGGCCGGCGCCTGGGCGAGGGCGACGAACGCGCCCAGCATTACGTGGCCATCGCCAAGGGCGGCGTGCGGCGCGCGGCCCAGCTGACGCAGCGGCTGCTGGCCTTCTCGCGCCAGCAGCCGCTGCAGCCGGTATCGGTCTGCGCCAACGATCTGGTGGCCGGCATGTCCGAGCTGATCCGGCATTCGCTCGGCGGCAGCATCCGCGTCGAGCTGGAGCTGGGCGGCGCCCCGTGGCTGCTGCACGCCGACCATAACCAGCTGGAGCATGCGATCCTGAACCTGGCGGTGAACGCGCGCGACGCGATGGAGCATGGCGGCCAGTTGCTGATCCAGACCGCCAACTGCGTGCTCGACCGCCACGACTTCGTGGAGCTGGGCGATGCCGCACCCGCCGACTACGTGATGATCGCGGTGGCCGACACCGGCGCCGGCATGCCGCGCGACGTGCTGGCCAAGGCCTTCGAGCCCTTCTTCACCACCAAGGAAGTGGGGCGCGGCACGGGACTTGGCCTGAGCCAGGTGTACGGCTTCGTCAAGCAATCCGGCGGCCAGGTGCGCATCGACTCCACGCCCGGCGCCGGCACGCGGGTCGAGCTGTACCTGCCGCGCCACCTGGAGGCAGGCAGCACGGCCGCGCAGCCGGCGGCGGCGCCGGACATCGTCCGCGCGCGCGACGGCGAAGTGGTCCTGGTGGTGGACGACGAGGAGGCGGTGCGCAGCCTGTCGGCCGAGATGCTGCAGATGCTGGGCTACGTGGTGCATGTGGCGGACGGCGCGGCGGCGGCCCTGCACCTGCTCGACGCGCATCCCGACATTGCGCTGCTGTTCACCGACGTGCTGATGCCCGAACTCGACGGCCGCCAGCTCGCCGCCCGCGCGCTGCAGCGCCGGCCCGGCCTGCCGGTGCTGTTCACCAGCGGGCATACGCGCGACGTGGAGGCGGTCGAAGGCATGCTGGAGCGGGCGCGGACCCTGGCCAAGCCGTTCACGCTGGCCCAGCTGGCGAGCCAGGCGAGGATGGCGCTCGACGGCGAGTGAGATGGGCCGGCCCGGCCCGGCCCAGCTCAGTCGCGCCGCCTCGGCACGTCATTCCCGCGAAGGCGGGAATCCAAGTCTTATGCTCCACTGCCGCCCTTTCACGGAGTGGCTGCGCTTCGAACTTAGATTCCCGCCTTCGCGGGAATGACGTGCTGAGGTCGCGGTACAAACGCAAAACACTTTGCTGATCCCGCACCCTCAGTCAGACCCTATTCGCGCCGCTCCTGCCCTGACTGCAAGCCATGCTCCACCGCGAACACCGCCGCCTGCACCCGGCTCGACAGCCCGAGCTTCTTGAGGATGTTCTGGACGTGGATCTTGACCGTGCTCTCGGCCAGGTCCAGGGCGCGGGCGATCACCTTGTTGCTCTCGCCGCGCGCCAGGCAGGCGAGGATCTCGCGCTCGCGCGGGGTGAGCTTGTCCAGTTCCGACGCCGGCGCAGGCGCCCTGGCTGCGCCGCCACGCTGCACGTGGGCGAACAGCTTGCCGGCCAGCGACTCGGCCAGCACCGATTCGCCGGCGGCCGCGCGTTCCACGGCGCGGGTCAGGTAATCGGCGTCGATGTTCTTGAGCAGGTAGCCGCGCGCGCCGGCCTGCAGGGCCGCGGCCAGGTCCTCGGCTTCCTCGGACACGGTCAGCATCAGCACCGCGGCGCCGGGCCGGTCCTGCAGCATCAGCTGCAGGGTCTCGATGCCCGTCATGCCGGGCATGTTCAGGTCGAGCAGGACGACGTCGGGCTTGAGTTGCAGGGCGCGCTTGACGCCATCGACCCCGTCGGCCGCTTCTCCCACCACATTGAAGCGTGGATTGCGCTGCAACAGCGAGCGTACGCCGCTGCGAAACAGGGTATGGTCGTCCACCAGCAGCACGCTGATCGTTTCGCCTTCATTAGGCATTCAGTCTTCCTTTCATTTTGATTCAAGCGGCGCGGCGCTGCGCCTGCCCGATCCGGAGCCGGACCGTGGTCCCGGCCCCCGGCGTCGATTCGATGTCGAGGCTGGCGCCGATGCGGCCGGCGCGCTCGCCCATGATGTGCAGGCCCACGTGGCCGCCGTCGGCGTCTGGCCTGGCGCCGGCGTCGAAGCCGGCGCCGTCGTCCCGGACGTTCACCAGGTAGTCGTCGCCGTCGTCGACCCGTACCTCGACCCGGCTGGCGCGGGCGTGCTTGCGCACGTTCGACAGCGCTTCCTGGACGATGAACAGGATCTGCAGCTGCGCCTCGCGCTCGATCGGCGGTCCGCCCTTGCCGTGCACCGAGAACGCGGTGTCGACGCCGGCTTGGGTTGAGAACTTGCGCACCGTCTTGTGCAGGGCCGCGTTCAGGTCTTCCTCGGCCAGCCGGCTGCGGAAGTTCAGCAGCAGCTCGCGCACGTCCTCGTAGCTTTCCTGGACCCCGGCGCGCAGCAGCGGCACGATCTCGGCCGCCTCGGCAGCGCGTCCCGCGGCGAGCGAGGTTTCCAGCATCTGTACCTGCAGGTTGAGGAAGTTCAGGCCTTGCGCGATGCTGTCGTGCAGGCCGCGCGCGACCAGGTTGCGTTCTTCCGAGATCGCCATCTCGCGCTCGCGCGCCGCCAGCCGCATGTTCTCGATCGCCACCCCGACCAGCTTGGCCAAGGTCTCGAGCAGGGCCTGTTCGCGCTCGCTGAAGCTGCGCCCCTGCATGAAGTGAAGGCTGAACAGGCCGACGTGCTGGTCTTGCGCGTGGATCTGGAACACCGAGATGGTGGCGAAACCTTCGCGGCTGCAGGCCAGAGGGCCGATCTGCGGCATGTCTTCCAGCCTGTGCACCACCGAGATCTTCCGGGCCGCCGCTTCGCCGCACAGGCATTCGCCGATCTTCATGCAGCGCTCGGCCTCGGCCATCTCGCTGGACAGGCCGTCGTGCACCACCATGTGCATGTTCTCGTTGGCCGGGTCGACGATGCGCACGGTGCTGCCGGCCGCGCCGAAATAGGCCGCGATACGCGACAGGAAGCCGCTGCACATGGTCGCCAAAGTGTGGCGCTGCTGCAGGAAGGCGGCGCAGTCGTACAGCAGGGCCAGTTCGCGGTTCTTGTCTTCGAGGCTGGCGGTCTTGCGCCTTACTTCGTCTTCGAGGTTGCAATACAGGTGCTGCAGGCGGTCGGCCATTTCGTTGAAGCCGCTCGACAGCTGGCCGAATTCGTCGCGGCTCTCGACGTCCAGGCGCACCCCGAAGTCGCTGCCGGCCATGCTGCGCATGCCTTCGCGCAGCCGCATCACGGGCGCGATGATCAGCGCGAACATCAGGTAGACCAGGGCCACCGTGCCGCCGATCGCCAGCGCGATCAGCACCAGCTGCGAGGCGCGCAGCCAGAAGGTGCGCAATTCGTTGTCGCGTTCGATCAGGTTGACCAGGCGATCGAGGTCGGCCACGTAGTCTTCGAGCTGGTTGTCGAACAGGCGCAGCGCCTCGATGCGCGCCGGTCCCTCCAGTTGCAGCACCTGGCGTGCGCTGGGCCGCACCTGGCCGCCCCAGCGCCGCGCCACGTCGAGGAAGGCGCCGTGGATCGCCGGCGTCGGCGGCAATCCCAGCGGACGCTGTGGATCGCCGCGTTCGAGCAGCTGCAGGGTCGCTTCGATGGTGGCGATCTGGCGTTCGACGCGCGCATAGGCGTCGGTGACGGGCGCTTCCTGCGTGCGCGGCAGGGCCAGCGCCAGCCGGTAGTTGTGGCGGCGCAGGCTGCCGGTTTCGTTGATCGCGGCCGCCGCGCCTTCGAGCTGCCACGACAGCCACAGGGTGGCGCCGATCGCGGCCAGGGCCAGCAGCAGGAAGCCGATCAGGGCGCCGACGATCTTGGTGGACAGGCGTTGGAAGGGTGCGAGGGCGGAGTAGGCTGGCATGCGGTTCAGGCGGCGTGCGGCACGTTCACCGCGACGGGATCGAGGATGGGCAGGAATTCCTGCTTGCGTGCCGAGTAGGCGAGCAGGGTGCCGGCGGCAAGGTCGAAATACCAGCCGTGCATGGCTAGTGTACCAGCCTCGACGCGGCGGCGGACCCACGGATAGGTCAACAGGTTGTCGAGCGAATGCAGGATGCTGGCCAGTTCGGCCGCGCGGCACTGCTCGTCGGCGTGCTTGTGGTGCAGTTCGCGCAGCACGTCGCGCCGCACCGGTTCGGCCAGCCGCATCCAGCGCGCGACGAAGCCGGTCTGCTCCGCCTCTTCGCTGATGCGTGCGCCCGACATCAGGGCGCGTATCCCGCCGCAGCGCGCGTGGCCGAGCACGATGATGCGCGCCACCTCCAGGCCGCAGACCGCGAACTCGATGGCCGAACTGACGCCCGGCGGGGCGTCCGGGGCGCACGGCGGCACCAGGTTGGCGATATTGCGCACCACGAAGATGTCGCCCGGATCGCAGCCGGTGAGCAGCGCCGGGTCGACCCGCGCATCGCAGCAGCCGATGACCAGGGTGCGCGGATGCTGGCCCTGGCGCAGGCTGTCGAGCGCGGTGGGCTCCTTCAGGTATTGCTCCTGGAAGCGGCTGAAGCCGCGGATGAATTTTTCGATGTCCTGCATGTCGGCCTCCGGTTGGCCCCATTGTAGGCAGGGGCGGCTTCGGCGGCAGTCGGCATGACGACGTACGGTTTCTAGGCCTAATTGACTATTTCCACAGCTAGCTCGGGCGTTTTTGATCCACATCAAGTTTTTGTTTAGTCAACGAATTGTAGGATGCGGCATGCGCAATCGCTGCTTTGGAGCGAATGCGCTTTCCGGTGCGCCGGATGTTCCAGGCGCCCCCGTTTCGTTCGTTTCCACGGGCTACGCCCTGAATTTATCGTGAGCCGACTCCGCATCGCACCCCGCCAGTTCCTGGCAACCCTGCCCCTGTTCGCCGACCTCTCGTCCGAACAGCTCGACATGCTCGCGCAAGCGACTACCGAACTGCACGTGCCACGCGGCCGCGTGGTCGTCGAGCGCGGCGAATCCTGCAGCGGCCTGCACGCCGTGATCTACGGCGACGTCAAGCTCTCCATCGTCTCGAGCGAAGGCGACGAGAAGGTGGTCGAACTGATCGGCCCCGGCCAGAGCTTCGGCGAGGCGCCGCTGTTCATGGAGCGGCCCTACATGACCCAGGCCGAGACGCTGGCCGACAGCATGCTGCTGCACATCTCGAAGCACGCGATCTACGCCCAGATCGAGCGCAATCCCGGTTTCTCGCGGCGCCTGCTGGCGTCCATGAGCCGGCGCCTGCACGGCCTGATCTCGGACGTCGAATCCTATACCCTGCGCAGCGGCAGCCAGCGCATCGTCAGCTACCTGCTCAAGGACGATCCGGCGCAGGGCGCCGAGGTGACGCTGGCGGCGCGCAAGAAAATGATCGCGTCGCGCCTGTCGCTGTCGCCCGAATACTTTTCGCGCGTGCTGCACGACATGGCCCACCGGGGCATGGTCGGCATCGCCGGGCGCAGCATCACCATCCTCGACATCGAGCGCCTGCGCGCCTACGAAGGCTGACGCCGCGCCGTCATCAACCAACCACGAAGGCGTTCATATGTACATGCACCTGACCGAATTCACCGACAACGCACTGCGCCTGCTGGTCTACCTCGGCAACCACCGCGAGCGGATCGCGACCATCAACGAGATCGCCGAGCGCTACGGCATTTCGCGCCACCACCTGGCCAAGGTGTCTTGCGTGCTGTCCGCGTCGGGCCTGATCGAGACCTCGCGCGGCCGCCTGGGCGGGATGCGCCTGGCCGGCGCGCCGCGCGACATCCGCCTGGGCGAAGTCGTGCGCTGCACCGAGCGCGGCCTGGCGCGCGGCGCGCGCAGTGATCCGCGCAGTGCTCAGCGCAGTGCTCAGGATGGCGAGCGGCCGCCGTGCCGCCAGCCTGACGACCGCCTGCAGCAGTCGCTGGCGGTGGCCACCGCCGCCTATCTGGCCGAACTCAATCGCGTGACCCTGGCCGACCTGATTCCCGGCGGCGGGGAGGCGCACGGTGAGATGCCGGGCTGGCTGGCCACGAATGCCTGGCGCTGGCAGCACTCGACGCTGGAGGAGGGGGCATGAACGCCATCGCCGACACGGTCCGGATCGACGTCTCGGCGCTGGCGGCGCCCGAGCCGATGGAGCGCATCCTCGATGCGCTTGCCGTGCTGCCGCCGGGCGCCCGGCTGCAGGTGCTGATCCACCGCGAGCCGTTTCCGCTGTACGAGATCCTCGACCGGCGCGGCTGGGACCACCGCACCACGCGCCGGCCGGATGCCCGCTACGACCTCGTGATCGAAGCGATGGCATGCAGCGCGCCCTGAGCTACGCGGCGATGCCCGCGCTGCGGGTGCCGCTGCCGTTCATGCTGGCGGCGCCGTGCTTCGCGCTGGCGGCGGCGCTGCTGCTGGTGTGGCACGGCGAAGCGGCGCTGGTCTTGCGCTGGACCCCGGTCACGCTGAGCATGACCCACTTGGTGGTGCTGGGTTTCCTGACCATGACGATCGTCGGCGCACTGTTCCAGCTGTTGCCGGTGACGGCGGGCGTGGCGGTGCCGCTGGCGCGGCAGGTAGCGGTCTTTTGCTGGTGCGCGCTGGCGCTGGGCACGGCCGTGCTGGCCGCGGCGCTCGGCCTGGGCCTGGGCGCGTCGGCGTTTCACCTCGCGGCGGGCCTGCTGGGCAGCGCCGGCTTTGTGTTCCTGAGCGCGATCGGGGCCGCCATCGCGCGTCCGGTGCCGGCGGGCGCGAAGCCGCTGGTGGAAGGCGTGCGCTACGCGGCGGCGGCGCTGGCGATCACGATCGCGATCGGCGCCGCGCTGGCGCTCTATTTAGGCGGAGTGGGAAGCCTCAACGCGCCGCTGCTCACCGACATCCACGCCACCTGGGGCCTGGTCGGCTGGGTGATCGTGCTGACGGCGACCGTGTCGTTCCAGGTGATCCCGATGTTCCAGGGTACGGCCACCTATCCGCGCCTGCTCGAGACCTGGCTGCCGCCGCTGGTGTTCGCGCTGCTGTTCGGCTGGAGCGCGGCGACGCTGTTCGACGCCGGCTGGTGGCGCCTGGCCTGCGAGATCGGCATCGGCGCGCTTCTGCTGCACTATGCGGTCACCACGGTGGCCTGGCTAGGGCGCCGCAAGCGCAAGCCGGATACCGGGACCCGTTACTGGCTGCTCGCGATGGGCTGCCTGCTGCTGGCGGCGCTGCTGCATTTCATTCCGTTCGAGCTGGTCTTCGATTCGGTGGATGCGCTGCCCCTGCTCACCGGCGTGCTCGTGATCGTGGGCTGCGCGATGTCGGCGGTGAACGGCATGCTGTACAAGATCGTGCCCTTCCTGGTCTGGTACCACCTGGCCCACGACGAGCGTCTGCCGCGCGAACGCATCCCCAAGATGTCGGCGGTGCTGGGCGAGGCGCAGGCCGCGCGCCAGTGGCGCTGGCATCTTGCCGGGCTGGCGCTGCTGGTGCTGGCCTGCCTGTTCCCCGCCGTGCTGGCGCGGCCCGCCGGCCTGTTCCTGATGGTGTCCTTGCTGCTGCTGGCGCGCGACGTCGCCGGCGCGGCGCTGCTGTACGTACGCCTGCGCGGCGCATAAAACAGCACGACCGTACGTAACCGCGTCCACACGCGATGGTGTCGCTTCGGCTAGAATGTTTGCCCATGAATGGAAGGCCGCCTTCCACGCCGCGACATCCAAGTTATAGGAAGACCATGAGTACCGATAGTAATCTGAACGAAGCCCAGAACACCCAGTTGCGCATCGACGCGCTCGAATACCACCGCAGCCCGACCCGCGGCAAGATCGAAGTGGTGGCCACCAAGCCGCTGTCGAACCAGCGCGACCTGTCGCTGGCCTACTCGCCGGGCGTGGCCTACGCCTGCGAGGAAATCGCCGCCGACCCGGCGACCGCCTTCGATTACACCTCGCGCGGCAACCTGGTGGCCGTGATCACGAACGGCACCGCGGTGCTGGGCCTGGGTAATATCGGACCGCTGGCATCGAAGCCTGTCATGGAAGGCAAGGGCTGCCTGTTCAAGAAATTCGCCGGCGTCGACGTGTTCGACCTGGAACTGGACGAACTGGATCCGGACAAGCTGGTCGACGCCATCGCCATGCTCGAGCCGACCGTGGGAGGCATCAACCTGGAGGACATCAAGGCGCCGGAATGCTTCTACATCGAGAAGAAGCTGCGCGAGCGCATGAACATCCCGGTCTTCCACGACGACCAGCACGGCACCGCGATCATCTCGACCGCCGCGCTGCTCAATGCGCTGAAGGTGGTGGGCAAGGACATCGGCCAGATCAAGCTGGTGGCCTCGGGCGCCGGCGCGGCGGCCATCGCCTGCCTCGACATGATGGTGCTGCTGGGCGTGAAGCAGTCGAACATCTACGTCACCGACTCGAAGGGCGTGATCTGGCAGGGCCGCGAAGCGAATATGGAAGCCAACAAGGCGCGCTATGCGCAGGCGACCGATGCGCGCACCCTGGGCGACATCGTCAAGGATGCCGACGTGTTCCTGGGCTGCTCGACCGCCGGCGTCTTGAGCGGCGACATGGTCAAGACCATGGCCGACAAGCCGGTGATCCTGGCCCTGGCCAATCCGGAACCGGAAATCCGTCCGGAAGTAGCGAAGGCCGCGCGTCCGGACGTCATCATCGCCACCGGCCGTTCGGACTATCCGAACCAGGTCAACAACGTGCTGTGTTTCCCTTACATCTTCCGCGGCGCGCTGGACTGCGGCGCGACCCGCATCACCGACGAGATGAAGCTGGCCTGCGTGACCGCGATCGCCGAACTGGCCGAAGCCGAGGCGAGCGACGTGGTGGCGCTGGCCTACGAAGGCCAGGACCTGACCTTCGGCCCTGAATACATCATCCCGAAACCGTTCGATCCGCGGCTGCTGGCGGCGATTGCCCCGCGCGTGGCGCAAGCGGCCGCCGAGTCGGGCGTGGCGACCCGTCCGATCGCCGACATGGACGCCTACCGCGACAAGCTGGGCGAGATGATCTACCACACCGGTTTCTTCATGAAGCCCGTGTTCAACAAGGCGCGCGCCAATGTGCGCAAGGTGGCCTACGCCGAAGCGAACGAGCCGCGCGTGCTGCGCGCGGTGCAGGCGGTGGTGGACGAGGGCATCGCCCAGCCGGTGCTGATCGGCGACGAGACCGCGATCGCGCGCGCCGTCAAGCAGGCCGGCCTGCGCCTGCAGGCGGGCGTGGACTACACGGTCATCGCGGCGCAAGCCGACACCACGCTGCAAGGCACGCGCCTGCTGAAGTCGGGCCAGGTCGACGCCCTGATCTGCGGCATGACCGGCAGCTATGACAGCCACCTGGAACACGTGAGGAACGAAATCGGCGTGGCGCCGGGCGCCGAAGTGCTGGCCGCGATGAACGCGCTGGTGCTCGACAAGCTGACCCTGTTCATCACCGACACCTACGTCAACGAGACCCCGAGCGCCCGGGAACTGGCGGCCATCACCCGCCTGGCGGCCGAGGCCCTGCAGCACTTCGGCCTGGAGCCGAAGGCGGCGCTGCTGTCGCACTCCTCGCAGGGTTCGTCCGAGCGTCCGTCGGCGCGCCGCATGCGTGAAGCCCGCGCGCTGCTGGCCGAACAGTCCCCCGAGCTGGCGGTGGTCGGCGAGATCCACGGCGACGCCGCGTTGTCGCAGGAAATCCGCGACATCTACGGGATCGACGCCGGCTACACGGGCAGCGCCAACCTGCTGGTGATGCCGTCGCTGGACGCGGCCAACATCCTGTTCAATGTGCTCAAGGTCGCCAGCGGCAAGGGCGTGACGGTGGGTCCGATCCTGTTGGGCGCGGCCAAGTCGGTGCACATCCTGAGCCCGAGCGCCACCGTGCGCCGCATCGTCAACATGACGGCGCTGGCGGCGGCGCAGGTCGTCTAAGGCGGTAATCCTTCCCATACGACGGCCCCTTGCGAGGGGCCGTCGCGTTTTTGGCTTTGTCTATGATTTCGGTGATTGACCTTGCATTGAACTTCGGCCTGGGCGCCACGCTCGGCATCGCCGGCGGCATGCTGGGCATCGGCGGCGGCCTGATCGCCATTCCGGTGCTGGGCCTGTTGTACGGCATGAACCAGCACCTGGCCCAGGGCACGGCGCTGGTGATGATCGCGCCGAACGTGGCGATCGGCTTCTGGCGCTATCACCAGAAGCACCCGGTCGACCTGCGCTCGGTCGGCGTGGCCGGCCTGTGCTCGATCGGGACCGCCTGGCTGGCGGCGCGCTTCGCGGTGGCGATCGACGCCCAGGTGCTGCACTACGCCTTCGCGCTTTTCCTGCTCGCGCTGGCGCTGTACTTCGGCTGGCCGTCGCGGCGCAAGACCGGCGCGCCCCCGCCGCCCGCGAGGGAAGTGCCGCGCCGGCTGATGCCGGCGATCGGCATCGCCAGCGGCGCGGTATCGGGTTTCTTCACGATCGGCGGCGGCATGGTAGTGGTGCCGGCGCTGGTGAGCCTGTTCAAGATGCCGCAGACGCGCGCCCAGGGCATGGCGCTGGCGCTGGTGGTGCCGGGCGCCTTCGTGGCGCTGGCCACCTATGGCCATAGCGGCGCGGTCGACTGGCAGGTAGGCCTGCCGCTGGCGCTGGGCGGGGTGCTGACCGTGTCGTGGGGCGTGCACCTGGCGCATACCCTGCCGCCAAAGCTGTTGCGGGTGGCGTTCAGCTCGGTGCTGCTGGCGGCTGCCGTCACGATGCTGGTGACCGGCGGCGCCTGAGCCAACTCAAGACGGCGCGAACTGCGCGGCCAGGAAATCGATGAAGGCGCGCGCCCGCGCCGATTGCCGGCGTCCGCCCGGATAGACCACGTACAGGTCGGCCGCCGGCTGCACGTACTGCGGCAGCACGATGCGCAGGCGGCCACTGTCGACGTATTTTTTCAAGTCCCATTCCGAGCGCACCAGGATGCCGTGGCCGTCCAGCGCCCAGCCAAGCACGATGTCGCCATCGTTGCTCGATAGCGTGCCCTGCACCTTCACCGAGACATTACGGCCCTCGTGCACCAGGCGCCACACGCCGTGCGCGTCCTCGTTCTGGCGATGGACGATGCAGCGGTGCTGTGCCAGGTCGGCCAGGCTGCCCGGCTCTCCATGCCGTTCGAGGTAGCGCGGCGAGGCGCACAGGAAGCGCCGGTTCGACATGATGCGGCGCGCCACCAGGCGCTGGTCGGGCAGCTCGCCGAAGCGGATCGCCAGGTCGATGCCGTTCGCGACCAGGTCGATCGGGCGGTCGGTGACGTCGAGCTGCACCTCGACCTGCGGATAGCGCTGGGCGAAGCTCGAGACGAGCGGCGCGATCGCGGTGCGCCCGAAGCCCAGCGAGGCGTTCACCTTCAAGAGGCCGCGCGGCACCGAGCGCGTGCTGGACACCGCTTCTTCCATCTCGCGCAGCTCGGCCAGGATCCGGGTCGCGTAGTGCAGATAGGTTTCGCCTTCCGGCGTCAGGCTGCTGGTGCGGGTGGTGCGGTTGACCAGGCGCACGCCCAGGTGTTGTTCCAGCTGCGCCAGGCGCTTGGTGGCGGCGGGCGGGGTCAGGTCCAGCTCGCGCGCGGCGGCCGACAGGTTGCCGTGGCGTGCCAGCAGGACGAAGAATTCGAGGTGGGAGGCGAGGTCGTTTTTCACCGCAGGTTAATAATCTAGTGAATCCGGCTCAATCATAACCGCCTTTGAAGCGAATAATCTGGTGGCTCGTTCAATGCGAAGGAATACCAGATGAGAATCGTCGAAATCCGCGAAAAGACCGTCCCGATCAGCTCCCCGATCCGCAACGCCTATATCGATTTCAGCAAGATGACGCTGAGCGTGGTCGCCGTGGTGACCGATGTCGTGCGCGACGGGCAACCGGTGATCGGCTACGGCTTCAATTCCAACGGCCGCTACGGCCAGGGCACCCTGATGCGCGAGCGCTTCATCCCGCGCATCCTCGAGGCCGACCCGGCGTCGCTGGTCGACGCCAGCGGTGACAACCTGGATCCGCACAAGGTGTGGCAGGCGATGTTCACCAACGAGAAGCCGGGCGGCCATGGTGAGCGCTCGGTGGCCATCGGCACCATCGACATGGCGGTATGGGACGCGACCGCGAAAATCGCCGGCAAGCCGCTGTTCCAGCTGCTGGCCGAGCGTTACGGCAACGGCGAGCCGGATCGCAAGGTGTTCGTCTACGCGGCCGGCGGCTATTATTATCCGGGCCAGGACCACGGCAAGCTGAAGGACGAGATGCGCAGCTACCTGGATCGCGGCTACACGGTAGTCAAGAAGAAGATCGGCGGCGCCTCGCTCGACGAAGACCTGCGCCGCATCGATTCGATCCTGAGCGTGCTGGGGGATGGCCAGAAGCTGGCGGTGGACGCCAACGGCCGCTTCGACCTGGACACCGCGATCCGCTACGCCAAGGCGCTGTCGCAGTACGATCTGTTCTGGTACGAGGAAGCGGGCGATCCGCTCGACTACGAGCTGCAGGCCACCCTGCGCAACTACTACGACAAGCCGATGGCCACCGGCGAGAACCTGTTCTCGATGCAGGACGCGCGCAACCTGGTCCGCCACGGCGGCATGCGTCCCGACCGCGACTGGCTGCAGTTCGACTGCGCGCTGAGCTACGGGCTGGTGGAATACCTGCGCACGCTCGACATGCTGCGCCAGCATGGCTGGTCGGCCAGCCGCTGCATTCCGCACGGCGGGCATCAGATGTCGTTGAATATCGCGGCCGGGCTGGGGCTGGGCGGCAACGAGTCCTATCCCGACCTGTTCCAGCCGTATGGCGGCTTCCCTGACGGCGTGAAGGTCGAGAATGGCTACATCACGATGCCGGACTTGCCGGGGGTCGGCTTCGAGGGCAAGGCCGACCTGATTGCCGAGATGCGGCGGCTTACCGCTTGATCGGCGGCGTCGTGCGCCTGCGCCGCTTGACCACGACCGTGCCGGCCATCTTGTCGTGCCAGCCCTGCTTGCGCGCATCGATGCCGACCCAGATCAGGCCGAGCCCCAGCGGGATGCTGGAGACGAAGTAGCCGATGTAGCGCACCAGGAACTGGCGCGCACTCGGCCTGGCGCCGGTGCGGGCGTCGACGATGACGGCGTCGATGGCCATCTTGCCCGGCGTGGTCGAACGCGCGAGCCAGAACAGCATGATGACGATGGCGGGCAGCACCCAGCCGATGAACAGGTCGGCCAGGCCGCCGTCGAAGGACGGATCGTGCCAGTAGGCCGGCCCGTACAGGTACCAGAGCAGCGGCCCCGTGAGCATCATCATCAGGATGGTGTCGAGGAGGGCGGCGCCTACCCGGAGCCAGAAGCCGACGTATTCCGGTTCGCTTGCGTCATGCGGCGCCATGCTGTCCTTTCGTGGGATGTCAGTGGTGCAGTGGACAGTAGCACCGGCTCGGCCGGCATGCAAGCAGGCCGGGCGCAGGTCAGACGCAGGTCAGTCGTCCTTGTCCAGGTAGCGCGCGACCGCCTGGCCCACCTCGGTGGTATTGGCCTCGCCGCCCATGTCCGGCGTGCGCGGGCCCTCGACCAGGCAGCGTTCGATCGCGGCCAGCATGGCGTCATGGGCGGCGGTGTAGTTGGCGTCGCCCTGGCCCAGGAACTCGAGCATCATCGCGCCGGACCAGATCATCGCGATCGGGTTGGCGATGTTCTTGCCGTAGATGTCGGGCGCCGAGCCGTGCACCGGTTCGAACAGGGAGGGGAAGGTCCGTTCCGGATTCAGGTTGGCCGACGGCGCGATGCCGATGGTGCCGGTGCAGGCCGGGCCGAGGTCCGAGAGGATGTCGCCGAACAGGTTCGAGGCCACCACCACGTCGAAGCGCTCGGGCGAGATCACGAAGCGCGCGCACAGGATGTCGATGTGGTACTTGTCCCATTTGACGTCGCCATACTGCTGGCCGATGGCAGCCACGCGTTCGTCCCAGTAGGGCATCGAGATCGAGATGCCGTTCGACTTGGTGGCGGCGGTCAGGTGTTTCTTCGGGCGGCGCTGGGCCAGATCGAAGGCGTACTTGAGAATGCGGTCGGTGCCGTGGCGGGTAAAGACCGATTCCTGCAGCACGAATTCGCGGTCGGTGCCTTCGAACATCTTGCCGCCGACCGAGGAGTATTCGCCTTCGGTGTTTTCGCGCACCACGTAGAAATCGATGTCGCCCGGCTTCTTGTTGGCCAGCGGGCATGGCACGCCGGGCATCAGGCGCACCGGGCGCAGGTTGACGTACTGGTCGAACTCGCGCCGGAATTTAAGCAGCGAACCCCACAGCGAGATGTGGTCGGGCACCGTGTCGGGCCAGCCGACGGCGCCGAAATAGATGGCTTCGAAGCCGTCGAGCTGCTGGCGCCAGTCGTCCGGCATCATCTTGCCGTGCTGGGCGTAGTAGTCGCAGTCGGCCCAGGCGAAGGTGGTGAATTCGAGGCGGATGCCGAAGCGGCGGGCGGTCACTTCGAGGGCGCGCAGTCCCTCGGGCATGACTTCCTTGCCGATGCCATCGCCGGCGATGACTGCGATCTTGTGGGTGTTCATGTGGCGTGCTCCTGGGTGCTGGTTTTAGTGTTCCCAGCATAATCCGAAACACGGTGTTTATAATATGGCTTTCCGTGGCGGCAAGAAACACGAATTGTGAATAATCTGCTTGAGAATGCCGACTTGCGCGTGTTTGTGACCGTCGTGCGCAAGGGCTCGTTCGCCCAGGCCGCCGCGGAACTGGGCATGTCGGCGGCTTATGTGAGCAAGCGCATCGGCGTGCTGGAGGAGGCGCTGGGCGTGCGGCTGTTCCAGCGCACCACGCGCCGCATCGTCATCACCGAGGAGGGGGAACAGGCCTTCGGGCGGGCCCAGGCCATCCTGGACAGCCTGGACGACCTGGTCGACGAGGTATCGGAGCGGCGCCGCGAGCCCAGTGGCCGGGTGCGCATCTGCAGCAGCTTCGGCTTCGGGCGCAATGTGGTGGCGCCGGCCATCGCCAAGCTGGTGCGCGCTTATCCGGCGCTGCAGATCCGGTTCGAGGTGTTCGACCGCCTGGTCGATCCGGTGGCCGAAGGTTTCGATCTCGACGTGCGCATCGGCGACGAGATCGCGCCGCAGCTGATCGCGCGCCGCCTGATGGCGAACCACCGCATCCTGTGCGCGGCGCCGGATTACCTCGCACGGCATGGGACGCCGCGCTCATTGCCGGAGCTGTCCGGCCACCAGTGCCTGGTGATCAAGGAGCGCGACCACCCGTTCGGCGTGTGGCGGCTGCGCGCGCGCGGAGGCGAAGAGACGGTGAAGGTCTCCGGCGCGCTGTCCACCAACCATGGCGAGATCGCGCTGCGCTGGGCGCTCGACGGCGCCGGCATCATCCTGCGCTCGCGCTGGCATGCCCAGCCCCATCTCGATGCCGGGCGGCTGGTGCAGGTGCTGCCCGACTTCAGCCAGGAAGCCAATGTCTGGGCTGTGTACCCGCAGCGGCTGGGCAATTCGGCCAAGGTGCGGGTGTGCGTGGAGTTCCTGGAGCGCGAGCTGGCGGCGGGGCGGGCACCGGAATAGGGCATTTTGGCTGGACGACTCGCACCGAAACAGGGTTGCGCGCACCGGAATGGTGCTCCGCACAAGTGTCTTGGTTCAGGTGTTTCTCATCTACTACGCCACGATGCGCGGCGTATCGACATTGCGCCGCAACATGAGCGATAATAGCGCCCCGAAGCACACCATACCCCGTGCGTTTCGCGCATTTGCGCCTACCCGGCGCGCCGGCATCCCTGTTACCTCTATATCTCAAGGAACATGAACTTCAGCTCTACGCTCGTCGCTACCCCCTGCACGGCCACCCGGCGGACCCTGTCCGTTCGCGTGGCGATCGCCACCATCGTCGTCGATGCGGCGGTGCGCGGATGAGCCAGTCTGCCATGTTCCCCGGATCGGCGTCTTCGTCGCAGCGCGCAGTCGTGGTCAAGCCGCATTCGCCACTTGATGATGTCTACGGCATTGCCGTCGGCGTGCTGTTCGTCGTGATCGGCATCGTGCTGCTGCAGGCGGCCCAGCTGATCACCGGCGGCGTGGCCGGCATCGCGCTGCTGACGTCGTATGTGAGCGGGCTGTCGGTCGGCACCTTGTTCATGATGATCAACGTGCCGTTCTTCCTGTTCGGCTACCTGTTCATGGGCCCGCTTTTCACCTTGAAGTCGCTGGCTGGCAGCGCGTTGATCATGGGCCTGCTCAAGATCATGCCTTTCGTGCTGGTGATCGACCACATCCACCCCGCGGTGGCGGCGCTGGGCGGCGGCACCTTCTGCGGCATGGGCATCCTGGCCATGGCGCGCCACGGCGCCGGCGTCGGCGGCACCGGCATCGTCACCCTGTGGCTGCAAAAAAAGTACGGCATCAACGCCGGCCGCACCCAGGTCATGATCGACAGCGTCATCCTGCTGCTCGCCCTCGGCCTGGTAGCCCCGCACCTGGTCGGCTGGTCGGCACTGAGCGCCGTGGCCATGAGCAGCATGGTCATGGTCTGGCACCGCTCCGGCCGCTACTTCGGCAGCTAAATCCCAATTAGGGTCAGAGTCGAATTATTGAGCAATTTCCCCGCTTGATCGGCAGCTACACCCGATGAACAGCTGCCTGCAATCAGGCAGCGAAATAATGAGGGTCAGAGTTGAATTGTTTGCCAATTGATTTTCGCAAATTGGCAAACAATTCGACACTGACCCTCTTTGTTTTATGCTCGTGCGAGCGCTATCATCGGTAAGAGTAGTTCTCGGCTCTAACTGGTTCTCAATCGCCAACAAAAATGGCGCCAAATCTGGCGCAAAGAATTAGGGTCAGAGTCGATTTATTGAACAATTTCTTGGATTGTCGATAAGCTCGACGCTAATGCCCAGGTCGATCAGAGATATTACCTAACAATTAGGGTCGGAGTCGAATTATTGGCCAATTGATTTACTGAAGTTGTCAAACAATTTTACTCTGACCCTAATTGTGGATTGGGCTTGGGGCGGTAAGCGCGCGCGGCTCGGCGGGGGTGGGTTGTAGAATTGGTGGCAATTTTATTGTTTGGAAATTGCCATGCCGCGTCTATTGCATTGTGTTGTGTTCGGGCTGTTGTTTGCGTCGTGTCAGGCGGTTTTTGGGCAGCCGAGTGGCTTGCTGATTCAGAACGCGTATGTCGTTAGTCTTGATCCGCAGTTGGGCGAGCGACGCGATGCGGATGTGCTGGTAAGGGATGGGAGGATTGTTGCGGTTGGGCGCGGGATCGAGGCGGCGGGGGCGGAGCGGATCGATGCGCGTGGGATGATCTTGCTGCCGGGGCTGGTCGATACGCATAACCATCTGTGGCTCAGTGCGGCGCGCGGGCAGTTTCGGAATACGCCTGACACTGATTATTTTGCGCTCAAGAAGCGGCTGGGGCGACATTACACGCCGGACGATGTTCGTATTGGCACCTATTTCGGCGCGGTCGAGACCCTGGCGTCGGGCGTTACGACTACCGTCGATTTCTTTCATAACCTGCGCAGTCCGGCGCATCTCGAGGCGGCTGAACAGGCGCTGCTGCAGAGCGGTATTCGCGCGCGGTTGCTGGCGGGCGCGCATGACGATCTTGGTGCGGCCGAGAGCGTCGACCTCGAGCTGCTCGCGGCCGCGGCGGCGCGGGCGCGGCCGGGGCGGGTTACGCTGGGGCTGGGCTGGCGCGGTGTGGGGGAGGGCAAGGCCGACGTGGCCGCGACCGGCCGCCGCGAGATCGCGGCGGCGCGCAAGCTCGGCTTGCCGGTGTCGGTGCATTCCGGGGGAAAGCGCAATGGCGCGCTGGCCGCCAGCGGCCTGTTAGGCGCGGATGTGCAGATCGTGCACGCTACCGGCGCTACGCCGGCCGAGCTGGCGGCGTTTCGAAAGGCCGGCAGTGCGCTGTCGCTGACGCCGGTCACCGAGCAACGGGTCGGCTATGGCCTGACCGTGCTGGATGACTACGCGGCCGTCGGGCGCATCGGCCTGGGCATCGACGGCACGGCGCTGGCCGGCAGCGCCGACCTGTTCGCCAATATGCGCCTGCTCGCGCTCACCGCATCCGGCGCCGGGAAAAAGGAAACGGCGGTCGCGCCGCGCCGCATCCTCGAACTGGCCACGATCGAGGCGGCGCGCTCGATCGGCATGGACGACCAGATCGGCTCGATCACGCCCGGCAAGCGCGCCGACCTGATCCTGCTCGATCCCGGCGCCCTGAACATGGCCCTGACCCAGGACAGCGACCCCTATGCCCTGATCGTGTATTCGGCCACGCCGGCCAACGTCGATACGGTGATCGTCGATGGCGTCGTGCGCAAGCGAGACGGGCGCCTGCTCGGTGTCGACGTTCCCCGCGTGATGAAAGAGGCGCGCGCCTCGATCGACGCCATCCTCGAACGCGCAGGGGTGAAACCTCAATAGGTTTGCGCCGCCGGATTCGCGTGCAGCAGCAGCGTGGCGCGCAGGCCCGGATGGTTGTCTTCCAGCGTCAGGCTGCCGCCATGCAGGCGCGCTACCGCCGAGACCACGCTCAGGCCCAAGCCCACGCCCGGCGTGCCGCGGCTGGCGTCGACCCGGTAGAAGCGCTCGATCACGCGCGTGCGCTCGTGTTCCGGAATGCCCGGGCCGTTGTCGGCCACCACCACCGCCACCCGGTCGGCGTCGAGGCGGCGCGCGGTGATCGCGATCGCGCCGCGCACCGGCGCATATTTCAGGGCGTTGTCGGCCATATTGCCCAGGGCCTGGGCCAGCAGCACCGGGTCGCCCACCACCCGCAAATCCTCGGGTGCGTCGAAGCCCAGGTCGATGTCCTTCAGTTCGGCCACCGGGCCGTAGAATTCGGTGACTTCGGCGCCCAGCGCGGCCAGGTCGACCTCGATGAAACCGCCGCGCCGGCTGCCGCTGTCGATCTCGGCCAGGCGCAGCAGCGCGTTGAAGATGCCCATCACGCGATCGACGTCGTCGATGGCGGCGTCGATCTCGGCGAAGGTTTCCTCGCTCGGCGGACGCGCCACCGACAGCTCCTCGAGCCGCGCGCGCAGCTCCGACAGCGGCGTGCGCAGGTCGTGCGCGATCGCGTTCGACACGTCCTGCACCCCCGTCACCAGATGCTCGATCTGGTCCAGCATGCGGTTTACGGTGCGGGTCAGTTGCTGCAGTTCGTCGCCGTCGCGCGGCTCCACCAGGCGGTGCGACAGCTTGCCCTCGATGATCGAGGCCGTGGTCTGGCTGATGCGCTGCACCCGCCCAAGCAGCGCGCGGCGGATCAACACGCCGCCCAGCGCGGCGCCCACCAGCACCGCCAGCGCGCAACCCAGCAGGCCATAGGCGAACAGGCGCTCGAGCTGCTGGAAGCGATCCAGGTTGCTGGCCACCAGCAGCATATAGCCGTCCTCCAGCGTCACCCGCACCAGCTCCACATTGCGCGGCTTGTCGTCGACCCGGATCGTCACCTGGCACAGGCCGTCGCGCTCGGGCACGCCCTCGGGCCATTCCGGCAGATTGCCGGCCAGCTTGGCGCCGTCGGGCGCCACGAACAGCATGATCTTGCGCACGCCATCGTTGACGCCATGGACCTGGCTGTCGATCGCCGCCGCCAGCGCCGGCGGCCCCTGGCGCTCGAACAGATTGCGCAGGTGCTGGGCGTCCGACTTGAGCAGCTGGGTGCGCACCTCGCCGATGTTCTTGTGCCAGGCGAACCACAGCGGCGCGGCGAACATCGCCAGCACCAGCAGGGTGACGACGGCGTAGCCGATCGCGATGGTGCGGGCGGAAAAGCTGGGCAGGCGCAGGTTCAAGACAGATGCCTCAGGGCTGGTCGGTCAGCATATAGCCGGCATTGCGCACGGTGCGCAGCAGCGGGGTCGCAAAACCCGCGTCGATCTTCTGGCGCAGCTTGCTGATGTGGACGTCGATGACGTTGGTCTGCGGGTCGAAGTGGTAATCCCACACGTTCTCGAGCAGCATGGTGCGCGTCACCACCTGGTTCGCGTGGCGCAGCAGATAGGTCAGCAGCTTGAATTCGCGCGGCTGCAGCGCCACCGGCTTGCCGGCGCGCGTGACGCGGTGCGACAGCATGTCGACCGACAGATCGCCCAGGCTCATCACGGTTTCCACCGCCTGGCTCTGCGAGCGGCGCAGCAGGGCGTCGAGCCGCGCCAGCAGCTCGCCGAAGGCGAACGGCTTGGTCAGGTAGTCGTCGCCGCCGGACCGCAGGCCGCGGATGCGGTCGTCCACGCCGTCCAGCGCGGAGAGGATCAGGATCGGCACCCGGTTGCCCTGCTGGCGCAGCGCTTCGATGATGCCCAGGCCGTCGATCCCGCCCGGCAGCATGCGGTCCATGACGATCGCGTCGTAAGGCTCGCTGACGGCATGGTACATGCCGTCGCGGCCATTGTCGGCGTGGTCGACCGTATGGCCTGCCTCGGTCAGCCCCTTCTTGACGAAGCGGGCCACGCGTTCATTGTCTTCGACGAGTAACAGTTTCACGGCAGTCTCATTGGGAAGCCGGCATTGTATCCGGTGTTTCGGCCTTGGGCGCGTGGGCCACCGGTGGTGGCGGCGGCGTATGGACCACCGGCGGCTTCGAACGGCCCGCGACCAGTACATAGAACAGCGGGATCAGGAAGGTCGCCAGGAAGGTCGCCGTCAGCATCCCGCCGATCACGCCGATGCCCAGCGCGTTCTGGCTGCCCGAACCGGCGCCGCTCGAAATCGCCAGCGGCGTCACGCCGAGGATGAAGGCCATCGAGGTCATGATGATCGGACGTAGACGCACCTTGGAGGCTTCCAGCGCCGCCTCCACCAGGTCCATGCCCTGCATCTGCAGCTCGCGCGCGAATTCGACGATCAGGATCGCGTTCTTGGCCGACAGGCCGATGGTGGTCAGCAGGCCCACCTGGAAGAACACGTCGTTTTCCATGCCGAAGGCGGTGGCCGCGCCCAGCGCACCGAGCACGCCGATCGGCACCACCATGATCACCGAGATCGGGATCGCCCAGCTTTCGTACAGCGCCGCCAGGCACAGGAAGACGACCAGGATCGACAGCGCGTACAGCAGCGGCGCCTGGGCGCCTGCCTGCGATTCCTGCAGCGAGATGCCGGTCCACTCATAGCCGATGCCCTGCGGGAGCTGCCCCACCAGCTCGGTCATGATGGCCATCGCTTCCCCGGTGCTGTAGCCTGGCGCCGGCTGGCCCTGGATCTCGGCCGACTCGATGCCGTTGTAGCGCGCCATCGCCGGCGAGCCCCAGGTCCAGCGCGCGGTGGCAAAGGACGAGAAGGGAACCATGGTGCCGTCGTCATTCCTTGCGTACAGGTGGCGCAGGTCGTCCGGGTTCATGCGGAACTGGGCGTCGGCCTGGATGTAGACACGCTTGATGCGGTTGTCGGTATCCAGGAAGTTGTTGATGTAGCGCGAGCCCCAGGCGGTCGAGAATGTCTGGTCGACCTGGGTCAGGTCGACGCCCAGCGCCGCCGCCTTCTCGCGGTCGATGTCGATCTTGTAGGTGGCGTTGTCGGCTTGCCCCGAGAAGCGCACGCGTTGCAGTCGCTGGTCCTTGGCAGCCAGTTCGAGCAGCCGGTCGCGCGCCTGGCCCAGGGCCTCGTGGCCCAGGCCGCCGCGGTCCTGCAGCTGCAGGTTGAAGCCGGTGGCCGAGCCCAGGCCGCGGATCGACGGCGGTTCGACGGTATTGATCACCGCGCCCTGGTAGTTGGCGTAGCGCGCGGTGATGCGGCTGGCCAGGCTTGAGACGCCCAGCTCGTCGCCCTTGCGCTCGTCCCATGGCCGCAGGCGCACGAACAGGCGGCCCTGGTTCTGGCCGCGCTGCGGCTGCGACGCGCCATTGGTCATGAAGGTTGCTTCGACCACCGCCTTTTCTTCGTTCAGAAGGTACTTGCTGATCTCTTCCAGCACGTGTCCGGTGATTTCCTGGCTGCTGCCGGCCGGGGTCTGCACCTGGACGAACATGAAGCCCTGGTCTTCCTTGGGCAGGAAGCCGCCCGGCAGGCGCAGGAACAGGGCGATCACGATCCCGACCATGACCAGGTACACGACCATCCACAGGGCGCGCCGTTTCAGGATGCGCGACACGCCGCCCAGGTAGCGGTCGCGCGTGTTGTCGAACGAACGGTTGAACCAGCCGAAGAAACCCTTCTTTTCATGGTGGTTGGGGTCGACCGGCTTGAGCATGGTCGCGCACAGGGCCGGCGTGAGCGTCAGCGCGATGAAGGCCGACAGCAGCATCGAGGCCACTACCGTCAGCGAGAATTCACGGTAGATCGCGCCCACCGTGCCGCTCGAGAAGGCCACCGGCACGAACACCGCCGACAGCACCAGGGCCACGCCGATCAGCGCGCTGGTGATCTGGCCCATGGCCTTGACGGTCGCTTCCTTCGGCGGCAAGCCATCCTCGTGCATCACCCGCTCGACGTTCTCGACCACCACGATGGCGTCGTCGACCAGCAGGCCGATCGACAGCACCAGGCCGAACATCGACAGCGTATTGACGGTGAAGCCCAGCGCCGCCATGATGCCGAAGGTCCCCAGCAGCACCACCGGCACCGTGATCGACGGGATCAGGGTGGCGCGGAAGTTTTGCAGGAACAGGTACATGACCAGGAACACCAGCACGATGCCCTCGATCAGGGTGTGCACCACGCCGCTGATCGATTCCTCGATGAAGGGCGTGACGTCGTTCGGGTAGACCGTGCGCAAGCCGGGCGGGAAGAACTGGCCCAGGTCTTCGAGGCGCGCGCGCACCCGTTCCGCGGTCTCGAGGGCATTGGCGTTCGGCGCCAGCTGGATGCCCAGGCCCGACGCCGACTTGCCGTTCAGGCGCACGTCGACGTTGTAGTTCTCGGGGCCGAGCGCGACCCGCGCCACGTCGCCGATGCGCACCGACGAGCCGTCCCGCTGCACCTTGAGCAGGATGCGCTTGAACTCGTCGGGCGTGCGCAGCATGGTGGCCTGGTTGATGGTGGCGGTCAGGGTCTGGCCGGGGACGGCCGGCAGGCCGCCCAGCGCACCGCCGGCGATCTGCACGTTCTGGGCGCGGATGGCGTCGGCCACGTCAAGCGGGGTCAATTGGTAGCTGGTCAGCTTGACTGGGTCGATCCAGACCCGCATCGCGTACTGGGTGCCGAACAGGTTCATGCTGCCCACGCCCGGGATGCGGCTGAGCGGATCCTGGATGTTCGAGGCCACGTAGTTGGCGATGTCGAACTTGGTCATGCTGTCGTCGTCCGAGACGAAGGCCGCGACCATCAGGAAGTCCGAGGTCGACTTGGTCACCTGCAGGCCGGATTGCTGCACCTCGCTCGGCAGGCGCGGCACCGCGGTCTGCAGCTTGTTCTGTACCTGCACCTGGGCGATGTCGGGATCGGTGCCGGCGGCGAAGGTCAGGGTGGTGGTCGAGCGGCCGGTGTCGTCGCTGGTCGACTGCATGTAGAGCAGGTTGTCGATCGCCGTCATCTGCTGCTCGATCACCTGCACCACGGTGTTCTGCATGGTGTCGGCCGAGGCGCCGGGGAAGGTGGCCTGGATCTGCACCGACGGCGGCGACACCGGCGGATACTGCTCGACCGGCATCTTGAACAGGGCGATCCCGCCGACCAGCATGATCAGCAGGGAAATCACGATCGCGAAGATCGGACGCTGGATAAAGAACTTTGGCATCGTCGCTTATCCCCGCTGCGCCTGGGCCTGCGCCGGCTCGGCCTGGGCGGGTGCTGCCGGCGCCTGGCTGGCGGGCGCCGACGGCGCGCCGATCCGGACCACGGTGCCCGGACGCAGCTTCTGGGTGCCGCTGACGATCACACGTTCGCCTTCCTTCAGGCCCTCGTCGATCAGCCAGTAACCGTCGACCAGGGCGCCGGTGCGCACGCTGCGCAGCTGGGCCTTGTTCTCGCGGTCGACGACCATGACGGTCGCGGTGCCCTGCGGAGTGCGCGAGACGGCCGGCGCCGGCACCCGCATCACGGCCTGGCGCACGCCCTGGCTGACGCTGGCGCGCACGAACATGCCGGGCAGTAGCAGCTTGTCGGGATTCGGGAAGCGTGCGCGCAGGGTGACCGCGCCGGTGGCCTGGTCGACCGTCACGCCGGAAAACTCGAGCGTGCCGTGGCGGGCATAGGTGCTGCCGTCTTCCAGCGTCAGGCTGACCTTGGCGGCATTCGCGCCATCCATGCGCACCCGGCCGGCGGCGATCTCGCGGCGCAGGGCCAGGCCGTCGACGCTCGACTGCTGCAGGTCGACGTACATCGGGTCGATCTGCTGGACGGTGGTCATCAGGGTCGCGGCGCTGCCCTGGACATAGGCGCCCTGCGTCACCGCCGACACGCTGCTGCGGCCGGTGATCGGCGCGCTCACGCTGGTGTAGCCGAGGTTGATGCGGGCGGTGTCGACGGCGGCCTTGGCGGCGGCGACGTCGGCCGCGGCTTCCAGCTGGGCCGCCTCGGCGTTCTCGAATTCCTGCTTGCTGACCGCGTTCTCCTTCACCAGCACCTGGTTGCGCTTGAGCTGGGAGGCGTTGCTGGCCAGCGTAGCCTGGGCCCGCTGCAGCTCGGCCTCGGCGCTGGCCAGCGCGGCGCGGTAGGGCGCCGGGTCGATCAGGTACAGCGGATCGCCCGCCTTCACGTCGGCCCCTTCCTTGAACCGGCGCTCCTGCACGATGCCGTCGACCCGGGCCCGGACCTCGGCCAGCAGGTAGGGCGCGGTGCGACCCGGCAGGGCGATGTTCAGCGCCACGTTGGTCGTGTTCATCGTCAGGACGGCCACCTCCGGAACGGTGGGCGCGACGGGTTTCGGGTCTTTGGCGCAGGCGGACAGCAGCAGCGCCGCAAGGACGGCGGCGCCAAGGGCCGGCTGGCGGCGCAAGGAAGTGGTCGAAGGCATGTAGTCGGATCCGGAATGCAAGGTTGAGAGCGGTATTTTCCCTACCTTTGATCATGCCCGTCGCCGGCTTAAGCGGGGGTGTGCGAATTATTAATTTTCGTTAATGTTGTCCTTTGGCTGTGCCAGAATGGTCCATGGATGAGCGATAGGTGTTGTTGTGGCTGTGGATATGGACGAGTGATAGATTTTCTTGTTTTGCCGCTAACGGATGAGCGATAGCCTTTCACTGCAGCGTGAAAAATGCAGTGCGACTCTCCCGGCGGATGCCGGGAGGGGGAGTATGCCCGCGCGAACGGCGCAAGCCGGGGAGTATCCGGACTAGTGGCCGACGGTTTCTCCGCGCGCGAACGCCAGCAGGTCGGCGTTCACCCTGTCCTTGTGCGTGTCCGTCAAGCCATGCGGCGCGCCGGCATAGGCAATGAAGGTGGCATGCGGCACCAGGCGCGCCGAGGCCCGGCCGCCGACGTCGATCGGCACCACCTGGTCGTCGTCGCCGTGGATGATCAGCGTCGGCTTGTCGAATTTCCTGAGGTCATCCCGAAAATCAGTTTCGAAAAACGCCGCGATCGAGTCGTAGGTATTCTTGTGCCCGCCTAACATTCCTTGCAGGAACCACGACTGGATCAGCCCCGGCGACGGCGTTGCGCCCGGCCGGTTGAATCCATAGAAGGGGCCGGACGGAATATCGAGGTAGAGCTGGGCCCGGTTCTCGATCTGGCCGGCGCGGATGCCGTCGAACACCTCGCGCGGCACGCCGTCCGGATTATCGGGGCGCTGCACCATCAGCGGCGGCACGGCGCCGATCAGGGCCAGCCGGGCGATGCGGCCGGTGCCATGGCGCCCCACGTAGCGTGCCACCTCGCCGCCGCCGGTCGAGAAACCGACCAGGCAAACGTCATCGAGATCGAGCAACTCCAGGAGCTGTGCCAGGTCGTCGGCGTAATGGTCCATATCGTTGCCATCCCACGGCTGGCTGGAGCGCATATGCCCGCGCCGGTCGTGGGCGATGGTGCGGAAACCGTTGTGCGACAGGTGCAGCATCTGCGCTTCCCAGCTGTCGGCGCCCAGCGGCCAGCCGTGGCAGAACACGACCGGCCGGCCGCGGCCCCAGTCCTTGTAATAGATATCGACGCCGTCGCGGGTGGTGAAATAAGCCATCGTGTTTCCTTTCGACGTGGTGGAGGTGGCCCGGCATGGATCAGATGCCGGGCTTCGTCGATTGTTCCGGATCGGCGGCAAGGCGTTGCCGTCCGGATCAAGGATCAGAACTGATTGCGCAGTCCGAACACGATATTGCGTCCGCGCAGCGGCGACTGGGCTTTTACGAAGGACGCGTGGCTATAGGCCAACTCGTCCGTCAAGTTCGTGCCGCTAAGGTAGAGCTCGGTCCAGCGGCCGGGGCCGTGGGGGAAGCGGTACGCCAGGGTGGCGTTGAGCATATTGTAGCCATCGGTGCGCGTCTCCAGCGGCGCCAGCCGGTCCTGGGTGAACTGGCGGTAGACCTCGAATCCCGCCGACAGTGGGCCCCAGTCGCCCTGGTAGCGGGCGCCCAGCCGTGCCGGCGGGATGCGCGGCAGATAACCCTTTTCATCGCCGAGCTCGGCATGCACATAGTCGCCGAAGACGGTCATGCGCGAGGCCGGCGTGAGGCGGTAGCTGGCCTGGCCGTCGATGCCCTTGAAACGCGCCTTGCCGGCCGTATAGATCAGGAAATGGTGGGCGAGGCCGTTCCGGGTCTCGGTTTCCAGCGCGTGGGCGTACACATACTCGTCGACGTCCTGGTGGAATAGCCCGACTTCGAACTCGAACGGCCCGCCGGCCTTGCGCAAGGTGATGTTCAGCGTGTCCGATTTCTCCAGGACGTCGCCACGGAAAATGCCGGCTTCCTCGAGAATCGGATCGATGAACTCCCAGTCGGCCAGCAATCCCAGTTCATAGCTATTGGTGGCGAGATTGTTGCCGAAGGCGAATAGCTCGCGCATATTTGGCGCCCGCTCGGTGCGCGCCAGCGCCAGGGCGGCCGAGTAGCCGCCGCCGAGATTCCAGGTCGCGCCGATCGACGCGGAGAGCGGACGATGCTTGCGGTCGGGGTTTCTGCTGACATGGCCCTCGCGCATGCTTGCTTCGAGCACCTGGCGCCAGTTCGGGCCGTCCATCTGCTCATAGGAGGGAATATATTCCTCCGGCACCCGGATGAAAAACTCGCCGGGAATCGGCACGCTGACCGTGCGCCAGTCTTTGCGTACGGCGAGCTCGACGTCGACGGCGCCGAACGCGCGCCGTTCACTGAGGAAAAGCCCGGAGTTCTCGGTCACGTAGCGCGTCTGCCCTTCGAACCCGTAGAAATTGGTCGAGGGCACGTGTAGGTCGATCAGATTCAACCCACCGAAGGTGCCGTCCGTATATTGCAGGCCCAGGGTGCCGGTGAATCCGAACAAGGGTTTGTGGGTGAGTTCGAGGCGGCCATCCTTGACCTTGTTGGTATAGCGGCTGTACAGAATGGGGCCATCGATCTCGTCGTGCTGGTAGTCGGTGTGGGAGGCGCGGAACTTGAGGCCGGAAAAGCCGGGCAGGGGATCGACATAGTCGGCCCGGACATCCACGCGATCGCTGCGCAAGTCGATCCAGGCCGTGTCCGAGTCGGGATTGTCCAGCGGATTCTGATAACTCCCATGCCCCACGCAATGCAGGTCGACCCGCACTGGATTGAAGTAGCCATGCAGGTGGCACACGCCATTCGCATGGCTGTGTCCCGGCAGGCCGTATTCGTTGCGTACGCGCGTATAGGCCGCGCCAATATAGCCCTTCTTCGTGATCCACGACCCGCCCACGCTATAGCTCTCGCTGTCGGCGAAGGAGTCGCGCAGCCTGTCGGCGCCGAACGCGGACGGCACCTCGTACTCTCCGGAATTGCGTTTGGCGCCTTCGGCATGCACGGCGAAGTTGCCGCTGCCGCCGGTGACGCGGCCGACCACGGTTTTCTCATTGTCGCCGGTGCCGTAGCGTACTTCGGTGGCGCCGGTGATGCCGCCCTCGGGGACCAGCTTGGGTACCTTGCTGTCGATCAGGTTGATCGCGCCGCCGGTCGCGTTGCCGCCGTAGCGCACGGCCGCCGGTCCGCGCTGGACCTCGATGGCGTCCAGCAGCAGCGGATCGGTGGCGATGCCGTGGTCGGGCGAGACCGACGACACGTCGAACAGCGTGGCGCCATCGCTCAGCACTTCGATGCGCGGCAGGGTCTGGCCGCGGATCACCGGCCTGGCGGCGCCGGCGCCGAAATTGTCGAGGTGGACGCCGGGCAGGCCGGCCAGCGTTTCGCCCAGGGTGCCCATGCGGCGCCGGACGAGTTCCTGGCCCGACAGCGTCTGTACCGGTGTGACGGTCAATGGGGCGGCGTCGTCGCGGCGGGCGGTGACGACGACGGTGCTGTCGGGCTCAGGGTCGCGCTCGGCGGCCAGCGGCAGGGAAGGCGCCAGGGCAAGGCAGGCGCCCAGGATGGGAAGACGTTTCATGGTTATCCTTTCAGGGTGATCAAACGGTTGCTGCGGCCGAGGCGGCGAGCGCCATCTCTTCCAGATACAGTTGCTCGAGTTCCAGCGCCGAGACCTCGTTCGCGCGCAAGGTGCGCAGCAGGCGTCCGTCGCGCATCAGGCCGATCGTGGTCGCCACTTCGCGCGCGCGGAACAGGTCGTGGGTGGCCATCAGCACCGCCGCGCCGGCGTCGCGCTGGCGCAGCAACAGGCGGTGGAATTCGGCGCTCGCCTGTGGGTCGAGGCCAGAGGTCGGCTCGTCCAGCAGCAGGCCGCGCGCCTGGCGCGCGATGGCAAGCGCGATCGCGACCTTCTGGCGCATGCCTTTCGAATAGCCGGCGGCGCGGCGCTCGACGGCGGCGGCCGGCACCCCGGCCTGTTCCAGCCAGCCGCGCAGACGCGCCGGGGTACGGTCAGGCACACCGGCCAGGCCGGCGAAGTAATCCAGGTTTTCCAGGCCGGTGAGTTCCCCGTACAGCGCCACCTGCTCCGGCAGGTAGAGCAGGCGGCGGCGCGCGGCCAGGGGATCCTTTTGAACGTCGATGCCGTCGACCAGGGCCAGGCCGGAGGTCGGCGCCAGGAAACCCAGCAGCAGCTTGATGGTGGTGGTCTTGCCGGCGCCGTTGGCGCCGAGCATGCAGAAGATCTCGCCGGGCGCGATGTGCAGGTCGAGGTTGTCGAGGGCGCGCTGGGCCCCGAAGGATTTGGACAGCGCTTGTGCGTGCAGCATGGTGGACCTCATTCGGTGAAGGTGGCGTGGCGGCGCAGCCGGCGGCCGGCCGCCAGCAGCAGGGCGGCGATGCCGAGGACGATGACGGCGGCGTCGAACAGCAGGGCGCCCAGGCGCTCGGCGGGCGACGCCTCGCGCAGCTGGAAGCGGGGCAAGCCGCGGTCGTAGTCGGCGACGGTGAGCAGGCGGTCCTGGTCCAGGTGGCGCTGGACGATCTGGCGCACCTCGAGCAGGAAGCCATGGGTCTGGTCCTGGAAGCGCAGGGCGCGCCCGGCGTCGCTCCCGGCCAGCCGTTCCAGCGCGTCCTGCAGCGCGATCGCGGGCGAGACCACGCGCAGGCCGTCGAGCCAGGCCAGGCGCTGCGCCTGCTGCGCGCGGTAGGGCTGGAGCGCCTCCCGGATCAGCCGTTCGCCGCGCTCGACTTCGAGCGCGCGGCGGCGCAGGCTGTCGGGGATGTTGGGCGCTGGCACGCGATCGGGAACGACGGCAGAGCGTAGTTCGGCGCGCGCCTGCATCGCCTTGGCGCGCAGCGCGTTCGCGCGCTCCGCCTCGCTGACCGGTGGCGCGGCCAGGTCGGCCACGCCGAGGGCCAGCGCCGGCAACAGCACGACCAGGCCCAGCCAGGCGGCCAGGCAGCCCAGCGCCGCCTGGGCGGCATTGCGGGCGACCAGGTTGACGAGCAGGGCAAGCACCAGCCAGAACTGCGCGTACAGCAGGACCAGACCGCCGGCCTGCAGCAGCGCCGCCGGCCCTGCCTCGCTCGCGAACGCGAGGGTCGCCATCACGATCACCGCCAGCGGCAGCGCCAGCAGCAGCGCACGCGCCGCCGTCTTCGCCGCCAGCAGATGCGCCGGCGCGATCGGTTGCGACAGCAGCCACGGCGCCATCCCGCGCTCGCGTTCAAACGCGAACAGGTCGAAGCTCCCGGCCAGTACCAGCAGGGGCAGCAGCCAGACGATCGCGAAGGCCAGGTCGAACCGGCCGGCCGCCAGCACCGCCGGGTTTTCCATCCCGGCCGTGTGGCGGTCGAAGATCGTGTTGCTGGCGCTAAACGGGAAAATGGTCGCCGCCATCGGGTAACCCTCGGCCTGGCCGACCGTCAACAGCGCCAGTTCGCCCGGCGGGAGGGTTGCGCGCAGCGACATCGCGGTGGCGTACAGCGCGCCGCCGTAGCGCGACTTGTTGTCCGGCGTGACCTGTTCGGCGAGCTGGGTGCGGCGCATGGCGTGCGTCGCCCGCTCGTCCTCGAGGATGAGCGCGAGCGTGGCCTGGCGCCCCTCGACCCAGGCCGCGCCGTTCCAGGCGGCGCAGGCGCACAGCACGCCGAACAGGAGCCACAGCGGCAGCAGCCAGCGTCCGCGCAGCAGGCGCCGTCCTTCCATGCGGATGATGGTCAAGGTCGCATTCATGCCGCGCCCTCCAGCCGGCGCGCGGCCAGGCGCATCAGCAGCAACGCGCCGCCCACCCAGGCCGCCAGCGCGGCAAACGGTACGATCGTGCGCGGCAGCAGCTCGCCCAGGGCCAGCGGCTGCGGCGCGAACGCGATACCGCGCGTGATCGCCGCCACGTCGCTGGCGTATTCGCGCATCTGCGGCTTGCGGTTGAGCTTGATGTCACGGTTGAGCGCCTGCACCGTCTCGTAACGGTAGCGCTCGGCCTGGGCCAGGAAGTGGCGGTGCGCTTCCATATCGGTGCGCGCCAGGCTGGACGACAGCGGGCGCAGGGCCAGCAGCGGCGAGAACGCGCTGCCGGCCAGCGCCAGGCGCGCCTGGGCCGCGTAACCGTCGTACAGCCGGTCGACGTGGCGATTGTAGATGTCGGCGGTCGCCTTCTCGCCATGCTCGAACAGCAGGCCGGCGTAGTTGATCGGCAGCTCGTCGATGTGCTTGACGCCGTAGCGGGCCAGCGTGGCTTTTTCGAACTCGGCGAAGCGCACGTCGCGCGGGCTGTGGCCGTCCGGGCCCTTCATCACCTCGTCGGTCACGGCGGCCTCGAAGGCTTCGGCGCTCGGCGTCGGATGGCGCGCTTCGGCCAGCATGGGCGCCAGCATCGGCGCCAGCACCGCCGTCACGATCCAGAACGCCAGGGCGCCGAACAGCGCGCCGCGGCTGCTGGCGCTCCAGGCCGAGATGGCCAGCGTAACGCCGAGGATGGCGGTCCAGTACAGGCCATGGGCGGCCAGCATCAGGCCAAGGGCCGCGAAGTGGGCGGCGCTCCAGGCCGGGACGGTAGCCAGCGCCGCCAGCACGCCCACCAGCGCCAGGAGCAGCAGCAGGACGGCCGCGCAGGCGGCGAAGCGGCCCAGCATCAGCTGCCAGGGAGTGGCGCCGGCGCCGATTTCCTGCCAGGCCAGCTGGCGCGGGCGCTCGCCGGAAAAGACGCCGAAGGCGGCGAACACGATCGTCAACGGCACCAGCACCTGCAGGGCGAAGGCGGGGCTGAAGCCGCCAAAACGGCTCAGGGCCGCGCCGCCGTCGGTGGCCCTGAAGCGGCTGGCGTTCTGGACGTGGCCCTCGAGCTTGAGGGTGGAACCCAAGTGGGTTGTGACGCCAGGATCGAGCACCGCCAGCGGCGCCGCCGGCTTGTAGACGAAGCGCCCGAAGTGGGCCGCCCCATGCGGGTTGGCCTCGCCCTGGGCCTCCCATACTGCTTCCTCGGCCAGGGTGTCGTGGATGCGCGCGGTCTCCAGGCGCCGGGAGTCGAGCGCCGCGTCGAACAGGGCGAGCGCGCTCAGGGCCAGCACCAGCAGGCCGAGCAGGCGCAGACGGCGCTCGCGCGCCAGCGACATCCACTGCTGGCGCACGATCAGCCGGAGGGGTGACATGGCGGTCGCCATCAGTAGCTCCCGCGCACGCTCAGCAACACGCTGCGCGGATCGCCATAGATGTTGTAGGTGTTCAGACCGCCCACGCGCGCCCAGTAAGTACGGTCGAACACGTTGTTGACGGCGAGCGTGACGGCCAGGCGGCGGTCCAGCGCATAGCCCATCTGGGCGTTGGCGACCGCGTAGCCGCCCTGTTCGCGCAGGCCCGGTTCGCCGGTGCCCAGCAGCGCGCTGCTGGCGGTCATGCCGCCGCCGAGGAACAGGCCGCGCATCCAGGCCGGCTGCCAGCGCGCATACAGTTTCAGGCTGTGCTTGGGTTCGAAGGTCGACCATTCGGCGCCTTCCAGGGTCGGATGGGCGCCGTATTCCGTGCGCAGGAAAGTGTAGCCGGCGCTCAGGTTCAGCTCCGGCAAGGGCCGGCCGCCGATCTCGAACTCGACACCGCGCACCTTGACGTCGCCGGCGGGCACGTAGACGTCGACGACGTCGGTGGCCAGCGCGCGGTTGCGGTCGCGCGCATTGAACACGGCGGCCGAGGCGTTCAGGCGGCCGTCCAGGAACACGCCTTTGGCCCCGATCTCCACCTGGCTACCCACGCGCGGCTCGAGCGTGCGGCGCTGGGCGTCCATCTGCGATTGCGGGAAGAAGATGTCGGCGTAGGAGACGTAGGCATTGACGTCCGGCGCGACATGCCACAGCAGGGCCGCCGACGGCGTCACCTCGCCGCGTTCACGGGTGGTGGCGACGAATGCCGTCTCCGGTGTCGGCGCGATATTGCGGGTCTCGTTGCGGTAGTTGGAGCTGCGCGCACCCAGCGCCAGGGTGAATGGGTCGGCCAGCGACAGGCGTGCCTGGGCGTAGGCGCCGCTCTGGGTGACGCGGTTGGCGTTGCCGCGGGTGAAGTCGCCATCCGGTTCCGGCACGCTGTCGGGATCGAAGACGTCGACGTTCGGCACCGCGGCATAGGTGACCGCCTGGTTGTCGGCCACGCGCCGGTCGAAGTTGTAGCCCACCGTCAGGCTGTGGCGGCGGCCGAACAGCGAGAACGGACCGCTGGCGAACAGGTCGGCGGCCTCGCGCTCGAAGTCCAGTCCGGCCATGCGGCGCGCGTAGGTGGCGGTACCGGTGGCGCGGTTCACGCCCGTGCTCGGGTAGCCGTCCTTGTAGAACTTGTCGACGTTGCGGCGCACGGCGCGCGCCCGCACTTCCCAGCCCGCCGCCAGCTTGTGGGCCAGTTCGAGTTCGGCCTGGCTGGTGGCCCACGCCATGCGGTTCCAGGACGGATACACATGGGTCTCGCGCGGCGCCTCGAAGAAGGCGCCGTCGCTCCATGCCGGCAAGCCCATGGTGGTCGAGTCGAGGTCGTCGACCTGGCGTGTGAAGGCGAACGACAGGGTGGTGCCGCGCGCCACGTCGGCGTCCAGCGCCAGGTAGCCCAGCCATTTGCGGTCGTGGGTGACGTCGTGGAAGTAGTCGCGGTCGTGGAAGGTCGCGACCGCGCGCCCGCGCAGCGTGCCGGCGGCGTTGAGCGGCCCGCCGGCGTCGAGTTCGACCCGGCGGTTGTCGTAGGAGCCTAGGCTGACGGCGCCCGAGAACATGGGTTCGCGGCTGCCGCGCTTGCGCACGAAGTTGATCACGCCGCCCGGCTGGCCGGCGCCGGCGGTCACCCCCGACGGTCCGCGCAGCACCTCGATCCGTTCGTAGACCGCCAGTTCGAATTCCTGCTGGCCGCTGCCGGCCTGGCTGGCGGGAATGCCGTCATAGCTTAGCTCCATGGCGTAGCCGCGCGCGCGGAAGTCGGGATTGGCGCCATCGAACGGCATCACGCTCACGCCCGGCGCCTGCTGCATCAGGTCGCCCAGGGTGAACAGGTTCTGGTCGCGGATCCGTTCGGCGCTGAACACGGTCGCCGATTGCGGGATGTCGATCAGGCGCTGCTGGGTCTTGCCGCCGACCGTGGCGTGCGACGGCGCATACGGTTCTTCCAGGCTGGCGTTGACCACGACCTGCGGCAAGTCCTGCGCGGAGGCATAGCCTGCGAGGACGGCGCCGAGGCACAGGCCCATGAGCGTGCGGCGCGGCGCGGGGCGGGATGCGGTATCGAAAGGCTTCTTCATTTTTCTTTCCTTGAGGCGTGCGGCGGCCGCGTCCCGCCATGGGCGGGACGCGGCAACGCCGCTGGTTGATGCAACGGCGTTGCGAATTCAGGCGTGCGCTGGCCGGAAGATCGAGCGCGGGCACGCACGGCCGATGCCGGCGTGCGGATGGATGACGATGTTCATGGTGCGGCGAGGACCCGGTGCATGGCCGTGGCCCGTCAGCGACGGGTCAGGCCGAAACGAGAGGACGCACGGGCGCGACTGGAGAATCCAGGCGCCGGGCGGACTTCAGGTACAGCGACGGATCAGGCGAAGGGAGGAGCGCGCGAGCGGAAGGCCAGCGCGGGCGCGGCTTCGATGCCGCGCGTGGGGACGGCGTGGTGAACGACGGCGGCCGGATCGGCCGGTTGCAGATGGAAGGTGGATGCAGGCAGGGCGGCCGCGAACTGGGCCGCGGCGACGCACAGTTCGCAGGCGTGAGCCGCGAATTCCTGGGTGTCGCTGCTCAGTTCCTGGGCTGCTGCTGCCGCGATCGTCGCGGCGGGCGCCAGGTGGCTGACGGCGTGCGATAGCGAAGCCTGCTGGGTGAACAGCAGGAACAGCATCAGCAATAGTGATAGCGGTCGACGCACGGTCCGGATCAGCCTTGGCGCAAAGCCCTTGAAAGATGGTCGCAAACAGGGTGCGACGAAAAGGGCTTGCAGTATAAACCAGGGTAGACGGAAGGGTTTATATTTTTTTGCAAGCCAGAATGAAAACAAGGCTGTTTACCTGTGGCGGACAGGCCACGCAAGTTATTGAACAGCCGGTTCTGCAGTTCTCGCAGGGCAACTATTCACGTAAAATCGGTAAGTTACATACTTCATATGAACGCTCGTTGATGCGTATGCCAACTGTCCGGAATCTGCCGCGCATCCTGCTTCCCCGTGGACTGGCAGGCTATATGGCGCTCGCAACTTCCATCCTGTGCGCGGTCCTTACCATCATCCTGGTCGCCCTGGTCCAGAACCAGGCGCGCGACCACGTGCGCGAAAGCATCGGCTTCGGCCTGGGCGAGCTGGCCCAGCAGGCCGCGGACAAGCTCGACCGCGGCATGTACGAACGCTACCGGGAAGTCAATCTGCTGGCGCGCCGCATCGGCGACCTGGGGCCGCATGCAACCTTGGAATCGCAGCGCCGCATGCTCGACGATGCCCACCGCAGCTATGGTTACTACAGCTGGATGGGCATCGCCACCGTGGACGGCAAGGTCCAGGCGGCGGCGCGCGGCTTGCTCGAAGGCGCCAGCGTCGCGGCCCGGCCGTGGTTCACCAACGCCCTGGCCGGTATCCACATCGGCGACGTGCACGAGGCGCTGCTGCTGGCCAAGCTATTGCCGTCGGTGAACGGCGAGCCGCAGCGCTTCGTCGACGTCGCGTTTCCGATCGAGGCTCCCGACGGTCAGCCGCGCGCGGTGCTGGGCGCCCACCTGTCGTGGCAGTGGGCGCACGACGTCGAGCGCTCGGTGATCGAGCCGATTCAGGAGGGGCGGCAGGTGGACGCCCTAATCGTCGATACCAAGGGCCTGGTCCTGCTCGGACCGCCCGGCCTGCAGGGCACCACCGTCGATACCGCCAGCCTGCGCCGCGCGCGGGACGAGCGCGGCATCGGCTACGTGCTGGAGCGCTGGAGCGACGGCAAGGAATACCTGGTCGGCTACAGCCAGACCGACGGCTATGCCGACTATCCGGGCCTGGGCTGGACCGTGCTGTTGCGCCAGGAGGCGGGCAATGCCTATGCGCCGGTGCAGCGGCTTGGCCAGTATGCGCTGTGGACCGGCGTGGGCCTGGCGGTGCTGTTCTCGATCGCCGGCGTGCTGGTGGCGAACTGGATCACCCATCCGATCAAGAACCTGCAGGCCTACGCCGACCGCATCCACCGCGGCAGCGCCGCGCCGCTGGTGCCGGACGAGCGGTCCTACGACGAGGTGCGCAGCCTGGCCAGCGCCCTGAACACGCTGCTGGCCGACCTGGTGCGGCGCGGGCGCGAGCTGGAAGACCTGAATCGCACGCTGGAACAGCGGGTGAGCGACCGCACCCAGGAGCTGGCGAGCGCGCTGGCCATCGTCCAGCAGAACGCGCAGCACATCAATACCATCATCGAGACCGCCCACGATGCCTTCATCGGCATGGACCTGGACGGCATGGTCACCGACTGGAATACCCAGGCCGAGCGCATGTTCGGCTGGCGCCGCCACGAGGCGATCGGCCGTCCGCTGTCCGACCTGACCCTGCCGCCGCGCTATCACGACTCGCTGCGGCGAGCCATCGTCGAGTTCCGCACCACCGGCCATACGGGCGCCCTGAACCGGCGCGTCGAGCGCATCGTGCGCACGCGCCAGGGCGAGGAGTTCGCGATCGAGATGACGGCCGGCATCGCCGGCATCGGCGAGCGCAGCTTCTTTTCCATCTTCCTGCACGATATCTCGCTCAGGAAGCGCGTCGACCAGATGAAGAACGAGCTGGTGGCCACCGTGTCGCACGAGCTGCGCACGCCCCTGACCTCGATGCGCGCCTCTCTGTCGCTATTGAAGAGCGGCGCGGCCGGGCCGATCGACGGCGAGGTCGGGGAACTGGTCGAGATCGCGCACCGCCACTGCGAGCGCCTGGTGCGCCTGGTAAGCGATATGCTGGACGTGGAAAAGATCGAATCGGGGCGCCTGTCGGCCGCTCCCAGGCCGCAGCCCCTGATGCCGATCGTGGACGATGCGCTGGGTGCGATGCGGGTCCAGGCCCAGGATGCGCAGGTCGAGCTGCGCAGCGCCTGTGAAGCGGGCCTGGAACGGTTGCCGGTCGAGGTCGACCGCGACCGCATCACCCAGGTCCTGATGAATCTGCTGTCGAATGCGCTCAAGTATTCGCCGCCCCAGGGCGCAATCGAGGTGATGCTGGTGCGCGGCAGCCGCGGCCTGCGCATCACCGTGGCCGACCGCGGGCCGGGCATCCCGCCCGCATTCCGCGCGCGCATTTTCCAGCGCTTCTCCCAGGCCGACGCGGCCTCGGACCGCAAGACCAGTTCCGGACTGGGGCTGGCGATCAGCCGCCAGATCATGGTCGAGCATGGCGGAGAGTTGTCGTTCGAGGACCGCGAGGGCGGCGGCACCTGCTTCCATGTCGACCTGCCGCTGACGGCGGCTGCGCAGCGCGCGCTCGCGGCCTGAGCGGTTCAGCCGGAGTCTTAGCCGGGTTCCTGGTCGGCCGTCCACACGGCCAGTTCGTAGCCGTCGGGGTCGACGAAATGGAAGCGCCGGCCGCCGGGGAAAGAGAAAGTCTCCTTGCTGATGCGGGCGCCGGCGTCGACGACGCGGCGCAGGGTCGCTTCCAGCTCGTTCGAATACAGGATCACCAGCGGGCCGCCGGCGCGCACCGGCCCGTCGGTCGTGAAGCCGCCGGCCAGGCGGCCGTCGCGGAATTCGGTATAGCCGGGGCCATAGTCGACGAAGGTCCAGCCGAACACCTGGCCATAGAAGGCCTTGCTGCGCGCGATGTCGGCGACGTTGAATTCGATGTTGTCGATCTGGTGGTGATGGCCTTGCGTGCTCACTGTCGTCTCCAGGCGTGATATGGAGACGTCATGATACGTCAATACGTGACTCAGCCGTCCAGCAATCCCGCCGCCGCCTCCGCCAGCGCCTCGGGGCTGAAGGGCTTGACCATGTAATGATCGGCCCCCGCGGCCAGGCCGGCCGCGACGTCGCTCTGCTGGCCGCAGGCAGACAGCAGCATGATCTTCATGCCTGCAGTCGCCGGTGCGTCCTTTAGCTTGCGGCACAGTTGCAGGCCGCTGATGGCTTCGCCCAGCCACACGTCCAGTATCAGGAGGTCGGGCACGGCTTGCGCCAGCTGGGCCAGCGCGGCTTCGGCGCTGGAGGCCTGGGCCACCTCGCCCAGCGAACGCAGGGTCAGGCGGATCAGCAGGCGCAGGTCGGGCTGGTCGTCGACGACGAGGATGCGGCGTGTCGTCAAGAGGCCTCCGGATCGGCGGGCACGCCGTCGCGCGGCAGCCAGAAGGTCACCTGGGTGCCGTCCCCCGGATGCGAAACGATTTCCACCTTGCCGCAGTGGACGGCCACGATCTCGCGCACGATGGTCATGCCCAGGCCGTTGCCCGGCACGTCGGGCAGGGCGCCGGCGCGCCAGAAGGCGTCGTAGACCTGGGTCCGCTGCTCTTGTGTCATGCCGACGCCGCGGTCGCTGACGGTCACGGCGACGCCCGCACGGCCGTCGCGCGCCGCAGCAGCGATGCCGATCTCGACCTGGCTGTCCGGCGCCGAATAGGCCAGGGCGTTGGCCACGATATTGGCCAGCGCCTGCGGCACGCGCTGCGGGTCGGCCAGGACCTGCGGCAGGTCCGGGGCCGGGCGCAGCACGAGGCGGGCCGACTGCGCCGGGTCCTCGATCCCGGCTTTCACCTTCTCCACCACCTGGGCCAGGTCGAGCGGCGCCGGGTGCAACTGGTCCGAACCGCCGGAATCGATGCGCGCCAGGTCGAGCATCTGGTTCACCAGGCCGATCAGGCGATTGGCCTGGCGGTGGATGATGTCGATCAGCTCGCGCCCGGTGGCGGCGTCGAAGTCGCGCTTGAGCAGCAATTCCGAAAAGCCCAGGATGCTGGCCATCGGCGTGCGCAGCTCGTGGCTGGCGGTGCGGAAGTAATCGTGGCGGCGCCGGTTGGCGGCGCGCACCCGTTCCTGCTCGGCGCGGTGCCAGGCCACGTCGCGCACCGTCGCCACCAGGTAGTCACGGCCGTCGAGCGTCATCCCGGCGATCGAGACCTCGGCCGCGAAGGTGCTGCCATCCGCGCGCCGGCCGGTGCCTTCGTGGCGCGCCACCGCCTTCGGGGCGATTCCGATCAGGGCGCTGGACGCCTGGCCGGCCAGCACCTGGCAGGGAGCGCCGAACATGCGCTCGGCGGCCGGGTTGCAGGACTGGATCGTGCCGGCCGCGTCGAACAGCAGCACGCCATCCGGCAGGTGGTCGAGCAGGGCGCGCACGGTCGCCGCGTTGCGCCGCTCGCGTTCGACCGCGGCCCGCAGTTCGAGAGCGGCAACCTCGCCCGCGACGATGCCGGCCAGGTCGCGCAGCAGGGTGCGTTCTTCCGGGCCGAATTCGCGCGGCACGCGGTCGATGATGCACAGGGTGCCGATGCGGGTGCCGTCGCCGACCTCGATCGGCGAGCCGGCGTAGAAGCGGATGCCGGCATCGCCCAGGACCAGCGGATTGTTCGCGAAGCGGGCGTCTTCGCAGGCATCGCGCACCACCATCACGTCGTCCTGCAGGATGGCGTGGGCGCAGAACGAGGTCGAGCGTGGTGTTTCCGGCAGCGCCAGGCCGACCCGTGACTTGAACCACTGGCGGTCGGCGTCGATCAGGCTGACCAGGGCGGTGGGCACGTCGAACATGCGCGCCGCCAGCCGCGTGATGCGGTCGAAGCGTTCGTCGGGAGGCGAATCCAGGAGCTCGAGGTCGATCAGGACCTGCAAGCGGCGCGCCTCGTCGGCGGGCAGCGGGGCGGCAGTGTGGAGTGTCTCGTTCATTATCATTGGTATGCGTTGGCGTGCGTTGGCGACTCTGGCCCGGTTCAGGATGCCGCCGGCAGCCGCGACGTGACCGCCGCGCGCAGGGCCGCGAGCGGGGCCGGCTTGGTGAGATACGCGACGTCCTCCGGCAGACCCATGGCCAGCACCATCGGCTTGTCCATGCCGCTGACGACGACCAGCGGCAGGCTGGCGGTGGCCGGGTTGTTGCGCAGGGTGCGGATCATGCCGAAGCCGTCCATGCCCGGCATGTGCAGGTCGCTCACCAGGATGTCGGGCCGCGCCTCGCCGATCCGGATCAACGCCTCGATGCCGTTGCTGGCCTTGCGCACCGCGAGGTCCAGGCCCCAGGTGGAGATCTCCAGCTCGTACAGGCGCAGCAGCATGGCGTCGTCGTCGACGATCAGGACGCTGCGCGCGCAGGCGGTCGGCGCGATCGGGCGCGTAGCAGGGATCGGACGGGGCACGCCGGCCAGGGCGGTGCGGCGTTCGGACAGCAGGCGCTCGACCGAGTCGACGGCGATGCGGCGATGGCCGCCCGCCGTCTTCCAGGCCTGCAGCGTGCCGTTCTCGACCCACATCTGCACCGTGCGGTGCGATACGCCGATCCGGTCGGCGGCCTGCCTGGTGGTGCAAAAGGCGGCCCGGTCGAATGAACGTCCTTCGGTGACTTGCTGATCGGCGGTTTTCATATTTACTGATTTTACTGTTTCACATTTGCCTGTCAAGGGCAAACCACAGGTAGATCAAATTACCGCTGAGCAAATGACTGTAACGCAGTACTGGTGTGGTGCGGGCGGTACACCGGCCCTCCGGGATGGTTATCCGGGGCCTTCGTCGGTGATGGCAGGGGGCAGATAAAGTGTGACTTCCGTGCCCACGCCCAGCTGCGATTCGAGGGTGATCTGGCCGCCGTGGAGGTCGACGATTTCCTTCAGGATGGTCATGCCAAGGCCGCTGCCGGGCACGCTGGAATCGCGGTCGACGCGGTAGAAGGCGTCGAATACCTGGGCCTGCTGCTGCGGCGTCATGCCCAGCCCCTGGTCGCGCACCCGGACCGCGACCATGAGCCGCCCGTCGCGCCGCTCCAGGCGCGCCTGGAGCGTGATCGGTGTGCCGGGGGCCGAGTATTTGATGCTGTTGCTGACGATATTGGTCAGCGCCTGCTGCATCTTTTGCGCGTCGGCCGCCAGCGGCGGCAGGTCGGGCGAAAGGTCGGTGCGCACGCGGTGCGACTGGCCCAGGCCTTCCAGGCAGGCCAGGGTCTGTTCCACCAGCGGAGGCAGGGCGACCGCGGCGAGCTTGAGTTCGGCGGCGCCGCCGGCCTCGATGCGCGCCAGGTCGAGCATCTGGTTGACCAGGTCGACCAGGCGGCCCGATTCGCGGTGGATGATCTCGACCAGCTCGCGCTGGGTGGCGGGATCGAAGTCGCGCTTGAGCAGCAGCTCTGAAAATCCCAGCACGCTCGACATCGGGGTGCGCAGCTCATGGGTGGCGGTGGCGAAATGGTGGCGCCGCCGCGCGTCGGTGGCGCGCGCGCGTTCTTCCTGGGCGCGGCGCTCGGTGATGTCGCGCACGGTGACGGCGAACTTGGGCCGCGCGGCCCAGGCCATGCGGCAGTACGAGAATTCGACCGGGAAGCGGCTGCCGTCCAGGCGCCGCGCGCCCGTCTCGTAGGGGCAGCCCTCGACCAGCAGGCCGGCGCGGCGCCGGGCCACCAGGTCTTCGTCCAGCAGCTCGCCCAGCGGACGGCCGGCCAGCATGGCGCCGCTGGCGCCGAAGATCTTTTCGGCGGCCGGATTGGCGGCCACGATCACGCCGTGCACGTTGAGCATCAGGATCCCGTCCGGCAGGTGGGCCACCAGGGCCTTTTCCCAGCCCTCGGGTGCGGGGCGGCCTGCCGGCCGCGCACGCAGCTCGTCGCCGGCGATCGCCGCCAGGTCGCGCAAGGTCGCCATCTGGCCCTGGTCGAACTGGCGCACCTGGCTGTCGATCACGCACAGGGCGCCGACCCGGCTGCCGTCAGGCGCGGCCAGCGGAATGCCGGCATAGAAGCGCACGCGCGGCTCGCCCAGCACGAACGGATTGGCGGCGAAGCGCGGGTCTTGCCTCGCATCTTCGATCACCAGGCCTTCGGGGTGCTGGATGGTATGGGTGCAGAACGAGGTGGCGCGCGACGTTTCGTGCAGGTCGATGCCGACCCGCGACTTGAACCACTGGCGCTCGGCGTCGACCAGGGCGACCAGCGAGATCGGCACGCCGAGCAGGCGGCAGGCGAGGCGGGTGATGCGGTCGAAGCGTTCTTCGGGAGGGGTGTCGAGCAGTTGCAGCTCGTGCAGTGCCCGGACGCGCGCGGCGTCGGGCTGGGGATCGGGCAAGGCGGTACGAACGATCTTGTGCGGCTCGTGTCGCATTCTTCTCAGTCCTGGTTAGGTCTCCATGGCTCCGTCGCCCGCGCCCAGGATCTGTTCTACCTTGGCGCGCAGTTCGGGGAAACGCACCGGTTTGGAGAACACCGGTATGTCGGACGGCAAGCCCATCGAGGCGATCGTTGCCCGGTCCAGCCCGCTGATGACGATGATCGCCATCTTGCCATAACGCGGATCGGCACGTAGCGTACGTACCATGCGGAAACCATCCATGCCCGGCATGTTCAAGTCGCTGATCAACAGGTCGGGCTTGGCTTCGCCGATCCGGATCAGGGCGTCGAAACCGTCGCGCGCCTTGATCAGCTCGGCATCCAGGCCCCAGCCGGAAATTTCCAGCTCGTACAGGCGCAGCAGGGTGGCGTCGTCGTCGGCCATCACGATGCGGCGCGCTGACGAGGGCGCGGCCGCTGCGGCCGGCTGGCTGGCGGCCGCGCCGCCCGCCACCGCCTGATTGCGCTGCGCCACCAGGCGGTGCACTGAGGTGAGCAGGATGCGGCGGTGGCCGCCCGCCGTCTTCCACGCCTGCAGCACGCCGCCCTCGACCCACAATTGCACGGTGCGGTGCGAGACGCCGAGCAGGCTCGCGGCCTCCTTGGTCGAACAGACTTCCGAGGAAGCGGGATCTGGCTGCGCCGGCGATGGACTGCTGTGCGATTTCATGGATTCAAGTGTGCATAGGGTTAAACGCCCCGCCGGCATGGGCCGGCAAAAACGCGCGGCGCACGCTTGCCGGATTGGCGCAAGGGTGCGACGGAGCATGATACAGGCTGCCAGCATGCGCAACAAATACGCATGGGCAAGTCAACAATCTATCAAATTCTCACAATTTGCGATAGTGAAACTCGATAATTCGTTTCTTTATTGTAACTTGCGGTGGCTGACTTATGCAGCACGATTGAATTCCGTGACCAGCCCTACTGGACCTTGACCGACACGCTGACGCTGCCTGTCGCGCCGGGCGCCAGCGTCCCCGTGACGCCCCATTCGACCTTGCCGGTGGCGCCGACCTCCGGCTTGCTCGCCACGCTGCACGACAAGCCCGCCGGCATCGATCCGCAGTTGCTGTCCACATAGGTGGTGTAGGCCGGGGTCGGATCGCTGACCTTCAGGTTGTTGAGCGTGGTCGTGCCGGTATTCTCGAAGGTGATCGTATAGGTGATGGTGGCGCCGGGCAGGGCGGCGGACTTGTCGGCCGCCTTGGTCAGCTTGAAATCGTCGCAGGTCTGGCAGATGCCCTCGACGGTCACCACCATCTCGCCCAGGCCGATGCCCAGCAGCTTGAGCAGCGGGTCGGCCACGCCGGACAGGACCGGCGCCAGCAGCGGCGACACGACCTTGGTCACCAGGGTCACCACCAGCGGCTGGACCACGCCCTGCAGCAGGCCCAGGCCCGGCATGTCGCGGAACTTGAGGTTGGTCACCAGGCTGTTGGCCGCATTGGTCACGAACAGCGTGCTGCTGCTGACGGTGCGGGTTTGCGGGAAGCTGCCGCTCATCGTGACGCTGGTCGAGAACGGTGCCTGGGCGCGCACGATGCTCTTGACGTCGAGCGGGATGTTGACCGAGGCCAGGCCCAGGGCCAGCGTGGCCTGCAGGTTGCCGATGTTGCCATAGTCGACGTCCGAGTCCCGGATGGTGCTCGAGCGGTTGAAGAACACGTTGTCCTCGATCTTGCCGATATACAGGTCGGCCACGCCCGGCGCCACCTGCAGGGTGACGGCCTTGCTGGCGGCGTTGACGGCCGCCAGGCTGCCCTGGCCGCGTGCGACGTCGGCATACACGTCGAGCTTGCCGATCGCGATCGAGGCGCTCTGCAGCAGGCCGATGCCGACCAGGGTGTCGGTGACCGGGGCCAGCGTGATCAGGTCGAGCTTGAGCTTGATGCGCACCGCGGCCGAATAGAAGGTCGAGCCGGTCGGGCCGCACACGTACGATGGCGGCTCGATCACCTGGGCGTACAGCTGCAGGCTGTTGACGATGCCGGCGGCGGCAAGGACGCCGCCCGAGATGCCGACCGGGACCGGGGTGGTGAGCACGTTGCGGCGGTTGTACAGCTGGATCAGGCCGGTGAACATGTCGAGCGCATTGACGGTGGTGGTGCCGAGCGAGCCGGTGTCGGCCGTGATCTTGAGCAGGTCGCCCAGGCGCACGGTGGCGCCGGCGCCGTTCAGCTGCGAGGCCAGGCCGGACAAGGCGGCGGCCAGCTGCGGCTTGGCTTCGGCCTGCGCCTCGACCGACAGCGCGTTCGCGATCTGGGCCAGCGTGATGTTGGCGCCCAGCACTTGCGAGGGGCTGGACAGGTTCAATTGCGTCTGCAGCACCTTCAGGAAGTTCAGCAGGTTCAGGTTGCCGCCGGCCAGCGCGTTCCAGTCGAGCGCGTTGAGCGAGACGCCGGTGCCGAGCAGGCCGCCCAGCAGGGGGCCGAGGAGGGCGCTCTTGTTGGTGTCGATGCTGGCCAGGCGCGGGCCGGCGGTGATGCAGGCGCCGGTGGCGTTGCATTCCGCGCGCGCCGGCAGGGCGCAAGCCAGGCACAGGATTACCAGCAGGGTACGCAGCCAGGTGAAGCTCACGAATCGCGAAGTCATGTCTTTTTCCTCGTTCTTGTTACTTGAGCAGATCGCCGGACAGCAGGCCCTGCAGGGTATTTTCGTCGAATTTCATGCGCATCCGCACATAAGCGCCTTTGGCGGTGGCGTCGGCGCCGGCCAGGTCGCGCTCGGTGAAGCCCATGAAGTTGTAGCCGGCCGAGACCCACATATTCTTCTTGAGCTGGTAGCCCGCTTCCAGGCCCGCGGCGTACTGGCGGCCGCGGGTGTCGCGGTCGAGCAGCATCTGGGCGGTGGCGCCGATATCCCAGTCCTCATTGATCTCGTGGGTCACGCGGCCGGCCACCAGGTGGCTGATGGTGCGGGTAGACAGGCCGTTCGAGCGGTCCAGTGCGACCTTGGCGGCATAGCGCGCGCTCACCACGGTATCGCGGCGCAGCTGCCAGTTGGCGTTCATCGACACCGCGTGCACGGCGCGCTTGAGGTTGGCCGGACCGTCGTCGCGTTCCAGCTTGTACTCGTACTTGGCCAGGCCGGTCACGCCAATCGATTCCAGCGCGCGGTAGGCCACGCCGCTCTGCATCAGCTCGGTCAGGCGCAGCGTGTTGCCGGCGCCTTTCGAGCGGGTCGCGGCCAGGGTGTTCTTGCCCAGGAAGGTCCAGCTTTCGTCGATCTTGTAGGCCAGGCCCAGGGTCGACAGCAGGCCGTCGCTGTCTTCGCCGTGGCGCAGTTCGAGGCGTGCGTTGCCGGTCCAGGTTGGATGGCGGCTCACTTCGATGGCGCCGGTGACGGCGATCGCTTCGTTGTCGCGGGCGCCCGAGATGACTTTCACGCGCTCGACGCTGGTGTTGGCGCGCACGCCTTCGCCCAGGGTCCACAGGTTGCGCAGGCCGAGGGCTGCCTCGGCCTGGCGCTCGCCGAGGAGGGTGCCGGCCGGGGAGGTGCCGCCGGCGCGGTATTCGGTGAACACGCGGCCGTCCTGCATGTAGTCGCTGTCGACGCCGAACACGGTGGCGCTGCGCTGCTGGCCCTGGTTCAGCGCATAGGTCGAACCCAGGCTGCTGATCAGTTCATGGCGGCCGTAGACGCGGCTGCCGCCGGCGAAGCGGTAGTCGCCGCCCAGGGCCACCATGCGGCGGCCGTTGTCGTGGATGTCCTGCTCGCCTTCCAGGAATACGCCGGCTTGCGGCAGGCCCGGGATCTGGGTGGCGATCTTGGCGCGCACGCTGGTCAGGTCCGGCTGGGCCAGCACCACGCTCTCGCCGGCCGATTCACGGGCGTGGCGCACGCCCAGCTCGACCTGCACGCCGTTGTCGAAGGTGTAGCCGCCGAACAGCTGCACGCCATTGCGCTCGGCCTCGGTTTCCAGGTCGGCGGTATGCAGGGCTTCCATGCCGAGACTGGCGCGCTCGGTGACGCGGTAGCGCACGGTGGCGCCGCCTTCGGTGCGGCCCTTCGGCAGCGACGACGATGGATTGTCGAAGTTGGCGTCGGCGCGGCCGACGAACAGGCGGCTTTCCAGCTTGCCGTCGGTGCGGGTGGCGTCGAGGCGGGCGGCGCGGCCCTTCTGGTCGGCCTTTTCCATTTGCGCGGCTTCGACGATGACCGTGGTCTTGTCGTCCGGGGTCACGCTGGCGTTCACGCTCACCAGGCGGGTCGGGGCGGCCGGGTTGCGGTCTTCCACGGCGCTGCCGCCGACTTCGACCATCTCGCCGATCTTGTACTGGGCGGCGATGCCGCCGACCCAGAAGCGCGGGTGGCCCTGGTCGACTTCATAGCTGATGCGCAGGCTGACCGGGTTCATGTCCAGGTCCAGGCTGGCGATCGGGGCGCGCAGCAGGATGCGGCCGGTCAGCGGGTCGATGTCGTACTCGGCGTAGCGCGCCAGCAGGCGGCGCGACAGCATCAGGCCGGTCTGGTTACGGTCGCGCACGACGATCTCGACGCGCTCGCTGTTGATGACCATCAGGCCGCCGCCGGTGAGGAATGGGCCCGAGGTGCCGTTGGCGGCGATCTCTTCGACCATCTGGCGGGTGGTGTCGTAGCTGGCAAACGACTCGAAGGTCAGGTTGCCGATTTCCGAATGGGTGCGCAGGCCCGTCAGGTTGCGGCTGTAGGCGCCCAGGTTGCGCGCCGGGGTCACGCCTGGCGGCACGTAGTCGCCGTACATCACGTACGAGCGGTCGCGGTCGGCGCGCAGGTAGAGGCGGCTGGTCGATTGCGCCTCGAAGCCGCGGCGCGCGTCGTCGCCGTAGGTCGGGTAGTAGGCCAGCGGATCGATGTCGCGGAACAGCTTCGGCTCGGTTTCCTTGTCCGAATCGTAGGCCATGGTCAAGAGGGTGTCTTCGCCCACCTGGCCCTTGGCGAACATGGCGGCGCGGGCGCCGGCGGCTGCGCCGTTACCGTTGCCACGCTCGGCCATGTGGCGCAGCTTGTCTTCGAAGCCGTCGAAGTCGCGCAGCGGGTTGGCGGTATTGCCGCGCACCCGGTTCAGGCTGATGGCGCCTTCGACCACGCCGGCCGCGACCAGCGGACGCAGGTCCGGCACGAAGCGCAGCGCGCCCTTGGCCTGCAGCAGGCCGCTGGCGGCCAGCAGGCGGGCTTCGCCGGCTTCTTTCGGGGCGCGCAGCGAGAACTCGGCTTTGCCTCCTTCGACGAACACCTGGTAGCCGGGTTCGCGTGGGTCGAGGTCGGTCGTGTCCCACTGGCCGGCGCTGGCGTCCAGGGTCACCGGGGTGCGCTCGACGACCGGCACGCCGTCGGCGTCTTCCAGGCTCACGTTGATCAGCACCGGCTGCTTCCCGTCGGCCGGAGCGGCTTCGGTCTGCGGCTGGATGCGCAGGCGCGCCAGCTTGCCGGGCACCACGACGCCGATGCGCTGGCTGCCGCGGGCATTGCCGAAAGCATCCTTCTGGGCGATTTCCAGCTCGTTGCGGCCCGGGCGCAGGGCCACGCCCACGTATTCGTAGACGTCGAGCTGGCGGTCGGCGACGGTGCTTTGCTGGCCGACGTGGCTGTCGTCGACTTCCACGCCGTTGACGGTGAGGGTGAAGCTGTTGCCGGCGGCGCCCTTGATGCGCACCATCGCCTGGCCGTAGGGCAGGACGGCGCCGTCTTCCAGGCCGATGAAGGCCAGCTTGTTGTCCATTTTCGCCAGGTCGAGGTCTTCGATCTTCGTGATCGCGACGGCTTTCTCGGGCACGGTCAGTGCGGAGGCGGCTTGCAGCTCGGCGCGCAGGCGCTCGGCGCGGCCGGCAATGGCGGCGCGCAGCTCGTCGCCGCAGGCGTCCAGGGCGAAATCGGCGCGCGCCAGCTCGCCGTCCTTGAGGTCGACGAAGCGGCTGCCGGCGTCGCCCGCATTGCGGTTCGACAGGATGGCCAGCTGGCTGCCGGCCGGCAGGCTGGTGGTATCGACCTTGGCCACGTGGGTGCGCGGGGTGACGCCGGCGAAGCTGTAGCGGCCTTCGGCATCGGTCTGCGCGAAGTTGCCGTCTTCCAGCCAGATGCGCACGTCGGGCACGCCCGGCTCGTCCTTGTCGCGCAGGCCGTTGGCGTTGCAGTCGGCGAACACGGTGCCCAGGATATGGCCCTTGTCGCTGAAGATGCCGGCTTCGACCTTCACCTTGGCGGCTGCCACGGTGCTGGTGAAGACCAGCGGTGCAGCGCTGGTGGCGTGGGCGCGGTTGATGCCGTCGCCCTGCAGCGCGCCGGCGCCGATGCGCACGCGGTAGCGCAGCACGCGGTTCGAGCGGCGCGGCACGTCGCCCACATTGATCACCAGCTGCGGGCCACGGTTGGCGAACTTGCCGTCGAACGGCGCGTTATCCAGGCGCATCGAGCCCGGCACGTAGCTGAAGCCGGCCGGCAGGTCGTCGATGACGGTGACGCCGGTCAGGGTCTCGTCGGCGGTATTGAACACGCGCACCGTGTAGTCCAGCACTTCGCCGACTTCGACCACGGCGCGCGAGGCGTTCTTTTGCAGATACAGGGTGCCCGGGATCGGGTCGAGCGGGACGTCGATGGTGACCACGCCGAGGGCGGCGCTGACGGTGAACTCGCCGCCGTAGGAGCCGTACAGATTGGTCTCGCGGTTGCCCGGCAGCTGGCCCGGGGAGGTCTTCGAAGGGAAGCCATAGTTGTTGGGCGCGGTGACCTTCAGGCGGTACAGGCTCGGGGCGACCAGCGGGAAGTGGTACATGCCGTTGCCGTCGGTGACGACCGTGCTCGGCATGCGGGTGACGGCGTCGACGTCGAACACGACCGCCGGGGCGCCCGGATTGCCGCCGTTGCCGGCGCCGGTGATGTCGATCAGGGTCACGGTGGCGCCGGCGACCGGCTCGTTGCTGACGCTGTCGTACACGACGCCGATCGGGTCGACCAGGATGTCGGTCGAGATGGTGCCGTTGCCGCAGCCGGCGATGCTGGCGGTGAGGGTGTCGTCGGCCATGACTTCGAGCATGCCGTCGCCCATGTCGTTCTCGTGGCCGTCTTCGTCCTGCGAGCGGTCCATGGCCATCGGGGTGATGCGGAACAGGCCGCTGTCGGCCGCCGTCTCGGCGGCCATGAATGCCTGGCGGTCGCCGGTCTTTTTCGAGGAAATGGTGACGCTGATATTGTCTACCCGGGCCGGGTCGGCGTTGCAGTCGGCCGCCGAGATCTGCACGAACAGCTGGCCGTTGGCGCGGGTGGCGCGCGCGACGGTCGAGAAGGCGGCCGAGGTGAAATAGGTGATGGTGTCGGTCTGTTGCGCGCGCACCGTGTTCGACTCGACGGCGACAGTGCCGCCGCCCGGCTGGGCGAAGCTGGCGCTGGCCTTGTTGACGATGGCGGCTCCCGCGTCGCTGCACAGCAGCAGGGTGGTGACCAGGCAGAAGAAGACGAAGTGTCGGAGCTGAGTGATCATGGCGCGGGAGTCGGAAAGAGAATTCGAAAAGCGGCGTCCGGGGACGCCGCGCTTGCTGGATGAAAGAACGCTTACGGGTTGATCTTGACGCCGAAGTTCAGCGTGTTCGACTCGTTCGGGTTCAGGTTGAAGCCGGTGGCCGACACGGTGGTGACCACACCTGCAGCGACCGGCGCCAGGATCGAACCAAGCAGGGTCTGGGCGGCGGCGCCGGTGTGGTACGTGGTGTTGGCCGGCACGTTGTCGGTGATGACCACGGCGTTGATGGTGGTCAGGCCCTTGTTGGTGGCGACGATCTGGTAGCGGATGCAGGCGCCAGGGGCGGCGGTGATCGGGTCCTTGGTGAACTCGCCTTCCGGGGTGCCGTTGCAGTCGGCGTCCAGGGCCTGGGTCTTGACCAGGTCCAGCAGCGAGTCGCCGGCGACGACGGTCACGGCTTCGTGGATGCGGTCCGAGATGGCGACGTTGGTGGTCGACTGGGCGCGGAACCAGATATCGGTGGTGCCCGGGGCGGTACCGGCGGCCGGCGTGACTTCGGCGGTGACCTTGACGTTGGCGCCGGCGGCGACGGTGGCGTTGGTGATCACCTGGCCGTTGGCGTCCTTGAACACGACGGTCCAGCCGGCCGGCAGCGGGGTGCCGCCGAAATTGACGTCGGTGCTGGCGGCCAGCGTGAAGGTGTCGGGGCTGCCGCCGGTGTTGTTCAGGTAGATGACGAACGAGGTCATGGTGCCGGCGGTGGTGAGCTTGGTCTCCATGGCCGAGGCTTCCGGACCCTGGCCGTTGCCCGGCGCGGTCGGGCCGAAGGAATTGGCGGTGAGGTCGATGAGGGCGCCGGCGCCGACGGTGGTGGTGTCGGTGCTGGTGGCGCTGACGCTGCCGTTGAAGCCGCTGGTGGCTTTCACTTGCATGGTGTTGGTGTTGCCGGTGGTCGCGCCAGCCGCCAGGGTGGCGACGGCCACGAAGCGGTAGGTGGCGCCCGGGGCCAGCTGGCCGGTGCTGGTGACCGGGGTGGCGTTGTCGGCGGCGCCGTTGCCGTCGGCGTCCAGGTAGAACACGACGCCGGTCAGGGCCAGGGCGCCGTTGTTGGTCTGGCTCAGGGCGAAGGTGTCAGGACCGTTACCGGTGTTGGTCACGCTATGGGCGAACACCACCTGGGTGCCGGCCGCGCCGCTCTTGGCGGTGCCGTTGTTGATGTTCAGGCTGGCCACTTGCTGGACGGTGGTGGTGACCACGTTCGACTGGACGGTCTTGGTGCCGGTCGAGTCGGTATAGGTGGCGCTGGCCTGGTTGGTGATCAGGGTGCCGGCGGCGGTCGGGGCCGCGTTGGCGTTGGCAACTGCCAGCAGCGAGGCTGCGGCGACGAGCGTGAGACGGGTTTTCATGGCTTCTTCCTTCTTGTCAGACGGGAAATGAATCGGGTTTGTACTGCGATTGAACCGGGTAAAAACTGGCTAAAAATATCAAAATGACAACTAAATCGATGGTATTCGGGCGTCAGGGCGGTCCTCCCTTATTTGCTTGCCAACTTGGGCGCGCTGCCGATCGAGATCACTTTCATGCGTGAGCTGACGGTGACGGCCTGGCCAGGCGCGAGGTCGCCCAGGTTCCAGCGCAGGAAGCGGTATTCGGAGGCCGGCACCCGCTCGACGACGCGCAGGCCCTTGCGCACGACTTCACGGGTGAGGGGCAGGGGAGCGAAGGTCTTGCCGTCGAGGCTGGCCTGGACCGCCTTCGGCGCCGCGCTGCCGGCCAGGTAGCTCATCGCGCCTTCGGGCACCGGCAGGGTCGCCGCCACTGCCTGGGCCACGTTCTTGCCCTGGTTCTGATAGGTGATCTGGTATTCGATGGTGTCGCCGACTTCGGCTTCGAGGGCCGGCACCAGCTTCTCGGCGCCCTTGTCCTGGGCGACGACCTGGAAGGCTTGCAAACGCACGTCGACAGCCTGGGTATCGGCCGCGAATACTTTCGTGCCTGCCAGCACGATGGTCCAGAACAGCAGGATATTCAGGATACGAATGGTCATGGAATTCCTTTGAATCGAACGGTGGGTTGGTGGGGTCATCATGGTTTCGGATTTACTGGTTTAGCTGATGATCTGCATTCTATCGAATTTACTGAATTACTCAAGAAAAATATTTCGTATTTGCAGATTTTGATGTTGTGAGGGAACATCTTGAACAAGCGATAGCAGCCTGTTCATAGACAGTTGGCCTAAAAGATCGGCAAGTTGCGGATGTTGTTGTTGAGAAACAACGACATCTGTCCTGTTTTTTAATCTTCTGACTTTGCTGAATTTACTGTTTGCGTTTTTTGGCGCATGATTGTTTCCATGCATGCTGTGGCGCCGCGTTCCGCGTCGTCTTCACCTACTTACCTGTGGATATATGGAAACCATCTACCTGGAATCGCCCGACGCCCTGCAGGACTTGCGCGCGATCTACTCGGCGCTCGACGGCGCCCAAGCCATCATCGAATTCGATTTGAATGGCAACATCCTGCGTGCCAATGACAACTTCCTGGCCGTGACCGGCTATACCGACGACGAGTTGACGGGCCGGCATCATTCGATGTTCTGTGAGCGCGACCTGATCGACTCGCCGGCCTACGTGCGCTTCTGGCAAGACCTGGCCGCCGGCAAGGCCGACCGCGCCGAGTACAAGCGCATCGCCAAGGGCGGGCGCGAGTTCTGGATCAACGCCTCCTACAATCCGGTCAAGGACGCCAGCGGCCGGGTGTGCAAGATCATCAAGTTCGCCACCGACATCACGCTGGAAAAACTGCGCGCGGCCGAGACCTCGGGCCTGGTGGCCGCAATCGGCAAGGCCCAGGCCGTGGTCGAATTCGACATGAACGGCATGCTGCTGGACGCCAACGCCAACTTCCTCGACCTGCTCGACTACGCGCTGGAAGACGTGCGCGGCGAACACCACCGCGTGTTCTGCGACGACGAATATGCCGCCAGCGCGGCCTATCGCCGCTTCTGGGGCAAGCTCAATCGCGGCGAGTTCGACGCCGGCCGCTACAAGCGCCATGGCAATAACGGCAAGACGGTGTGGATCCAGGCCACCTACAACCCGATCTTCGATGCCGACGGCAAGCCGGTAAAGGTGGTCAAGTTCGCCACCGACATCACCGAGCAGGTGATGCTGGAGCAGGCCGCCGTCGCGCGCGCCGAATCCGAGCGCCAGAAGGTCGACGCCCTGCTGGAGCAGGTGGCGCGCGCCTCGCGCGGCGACCTGACCGGCTCGATCGACACCAGCGGCGACGAGCCGCTCGACCAGCTGGCGCGCGGCGTCATGAAGATGATCGGCGACCTGCGCGCGGTGATCGGCGACGCCGTCAACGCCGCCGGCAAGCTCAATGACTCGTCGCGTGCGATCGCCGACCGTTCCAACACGGTGGCCGCCAGCGCCCAGGCGCTGGGCGCCACGGTGGAGCAGATGAACGCCTCGGTCGACGGCTTGACCGCCTCGATCAACACCATCGCGCGCAGCACCCAGGAAGCCAATTCCCTGGCCCAGAACACCCGCGACGAAGCCGAGATCGGCGCCAAGGCGATCGCCCGCTCGATCGAGGCGATGGCCATGATCAACCAGTCGTCGGAAGACATCGGCGAGATCGTGAAGGTGATCGGCGAGATCGCCGGCCAGACCAATATGCTGGCCTTCAATGCCGCGATCGAGGCCGCCCGCGCCGGCGAGCACGGCCTGGGCTTCTCGGTGGTGGCCGACGAGGTCAGGAAGCTCGCCGAGCGCTCCTCGCAGGCGACCAAGGAAATCTCGAAGCTGATCAACGAATCGGTGCGCCGCGTGGCCCAGGGCAGCGAGATCTCGCGCCAGGCCAGCGAGGCCTTCGACCGCATCACCACCGGCGTGGGCAAGACCTCGCTGGCGATCGCCGAGATCTCGGACAGCGCCAGCGAACAGTCGCTGACGGCCAAGGAAGTCAGCGCCGCGATCTCCTACATCGCCCAGGAAACCGAGCGTTCGGCGGGTTCCTGCGACAGCATCGCGCGTTCGACCGAGGGCCTGAACGAGCACGCCGGCCACCTGAACGCCACCGTGGCCCGCTTCGTGGTGTAAAGGAAGGATATGGGACTGAGCGACATGGAACTGAGCGACGACAAGCTGGACGCCATCATCGGCCTGGTGCGCCAGCACACCGGCATCGCCATGGGCCGCCACAAGCGCGTGCTGCTGCAGGGGCGCCTGCAGCCGCGCCTGCGCGCGCTGGGGCTCGACAACTACGGCGCCTATATCACGCGCCTTGAGCAGGACCGCCAGGAAGTCGTGTCGTTCATCAATTCGGTGACCACCAACGACACCGCCTTCTTCCGCACCCCGGCCGTGTGGCGCTGGCTGGAGCGCGACTTCCTGCCCGAGTGGGCCGTGCGCGCCGAGTTTGCCAACACCAATGCGCCGCTGCGCATCTGGTCGGCCGCCGCCGCCACCGGCGAGGAAGCGTATTCGCTGGCCATGACCTGTCTCGAGGCGCGCAGCAACTTCCCCGGACTGCGCTTCGAGATCCTGGCCACCGACATCTCGACCGAGGCCCTGGCCACGGCGCGCGCGGCCATGTACCGCGGGCGCAGCGTGGAGCGTTTCGAGCGCGACCACCCGGAACTGTTCCGCAAATACCTGCGTCCGGTGGGCGACGCCTTCCGCGTCGCCAGCGAGGTGTCGCAGTGCGTCGAATTCGGCGAACACAATCTGCTGCAGCGGCCGCCGCGCGTGGCCGGTTTCGACCTGGTCATGCTGCGCAATGTGCTGATCTACTTCGATGCACAGGCCCAGCAGCGGGTGCTGGCCGGCGCCCGTGCATCGATGCAGCGCGAGGCGCGCCTGGTCCTGGGCGAACAGGAATCCATCACCCGCCTGGACACGGCCTTCGTGTTCGAGCAGGCCCACGTCTATCGTATCGGGGATTGAACACACCATGAACACGCACAGCTTGAATCACACGTCCCATGTCCTGTCCGGCCAGATGCAGGTCGGCCATGGCGACCAGGTCCTGACCGCGCTGCTGGGTTCCTGCGTCGGGATCGGCATGATTTGGCGCCGCCAGCGCCGCTGCGGCCTGGCGCACTGCTTCCTGCCCGAGGGCGTCGAAACCGGTGAAGATTCGGCGCGCTACGTCAGCGCCGCGGTGCCGCGCCTGCTGGCGGCGCTGGGCGTGCGGCGCGAGCAGTACGACGAGGTGGACGTGGTGATCGCCGGCGGCGCGCGCATGCTCAACCTGCGCACCCACGACGGCGCGGTGGGCACCCGCAATATCGCGGCGGCGCGTTCGCAGATCTCGCTGCGCGGCCTGCAGGTGACGTTCCAGGACGTGGGCGGCTCGCAGGGACGGCGCCTGTCGATCGACTGCGATCGCCAGACCTTCAGCGTGGTGCGCATCCAAGCCGCCCAGCGCGCGCAGATGGTGGCCGCATGAACGCGCTGCACGACATGCATGCCGATGCGCGCGCCGCCGTGGCCGCGATCGATGCGCAGCAGGCCGCCGCCGCGCGCGTGCTGCGCGACGCGGCCGGCATGGAAGTGGTGGGCACCTTCTTTTTGGCCGGCCAGGAATTCGCGCTGCCGGCCGATCACGTGCGCGAAGTGGTGGGTATGCCGCAGCGGATCACCCCGATCCCGCTGTCGCCAGCCTGCCTGGAAGGCATCTTCACCCTGCGCGGCGCGGCGATACCGCTCCTGAACCTGGGCCGCATCTTCGACCCGGCGGCGCCCGCCGCGTCAAGCGAGCAGCGGGTGGCGATCGTCGACGTCGACGACATCCAGGTGGGCCTGGTGTTCGACGCCACCGGCGAAGTGCTGCGCGTGCGCCCAGAGCAGCGCGCCGGCCTGCGCTGGAGCGACGGCCAGCAGCCTGGTGTGGTCGCGGGTGCGATCACCCTCGAAGACGGCGCGCGCATCGTCCAGATGCTCGATGCCGCGCGCCTGGTACGCATCGACAACGTGCCCCAGGTGCGGGCCCACGCCAGCGTGGCGCGCGAAGCTTGGCGCATGCGCTTCCTGCGCCAGGCGCAGGGCCGCAAGTGCATCTCGTTCACCGTCGGCGGGCTGCGCTTCGCGCTGGCGATGGAGGCGATCCAGGAGATCATGCGCGTGCCCGCGCTGCTGCCGTCGGTGATGCTGGGCCGCTTGTGCAAGGGCTGGCTCAACCTGCGCGGCGCGCCGGTCGGCGTGGTCGATTTCGGCGCGCTGCTGCAGTGCGCGCCCGGTACCGGCGACCCGGATGACGCGCGGGTGCTGGTGGTGCGCATCGGCGATGAGCAGATGGGCCTGCTGGTCGACGCGGTCGACGACATCCGGCCCTATTTCGACACCGACATCCTGCCGATTCCGATGCTGGGCACGGCGCGCGGCGCCATGTACCGGGGCTGCCTGCCCAATGCGGAGCTGGGCGACAGCCTGTTCCTGGCGCACGATGCGCTGTTTTCGGATGCCGAGGTGGCCGAGATCTGCGCCGGCCACCGCCGCCTGTATGCGGCCGAAGCCGGCGCCGCGCGCGCGGCCGAGAAGAAGGTGGGCGCGCGCCGCGTCTACCTGGCGTTCTCCCTCGACAACGGCTGGGCGGCCGACATCGGCCAGGTGCGCGAGATCGTCGATTTCGACGGCCCCGTCACCCGTCCGCCCGGCATGCCGGACTGCGTGCACGGCATGATGCAAGTGCGCCAGCAGATGGTGTGCGTGATCGACCTGCGCACCCTGTACGGCATGGCGCCGCTCGAAGACCGCTCCGGCTGCCGCATCCTGGTGCTGGAGCACGAGGGCGAGCGCTTCGGCCTGGTGGTCGATCGCGTGGACACCATCCTGTCGCTGCCCGACAGCCAGCGCCGTCCATCGCCGCAGCTGCTGCGCGTGAACGGGCCGGACGATATGCGGCGCGATGCCGCCGAAGTGCTCGAGGTGCCGGGCGAGGACGGCCGCGAGGATGTGCGGACCTTGCTGGACAAGGAACGCTTCCTGGCGACCCTGCGCGGGCAGCTCACGCGAGCTGCTTGACGGCCTCCACGGCGTCGCCCAGCAGGGTGCGCGCCACCTCGGGGTCGGTGACGATGCGCGCCATGGTAAGCGCGCCGATCATGATGGACAGGGCGATCCGCGCGCGCCGGGTCGCCTCAACTGCCGGGACAGCCCCCATGCGCCGTGCGAAGACCTGCACCAGCCGTTCGAAGCCTTCGCTGGCGACCTGGCGGGTGGCGGGCGCGGCGCGCGCCAGTTCGCTCCCCACCGCCGCGAACAGGCAGCCGCCGCCGGCATGGGCGGCTTCTTCCAGGCGCAGATAGGTCCAGGCCAGGGCTTCCAGGTCGGCGGGGCCGCCATCCTCCCCGGGAGCGAGCCGCTGCTCCGCCTGGCGCAGGGCCAGGGCGCTGGCCTCGGCGATCAGCTCGTCCTTCGATGCGAAATGCTTGTAGAAGCCGCCATGGGTGAGGCCGGCCGCGGACATCAGTTCGGCGATGCCGGTCTGGTGGATGCCGTTCTGGCGAAACACCGTCGACGCTGTGTCCACGATCCGCTCGCGCGTCTGCGCCGCCTCGACTCTCGATTTTCCCATCCACTTCCTCCAGGATTTCTGCTGGCGCGAGTATAACGCGCAGCGCTGTCCGACCGCTGCTCAGAACGGCTCGACCCAGGGCCGCAGGTCGATCTCGTGGCTCCAGGCGCAGCGCTCCTGCCGCATCACGGCCAGGTAGCTGCGCGCGATCGCCTCGGGATCGAGGGTGCTGTCCGGCCGCGCCGGCGGATCGGCGCGCGTCGCGGAGCGCACCAGGCCATCGATCACGATATGGGCCACGTGGATGCCTTGCGGCCCCAGTTCGCGCGCCGCGCTCTGGGCCAGGCCGCGCAAGGCGAACTTCCCCATCGCCAACGGAGCCGAGTCGGCGAAGCCCTTGACGCTGGCCGTGGCGCCGGAGAGGACGATGCAGCCGTGGCGCGCCGGCGCCATGCGTAGGGCGGCCTGCTGGACCACCAAAAACCCGCCGTAGGCCGACGCGGCCAGGTCGGCGCCCACCTGCCGCGGGTCGAGCGCGAGAATGGAGGCGCGGGCCGGCCGTGACGCGGCGTTGTAGACCACGACGTCGGCCGGGCCATTGGCCCATTCGGCGCACGCGAACAGCTCGGCGACCGACGCCGGATCGGCGGCGTCGGCCTCGAACGCCAGGGCCCCGATGTCCGCGGCCAGCGGCCGCAGGCGTGCGATGTCGCGCGCGCCCAGCGCCACCCTGACGCCCTGCGCGACCAACTGGCGCGCCAGCGAGGCGCCGATGCCGGGGCCGGCGCCCACGATCAGCGCGGTACGATTGGGGAAGCCGCTCATGGCGCCAGCGCCGGGAAATGCGGCACGACGTGGCGCTGGAGCTCCTCGATGACGGCCTGCGCCGGACGCGCGCTGTATTTGAGGCTCAGGATCACCTGATTGACGCCGATCTCCTGCAGCAGCTCCAGCAGCTTGAGCAACTGGTTGCGGCCCAGCCGGTAGCCGAGGTGGATCGGCTGCGGCGCGGCATCCGGATCGCTCGCCAGGTCGATGAACAGGGACTGGATGAATGGCTTGAACGCCTCGCCGCAACTGGCGGCCACGCTGGCGCGGAAGGTCGCGATCAGCAGCTCCTGGTGCTCGAGCTGGCGCGGATACGTGATCCAGCCGTGGGCGTGTTCGGCGATCCAGTCCACCGACTGGCGACTATTGCCGGTGACCAGCAGCGGCACTTCCCGCGCCAGCGGCTTGGGCACCAGGTCGGCCCCCTCCAGCGCGCCGCCTTCCCAGCGCGCCGGCTCGAAACTGCTGCCCTGGACGGTGCGCATCACCGCCAGGTGCTCGCGCAGGATCGCGCCGCGGCGCTCGGGGTCGACGCCGAAGGCGGGGAACTCCACCGGGCGGTCGCCGGAGGCCACTCCCAGCAACAGGCGGCCCCCGCTGAGCCGGTCGACGCTGGTGGCCGCCTTGGCCACGTGCAGCGGGTTACGCAGAGGGACCACGATGCCGCCGGTGCCGAGGGCGATGGTCGAGGTCCTGGCGGCCAGGTAACCGAGATAGACGAAGGGATCGAAGATCTGGCCCAGGTCGCCGAAGCTCGGGTCGCGCAGCGGTACGTCGCGGATGAACAGCGAGGCGAAGCCGGCGGCTTCGGCTTCCTGCGCCCGCTCGGCGTGGCCTTCCATGGAGGGAGCGTCGCCCTGGTAGGCTTCGATCGGATAGAACAGGCCGAGGGTCAGCCGGCCCGGCGCGAAGCAGCGCGTGAAGCCGGGCAGGGTGGAATACGGGCGTGACGATGGAGAAAGCATGGTGGATCCTAGCGAGTGGTGACGGGTTGGATGGCGTCGGGCGCGGGCCTGGCATGGCGCGCAGCGAGCGCCGCCAGGGGCAGCAGGGCGGCCAGTGCGGCCGCGCTGCCGGCCCACGGCGTCAGTTCCATGGCGCCGCGGGCGACGATCAGGCTGCCGCACAGGGCGCCCGGCGCGATGCCCAGGTTGAAGGCGGAGATGTTCAGGCTGGAGGCGAAGTCCACGGCCTGCGGCGAGTAGCGCTGCGCGGTGGCCAGCATCGCCGCCTGCAGCGGCGGGCCCAGACCGAAGGCGAACAGGCCCCACACGAATAGCATCGCCACCATCGGCGCCTGCGCGCGGAGGACGAGTGCGACCAGGGCCTGGGCCAGCGCCAGACCCACCAGCATGCCGGCCAGCGTGCGGGCCCAGCCATGGCGGGTGACGAGGCGTCCGCCCACCAGGTTGCCGATGAAGGTGGCCGCGCCGAACACGACCAGCAGCGCGCTGGCGGTGGCCGCCGAAAAGCCGGAGATATCGGTCAGGATCGGCGTGATGAAGGTGAAGGCGGCGAAGCTGGCGCCGAAGCCCAGCACGGTCACCGCCATCATCGACAGGATGGCGGGACTGGCCAGCGCTGCCAGCTGGGCGCTGGCCTTGCCGGCGCCGCCCTGGGGGAGCTGGCCGGGCAGCCAGCGCAGCATCGCGCCCAGGCCGACGGCGGCCAGCAGCGCCACGGCGAGGAAGGGCAGGCGCCATGCCATCAGGTTGCCCAGGAAGCTGCCGAGCGGTACTCCGATCACCATCGCCAGCGTCAACCCGGCGAACATGGTGGCGATCGCGCGGCCGGCCTGTTGTGGCGCGACCAGCCCGGCCGCCACGGTGGCGCCGATGGCGAAGAAGGCGCCATGGGCGACCGCCGTGACGACGCGTCCGGCCAGCAGCATGGTGTAGCCCGTCGCGAACGCCGACAACAGGTTGCCGAGCAAGAAGACGACGATCAGTCCGGCCAGGACCCGGGTGGGTGCCAGACGCGACAGGGCGAGCACCAGCAGCGGTGTGCCCAGCGCGAGCGCCAGTGCGTACAGGCTCACCAGGGAACCGGCGCTGTCGAGGGAGATCCCGAGGTCGGCGGCGATGGCCGGCAGGATGCCGACCACGATGAACTCGGAGCTGCCGATGGCGAAGGCGCTGATCGCCAGCGCGATCACGCCGGCGGGCATGGGGGCGTGGTGTGTAGTCATGTGGGTCTTGAAGAAAGCGGCTGCGGACGTGTCAGCCCTTGAGCATCATGTCGTTGAATTCCTGGAAATAGGCCGCTTCGTTCGGGCCCGGATTGGCGCGGATCCTGCGCACCCGGTCCACCAGGACTTCGTCGACGCCGGTGGCCAGCAAGGCCATCGATTCAGCGATGAATTCGGCGCGCGGCATGGCGCCTTCGGCCTCGTTGCTGTTCAGCAGATCGGTGCGCACCCAGGGCGGCGCCAGTTCCACCACCTTGACCGTGCTGCCTTCGAGCTGGTAGCGCAGGGTCATGGTCCAGGAGTGCAGCGCGGCCTTGCTGGCCGAATAGACCGCGCCGATGGCGAACGGCACGAAGCCCATGCCCGAGGTGACGTTGACGATGGTCGCTGCGCTCTGGCTTTTCAGGTGCTCGACCAGGGCCGAGGTCACGCGGATCGGGCCGAGGAAATTGGTGGCGACGCTGTCGACCAGCATGCGGTCGTCGATCGGTTCGGCCGGGTTATCGAGCGCCATCACGCCTGCGTTATTGATCAGGACATTCAGCGAAGGGAAGTCGCGCAGCACCCGCGCACTGGCCTCGGCGATGCTTTCCTGGTCGGTCACGTCGATTTCGATGGCGCGCATGCCTGGATTGGCCTGCGTCACGGCATCGAGGTAGTCCTTGCGCCGCCCGGCGACGATGACATGGTTGCCGAGCCGGTGGAAGGCTTCGGCCAGGCCGCGGCCGATGCCCGAGGCGCCGCCGGTGATCAGGATCGTGTTACCCGTCATTTTCATGTTTCTGCTCCCTGTTGAGGTGTGTGGAGCGATGAGCATAGGGAGTGGCTGATACAAAATCCAACAATCGTTTTTGGTATAAGATACAAATATGAACCAATTATCGAGGCTGGGCATCAAGCAGCTGCGCATCATGGCGGCCCTGCTCAAGGACGGCAACCTGAGCCAGGTCGCGGACCAGATGGGATTGACGCAGCAGGCCATCAGCGCCAACCTGGCGACACTGCGCGACGTATTCGGCGACCCCCTGTTCGTGCGTACCGGACGGGGCGTGCTGCCGACCGCGCTGGCGCTGGAGATGGGGAGCGAGATCAATGCCATCCTGGCCGCGCTCGAGCGGCTGGTCGAGCGCGGCCCCTTCGATCCAATGGAGGTGCGGGCGACGGTGAATATCTCGGCCTCGGACTACGCCCATGCGGTGGCGGTCGCGCCGCGCCTGCGCGCCATCCGCGAGCAGGCGCCGCACCTCAAGTTGATCCTGAGCGAAGCCGAGGTCGACTCCTTGCCGGCCAGGATGGGCAGCGGCGAGATCGACCTGGCGGTGAATATCCCGGCCAATGTGCCGGCCAGTTTCGAGCGCCGCGTCCTGTTCCAGGAGCATTATGTGTGCGTGGCGGCGGCCAGTTCGCGGCTTGCGGGCAAGCGCCTGAGCCTGAAGGCGCTGGCGCAGCAGCAGCATGTGGTGGTGTCGCCGGCGCGCGCCAACCTGGTCGGTTCGGCCGACGGCTGGCTGCAGCAGCTGGGGCTCGAGCGCAATATCATCCTGTCGGTGCCGCATTTCTTGCTGATGCCGCAGGTGCTCGAGGCGACCGGCGCGGTCGCTTTCCTGCCATCGCGGCTGCTGCCGCATCCGGGCCTGGCGCGGGTGCGGCTCGATGGTGACGTGGTGCCGCCCGGCTTCGAGCTGATCGCCGCCTGGCATCCGCGCGCGGCGTCCAGCCCCCTGACGAGCTGGCTGGTCGGCATGCTGGCGCGCTGAGGCGCAGGGTCAACCCAGGTGGCTGCCCCAGTGCGGGTGGCGCGCCACGCGGCGCTCGATATCGCGCAGCATGCGCAGCGACCGTTCCAGCTTGTGATAGGCGTCGCCGCCTTCTTCCCAGCCGGTATAGCCGATATAGCCCTCGTAGCCCAGGCGCTTGAGCAGCGCGACCACCGCAAAATTGTCCAGTTCACCGACGTCGAGCGGCTCGATCGTCGCGATGCCCATGAAGCCGAGCGGGCTGCGCCGGGCGCCCGCCAAGTTGACCTGCCTGATGTAGGGCAGGGCGCGGCGCAGCAGGGCCGCCAGCTGGTCGCCTCCGCCCATATACCAGTTACCGCTGGTGAACAGCATGCCCAGGTTGGGGTGCGCCATCTTTTCGCACAGACGCAGCGCGTCGTCGTGCTTGTCGAGCCAGAAGCCGATATGGGTGTACAGCAGGATGCGGCTGCCGCGCGCCTGGGCGATGGCCAGTGCCTGCCGTAGCCAGGCGCATACCGGCGCGTCGCCGGCCGGATCGGAATGGGTGAGTTGCGGGCCAGCCGAGCGGATCGCCAGCTCGATGGTCGAGCCCTCTGGCATCGTCTCGATCATGGTGAGGATGCCGCTGTTGCGCGGATCGCGTTCACCCAGCGTCAGGTCGAGCACGATGTACACGCCGGCCACCTCGAGCCCGTAGCGTTCGCCGACGTGCGCCAGCGGCGCCGTGCTGGCCCAGTTGCGGCCATCCCATACGCTCAGGTGCATCGCGTCGAAGCCCACCTCCTTGACGATCTCGCAGCGCTCTTCGAAGGGGTAGACCCCCAGGCTGCTGTAGAAGGGCATGTCCATCGCATAGTATTTCTGGGTCATCGGTACTCCATTCGATCCGGGTTGACGCCTTACGGAAGGCTTGACGCGCCAGTCTAGGGTCCCCGGGATACAAACTCAAACAATCATTCTTTGTGTGAGATACAAGAAGAAATCGAGTGCTCACGGTCATGAGGATTATGATTGACATCCATTTCTCGGCGTGCGAATAATAAAAAAGATGTCGATCGTCATCCATTTTTCGACATCGTTTACCTTTTATCTGGAGAAGCAATATGACCCGCACTACGACCACGACCGCCGGCTTCGATGCCACCAACGACCCTCGCAACGACATCAACTGGCCAGAGGCCTACAAGCCGGAAACCGCCCCCCTGTACGCCCGCAACGAGCTGGTCATTCCTGCGCCGCCGGCCACGGTCTGGGCCTGGCTGACCTATGCCAAGAGCTGGCCCGAGTGGTATCCGAACGCGCAGGACGTGGAGTTCACCATCTGGCCTGGCCCCTATCTGCGGGCCGGCTCGGAGTTCCGCTGGTCGACCTTCGGTTTCCGCCTGACGTCGACCGTGCACGATTTCGAGAAGGAGCGCCGCCTGGCCTGGGTGGCGAAAGCCGACGGAGTGCTGGCCTACCACACCTGGTACCTGCATCCGCTGGCTGACGGCACCACGCTGCTGATCACCGACGAAACCCAGATCAGCACCCTCGGCATCTGGTCCACCGATGTGTTCACCAAGGGACTCGTCGAGCAGCACGACGTGTGGCTGCGTGAGCTGAGCAAGAAAGCCCAGACCGGCCTGCCGCCGGCCTGACGCGCCGCCGTCTCACCATCATTCCCCCGTCGTCCAGTGCCGGAGCCCGCTCCGGCACTGTCCCCCCCCTACACATCGTTTCATTCCTGATCTTCGTGAACATCCTGCTTCCCCCGCTGGCACTATTGAGTGCATTCATCGGCAGCGCATACGCGCAATCGTCGGTCCAGTTCTATGGCAATATCGATATCGGCTTGATCAAGCGTAGCGGCCAGCCGCTGGCGCTCGGCAAGCGCGCCAACAATACGCTGGGCATCAAGGGGAGCGAGGCGCTCGGCAACGGCCTCGATGCCTTGTTCCAGCTGGAGATTCGCTACGAGCCGGACACCGGCAGCGCCGAGCAAGGGCCGGGAGGTGCGCAGCGCCCCCTGTTCCAGGGACAGAGCCGGGTCGGCCTGAGAGGCGCTTTCGGCACGGTGAGGCTGGGGCGCGGCCTGACCGCCTTCCAGGAGTCGAGCGCGGCCTTTGACCCATGGTATGGGTCGCCGACGCCGGCCGGTTTCCAGACCGATCTCACCATTGCGGGCTTCACGTCCGACCCGCTCGGCCCGGTCGGCAACTCGACCAACCGGATGTCGAACGGGCTTTTCTACAACTCGCCCGAGGTGGCCGGCATGCAGCTCAATGCGACGGTCGGCACGCGCGAGGCGAATGGCGGGCCGCCCCTGATCGGCAAGGGCAGTGCACAAGATCCGCAATATCCCGCGAACGCGGCGGCATCAAGCACGCCGGTATCGCTGACGGCCACGTATCGTCGCAAGGACCTGTCGATGATGCTGGCCTTCGAGCGCAATGCCGTTGAAAGCCGCCTTTACGCCGCCGGGTTGTCGCTGGTGCTGGCGTCGTCGACGCGGGTGATGGTGTCGCATACCAGGCAAGACCAGTCCCATATCCGGGTCGTACAGGCGCACAGCAAGGCCTGGGTCATCGGCCTGCAGCAGGCGCTCGGCCCCGGCCGGGTGCTGGCGGGCTACGGCTGGAAGGACGTGGACGAATCGTCCACGACCAGGCAGGCCTCGCTCGGCTACGAGTACGACTTATCGAAGCGCACCCGTCTCTACGCCGACGTGTCGAGCAAGAAGGCGCCGCAACGCGTCCGCCACCTCGACCTGGGCGTCAACCACCAGTTCTAGGCGAGCTTTTCCAGCAGCGCCTGGAGCTGCCCGGCATCGTAGGGCTTGGGCAGCAGCGCGTCGGCTGCCTCCGACGCGTGGCTGGCCCCGCTCATGAAGACGATCCGCGCGCGCGGCAGTCTTTGCCGCAGCGCCTGCGCCAGCGCTTCGCCTCCCATGCCCGGCAGCTGCAGGTCGGTCAGCACGATGTCCGGCTGCTTGTCCAGCAGCGCCAGCGCCGCTTCGGCGCTGGCCGCCTCCAGCACTTCATAGCCCATGATGCGCAACAGTTCCGCGGTGTTCTCGCGGATGTCGTCCTCGTCTTCCACCAGCAGCACGCGCGCCTTGGAGCCGGCCGGCGCGGCGGCGCCGGACGACGGCTGCAGGGCGGCGTTCTTCTGCTGCTGGTTGGTCAGCACGTGGCGGATCTTGCGCGCCAGGTTGTCACGGGTATACGGCTTGCCCAGTAGTTCGACGCCCGGGTCGAGCCGGCCGCCGTGCACGATCGCGTTCTCGGTATAGCCCGAGGTGAACAGCACCGCGACGTTCGGCAGGCGCTCGCGCGCCTTCCTGGCCAGCTCCGGGCTGCGCAGGGGCCCCGGCATCACGACGTCGGTGAACAGCAGGTCGATGTGGATGCCGCTGTCGATCACGGTCAGGGCCGAGGCGGCGTCGTTGGCGCGCAGCACCCGGTAGCCCAGGTCGGTCAGCAGGTCGACCACGGTCAGGCGCACCTGCTCGTCGTCCTCGACCACCAGCACGGTCTCGTGGCCACCGGTCACCGGCTGCGCCAGCTGCTCGCCGGCGAGGTCCTCGGCCTGCAGCGAACGTGGCAGGTAGATCTTGACCGTACTGCCTTCGCCGACCTCGCTGTAGATCTTGACGTGACCGCCCGACTGCTTGACCAGGCCATACACCATCGACAGCCCCAGGCCCGTGCCCTTGCCCTCGGGCTTGGTCGAGAAGAAGGGCTCGAAGGCCTGGTCGATGACTTCCTGCGGCATGCCGCTGCCGGTGTCGCTGACGGCCAGCAGCACGTACTGGCCGGGCGTGACCTCGGGGTGGGCGGCGCAGTAGCCGGCGTCCAGCGCGGCATTGGCGACCTCGATGGTCAGCTTGCCGGCGCCGTCCATGGCGTCGCGTGCATTGATCGCCAGGTTCAGGATCGCGTTCTCGAGCTGGGCCGGGTCGACCTCGGTGGTCCACAGGCCGCCCGACATCACCATCTCGACGTCGATCTCTTCGCCCAGGGCGCGCCGCATCATGTCTTCCATGCTGCCCAGCAGGCGGCCGATCTTGACCGCCTTCGGCTCGAGCGGCTGGCGGCGCGCGAACGACAGCAGGGAGCTGGCCAGCTTGGCGCCGCGCTCGACGCCGTTCATCGCATTCTCGACGCGCTTCTTGATCTCGGGCAGGCCGTCGGCGCGGCGCGCGATCAGTTGCAGGTTGCCGCCGATGACCTGCAGCAGGTTGTTGAAGTCGTGCGCCACGCCACCGGTGAGTTTGCCGATGGTTTCCATCTTCTGCGCCTGCTGCAGCGCGGCTTCGGTGCGCCGCATGGCTTCCATCTGGGCCAGGTCGGTGCTGATGTCGCGGCCCACCGCATGGATGTACTGCTCGTCGGGCGAGGCGGTCCAGGACAGGTGGCACCAGCTGCCGTTCTTGCGCCGATAGCGGTTCTCGAAGCGGTAAACCTGGCCGCCCAGGCGCAGCGCCTCGATCTGGCGCGTGGTGGGTTCGCGGTCGTCCGGGTGCACCAGGTCGAGCAGCGGCGTGGCGAGCACCTCGGATTCAAGCCAGCCAAGGATGTTCGTGAAAGCAGGGTTCACGGCGGACAAGCTCCCCTGGAAGTCGGCCACCAGCATGATGTCCTTCGACAGCCGCCACATGCGGTCGCGCTCGGCCGTGCGGCGCTCGACCCGTTCCTCGAGGGTGGCGTTGACGGCGGCCAGCGCCTCGCTGGCGCGTTTCTGTTCCTCGATGTCGATGCTGCTGCCGATCCACAGGGCGCCTTCGCCGGCCTCGCCCGGCGAGCGGCGCGCGCGCACCAAGTGCCAGCGGTATTCGCCGTCGTGGCGGCGCAGCCGGATCTGGGCGTCGAGCGGGGCGCCGGACGCCACGCTGGCGTCCCACAGCGTGCGGTAGCGCGCGGCGTCGTCCGGGTGTATCAGCGAACCCCAGCCGCGGCCCAGCACGCCCTGCGGATCGGCGCCGGCGCTGGCATACTCATGCACGCGGTCGTTGATCCATTCCACGCTGCCATCCTCGCGCGCCGCCCACACGTGATTGGGCATGGCCTGGGCGAAGGTGCGGAAGCGCGCCTCGCTGGAACGCAGCGCGCGTTCGGCGCTCACCCGTTCGGTGACGTCGTTGCCTTCCACGAAGGTGGCGTACACGGCGCCGTTGGCGTCGCGCAGCGGCTGCAGCACGAAGTCGATGAAGGTGCGTACCGGCGCGTCCAGGCCGGGATTGCGCAGCGTGAGTTCGACGCCCTCGGCGCGGAAGGTCGTGCCATCGGCGAAGCAGCGGTCGAGCACCTCGACGATGCCGTGTTCGGCCAGCTCCGGCACCGCCTGCGCCACCGGCATGCCGAGCAGGGGACGGTGGCCGGTCAGCGCGCGGTAGGCGTCGTTGGCCAGGGCGTAGCGGTGCTCGCCGCCCTCCAGCAGGCAGATGAAGCCGGGCGCCTGCTCGAACATATTGTTCAGGCGTTCGCGCTCGGCGCGCACATGGCGTTCGGCCTTGACCTTGCTCGACGTCTCCACCACCACCGACATCACGCCGGCGATGCGGCCTTCCGGGTCGCGGATCGGCGAATAATCGAGGTTCATCCAGACCGGCTCGGGCTGGCCGCTGCGGTGCAGGGTCAGTTCCTGGTCCTGGTAGCTGAGGGTGCCGCCCGCCAGGCCCACCTTCATCACGTTGTCGTTGAAGTCGGCCACCTCGGGCCAGCCTTCGCGCACCTTCGAGCCGAGCAACACCGGGTGGCGCCCGCCGGCGAATACCCGGTAGGCGTCGTTGTAGATCATGTAGCCGTCCTCGCCCCACAGGGTGACGATCGGCGCCGGGGTGGCCATGATCAGGGCCACCGTGGTCTTGAGCACGGTCGGCCAGTCTTCGATCGGGCCCAGGCTCGTGGTATCCCAGGGGAATGCTACTATCAGTCGCGACGTCTCGTCAGTGGCGGGCAGGAAGGGAAGGCTGGCTGGCGGCATCGGTGCGAATGCTAAAAAGTGGACGATGCATTTTACACTTCAGTTAACATGGAAGACGCCATGTTCGTCGCCACTGTTATTATTAGGCAACAATTCCCAGGTCCCTTTCATGTGCGTTAATTATCGTCCCCCGACTCCCGAGCAGTTCAATGGTCGCATCGGCGCGTTCAGTATCCTGCCGCGCGACTGGCACTGGCCCGAGGAGAGCTGGAAGGATTACGCGGCGCCGATCCTGCGCGCCGCGCCCGGCTTGCCGCTGGAAGCCTGCGTGGCCAGCTATGGCATGGTGCCGCGGCGCCACATCCCGCCCGAGGTCAAACCCTTCGACACCATGAATGCGCGCGCCGAATCGCTGCTCGAGCGGCGCTCGTTCGCCCCGGCCTGGCGCCGCCTGCAGCTGTGCGCGGTGCCGATGCTGTGGTTCTACGAGCCGTGCTACGAGAGCGGACGCGCCGAGCGCACCGCGATCGGCATGGTCGACGATGAGTTGTTCTGGGTGGCGGGGCTGTGGCGCGAGTGGCAGGAGGCCGACGGCGCCATGTCGACCGCCTTCACCCAGATCACCATCAATGCCGACGACCATCCGCTGATGCGGCGCATGCACAAGCCGGGCGACGAGAAGCGCTCGCTGGTGTTGCTGGGGCAGGAAGAAGTGGGGGACTGGCTGGCTTGCCGCGACACGGACGTCGCGCGCAGCTTCCTGCGGCATTACCCGGCCGAGGCCATGAAAGCTTGGGCGGCGCCGCTGGCGCCGAAGCGGGCGGCGCCGCCGCCATCGCCGAACCTGGAGTTGTTCTAGCCGCCGACGTAATGACGGTAAAAGCGCGCACCCAGGCGGGTCAGCACCTCGTAGCCGATGGTGCCGGCCTGGCCCGCGACCTCGTCCACCGTCTGCTGCGGGCACAGGAGGTCGACCGTCTGGCCGGGCGCGATCCGCGCTTCAGGGATGCCGGTGACATCGAGCGTGATGCTGTCCATCGACACGGTGCCGGCGAAGGGCACGGCCACGCCATCGACGAAGGCTTGCGAGTGGCCGGTGAGGGCGCGCAGCCAGCCGTCGGCATAGCCGATGGCGATGGTGGCGATGCGGCGCTCGCCCGGCGCGACATAGCGCGCGCCATAGCCGACGATGTCGCCGGCGGTCACGGTGCGCAGCTGCACCACGCGCGCCGCCAGCGACACCGCCTGTGCCAGCGGGTTGGCGTGGCCGGGCTGGGGATTGATGCCGTACAGCGCGCAACCCGGACGCAGCAGGTCGAAGTGCCAGGCGCGGCCCAGGAACACGCCCGAGGAGTTGGCCAGGCTGGCCGGCACGCCGGGGAACAGCGCGCGCACCTCTTGGAAACGCAGGCGCTGGCGGTCGTTGAGCGGATGCGCCGGCACGTCGGCGCAGGCCAGGTGGCTCATCACCAGGCGCAGGTCGATGCCTTCGAGCCAGGCCGGGTCCTGGCGCAGGCGCTCGAGATCGGCCGGGGCCAGGCCCATGCGCGACATGCCGGTATCCACCTGCAGCGCGGCCGGCAGCTGGCGTCCGAGCTCACCTGCCAGCGCGCGCCATTCGGCCACCTGGCCGGGGTCGTTCAACACCGGCACCAGGTCGTGCTCGACGCAGTCGCGCGCCGTGCCCGGCATCGCGCCATGCATTACGTGGATGGTGCAATCCGCGGGCACCAGCTGGCGCAGGCGGATGCCTTCGTCGAGGTGGGCCACGAAGAAGCTGCGGCAGCCTTCGCGCACCAGCGCTTGCGCGACCTTGTCCATGCCGAGCCCATAGGCGTCGGCCTTGAGCACGGCCGCGCAGGCGGCCTGCGCGCCATCGGCCTGGCCGCGTTCGCGCAGCAGGCGGTAGTTGGCGCGCACCGCGTCCAGGTCGACCGTGAGGATGGCCCCGGCGCGGGCGCAGCTTGCCTGCTCGCTCATGGCGTCACGCCTGCGCCAGCTTGCCGCCGGCGGCAGCGCCGCTGCTGCCCGCGTAGCGGAACACGGCCAGGTCGTCGGCGCGGATCGACGGCGCCTTGCCGCCCACCAGGTCGGCGATCACGCTGGCCGAGCCGGCCGCCATGGTCCAGCCGAGCGTGCCGTGGCCGGTATTCAGGAACAGGTTGCGCAGCGGCGTGGCGCCCACCACCGGGGTGCTGTCCGGCGTCATTGGGCGCAGGCCGGTCCAGAAGCTGGCCTGGGCGGTGTCGCCCGCGCCCGGGAACAGGTCGTTGACGACCAGCTCCAGGGTTTCACGGCGGCGTGGATTGAGGTCGAGGTTGTAACCGGAGAGCTCGGCCATGCCGCCGACGCGGATGCGGTCGTCGAAGCGGGTCACGGCGATCTTGTAGGTCTCGTCGAGGATGGTCGACACCGGGGCGCGGGCGGCGTCCGTGATCGGCACCGTCAGCGAATAGCCCTTCATCGGATAGACCGGCAGCGGGAACCAGCGCTGCAGCAGCAGGCGCGAATAGCTGCCCAGGGCGAGAACATAACGATCGGCCTTGAACTCGCCCTTGTCGGTCATGACGGAGACGATCTCGCCGCCCGCTTCATTCAGATGGCGGATCGTGGTGTCGAATTCGAAGCGCACGCCCAGCTCGCGCGCCATGGCGGTGAGGCGGGTGGTGAACAGCTGGCAGTCGCCGGTTTCGTCGTTCGGCAGGCGCAGGCCGCCGACCAGCTTGTCGGCCACATTGGCCAGCGCCGGTTCGGCCGTGGCCAGCTGCGCGCCTTCCAGCACTTCGTAGGCGACGCCGGCATCGCGCAGCACCTCGATGTCCTTGGCGGCGCCGTCGAACTGCTGGCGGGTGCGGAACAGCTGCACCGTGCCCTGCTGGCGGCCTTCGTAGGCGATGCCGGTGTCGCGCCGCAGCGCGCGCATGCAGTCGCGGCTGTACTCGGCCAGGCGCACCATGCGTTCCTTGTTGACGGCGTAGCGGGACGGGTCGCAGTTGCGGTACATCTCCCACATCCACTGCAGCTGGAACAGCGAGCCGTCGGGACGGATCGCCAGCGGCGCGTGGCGCTGGAACAGCCACTTGGCGGCCTTGAGGGGAATGCCGGGCGCGGCCCAGGGCGAGGCATAGCCGGGCGAGATCTGGCCGGCGTTGGCGAAACTGGTCTCGAGGGCCGGACCGGGCTGGCGGTCGATGACGGTGACCTCATGGCCGGCCTGCGCCAGGTAATACGCGGTGGTGACGCCGACCACGCCGCTGCCCAATACGATGACTCGCATATATCCCTCGAAAGCTGAATCCAGAAAAGGTTGCCATCGTATCGCGGGTAGGGAGATAATTGTTTCTGTTAATACGTCATTTTTCAGCAAATATTCTGGATTGAAGCCATGCGTGTACAAAAAGCCTCGAACCGCATCCTGGACCGGATCGACCTGCACATCCTGTCCATCCTGCAGCAGGATGCGCGGATCGTGATGAAGGACCTGGCCGAGCAGGTCGGGCTGTCGCTCACGCCCTGCATCGAGCGGGTCAAGCGCATGGAGCGCGACGGCGTCATCCAGGGCTACTACGCGCGCATCAATCCGCAGGCGCTGGGCATGCAGATCCTGGTGTTTGTCGAGATTAACCTGCATCAGAAATCCGACAAGGCCTTCGAACGCTTCCGGCGCGCGATGCTGGCAATTCCCGAGGTGATGGAATGCCACCTGGTGTCAGGCGACTTCGACTACCTGATCAAGGCGCGCATTCCCGAGATGTCCGAATACCGGCGCCTGCTGGGCGAGATCCTGCACGTGGCCGACGCCGGCCAGTCGAAGAGCTATGTGGTGATGGAAGAGCTGAAGGAAACGCTGGCGCTGTCGATTCCGCGCTGATCCTGACCGTCGATCCCGCAAAAACCGCAAGGATCTGGCCAGCTCATCCTATAATGAGAGTTTCCTCTCTGGAACACCCATGCGCGCCGTTGCCGGACCCGTCCTGTCCCTTCGACACCTCCTGATCCTGCTCACCGCGATCGGCCTGCTGCCGCTCGTCCTGCTGGGCGCCTGGACCATCCACGGCGCCGGCCTGTATCTGGAACAGGAGCAGGAAAGGATGATGGTCGGCCATGCGCGCGCGCTGTCGAGCGCCGTCGACGCCGAGCTCGACGCCACCGTGGCCGCCCTGAGCGGCATCGCCAAGAGTCCGCAGCTCGCCAGCGGCGACCTGCGCGCCTTCCACGACACCGCCAGCCGCCTGTCGCGGCCCGACTGGCTGGGTGTGGTGCTGTCCGATGCGACCGGCCGTCCGCTGTTTCGCACCATGGCGCCGTACGGGGCGCCGGCGGCGCGCGTCGCCGATCCGGCCAGCCTGCACCGGGCGATGGAGGAGCGCCGCCCGATGGCCGGCCGCGTGGCGCGAGGGCAGGGCGGGCGCCCGGCGGTGCCGGTGCGGATCCCGGTCACCGGTCCCGACGGCCAGCCCTGGGTGCTGACCGCCGTGGTCCAGCCGGACCGCTTCCTGGACGTGATCACGCGCCAGAAGATTCCGCCCGAGTCCGTGATCGCGGTGATGGACGGCGGCGGCGCGCTGGTGGCGCGCTCGCGCGACCAGGAACGCACCGTGGTCGGCGCACCCAGCGCTTCGCTCGTGGCGCTGATGAAGAGCGGCGGCCCGGAGGGCGTGGGCGCCACCACCGCGCTCGAGGGCGACGACGTGATCAGCGCCTACACCACCTCGCCACGCTATGGCTGGGTGGTGGCGGTGGGCGCCCCCAGCGCCGGCTTCGGGGTCGGCTTCTTCCAGCGCTTCGCGGTCTACATGCTGGGCGCCTGGGTGGTGCTGAGCGCCTGCATCGCGCTGGCCTCGTGGCTCTCGGGCCGCATCGTGCGCCGCATCGAGAGCGTGCAGGCCGGCGCCGCCGCCCTGGGCAGCGCGCGCACGGTGCGGGTGGCGCCGTCGCGGATCAAGGAAATCCGCGAGATGGGCCAGGCACTGGAGGCTGCCGCCAGCCGCCGCGCGGCGCAGGAAGAGGAGCGTTCGCGCCTGCTGGCATCGCTCGAGGAAGCGCTGGCCCAGGCGCGCCAGGCCGGCCAGGCCAAGGACGCCTTCCTGGCCATGCTGGGCCACGAACTGCGCAATCCGCTCAGCCCGATCCTGACCTCGCTCGACCTGATGGATTTGCGCAACGAATCGGGCAGCCAGCGCGAGCGTGCCGTCATGCGGCGCCAGGTGACCCACCTGCGGCGCCTGGTCGACGACCTGCTTGATGTCTCGCGCATCGCTTCCGGCAAGCTGGCGATCGAGACCCGCCCGCTGAACCTGGCCGAACTGGCGCGCCACGCGGTGGCGGCCCTGCCGGGCGAGCCGATCGCCCTGGAGGCGCCGCCGGAGGTCTGGGTCGTTGGTGACGAGACCCGCCTGGTGCAGGTGCTGGGCAACCTGCTGTCGAACGCGGCCCGCTTCGGCAGCAACGACACCCGCGTCACGCTGGCGGCGCTGGATGGCGAGGCGGTGCTGGGCGTGAGCGACAACGGCGCCGGCATGGCGCCGGAACTGCTGGCGCGCGTGTTCGAGCCGTTTTACCAGGCGCCGCAACCGCTGGCGCGGCGCACCGGCGGCCTCGGACTCGGCCTGGCGATCGTGCGCGAGATCGCCCAGCTGCATGGCGGCCGGGTCGCAGCCTACAGTGACGGCCCGGGCGCCGGCAGCCGCTTCGAGGTGATCCTGCCGCTCGGCGCGCCGAGCGCGGCGAGCGAGCCGGTCCCGCTGGCGCCGGCGGCGCCGGGACGCCGCATCCTGCTGGTCGACGACAACGAGGATGCGGCCGCGGCCAGCGCGCTGCTGCTGCGCCACCTTGGCCATGCGGTGCGGGTGGCCCATAGCGCGGCCCAGGCGCGCGCGCTGGCCCTGGTCGAGCCGCCCGAGGTGGCGATCCTCGACATCGGCCTGCCCGATATGGATGGCTATGCGCTGGCCGCGGCCCTGCGCGCTGATGCGGGCGTACCGGCCGCCCCGGCCGCCGGCGCCGCGCTGCGGCTGGTGGCGTTGACCGGCTATGGGCAGCAGGACGATGTCGCGCGCGCGTTGGCGGCGGGCTTCGACGTGCACCTGACCAAGCCGGCGACGATCGAGGCGCTGCAGGACGCGGTGGCGCCGGCTGGGGCCTGAGCATCCGGGGCAAGCTGGGGAGCGGGTACGGCGGTAAAGGCATAGCCGCGGCCGGCCACGTTCACGATCGCGCTGCCGCCGTCGCCGAGCAGCTTGCGCAGGGCCGCAATCTGCACCCGCAGGTTGGCCTCGACCACCACCCTGCGCGGCCACACCCCGGCCATCAGCACGCGGTTGCTCAATACTTCGCCGGGCTGGGAGGCCAGCAGCACCAGCAGGTCGTAGGCGCGCGCCCCGATCGGCAGCGGGCGGCCGGCGCGCAGCAGCAGGCGCTGGGCGAGCAGCAGTTCGAAGTCGAGGAAGGCGATTCTGGTGGGGGCGGATGGGCCGGAATCCATGGCAAGCCTCGTGTCTGTAGTGGCGGCAGCGGGTCGTATCTTGTCGCATTGTCCGCCGCGTGCGCGCGCCGGCGCTAGAATTTTTCTGCTGTCGCGTGCGGCGCCGGCAAGCGTACGCCGGACGCATCCGGGCAGGGCGATAATATGGCCGGGCTCACGATGGGAGGACGGATGGCACGCAAGCACGACCTGCCGCTGCACGAGGTGCGGCGTTACCTGGAACCGGGGCCGGTGGTATTGGTGACCTCATGCCACGCCGATGAGCGCGACGTCATGGTGATGGGGTGGCACACGGTGATGGAATTCAGTCCGTCGCTGATCGGCTGCGTGATCTCGTCCGCCAACCACAGCCACGGCCTGATCCGCGCCAGCGGCGAGTGCGTGATCAACCTGCCGACGACGCGCCAGCTCGAGGCGGTGCTGGGCGTCGGTTCGACCACCGGCGCCGAGATCGACAAGTTCGCCGCCTTCGGCCTGACGCCGGAGGCCAGCGAGCAGGTGGCGGCGCCGTCGATCCGCGAGTGTCACGCCCAGTTCGAGTGCCGGCTGCACGACGACAGCCTGGTCGGGCGCTACGATTTCTTCATCTGGGAAGTGGTGGCGGCGCGCGTCGCGCCGCGGCCGCGTCATCCCAAGACCCTGCACTACAAGGGCGACGGCACGTTCATGGTGTCGGGCAAGGTAATTCGGCGCAATCGCGCCGGCTTGAAGTAGGCCTACCGCGAGCGCCATCCGGCGTGCCCACCCCGATGCAGCATGATGCGCGGCACCCGCCCACCGGTGCGGCCGGCCGGCGCATGCGGCGCCGTGGCCAGCGCCAGGTCGGTGCTGATCCGGTGCAGCGACAGCAGGTCGAGCAGCGCCGCCACCAGCTGGCGGCCGAGCGTGACGTCGCCATCCTCGACCAGCGGCATGGCGCGGTGCAGTGCGGCCAGGATGGTGGCGTTCTCGGCGCGGTGTTCGTGCAGCCGTTCGTAGTCGAGCGATTCCATGACCAGCTCTTCGTGCCGGAACCCCACCTCGACCGCGGTGACGACGGCGGGGAAGGCGTGCACGAAGCGGTCGTCCGGCGTGCAGCTGCTGTCGGCCGTGTCGGCCAGGCGGGCGCACAGGTGGCGGCGTGCATGGCGGATCGCGGCGCCGATGGCGCCGGCGCTGCCTCCTGGATAGTGGTGAAAAGTCATGGCGGAAATAGTGGCAAGTGGGGTCAGGATTCAATGGGCGATCAGGAGCGGCGCCGGGGCATGGTCGAGCACGTCGCGCGTGACGCCGCCCAGGATCCATTCGCGGTAGCGGCTGTGGCCGAAGGCGCCGGTGACCATCAGCCCGGCGTGGCAGTCGCGCGCCATGTCCATCAGGGCCTCGCCCTCGGTGGCGCGGGTGTGCGCGACGGCGACGTCGACCTTCAGGCCGTGGCGCGCCAGGTAGTGCGCCATGTCGGCGCCCGGTTCGTCGCCGTGCAGGCCCGATTGCCGGTCGGGGTTGACCAGCGCCAGGTGCACGGTGCCGGCCTGGGCCAGCAGGGGCAGGGCGGCGCTGATCGCGCGCTGGGCCGGCATGCTGCCGTCCCAGCCGACCAGCGCGTTGCCGGGGATCGGCTTGCCGTGGTAGGTGTCGGGCACCACCAGCACCGGACGGGCGCCGTGCAGGGCGAGGTATTGGGGCAGGCCCCGTTCGGTCGTGGCGCGGTGGGCGCCGCGCCCATTGTCCTGGCTGACCACGACCAGGTCGGCATAGCGCGCTTGCAGCAGCAGGCCGTCGCGGTCGGCGTCCTCGACCATGCGCGTCTCGGCGCCGTGGATGCCGAGGCGCTCGGCCTGGGCCACGAAATCGTCGAGCACGACCGTGACGGCGTCGCGCAATTCCTGGAATTCGCGGTTGGAGACCGGCATGGCCATCGAGCCGTTGAGCACCGCATAACTGGCCATCGACAGCCCGGTGGCGGCGCTGCCCACCAGGTGGGCGCCGTGCGCGCCGGCGAGCAGCGCGGCCGCGCGCAGGCGGCTCTCCTGGCAGGGGCCGCCGTCGACATGGACGAGTATGGTCTTGAACATGGTGATGACTCCGTTCGAACGCGAGACTGGAACGTGGCGCACGGCGTTTCACTATACGCCGCGCAAGGGAGCATGTCAGGCGCACGGTTGATCGCGATCAAACAGGGGTGAAATATCGCGGCGTCCTGTGCTGGGATGGTTTTGTTGACAAGCAAGAAGTGAAGGATTAGCGTTGACCTCCTCGCCACCTTGCCGGTCCACGCCGATGATCCGTCCGTTTGTCGCCCTCGTCCTCGCCTGCAGAAAAGCGAGGGTCTGCAGAAAAGCGAGGGTCAAAGCGAGGGTCAGGTCTGACTTTCAGACACGAGCTCAGCCTTCAAGCACGTTTATTGTCGAGGCCGTGTCTAAATGTCAGACCTGACCCCGCTGCCGGACCCCGCTGCCGTGTGTTGACCTCCTCGCCACCTTGCCGGTCCACGCCGATGATCCGTCCGTTTGTCGCCCTCGTCCTCGCCTGCAGAAAAGCGAGGGTCAGGTCTGACTTTCAGACACGAGCTCAGCCTTCAAGCACGTTTATTGTCGAGGCCGTGTCTAAATGTCAGACCTGACCCCGCTGCTGTGGACCGCCGATGCCGGACGGATCTACTGGGCGGCGACCGGGCGCGGCATCGGCGTCGGCCAGGTCGGGCCGCACGCGGCGCGCTAGGGCCGCGCGAACCAAATCGGGTTCGGGCGATCCTAAGAAGCAAGGTCGGCCCGCGGAGATCATCATGCACAGAGGAAACTGGAGCGTGACTTTTTCCGTCCTGCTCCTGCTGCTGTGCCTGGTCACGGCCATCGCCTACCTCGTCGAGCCCCATCTCGTCGCGCTGGCTACCGGCACCGCCGATGGCGCCGCGCTGCGCGAATCTCCTGCGCCGCACGCCTATAAGCTCCTGCTGCTGGTCACCATTGCCTGCGCCGCTGGCTGGTTCATCCACGCCTTCACCGGCGATCCGCTGGCGCGGCGCCGTGAGCAGGTCAAGTTCGCCTACTTCTTCGTGATCGCTTCCTTCGCGGTCCTGATGATTCCGCCTTTTGTGAAGAGCCAGGCGCTCGGGAGCGAGCCGATCGGCATCGTGTCGGGTTGCGTCGCGGATGCGGACGCCGCGGCCCAGCTGCGCTGCGATCCTGATGGGCGGCCCGTCCCCAGGACTGGCGCGCAGGTGGAGGAGGGCCGCCCGGCCGCCGCCGCGAGCGCAGCCGACACCGAGCCAGCTCCCCGGCCCGCCCATAACCAGTGGCTCGTCAACATCGGTGGCGCCCTGCGTGCCCAGTCCGAACTGCCATGCACGTCGAGCTCGCTCGAGGCATGCCTGCTCGGCTCCCCGGGCAATCGGGTCGACATCACGGGCGGCGTGGTGGTGCCGTTGCCCTTCGTGATCGTGGCCTTGTTCGGCGGGGCCGTCAGCCTGTCGCGGCGCGTGCCCGAGATCCAGAAGTGGTCCGAACGGGGGTTCGTGGGAACCGCGGCCGAACCGGCGATCGATGCGCGCCAGGGGCGCGAGGAACTGGTGTTCCAGATCATGCAGTTTGCATCCGCCCCGCTGATCGCGATCACGGCCTACCAGGTGCTCGATCCCGCGAGCCAGGCCGGCGCCGTGGCGCTCGCCTTCCTGGCCGGCTTTGGCTCGGAAACCATCCTGCTGATGATCCGCGGCGTCGCCAACGGCCTGCACCCGCGGGCCACGCTGCCGGGCCGTCCGGCCGCGGCCCCGGCCGGGCTTGACAGCCAGGGTGGCGCAGTGCCGGTGGCAACGTGGGGGCCGGGAACCAGCGATGCCGGCCTCCAGCCCCTGCGCCTGGGCGTTCGGCCCGGAGAGGATACGTCCGCCGAGCCGGTCCACATCCGCCTGTGCGTCGACGACGACCTGGAAGAAGGATCGGCGGCCCTGAGCGTGGACGGCATCCGGGTGGGCGTTCCGGGGGACGGCTGCGTGGAGCTTGCGCTGGCGCCGGGACGGCCGTACCGGGTCGAGGCGCACGGCCGGCGCGCCGGCCGCGAGGTCCACGGTGGGCAGACGCTGGTGGTGGACGCCGACGATGAGGCCCGCCCCCTGCAACTGGTTCTGGCCTAGTGTCCTGGGAGACGATGATGACGGCTTTTCAAGGCGGTGCGGCGCCGCTGTCGAACGCCGGGTTCGAACGGGCGAAGCAGTCGCTCGAGGCCGATGCCGAGTCGCTCTGGGCCTTGATCGCGGTGGAGACCAGCGGCTTTGGCTTCCTGCCCGACCGGCGGCCCAAGATCCTGTTCGAACGCCATGTGTTCCACCGCCGCACCGGCGGCAGGCACGATGCGCATGCCGAGATCAGTGCAACGACGGTGGGCGGCCACCTCGGCGGCGGCGCCGAATATGCACGCCTGGAGCGGGCGATGCGACCGGACCGCCAGGCCGCGTTCGACAGCGCCTCGTGGGGACTCGGGCAGGTCATGGGCTACCACGCGACCCGTCTCGGTTACCCGAGCACCGAGGAGATGGTGGCGCGCTTTTGCGAGGGAGAGGACGAACAGCTGGCGGCCGCGCAGCGCTTCATCAGCGCCAATCCTCCCTTGCGCCAGGCGTTCGCGCAAAAGAAATGGACCCGCGTGGCCTTTTTCTATAACGGCGCGGCCTATGCCAGGCATGGCTACGACCGCAGGCTCGCCCACTTCCACGACCTGTATGAGCTCAAGGGGACGCCGAGCATCACGGTGCGCATGGCGCAAGCCTGGCTGACCTATCTCGGCTACCGGCCGCGCGGCATCGACGGCATCCTGGGGCAGGGCACCGAGATGGCGGTGATCGACTTCCAGAAGGCGCAGGGACTGCCGGTCACGGCCGAGCCGGACGACGCCACGCTGGAACAGCTGCGCCTGGCCGTCGCCAACGGCGGCGCTGTCCCGCCAGGCTAGGCCGTCAGCAGCGCAAACAGGATCAGCACCAGGCCGGCCACCGACACCAGCCACACCAGCGTGCGCAGTACCGGGATGCCGGCCGCGTACAGCGGCACGTAGACGATGCGCGCCAGCAGGTAGAGCCAGCAACCCCACAAGGTCAAGGCGCCGTGCGTGCCCGAGACATGGGCGATCAGCACCGCCGCCGCGAACAGCGGCAGGGTCTCGAACAGATTGGCCTGCGCCCGCTGCAGGCGCGCCGTTACCGGGCGCGGCGGCGGCGCGGCGTCATCGCGCGCGCTCATATTGTATTGCGCGCCCGTCTCCTGGGTACGCAGGGTGGAGGGCAGCAGGATCTGCACCAGGGCCAGCACCAGGGTCCAGGCCAGCAGGGCAAGTTCGGTAGTCATCAATCCTCCTGTTCGGTCTTGGGACGGTTGCGTTCGATCATACGTTACCGGGCGTGAAATTCGGCTCTGCTTTAGGATCTACTTTTGACGCACGCCGTTCATCGCCCATCCAGCAGATCCTGGCGCGGCCGTTCCCATTGCGGCACCGGCGCCGGGCAGGGCAGGGCCGCCATCTCCACATACGGCAGGGTCGAGAAATTATCGACTCCAGGCGCGCTGAAGCGGATATCGGTGGCCTTGCCGTCGATCAGCGAGGGCACGCGCGCGAAGCGCAGCCAGCCGTCAAAATGGCAGTTGTCCTGCTGTAGTGCGCGCAGCCCAGCCAAGCTGCCGTCTTCCTTGTATTTCCATGACAGCGTTCTCTGCGCGGAGCCAGGCTCGCCGCCGAAGCGCGCCGGGCAGGCGGCGACGTCGCTCACGCCTGGCGCCAGGCTCAGGGCGCCGATACGCACCGCATAGCTGCCGGCGGCGCCGTTGTCGGTGATGGCCGCAAACGACCAGCACAGGGGATTGGAAGGGAAGGCCGACAGCGGCATGTCGAGGATGCGGCTGCCTGGTTCGAGCTGGGCTAGCGCCGACCGGATCTGCTCGCGCGCCAGGTGACCGGCCACGCCCTGCACCGCGATGAAGCCCAGGCAGGCCACGATCGCGGTGACCAGGCCGGCCGACCCGCCACGGCGCGCCATCACGGCCACTACACAAGCCACGATCAGCAGCCCGGCCAGCGAGCCCCATTGAAGGAAGCCCAGATAGGTAAACGCCACAGGTGCGGCCAGGATAAGGGCCGCAAACAGCCAGCGCAGCACCCGGTTCGGCACGAGCAAGGCCAGCGCGATCCCGAGCGCGGTCCAGAACACCGGCTCGATGATGAACACCATGTCGCCATACAGCCAGCGCGAATCGAGCGGGTGGAAGGGGTGCACGCCATACACGTTGAGGAAGTCGAGCGACAGGTGCAGCACCATGCCGACGGCGGCAGTGGCCAGCACCGCACGCCGCGCCGGGCGGTCATCACCCATCAGCCGCCGCGCGCCCGGCCACAGCAGCCATAACAGGCCGAGCAGCAGTGCGATCTGGGGCAGGGCATACAGGAGCGTATGCGTATGGCCGCGGTGGTGCAGCAGATAGCCGAGCGGCGGCGCCAGCAAGGGCGTCAGCACCAGGTCCAGGTCGGGGAAATTGCTGGCCAGCGCGCCAGTGGCGAGCAGAACACGGCGGCGCGTGCGCGCTTTATCGGGATCGGGATGGGCGGGCAGGGCGCGGTTGGCGAGTTCGCCCAGCGCCAGGCCCACGAGGGAGTGAGTGAGATTGTCCATCCCACAAGTTTACCGTGAAAGCAAGACATTGAAGCAAATCAAGATTCTCTTGGTTACATAGCATGGTGGACCATCGCATTTTTGATGCAGGTCATATTTTTCGCATTTGCTCGTCGTTAGAATGCAATAAACTATATTTCTCAAAAGCAATAAGGAGCGAGCACAGTGCGCAATAACCAGCCAGTTACCGGGATCGAATACGTGATGCAAGCGGGACAGTCGATCGTCTCGAAGACCGATACCAAGGGCCGCATCACCTACGTCAACCCGAGCTTTGTCGACGTCAGCGGTTTCAGCGAGGGCGAGCTGCTGGGCAAGGCCCACAATATGGTGCGCCACCCCGACATGCCGCCCGAAGCCTTCGCCGACCTGTGGGCGACCCTTCAGGCGGGCGAACCCTGGACCGGCCTGGTCAAGAACCGCCGCAAGAACGGCGACTTCTACTGGGTGGTGGCGAACGTGGTGCCGATCCAGGAGCGCGGCCGCGTGACCGGCTATATGTCGGTGCGCACCGCGCCCACACGCCAGCAGATCGAGCAGGCCGACCGGCTGTACCGCCAGATCCGCGCCGGGAATGCGGACGGCCTGGGCATCGTGCGCGGCCAGGTGGTGCGCACCGGCTGGCGCCGGCGCCTGAACGTCCTGGCCGCCGTGCGCGAGCTGCCGCTGCGCCAGCGCGTGGGCTGGATGATGGGCGGGCAGGCCTTGTTGCTGGCCGCGCTCGGCGCCGCCGCCGATGGCCTGGGCTGGCGCGTGCTGGCCGGCGCCGGCGTGCTGGCCTCGCTGGCGGTCTGGTATGAACTCAACCGCAGCATCGCGCGGCCCCTGCAGGATGCCGTCGCGACGGTCTATGCGCTGGCCGGCGGCGACCTGGCGCGTCCCGTTCCGGCGCCTGGCGGCGGGGAGATCGGCCGCCTGCAGCTGGCGCTGCGCCAGCTGAACATCAACCTCACCGCCATCATGGGCGACGTGCGCGACAACGTCAGCTCGATCGAACTGGCCACCCGCGCGATCGCCGCCGGCAACGCCGACCTGGCCAGCCGTACCGAAGCCCAGGCCGCGAGCCTGGAGCAGACCGCGAGCAGCCTGGGAAATATCGCGCGCGCCGCCGGCCGCAATACCGACAGTGCGGTGCAGGCCGACGGCATGGTGCTGGCCGCCACCACGGTGGCTGGCCAGGGCGGCCAGGCGGTCGAGCGCGTCGGCCAGACCATGGACCGGATCAGCGGTTCGGCCAACCGCATCGGCGACATCATCGGCCTGATCGACGGCATCGCCTTCCAGACCAATCTGCTGGCGCTGAACGCGGCGGTGGAGGCGGCCAGGGCCGGCGAGCAGGGGCGCGGCTTCGCCGTCGTGGCCGGCGAGGTGCGCAGCCTGGCCCAGCGTACCGCCGGTGCCGCCAAGGAGATCAAGGGACTGATCGAGGTCTCCAGCGGCCACGTGGGCGAGGGGACCGAACTGGTCGGCCAGGCCGGCCAGACCATGCGCGCGGTGGTCGACCAGGTGGCCGAGGCGGCTGCCATCATGAGCGCGATCACCGCCGCCAGCCGCGAACAGGCCCAGGACATCCTCGGCGTGAATGCGGCCATGAACGAGCTGGACGCGATCACGCGGCAGAACGCCGCCCAGGTCGAGGAATCGGCCGTGTCGTCGGGCAGCGTGGCCGATGAAGCGGCGCGCCTGTCGCTGGCCTTGTCGGTATTCAAGTTCCAGCACCGCGGCTAGGTCAACTCTTCCATATTTGATGCATGTCAAGGATTCGCGTGAAGTAGATCAATAAACTAGCAGCTAATCGTGCCACTTTGCATTTCCGCAAAGTGGCCAGCAGCTGGAGTACCTCAGTCATGTTCGCAGAAGTGCAAGCGGCGTCCCCCGCGCCGGTCCCCACCCAGGTCCCATCCCAACCCGCCATCGAGCTCCACCCGGTCGTCGAATTCGATGGCGACCTGCTGGCGCGGCTCGGCAAGTCCGGCCCCCGTTATACGTCCTACCCGACGGCCGACCGCTTCAGCCCCGACTTCGGCTACCGCGACTACCTGCATGCGGTGGCCAGCGTGCGCACCCGCGGCAAGCGTCCTCTATCGCTGTACCTGCACATCCCGTTCTGCGAAAGCGTCTGCTATTACTGCGCCTGCAACAAGATCGTCACCAAGCGCCGCGACAAGGCGGCGACTTACCTGTCCTACCTGAAGCGCGAGGTCGAGATGCAGGGCCTGCTGTTCGCCGGCATGAACGAGGTCGAGCAGCTGCACTTCGGCGGCGGCACCCCCACTTACCTGTCGGACGAGCAGATGGGCGAGCTGATGACGCACCTGCGGCGCTGCTTCAGCTTCGCGCCCGACGAGCGCGGTGAATATTCGATCGAGGTCGACCCGCGCACCGTCTCGACCGAACGGGTGCACAGCCTGCGGCGCCAGGGTTTCAACCGGATCAGCCTGGGCGTACAGGATTTCGATCCCGACGTGCAGACGGCGGTCAACCGGGTCCAGCCCGAGGCCGAGACGGTGGCCATCATCGACGCCGCGCGCGACGCGGGTTTCCGTTCGGTGAGCATCGACCTGATCTACGGCCTGCCGAAGCAGACGCTGGACAGCATGACGCAAACCCTGGACAAGGTGATCAAGGCCAGCCCGGACCGCATCTCGGTCTATCACTATGCCCACATGCCGCACCTGTTCAAGCCGCAGCGGCGCATCCTGGATGCGGACATGCCGGACAGCGACACCAAGCTCAAGATGCTCCAGCTGTGCATCGAGCGCCTCGGCGCGGCCGGCTATGTGTACATCGGCATGGACCATTTCGCCAAGCCCGACGACGACCTGGCCGTGGCCCAGCGCCAGGGTCGCCTGCACCGCAACTTCCAGGGCTACTCGACCCATGCCGACGCCGACCTGGTGGCCTGCGGGGTGTCGAGCATCGGCGCGGTGGGCGCCACCTACAGCCAGAACGTCAAGACGCTCGACGAGTACTACGACCTGATCGACCAGAACGAGTTGCCGGTGCAGCGCGGCATCCGCCTGTCGATGGACGACGCCCTGCGCCGCGCGATCATCCAGAAGCTCATGTGCCAATTCGAGCTGTCGATCCCGGCCATCGAGCAGGCTTTCCCGATCGCGTTCGACCAGCACTTCGCCGCCGAGCTGGGGCTGCTCCTCAAGATGCAGGACGACGGCCTGGTGCAGGTGGGGCCGGAGTGGCTGACCGTCACGATGAAGGGCCGCCTGTTGATCCGCAACGTGTGCATGGTGTTCGACCGCTACCTCGCCCGGCCGGGCGAGGGGCCGCGCCACTCGCAAACCGTCTAGGGGCGATCCATGAGCGGCGTCAGCCTGTTTCCGGTGTTTCTCGTCGGCCTGGCCGGCAGCGTGCATTGCGTCGGCATGTGCGGCGGGATCGTCGGCGCACTGTCGCTGCCGCGCCCCCGCCAGCCTACCCCGGCCTTGCGGGAACCGGCTTTCCCGGTGCCGGTGCGGAGCAGCACCGCGAGCGCGTCGCTTACCTGGATCGGCGCCTATAACGCCGGGCGCATCGCCAGCTATATGACGGCTGGCGCACTGGCCGGGGGATTGGCCGGCAGTGCCGCATCGCTGGCCTCATTGCCGGCCCTGCAGGCGGGCTTCTACTGGGCCGCGAACCTGATGCTGGTGGCGCTGGGGCTGTTCCTGATGGACGCCTGGCGCGGCCTGGCCCGCGTCGAGCAGGCCGGCCAGGCCTTGTGGCGCCATCTCGCTCCGCTGCTGCGGAGGGTGAACGGCGCCAGGGCGGGCGGCGGGCGCATGTTCGCGCTCGGCGCACTGTGGGGCTGGCTGCCGTGCGGGATGGTGTACAGCGTGCTGGTGACGGCCATGCTGAGCGGCTCGGCGCTGGGAGGCGCCGGCGTGATGCTGGCGTTCGGCCTGGGCACGCTGCCGATGCTCGCCGCGCTTGGCCTGGCGGGCGGCCGCCTGCGCACCTTGATGGCGCGGCGGACGGTGCGCCTGTGCTGCGCTCTGGCGATCCTGGTCTTCGGCATCCTCGGCCTCGCGCGCGCCGCCGGTGGTCTGCCGGCGGGCTGGATGCATGAGCTGTGCCTTGGGAGTCCGGCATGAGCGCCGTTCTCAAAGAAGCGGTGCGCGACGCGGCCGGCGTGACCGCCGCGCACACGAGATCTGCCGGGTGCTTCCACTGCGGCCTGCCGGTGCCGCACGACAGCGCCTGGCACGCCACGATCGCCGGCAATATGGAGCGCATGTGCTGTCCCGGTTGCGCGGCGGCGGCCCAGGCCATCGTCGACGGCGGCCTTGCCGACTACTACGCGACCCGCACCGCCTACGCCGCCCAGGCCGACCTCGAGGCGGCCAATGCGCCCGAGCTCGACCTGGTCGACGACGGCGATTTCGATGGCTCGGCCAGCTTTACGGTGGAGGGCATCCGCTGCGCCGCCTGCGTGTGGCTGATCGAGCGCCGCCTGCAAGGCCTGCCCGGGGTGCTCGACGTCAGCCTGAACGTGGCCACCGAGCGCCTGTTCGTGCGCTGGGATCCGTCCGGCTGCCGCCCGAGCAGCATTTTGCGCACCCTGCGGGCGATCGGCTACACCGCCTACCCTTACGATGCGCGGCGCCACGGCGAGCAGCTCGAGCGCGCGCGCAAGAAGCTGTTCCGCCAGCTGTTCGTGGCCGGCCTGTCGATGATGCAGGTAATGATGTATGCGGTGCCCGTGTACATGGCCGACGAGGGCACGATGGACGCCGCGATGACGGCGCTGATGCACTGGGCTTCGTTCTTCCTGACCCTGCCGGCGGTGCTGTACTCGGCCCGGCCGTTCTTCAGCGGCGCCTGGCGCGACCTGCGGCGCGGCATGCCGGGCATGGACGTGCCGGTCGCCCTCGGGATCGGCGCCGCCTTCGCCGGCAGCCTGCATGCGCTGGTATCCGGGCAGGGCGATGTGTACTTCGATTCGGTGACCATGTTCGTGTTCCTGCTGCTGGGCAGCCGCTACCTCGAACTGGGTGCGCGCCGCAAGGCGGCCGGCGCGCTCGAGCGCCTGCAGCAGGGCCTGCCGCCGTCGGCGCTGCGCCTGCGTGGCGACCCGCAGTTGCGTGATACCGAGCTGGTAACGGCTGGCAGCCTGCGGGTGGACGACCTGGTGCTGGTGCGCGCCGGCCAGGCGGCGCCGGCCGACGGCATGATCGTCGAAGGCGACACCGACGTCGACCTGGCGCTCCTGACCGGCGAGAGCCGCACCCAGCGCCGCGGCGTGGGCGACCTGGTGCCGGGCGGCGCGCTCAATGCTGCCGGCGCCATCGTGCTGCGCGTGACCTCGACCGCCCACGACAGCACGCTGGCGATGCTGGTGCGGCTGGTCGAGCGCGCGGGACAGGGTAAGCCAGCGCTGGCCCTGTGGGCCGACCGGGTGGCGGCCTGGTTCGTGTTCGGCCTGCTGGTGCTGACCGTGCTGGCCTATTTCGCGTGGCTGCAGGTCGACCCGCACCGGGCCTGGCAGGTGGCGATCGCGGTGCTGGTGGTGTCGTGTCCGTGCGCGCTGTCGCTGGCCACGCCGACCGCGCTGGCCGCCGCCACCGACCGCCTGTTGCGGCGCGGCGTGCTGTCGGTGCAGCCGCACACGCTGGAAACCTTCGACCGCGCTACTCACGTGGTGTTCGACAAGACCGGCACGCTCACCCATGGCCGCCCGGTGCTGCGCCAGACCCTGTCGGTAGGCAGCCTGGCCGGCTTCGACTGCCTGCGTATCGCCGCCGCGCTGGAGGCCGACAATCCGCATCCGCTGGCGCTGGGGATCCGCGAAGCAGTCATCGGATCGCCGGGCGAATCGGCGCGCGCCGAACGCACGCAGTTCACGGTCGGGCAGGGCGTCGAGGGCTGGGTGGACGGGCGTTACTACCGCCTGGGGCGCGCTGCCTGGGTCGCCGGCGTGGCCGGCGGCGTGGCGCGCGCGGCGGCGCCGGTGGGCACCACCTCGGTATGGCTCGGCAACAGCGAAGGCTGGCTGGCGCGCTTCGACCTGGCCGACGGCCTGCGGGCCGATGCCGCGGACGTGGTGCGCCGCATCCGCGACAGCGGCAAGACCGTGATCCTGCTCAGCGGCGACGAGCAGCATGCGGCGCAGGCCGTGGCGGCCCGCCTGGGCATCTCGACCGCCATCGGCGGCAAGCTGCCGCAGGAAAAGCTGGCCTATGTGCGGCGCCTGCAGCAGGAAGGCGCGATCGTGGCGATGGTCGGCGACGGCATCAACGACGCAGCGGTGCTGCGCGGGGCCGACGTCTCGTTCGCGATGGGCCGCGGGGCCGAGCTGGCGCAGCTGCATGCCGATGGGGTGCTGATGGGCGATAGCCTGGCGCCGCTGGCCGACACGCTAGACACGGCGCGCCGCACCCTGGCCGTGATCCGCCAGAACCTGACCTGGGCCACGGTCTACAACGTGGCGGCGATTCCGGCGGCGGCGACGGGCCTGCTGAATCCCTGGCTGGCGGGGATCGGCATGGCGGCCAGTTCGGCCGTAGTCGTGCTCAATGCGCTGCGCTTGCGAAAGGACTAGACGATGGAAGCCTTGTATTTGCTGGTGCCGCTCAGCGTGGTGGTGGTGGGGGTGGCCTTGTGGGTGTTCTTCGGGGCGGCAGAGAGCGGGCAGTTCGACGATCTGGAGGGGCCGGCGTATCGCGTGTTGCAGGATGACGATCGCGGCGCATGATACATGCGTGATCGCGGAGCGGGCCGGGTTGAACGCGTGGACGGCAAAGCCGTCCACCCTACGAGCCGGTAGATCACATGGACGGACCGCGTCCGGTATGGGTTTCCTTCTCGATGCGGTCCTGGCATTCGATGCAGGTGCGCACCGTCGGCGTGGCCAGCAGGCGCGCATCGGGGATCTCGCGGCCGCACGACTCGCAGATGCCGGCGCCGCCGGCTTCGAGCTTGCCGAGGGCGACGTCGATTTCGTGCAGCGTGTTGGCATCGTGTTCGGCCAGGTGGACTTCGTCGTGGCCGATCATCTCGGCGGTATTGCGGTCATCGCCCTGCGCTTCATGCGCGAGCGGGCCGATCGATGGGGCATCGCCCTCGTCGGCCGTGGTGCGCGCACGGACGGCGCCGAGCAGGTCTTCACGCGCCGCGTTCAGGCGCTTGGACATTTCTTCGTGAACGGATCGGGAAAGAGGCGGCATAGCGATTCCTTATTGGTTAGTGAGGAAAAGCCCCCCGGAACTCGGTGGGCCGTCTAGTTTTGGACTTGACTCGTCTCAAAACGATGCCCGTGGAATCGTGGAAGAAAGCGTCGCAGCTCAGGCACAACAGGGCTGCAACAGGCGTTCCTCATACTCTATCCATCAAGGAACATTTTGATACACATCAAGGATTTTTAAGGTTCCTAAAAGCACACTCCTGACTGTCACTCAATCGTGTCATTTCAGGAGAGTATCTTGGACAGCAGTCTAAACTATAACTACAAGATCGTGCGCCAGTTTGCCATTGCGACCGTGGTATGGGGCGTGATCGGCATGGCGGCAGGGGTGTTCATCGCGGCCCAGCTGGCCTGGCCCGCGCTTAACTTCGATATCCCATGGCTCAGCTACGGACGCTTGCGTCCGCTGCACACCAACGCGGTCATTTTCGCCTTCGGCATCTGCGGCCTGTTCGCCACCTCGTACTACGTGGTGCAGCGTACCTGCCAGGTCCGCCTGTTCTCGGACAAGCTGGCCGCGTTCACCTTTTGGGGCTGGCAGGCGGTGCTGCTGTGCGCCGCGGTCACGCTGCCGATGGGCTTCACCCGCGGCAAGGAGTACGCCGAACTCGAATGGCCGATCTCGATCCTGATCGCCATCGTCTGGGTCGCCTACGCCGTGGTGTTCTTCGGCACCATCGTCAAGCGCAAAGTCAAGCACATCTACGTCGCCAACTGGTTCTTCGGCGCCTTCATCCTGGCGGTCGCCATCCTGCACATCGTCAACGGCATGACCTCGCCGGCCTCGCTGATGAAATCGTACTCGGTGTACTCGGGCGTACAGGACGCCATGATCCAGTGGTGGTATGGCCATAACGCGGTCGGCTTCATCCTCACCGCCGGCTACCTGGGCATGGTCTATTACTTCATTCCGAAGCAGGCCGAGCGTCCGGTGTATTCGTACCGCCTGTCGATCGTGCACTTCTGGGCCCTGATCTTCACCTATATGTGGGCCGGTCCGCACCACCTGCATTACACCGCGTTGCCCGACTGGACGCAATCGCTGGGCATGGTGTTCTCGATCATCCTGCTGGCGCCATCCTGGGGCGGCATGATCAACGGGATCATGACCCTGTCGGGCGCCTGGCACAAGCTGCGTTCCGACCCGCTGCTCAAATTCATGATCGTCTCGCTGTCGTTCTATGGCATGGCCACCTTCGAGGGCCCGATGATGTCGATCAAGACCATCAACGCGCTGTCGCACTACACCGACTGGACCGTCGCCCACGTCCATGCCGGCGCCCTGGGCTGGGTCGGCTTCATCACCATGGGTTCGATCTACTACATCATCCCGCGCGTCGCCGGCAAGAAGCAGATGCACAGCGTGGCGATGGTTGAAACCCACTTCTGGGTGGCGACCATCGGCGTCGTGCTCTACATCGCCTCGATGTGGATCGCCGGCGTGATGCAGGGCCTGATGTGGCGCGCGGTGAATGCCGACGGCACCCTGACCTATACCTTCGCCGAGAGCGTCAAGGCGACGTATCCCTACTACGTGATCCGCGTCACCGGCGGCGCGCTGTACCTCTGCGGCATGGTGCTGATGGCCTGGAATACCTGGATGACGATGCGCGGCACCAAGAGCGTCGACGTCCCGATCCCGGTCGGGCCGAAGAATCCGCGCGGCGTGAACGAAGCCGAGCACGTCGTCCCAGCCTAAAGAAACCAGGAGTTTGCAATGAAATTCACCCATGAGTGGATCGAAAAGAATGTGTGGCTGCTGATCGGCCTCGTCCTGCTGGTCATCTCCTTCGGCGGCCTGGTCGAGATCGTGCCGCTGTTCTTCCAGAAGTCGACCACTGAACCGGTCGCCGGCCTCAAACCCTATTCGCCGCTGCGCCTGGCAGGCCGCGACGTCTATATCCGCGAAGGCTGCTACGGCTGCCACTCGCAGATGATCCGGCCGTTCCGCGCCGAGACCGAGCGCTATGGCCACTATTCGGTGGCCGGCGAATCGGTCTACGAGCACCCGTTCCAGTGGGGCTCCAAGCGCACCGGTCCCGACCTGGCGCGCGTCGGTGGCCGCTACAGCGACGAATGGCACCGCACTCACCTCGACAATCCGCGCGACGTGGTGCCGGAGTCGAATATGCCGGGCTACCCGTGGCTGGCTAGAACGAAGCTGATCCCGGGCGAGATCATGCCGAAGATGCGCGCGCTCAAGCGCGTCGGCGTGCCCTACACCGACGAAGAGATTGCGGAAGCACCGAAAGACCTGGTCGACAAGACCGAGCAGGACGCGCTGGTCGCCTACCTGCAGGGGCTGGGCACCCAGATCAAGACGAGGAACTGATATGGCACTTCAACAAATATTCGACGACGCCAGCAGCGTCATGACCGTCATCAGCTTCGCGACCTTCATGGGCATCGTGGGCTGGACCTACCTGCTGCACAAGGGCAGCGATTTCGACGCGGCGGCGCGGCTGCCGTTCGCCGACGGCACCATTGAAGACGGAGAGAATTGACATGGCCGACTTCTTCAACGATTTCTGGCATTACTACGTCGCGGTAATCACGATCCTGTCGATCGCCGGCTGCGGCATCCTGCTCTGGTCGCAGTCCAAGTTCAAGGTCAAGCTCGATGCCGACGGCAAGCCGCAGCAGACCACCGGCCACGTGTGGGACGAAGACCTCACGGAACTGAACACGCCGATGCCGCGCTGGTGGATCATCCTGTTCTGGCTGTCGATCCTGTTCGCCGCCGGCTACCTGGTGATGTATCCGGGCCTGGGGGCCTGGCGCGGCACCCTGGGCTGGAACCAGGTGAGCGAGTACCAGGCCGAGCTGAAACAGGCGAAGGCCGAATACGGTCCGCTGTTCGAGCAGTACAAGAAGCTCGACCTCAAAGCGGTGGCGGCCGACCCGCAGGCCCACGCGATCGGCGAGCGCCTGTTCCTGACCTACTGCTCGCAATGCCACGGCTCGGACGCGCGCGGCAGCAAGGGCTTCCCGAACCTGCTTGATGACGACTGGCTGCACGGCGGCGAGCCGGACGTCATCAAGACCACCATCATGAACGGCCGCACCGGCATGATGCCGCCGATGGGCGCGGCGGTGGGCTCGGACAAGGACGTCGAGAGCGTGGCCCACTACGTGCGCTCGCTGTCGGGCCTGTCGGCCGATCCGATCAAGGTCGCCTTCGGCAAGCCGAAGTTCGCCACCTGCGTGGCCTGCCACGGCGCCGAGGGCAAGGGCAATACGATGCTGGGCGCACCGAACCTGGCCGACAAGACCTGGCTCTACGGCGGCAGCGTCGAGACCGTGATGGAGACGATCCGCAAGGGCCGCACCAACACCATGCCGGCTTTTGGCGACTTCCTGGGTGAAGAGAAGGTCCACGTGCTGGCGGCCTATGTATGGAGCCTGTCGAATCCGACCGCGCCGGCACCCGCCAATGTGACGAAAGCGACGGCAGCAAAATGACAGACCCTGCTGGAGCGCCGCGCGAAGCGGTCGTCCGCATGTACGCCGCGCGGGAAGACATCTTCCCGCGCGAGATCAAGGGACGCTATGCGACGCTGCGCTGGGCCTGCGTCTGGCTGACGCAGATCCTGTTCTATGGCCTGCCATGGCTGAACATGAACGACCGCCAGGCCGTCCTGTTCGACCTGGCCAGCCGCAAGTTCTATCTGTTCGGCATGGTGTTCTGGCCGCAGGACTTCATCTACCTGGCGGCGCTGCTGATCGTGTGCGCCTATGGCCTGTTCCTGGTGACGGCGGTGGCGGGCCGCGTGTGGTGCGGCTTCGCCTGCCCGCAGACGGTCTACACCGAAATCTTCCTCTGGATCGAACGCAAGATCGAAGGCTCGCGCAGCAGCCAGATACGGCTCGCACGCCAGCCGTGGAATGCCGAGAAGATCGCCAAGCGCGGCGCCAAGCACCTGTCGTGGGGCGCGGTCGCGCTGTGGACCGGCTTTACCTTCGTCGGCTACTTCGCCCCGATCCGCTCGCTGGGCGGCGAGATCGCCGCCTTCGGCTTGGGGCCGTGGGAAACCTTCTGGATCCTGTTCTATGCCTTCGCCACCTACGGCAACGCCGGCTGGCTGCGCGAGCAGGTCTGCAAGTATATGTGCCCGTATGCGCGCTTCCAAAGCGCGATGTTCGACAAGGACACGCTGATCGTCACGTACGACGTCGAGCGCGGCGAGCCGCATAACGGCCGGCGCAAGGGCGAAGCCCAGGCGCTCGCCGGCAAGAGCGGCGACTGCATCGACTGCAGCCTGTGCGTGCAGGTGTGCCCGACCGGGATCGACATCCGCAAGGGGCTGCAGTATGAATGCATCGGCTGCGCCGCCTGCGTCGATGCCTGCAATATCGTGATGGACAAGGTGCAGCGACCGCGCGGTCTGATCCGCTATGCGACCGAGAACGGACTGGCCCAGAAGCTCGGCGCGCTCGAGATCCGGCGTCGCATGCTGCGCCCGCGCGTGCTGGTCTACAGCGCGGTGCTGGCGATGCTGGTGGCGGCGATGGGCACGTCGCTGGCGCTGCGCAACCCGCTCAAGCTGGACGTGATCCGCGACCGCGGCTCGATGGGGCGCGAAGTCGAGGATGGCCGCATCGAGAATGTGTACCGGCTGCAGGTGATGAACACCAGCGAGGCGCCGCAGACGCTGCAGGTGAGCGTGAGCGGCATTCCCTCGGCCACGGTGGTGGACGACGGCGCGATCGCAATGGACGGCGCCAGCACGCGTGCGGTGCCGGTGCGGGTGCGCATCGACCAGGGCGCCGGCAAGCCAGGATCAAACAAGATCGAATTCACGGTGCGCTCGCTGACCGATCCGGACCTGTTCGTGACCGAAGGCGCGGCCTTCATCGTTCCGAAGTGAGGCTGATATGAGCAAGGAGAAGGATATGCAAGCGACCAATCCCAACTTCCCGCAAGACGCCGCGGCGCCCTGGTACAAGCACCGCTGGCCGTGGTTCCTGATGATCGGCCCGGTGGCCGTGATGATCGGCACCGGCGTCTCGGCCTGGCTCGGCGCGCAGCAGCCCGATGCGATGGTGGTGGCCGACTACTACAAGCAGGGCAAGGCCATCAACCAGGACCTGCGGCGCGACCGCATCGCCACCGAGCTGGCGCTGAACTTCGAGGCCAGCCACGATGCGCAGGCGGGCCGCCTGAACGGACGCCTGGTCAGCGGCGGCCAACCGGTGGTGGCGCCATTCCACATCCGGCTGGCGCATCCGACCTTGCCGGAGCGCGACCTGGAACTGGAGGCGCTGCCCGACGCCCAGGGCCGCTTCTCGGCCGCGCTGCCGATCCTCGAGCCGACCCACTGGCAGGTGGTGGTGGAAGGCGCGGCGCGCGACTGGCGGCTGGCGCGCAGCTGGAGTCCGGCGAAGCAGGGGCGCCTCATGATTGAGGCGGATTCCCAATAGTAGCACCTGATAAAATTATCGGGAGGTCGTGGCTGAGCTGATAACGGCAGGAGAGTTGCAGATATTCGTGCAAGTATATAATGCGGATCCAGTCGTCTTAGTGAGGTGGAATTGGCTGAATTTCAGCAGGCGCTGCTGGGTAATTGGGCAGGTCTCGTCACTGTTTGGGTGGTCGACAATCGTGGATTGCGTGGCGCTATTCGATATTTGGGAATATGCTACTGTCAATTCGTATTTTTTTCTCCGATGAATTTGAGATAATCGACCATGCCAAATGGCCGTAACGGCGCTAATTCTACCTTTAGTTTATCTCTGAGATTGCTGATACTTTGCAGTCGAATAAAATCGTCCTCTCGGAATGAGATGTTTGTAATCGCCGATTCGATTGAGCTTGATTTTAAAGTCTCGATGCATTGTGTGTGAATTGCGTGCGCAAAAGCATCGTCAAGATACTTTGGTAGTATATGGAACACCGGTTGGAGTGGCGCCTTGGGTAGCCAAGCGATGTAATTGATGAAGCTGCTGAAGAAGCATGCTTGACGAATTGCCGGTACAAGGTATTTGCGGCTCGCGTTGTCCGAAAATTCTTGTAATAGGATGAATTGGACAAGAGAGCTCATCACGGCGTCTCGCATTAGGTTTTTCTGCTCCTCTTCGCTTGGCGTGGCGGTAATGTGTATCAGATCTAATATGGATTTATTTTGCAGAATAGTTCCAGCTGCAGTTGATCCTGCGCTAAGATCAGCATCAGACTCTATTGCGCATCGCTCATCGTCGCTTAATTTTCGACGAACATTAAGGTCACAATGACCATGGCAAACGTGGGAAAATTCATGGCCAAATAAAAGTAATATGCCTATCAGCGTGAGCCGGTCTGCACTATTGCGGGATAGTGTACTCGATGGATTGGTTTCAAACAGTTTGCCGTGTATCGATGATGAATAAATTGAGGAGGGTTTGTTTATCGTAACCCCATCATGCAGGATAGCACTAATTTCGTTACACAAAGATGCGGTTCTTACAATTGCCCCGATTGATAACTCGATGCGATAAGGAGAGCCTTTGTATGCGAATGCACAGTAGTTGGCAAGCGAGACTACGCTCACTTCGATGCTGTCGACGCGTGGAGGCGGCCCGAAAAAATCGGCTACTCGCTGCAAGAACCTCTTTTTCATATGAAATCCATGCATGAAAGTGCTCATGGTTTCCAGCAGTTCTTTCACAAGGGCTATAGAACGGTTGGCTTCTGCTATCTGCGTGGAGGTCTTTAATTCGAGTCTGTCAAAAACATCGTCATGTACGATCGATGCGCTATGCAGAGCGTTCAGCCATTTGGTGTCACGTGGGGCACCATCGATTAGGACTCTATCTTTTTTCAATGGCTTCTCCTGTCGGGATGAAAACTAAACTTGCGACATCGGTATCGATGAATCAGCAATATTGGCGTACTTTTTTTCTTTGGCGTGACTCAGTATCCATACATATTGTGCGAATAGAGCGGCACTTCCTTAAATTGTCAACGGCGATGGCGTGACAGGCGGCGATGTCAGCAGACAGATCTAGTGACGAACTTCGTCGGCATCCTTGTCTTTCACATCACCCAACTGTGGAAGTATCCGAACATACACCAGCTCCGCGACCAGTTCGACCAACGTCTGCGTGACGATGATCGCCGGCAGCAGCGGTACCGCGCCCGGAACGGCCAGCGCCAGCGGCAGCACCACCAGCGAGTTGCGGGTGGCGCCGCTGAAGGCGACGGCCCGCCCTGCGGGCGGCGCCAGGCGGAACAGGCGCGCCACCAGCCAGCCGGCGATTGGGGCCAGCAGGGCGAAGGCGATATAGACCGGCGCCACCTGCAGCGCCGCATCGCGCGCCTGGCCGAGCTGCGGCAGCACCGACGCCACCACGATGAACAGCACCAGGGCCGTGGCCGACACCGGCAGCAGGCCAAGCACGGTTGATGCACGCGCGCCGGCAGGGCTGCGGCTGGCCCAGAGCTGCAGCGCGACCGCCAATAGCAGCGGCACGGCGATCAGCCACACGAAGGCGTCGATGAAGGGACCCGGCTGGACCAGACCGGCCGCACTGTCTCCGAGCAGGATGCGCAGGTAGACCGGCAGCATCAGCATCTGCACGACCAGCAGGACGGGCGTCGCCGCCAGCAGCAGACGCGCATCGGCGCGGCCGAGGTGGGAAAACGTCACTACGTAGTCGATGCAGGGGGCCAGCAGCACCAGCAAGACGCCCAGGCGAATCAGCGGATCGCCTGGCACGAATGGCAGCAGGCCGGCGACCAGGAGTGGAATCACGGCGAAGTTGGTCACCAGGAGCGCGCCCAGGAAGCGCGTGTGCGTAAAGGCGCGTCCCAGTTCGGCCAGCGGCACCTGCAGGAAGGTCACGAACAGCATGAAGGCCAGGGCGGGGTTGACCGCGAACTCCAGCGCAGTGGTCCCCGGCAGCGTGAGCGCCGCCAGCGCGGCCAGCGCCACGGTCGCGAAATAGATGCCGATCTGATTGTTTTCCAGTTTGTCCCTGAGGTGCTGCATGCGGTGTCGTCGCTTTCTTCGTGGAGGAGGGCTGGCCCTTGCAAACCCGCCAGGCGGGATTATACGGAGCGCGGTCCGACCCCGAGGCGGTCGTGAGGTAAGATGCCGTCCAATGCGATTCAGCGGGAGAGGAAGTGCGGTACCGGAACTTGTTGTTGTACTGGCTGACGATCGGCGTACTCGGGATGCTGGCGTTTCGCGTGCCCTTCATCGGCTTTGCGCTTGGCATCGGCGCGCTGCTGTACTTCGTCTACGCGATTCCCTACTGGCTGCTGTTCGTGGTGTTCTTCCACCAGCGTCCATACAGCCGCATGGTGTTCGGCATGACGCGCCGCACCTTTGCCATCAGGCTGGCGATCGGCGCCGCGGTGGTGTGCGTCGGCAGCCTGCTGCTGGGGTGGATGGTGCTGGCCTGCCTTGGCGCGGCCGTGCTGTATTACTGCGGCGAGACCGAGCTCAAGGACAGGATGCTCTCCGAGGCGCGCGCGTACGTCGATCACCCGTCAGGCTGACGTCGGCCCGCTATTGCATTAGTCCTTGGGCAGATTGACGCCAATCGTGCCATCGGTCGGCAACGGCGTCCACGCCGGTGACCCGGTCATTTTTTGCAGGGCGGCCGCAAACGCCGCCTTTTGCACCCCGATTGGAACGACGCTCTCAGTCGACGCATGGATCCATGCCTCGTCTTCGAGCCGGAATTCCACCCGCGTGAGTTCGCGCTTGCGTGCGTGCTCGATATCGACCTGGATGCGCTGCGGCTCCACGCGGGCCATGGCCAGGCGCTGGCCGACCAAGCTCGGGTCGACCAGACAGGTACGGGAAAGCGTGTCGAAGCGGCCCGCAATGTCTCCGTGCCGTGCCTGCAGCAGCGTTTGCACGTCGGCGGGCAGGGAGGTCACCGCGAAGACGTGGTGCGATTCGCCATTGGGCGTGGACGCTCCCGCGGACAGGGAAAGCGTGACGCAGGCGAGCAGGAAAGGAAAGCGCATCGGCAAGCCTCCAGGTTTGCAATGGTTCAAGTGTAGCAAGTGGCGATCGCCGCGTCTGTATTTTGCGGCGCCGTACGTACGCCGCCCGACAACACCGGCGTTGTCGATCTGTTTACTTCCATGTTAGATTCCTTGGCGGCATTGCTACCCGCCGCAGATAATCAACCACAAGGAAGACACCCAAGATGCCATCGACCTGCCAGCGCAGCCTGCGCGCCACCATTGCCGCCCTGTTCATCCCCGCCATGCTCGCCGGCGCGTCGCTGCCAGCCCTGGCTGCGCCAGCCGCCACCCAGGCCGCCGCAGTCGCCCCCTATAAAGCCTTCGACGCCTGGAGCGACAAGTTTGCCGAGGATTGGGTGCGCTTGAGCCCGCAGCTGGCGACCTCGACCCAGTACTTCAGCGGCGCCGAGCAGGCCAGGCTGGACCGCGAACTGACCCCGCTGACCTCGGCACACCGCCAGAAGTCGGTCGCCATGGCGCGCGAAGGCATCAAGCGCCTCGACGGCTTCAAGTCGCAACCGCTGAACGAGACCCAGAAGATCTCGGCGGCGGTGATGCGCTGGTCGCTGCAGAACGTGATCGCCAATGAGCCATTCGAAGACCATTCATTCGTATTCTCGCAGTTCAGCGGTCCGCAGATCGGCCTGGTCAACTTCATGACCAACACCCACCCGATGCGCAATGCCGCCGACGTCGACAGCTACCTGGCCCGCCTGGACCAGGTGGCGGTGCGTCTCGATGAAGCGCTGGCGCGCGCCAAGGGCGCAGCAAGCAAGCAGATGATCCCGCCGCGCTTCATCCTCGAGCGCGCCCAGTTCCAGGTCGATCACTTCCTCAAGCCGGCCGCGGCCGAGAACGTGCTGGTGACCACGCTGGCCCAGCGCACCGCGGAGATCAAGGACCTGTCGCCGGAGGCGCGCACGGCCGCCATCGCGCGCGCGACCGGCATCGTCGAGCAGAAGATCCGTCCTTCCTACACCCGCGTGCAGGCCTTCATGGCCGAGATCCATCCGAAAACGGGCGACGTGGCCGGCATCTCGCGCCTGCCGAACGGCGCGGCCGCCTACAAGCGCGCGATCGAGAACTTCACCAGCACCCAGCTGACCGCCGACGAGATCCACACCATCGGCCTGCGCGAAGTGGCGCGCATCGAAGCCGAGATGGACAAGCACCTGCGCTCGCTGGGCCTGACCGAAGGGAATATCGAAACCCGCATGAAGCAGCTCGACGCGCGCTTCCAGCCGAAGGGCGAGGGCGATCCGCGCCCGGCGATCATCGCCAGCTACAACGAGATGGTGCGCGACGCCGAACGTCGCAGCGCCTCGCTGTTCAACCTCAAGCCACGCGCGCCGGTCGACGTGCGCCGCGTGCCGCCGTTGACCGAGCCGTCGGCCGCCGCCCACTACACCCTGCCGGCGCCGGACGGCAGCCGTCCGGGCATCTTCTGGGTGCCGCTGCGCGGCCCGACCTTCGACATGATCCGCATGCGCAGCCTGGCCTACCATGAGGCCGTGCCGGGCCACCACTTCCAGCTCGCGATTCAGCAGGAGATGACCGGCCTGCCGAAGTTCCGCAGCCAGCGCATCTTCAGCGGCGGCAGCGCGCACTCCGAAGGCTGGGCGCTGTACACCGAGCGCCTGGCGGTGGAGCAGGGCTGGTACAAGGACGACGTCCCGGGCCTCCTGGGCGCCCTGGGTTCGGAACTGTTCCGCGCCCGCCGCCTGGTGGTCGACACCGGCCTGCACACCAAGGGCTGGACCCGCCAGCAGGCGATCGACTACGGTATCGGCGCGCAGGAAACCGAGCGCTACGTCGTGTGGCCGGGCCAGGCCAATGCCTACATGATCGGCATGCTGCGCATCCTGGAACTGCGCGAGAAAGCACAGAAGGAACTGGGCGACAAATACTCGCTGCCCGCCTTCCATGACCTGGTGCTGGGCGCCGGCTCGGTGCCGCTCGACGTACTGGGCGAGCTGGTCGATAACTGGATCGCGCAGCAAAAGAAGAGCTGATGTCGGCATGGCATGCGGCGAGGCGCCGCATGCCGCATGATTGAACAGCGTCCCCGCCATGAGCGGGGACGTTTGCTTTCTGCTACTGGCAAAGGGTGGATGCGAACCCGGTCAAGAGTGTGGCGCGAACGCGAATGATAATGATTATCGTTTACTTGTATTGACGTTCTCGGTAGAATCATTGTTTTACTTGCAGCGTTTCAACACGCACCACTACTTGAGAGAGACCGCCTCGCCATGAAAGCAATAAAAAGCCGCAAGCACCCCATCACCCGCAGCCAGCTCGCGGGCACCGCACTGGCCGCGGCCCTGCTGCCGCTCGGCGCGCACGCCGCCGACGATGCCACCGCTGCCACCGCTGCCACCGCAGCGCCTGCCACCATCGCTCCACAGTCGACCGTCGAAGTCGTCGGCGCCTACGAGAACCCGTTCCGCGCCGAGAATGCCTCGTCGCCCAAGTACACCGAGCGCCTGGTCGATACCGCCCAGACGATCCAGGTGATCAAGAAGGAGCTGTTCGAGCAGCAGGGCGCCCTGACCCTGACCGAGGCACTGCGCAACACCCCCGGCGTCGGCGCCTTCTTCCTGGGCGAGAACGGCAACACGAACACCGGCGACGCGATCTTCATGCGTGGCTTCGACACCTCCAGCAGCATCTATGTCGACGGCGTGCGCGATATCGGCTCGATCTCGCGCGACGTGTTCAACCTGGAGCAGATCGACGTGCTGAAAGGCCCGGCCGGCACCGACAACGGCCGCAGCGCCCCCACCGGCTCGGTCAACCTTGTGACCAAGAAGGCGAATCTCACCGACCTGGTGACTACCGCGATCACCGGCGGCAGCGGCGACCAGAAACGCATCACGGCTGACGTCAACAAGGTGCTGGATGAACAGCGCGGCATCGCCGTGCGCCTGAACGTGCTGGCCCAGGATTCGGGCAGCGCCGCGCGCGACGTGGTCGAGAACAAGCGCTGGGCGGTAGCGCCGAGCATCGGCTTTGGCCTGAACGGCCCGACCCGCGTGCACCTGGACTACCTGCACGTCGACCAGAACAACATCCCCGACGGCGGCGTCTTCGTGATCGGCCTGCCCGGCTACACCAGCCCGGACCGCGCCCGGCCCTGGGTCGCCGACGCTCCCAAGGTCGACCCGAAGAATTTCTATGGCTCGGTCGATGACTACGACGACGTGAAGGCCGACATGGCCACCGTGCGCATCGAGCACGACTTCTCGCCGACCATGAAGCTGCAGAACACGAGCCGCTACGGCAAGACCAGCCAGGACTACCTGCTGACCGCCTTCCTCACCAGCGCCGCCAACCTGGCCACGCCGGTGCAGGGCGACCCGAGCACCTGGACCCTGGCGCGCAGCATCCGCACCGGCAAGGACCAGGAAAACAAGATCCTCACCAACGTCACGACCCTGACCAGCCAGTTCAATACCGGCGCCGTGTCGCACACCCTGGTGACGGGCCTCGAAATCACCAGCGAACGCCAGACCACCTGGGGCCTGACTGGCCTGGGCACGCTGCCGGCCGCGAATATCTACCGTCCGAACCCGAGCGATGCGCCGACCACGCCGGTCAACGTGCGCCGCACCGGCGCCTACAACGAGGGCGAGATCGACACCCAGAGCGTGTACGTGTTCGACACCGTCAAGGTCGGCGAACGCTGGATCTTCAACGGCGGCGTGCGCCTCGACCACTTCCGCGGCGATTATTCGGTGGTGGCGCTGACCAATAACGTGCTGACCGCGACCCGCTTCAAGGTCGGCGAGAACCTCGTCAACGGCAAGCTGTCGGCGCTGTACAAGCCCACCGCCAACAGCAGCGTATACGCAATGGTCGCCAGCTCGAAGCAGCCGCCGGGTGGCAGCTTCACCGCGTCGGGCAGCGCCAACAGCGCCCAGAATCCGATCTACGACCCGCAGAAGACGGTCACCACCGAAGTCGGCGGCAAGCTCGATCTGCTGAAATCCAAGCTGTCGCTGTCGGCCGCGCTGTTCCGCACCGAGGTCGAGAACGAGGTCGAGCAGGATCCGGCCGACCAGCAGTGGTACCAGACCGGCGAGAAGCGGGTGCAGGGCGTGGAACTGGGCGCCACCGGTGAGCTGGCCCCGCACTGGCTGCTCAGCGCCGGCTACCTGTACATGGACACCAGCGTCGAGCGTGGCCGCAACGTCACCGCGGCCGGCGAGAACAGCCTGACCTACACGCCGAAGCAGTCGTTCACCGCCTGGACCTCGTACGACCTGCCGTGGGGCCTGCGCATCGGCGGCGGCGCGCGTTTCAGCGACAAGCTGGCGCGCGGCACCGACGGCGCGATCGGCACCCCGGCTTACACCGAGTCGTACTGGGTGTTCGATGCCATGGTCGGCTACAAGGTCAGCAAGAACTTCGACCTGCGCCTGAACGTGTACAACATCGGCGACGAGAAGTATGTCGCGGCCATCAACAAGAGCGGCTACCGCTACACGCCGGGCACGCCGCGCTCGGCCAGCCTGACGGCGAACGTGCGCTTCTGATACGCCGGCGCCGCCTGAAGCCGGGCGGCGCCTGCTGTATACTCGGAGCCCATGCGCATACAGCTTTTCTCCGACCTGCACCTCGAACGCTATCCCGGCTTCCAGCCGTTGATCCTGCCGGACACCGACGTCGTGGTGCTGGCCGGCGACATCGGCTCCTACCAGGACGGCTCGCGCCTGGAAACCCAGGATTTCGGACTCGAGCGCTTCTCTCCCGCATTGCCGGCGCTGGCCGGCAAGCGCGTGCTGTTCATTCCCGGCAACCACGAATTCGATTCCCTCGACCACGACGCCACCTATGCGCGGCTGCGCGCCACCTGCGAGCGTCTCGGCATCGTCTGGCTCGACCGCGAGATCGTCGTCATCGATCACGTGCGCTTCATCGGCACCACCTTGTGGAGCGATTTCGATGCGCTGGCGCTGCGCGACACCGACCTCACCAAGCAGATGCAGCAGCGCAACAAGGCGTTCCGCGCGGCCAACTATTACCTGAGCAAGAACACGACCCTGAAGGAGGGCGAGAAGGTCCTGGCCGAGGGCATCCGCGCCATGTCGCTCGACTGCCAGGCCTGGCTGCGCGCAGCGTTGGCCACGCCGTTCGAAGGCAAGACGGCGGTGGTCACCCACTTCGCGCCGAGCCTGATGAGCGCCGATCCGCGCTACGGCCTCACGCCCGGCACGGCCGGCTTCTGCAATGCGCTCGACGGCCTGTTCAAGCACGCGCAGCTGTGGATGCACGGCCACCTGCACTGCCTGAACGACTACATGGTCGAGGGCCGCGACGGCGCCCATTCCTGGTCGTGCCGGGTTGTGGCCAATCCGCTGGGCTACCTGAGCAAGGGCGAGCAGGAGGGCTTCCGTCCCGAGCTAGTGATCGAGCTGTAAGCCAGACTACTGCGTCGCCTCGTCGGCCGACGAGAAGGTCCCCATCAAGACCTCGATTCCATCCGCCGCCTCGGGCGGGTGTTCCTGTTCCGCATATTCGGCATATACCCAGTCGCCGCCGGCGCGCGCCACGCCCTCGGGCGGCAGCGGCTCGTGCTGTGGGGTCTTGGCCAGCGCGACGCGCATGAAGTCGACCCACATCGGCAGCGCCAGGGTCGAGCCGAATTCGCGGCCGCCGAGCGAGCGCGGCTCGTCATAACCCATCCAGGCCACCGCCGACACGCCGCCGCCATAGCCGGCGAACCAGCCGTCGATCGCATTGCTGGTGGTGCCCGTCTTGCCGGCCAGGTCGAACCTTTGCAACTGGCGCGAGGCCGCCGCCGCGGTGCCAACACGGGTGACGTCGCGCAGCATGCTGTCGACGATGAAGGCGTTGCGCTCGTCGAGCACCCGGGCGCTTGCCTGGCGTGGCGGCGGCGCAGCCTGTTCGAGCAAGACCTTGCCGTCGCCATCCTGGATGCGCGCGATCAGCCACGGTTCGACGCGGTAGCCGCCGTTGGCCAGCACCGCATAGGCGCCGGCCATCTGCAGTGGCGTCACGGCGCCCGTGCCCAGGCCGAGCGTCAGGTTGCGCGGCTGGCGGGCGGCGTCGAAGCCGAAGCGCGCCAGGTGCTCGCGGGTGTAGTCGACGTCCAGCGCGCGCAGCATGCGCACGGTCGGCACATTGCGCGAGCGCGACAGCGCGTGGCGCACCGTGACCGGGCCTTCGAACACATTGTCGTCATTGCGCGGCGACCAGCTGGCGTAGGCCTTCTCGGCGCTGAAGTCGAGCGGCTCGTCGAGGATTTGCGTGCCGGGGAAGAAGCCGCGTTCCAGGCCGGCGGAATAGACGAAGGGCTTGATGCTCGATCCAGGCTGGCGCCAGGCCTGGGTCACGTGGTTGAACTTGTGGACCGAGTAATCGAAGCCGCCGACCAGCGCGCGGTAGGCGCCGGTCTCGGTGTCGAGCGCCACGAAGGCGGCGGCCACCTCGGGCAGCTGGGCGATCGCCAGGGCGCCATCGGCGGCCTTCGCAAGCCGGATGACGGCGCCGGGCGCCAGTTTCGCCGCGGGCTTGGCCTTGCTTGAGAGGGCGCCGGCGGCGAAGGCCAGGCCCGGGCCGGTGATCTCGACGGCGTCGCCGTTGGCGAGCAGGGCGCGCACCCGCTTTGGCGATGCAGCGACGACCACCGCCGGGATCAAGCCGTCCACGGAGGGGCGTTGCTGCAGGGCGGCGGCGATCGCGTCCGTTTTTTCGTCGGCGCCGGCCGGCAGCGCGATGCGCGCTTCCGGGCCGCGGTAGCCGTGGCGGCGGTCGTAGGCGAGCACGTTGCGGCGCACCGATTCATAGGCCGCGTCCTGCTCGGCGGCCACGATGGTGGTGGTGACCGTAATGCCGCGTTCGTAGGCCGCCTGGCCGAAGCGGGCGTGGACCGCCTGGCGCGCGATCTCGGCGACCCAGGCCGCGCGCGGGTTCAGGGTAGCGCCGTAGCTGCGCACCTGCAGCCGTTCGTCCAGGGCGCGGCGGTACTGGAGTTCGGTGATCATCGCCAGTTCGCGCATGCGCCTGAGCACGACCTGCTGGCGCTTGCGGGCCGCCTGGGGATTGGACACCGGGTTGCTGCTGGAAGGGTTTTGCGGCAGGCCGGCCAGCATCGCGATCTCGGCCAGGCTCAGGTCTGGCAGCGGTTTGCCGAAATAGGTGCGCGCCGCGCTGGCGAAGCCGTAGGCGCGCTGGCCGAGATAGATCTGGTTCAGGTAGACCTCTAGGATCTGGTCCTTCGAGAGCGCCTTTTCGATCTTGTAGGCGAGGGCGACTTCGGTCAGCTTGCGCGGCAGGGTCTTGTCGCGCGACAGGAAGAAGTTGCGCGCGACCTGCATCGTGATGGTGGACGCGCCCTGGCTGCCGAAGTCGCCGATATTGGCCTTGGCCGCGCCGAGCGCACGAATCCAGTCGACCCCGCCGTGCTCGTAGAAGCGGGTGTCCTCGATCGCCAGCACGGCCGATTTGAGCAGCGCCGGCACCTTGGCCACCGGGACGAATTCGCGGCGCTCGGCGCCGAATTCGCCGATCAGGACCTTGTCGGCGGTGTACACGCGCAGCGGGATCTTCGGACGGTAGTCGGTGACGGCCTTGATGTCGGGGACGTCCGGCAGGAGGGAGGCGCTGGCGTCGCCCGGGACGGCGGCGGCCAGCAGCAGAATGGCAGCGGCGGACAGGCGTGCGATGCGGGGAGACGGGCGGTAGCGTGAGAACATGGCGGCGGGTACGAAAGGAAAGTGCGTCGATCATACTGTCCGTCCCGCAGCCTGGCTTGCGATGAACGGCAGGTAGCGCCGCCTGCTCCTGCGGGGTGCAGCAGGCGCTACCTCCGGAGCAGGCGTCTGTGCGTTTCGAAGCGCAAGTAGAATCCTCGCTCCAACCACTCTTCGAATCGAACATGCTGCGCTTTTACCCTGAGACGACGAAGGTCATTTTTTTTGACCTGGAGTATTACGTGCCTGAAGCAGATCGGGTGCGCACCAGTCACGGCGGACTGAGTTTTTCGCCATTCCTGCCTGGGCATAAAATCATTGGCGGTGTCTTGCAGACTTATTTTCCGATGCAGGATCGGCTGGAAGCGCCGCGACGGTTCTGGGAGTGGGAACTCGGATCGGAAGACGCAGTATTGAGAGGACTGTACGAATACCTGGAGGCGCAGTGGCGTTCGATCAGCAAACAATCTGGAGGGCTGATGCTTGCAGGGATTGGCATCTCGCACAGCGATATACCGGTGCTGCTGGCGCGTATGGTTCATGCTAGGGTTGCGCCGCCGGAAAATGTACATGATCTTCTTTGCGGATGTCGACAGATTGACTTGAGTGTTGCGACATACACCCAATTCTCGTTCAATCAGAGCTACTTCGCCTATCCGAAAACCAAAGCGGCACTCTATCAAAAATATATTCCTGGCCGAACAATGGAGTCCGGCACGCGTGTCTGGGATGCTTACGACGTCAAGAATTATCAAGCGATCGAATCGAGGTGCCAGCAAGAAGTCGACGACATGGTGACGATCTACAAGGCCATGATCGATCTGAGCAAGCATACAGGTAGTGGCTTGAAGCGCCTCAAGCGTTTGGAAAAAATCATCGACCAGCATCCCGAGCTGCTGCCAAGGAGGGGGACGAATGAATCGGATCCTGCGCAACTAGTCGCTTAAGCGCCCTCAATGCGCGCCGCGGTGCGCCGACGCACACGAAATGACTCCCGCCACCAGCAACCCCAGCGCGGCCGTCTCGAACCCACTCGGCCAGCGCGCTTCCCACAAAAAGCCATACAGGGCCGCGAAGATTGTCTCGAACACGATCATCTGCCCCATCAGGCTCAGGGGCAGCGCGCGGCTGGCGTGGTTCCACAGGGCGTTGCCGACCACCGAGCACAGGATGGCCACCGCGCTGACCAGCGCGCCGAACTGCAGCCAGGCCGGTAGGGTGTGCTCACCCGGCGCCAGCACGAAGGCCGGTACCGCCAGCGCCAAGGCCATGACGCCCGTGACCACGCCCACCAGCAGGTTCCATTCATGCGACGAAATCCCCTCGATGCGCGCCAGCCAGCGGATGTTATGTACCGCGAAGATGGTCCACGACACCAGTGCGCCGAAGGCGCAGGCCAGGCCGGCCAGCGATCCAGGCCCGGACGCCGACAGCGACTCCCAGCCGATGCAGGCCAGGCCGGCGCCGCTCAGCAGCAGTGAAGGCAGCAGCCGGCGCAGCGGCACCGCATTGCCGTCGCGCGAGCCCACCAGGGTGACCGCGATCGGCAGCAGCCCGATCACGATCGAGGCCATTGCCACGCCGCCCAGTTGCACGGCGTTGGCCAGGAACAGGTAATAGATGATGTTGCCGGTGAGGCTGAGCGAGATCAGGCCGCGCCACGCCGGCCAGCCGAGGTGGCGGCGCAGCCGTCCCCATGCCGGGTAGATGAGGATAGTGGCAATCAAGCCATAGGCCAGGTAGCGTCCGGCCGAGAGCTGGATCGGCAGGAATCCGGGCGCCAGTTCCGGGGCCAGGAAGACCAGGCCCCAGAGTGCGCCGGCGGCGATGCCGGCGCCGATGCCGAGCAGGGTGGAGCGGGACAGTCCGCCCGCGCCAGTAGCGGTGTACATGATGAATCTCCTTTGAAAGGAGATTCTCGGACCTGATCGTGCATCCAGTCTTGGCCGGGACTACTGCGGCTTTGGTGGATTCTCTTGACCTGCACGCCGATAGGCAGCGGGCGTGGTACCGAATACGCGGCGCATGGCCCGCGTCAGGCTGGCCTGGTCCGAGAAGCCGCAGGCGAGGGCGATGTCGGCCACGCTGCGCGCGCTGTGGGTCAACAGACCGCGCGCGCAATCAAGGCGGCAGCCCAGCAGCCAGGCATGCGGCGTGCTGTCCAGCTCTTCGCGAAACAGTGCGTGCAGGCGGCTGACGCTCAGGTTGGCGGCATTCGCCATTGATTCGGTGCTCCAGGCCAGGCCGGGCGCGGCCTCGATCCGTGCCAGCAGGGCCGCCAGGCGCGAGGTGGCGCGCGGCGCGTCCAGGCTCAGGGTGTCGAGCAGCAGCGGCACCCAGCCCTGCACTAGCGAACGGGCCGGCGCGCGGTGTGGACCAGTTTCACGGGCCATCAGTCCCATGAACTCGACCAGCTTGCGCGCCGCAGGGGCCAGCGTGACGAAAGGCCGCTCCAGCAGGCGCTGCCAGGGACCGTCGTCGAAGGCGGCGCCATCGACGTCGACGATCAGGGAATCATTCGCGCCCGGACTCGATTGCGCATGCCAGGCGCCGGGCGCCACCAGCGCGCCATGCAGGGGATCGAGCCGGCCGCGCCGCTCTTCGATGTCGAGCACGACTTCGCCGTGCACCGGCAGCACCAGCTGGGCGAAGTCGTGGCGGTCGCCCCAGTGCACGCGGTCGTAGCTACGCAGGTGCAGGTCGGGCGCCATGATGTTTCAGGCCATCGGGCTGCACACGTCGGTGCCGGCCGCCAGCGCCTTCAGCTTGACCGGATCGAGCAGCGTCACTTCGCGCTTGTCGACCTCGAGCCAGCCCTGCTTTTTAAAGCGCGACAGCAGGCGGCTGATGCTTTCGATCGTCAGGCCCAGGTAGTTGCCGATGTCTTCGCGCGACATGCGCAGCTGGAAGCGGTTGGCCGCATAGCCGCGGGTGGCGTAGCGCGCCGACAGGTTCACAAGGAACACGGCGAAGCGCTGCTCGGCGCGCATATTGCCGAGCAAGAGCATGACGTTCTGCTCGCGCGTGATTTCCTGGCTCATGATGCGGTGGAAGTGGCGCAGCAGCGTCGGCACTTCGCCGAACAGGTCTTCCAGGCGCGCGAACGGGATCTCGCACACCTCGGAATCTTCCAGCGCCACCGCGTCGCAATGGTGGGTGCCGCTGATCGCGTCCATGCCCAGCAGCTCGCCGGCCATCTGGAAACCCGTAATCTGCGCTTCGCCGGCCGCGTTCACCTGGTAGGTCTTGAAGTGGCCGAAGCGCACCGCGTACAGGTTGCGGAACGATTCGCCCACGCTGTACAGGCGCTCGTCGCGTTCCAGGCGGCGACGGCGGCCGATGATCTTGTCCAGGCGGTCGATCTCGGCGTCTTCGAGGCCCATCGGCAGGCACAGCTGGTGCATGCTGCACTGCGCGCAGGACTTGAGGGCGTGGATATTGAGAGGCGGCTCGGCTTGCCGGGACAGGGTCTGGCTCATGAGGGATGGTCGCTTGGTTCGGGTACACCGGAATTATAGACGTGTTGAAGCGTTTATCTCGACAAACAAATGCCATTTATTGCATTTGAGAAACAAATTCGTTGTGTTCCGGTCGTTTGGCGCCCGTGCTCACCCATGCTGGGTTCATTTAGCCGTATAGGCAACTGTGCGCACTCAATATCAATCGAGGCCTACACTGCCATATAAATTGAACAACTGGAGTGTTCCCCAGTGTCATCAACAACCGAGACCGTGCCCGATCGCAGCGCCTTTGCCACCGCAATCGTTCGACCGGACCTGCCGCCGGGCGGCGAAGACCAGGCCAGGGCGGATCTGTATGCCTTGCTCTCCCGGCTACTGCTGGCCGCGCCCGACGCGGCGCTGCTCGATGCGCTCGCGTCCAGCGATCCCATCCTGGCCGAGGGCGGCGACCCGGCGCTCGAACGCGCCTGGGACCAACTGACCGTCGCATCCGGCGTGATGGACCCCCGACTCGTCCACGATGAATTCAGCGCGCTGTTCGTCAGCGTCGGCACGCCGCCGGTCGATCCGTATGGCTCGCGCTACCTGGCCGGCTACATGAACGACACGCCGCTCGCGCATCTGCGCGAAGACCTGGCCCAGCTTGGCCTGGCGCGCATACAGGGGCGGGGCGAGTTCGAAGACCACCTCGGCGCGCTGTGCGAGACCATGCGCGTGCTGGTGGCCGGCACGCCCGGCATCCGGCGTCAGCCGCTCGACGTGCAGCGCCGCTTCTTCGAGGCCCACATCGGCTCCTGGTGCATGCGCGCGTTGGACGACATCGCCAATGCCGATGGCGCCAATTATTACTGCCTGGTCGCGCGCTTCGCCCAGGCATTCCTGGCAATCGAGGCCGAAAGCTTCGGCGTAGGAGAGGAAACCGATGAGCAAGCATGATCCACAAGCCCATGACCAGCCCGACCCGGCCCGCCGCGGCTTCCTGAAAGCCGCCCCCCTGGGCGCACTGGTGGTGGCCGCTGCCGCCGCCCCGGCGACCGCGGCACCGCAGGCCGCCCCGGCCGCGCCCGACCCCAAGGTCAAGCGCGGCTACCACGAGACGGATCACATCCGCCGCTATTACGCCACCGCCGCCTACTGGTAGGCAAGCAGAGGAATCGATATGTCACTGGTCAAGTCCACGCGCGACAGCGCGTTGAAACGGCGCCGCTTCCTGGTCGGGGCCGGCGTTGCCGCCGGCGCCGGAGCCCTGGCGCGCCACCTGCCGCTGAACGTGATCGAACCGGCCCAGGCCGACCCGGTAGCGGATACCCCGGTGCCGACCGTGGTCAAGCGCACCGTCTGCAGCCACTGCTCGGTCGGCTGCTCGGTCGATGCCGTCGTCGCCAACGGCGTCTGGGTGCGGCAAGAGGCCGCCTTCGATTCGCCGATCAATATGGGCGCCCACTGCGCCAAGGGCGCTTCGGTGCGCGAGCACGCCTTCGGCGAGCATCGCCTGCGCTATCCGATGAAGCTGGTCAATGGCAAGTACCAGCGCATCTCCTGGGACCAGGCGATCGACGAGATCGGCGACAAGCTGCTCCAACTGCGCAAGGAAGCCGGGCCCGATGCGCTGATGGTGATCGGCAGCTCCAAGCACAATAACGAGCAAGCCTACCTGCTGCGCAAATGGGTATCATTCTTCGGCACCAATAACTGCGACCACCAGGCCCGCATCTGTCACTCGACCACCGTCGCCGGCGTGGCCCAGACCTTCGGCTACGGGGCGATGACCAACTCGTTCAATGACCTGCACTACAGCAAGGCGGTGCTGTTCATCGGCTCCAACCCGGCCGAGGCGCACCCGATCTCGATGCTGCACTTCCTGCACGCCAAGGAACTGGGCGCCAAGATGATCGTCATCGATCCGCGCTTTACCCGCACGGCGCGCTTTGCCGATCACTATGTGCGCGTGCGGCCCGGCACCGACATCCCGCTGGTGTGGGGCATCCTGTGGCATATCTTCAATAACGGCTGGGAAGACAAGAAATTCATCGAAGAGCGCACCTGGGGCATGGAGGACGTGCGCGCCGAAGTCATGAAATGGACGCCCGATAAGGTGTCGGACGTTACCGGCGTGCCGGAATCGGCGGTGCGCATGGCGGCCGAGATGCTGGCCACCAACCGTCCCTCGTCCGTGGTCTGGTGCATGGGCATCACCCAGCACCACGTCGGCACCGCCAATGTGCGCGCGCTGTCGATCCTGCAGCTGGCGCTGGGCAATATCGGCATTCCCGGGGGCGGCGCCAATATCTACCGCGGCCACGACAATGTGCAGGGCGCCACCGACGTCGGCCCCAACGGCGATTCGCTGCCTGGCTACTACGGCCTGGCCGAAGGGGCCTGGAAGCACTTCGCCGCGGTCTGGGGCGTCGACTACGAGTGGATCAAGTCGCGCTTCGGTTCAAAAGAATTGATGGAAAAGCCTGGCATCACGGTGTCGCGCTGGTTCGACGCGGTGAATGAAGGAAACCAGTTCATCGACCAGCCCAGCAATCTGCGCGCCGTGCTCTACTGGGGCCACGCGCCGAACAGCCAGACCCGCCTGCCGGACATGAAGGCGGCGATGCAAAAGCTCGACATGATGGTGGTGATCGACCCCTATCCGAGCATGACGGCGGCGATGCATGGCCGCAGCGATGGGGTCTACCTGTTGCCGGCGGCCTCGCAGTTCGAGACCCAGGGTTCTTGCACCGCCTCGAACCGCTCGATCCAGTGGCGCGAGCGGGTGATCCAGCCGCTGTTCGAATGCAAGACCGACCACGAAATCATGTACCTGTTCGCGCGCAAGCTGGGCTTCGCCGACGAGCTGGTGAAAAACATCAAGGTGGTGCACAACGAGCCGGTGGTCGAGGACATCCTGCGCGAGATCAATCGCTCGTGCTGGACCATCGGCTACACGGGCTGCTCGCCCGAGCGGCTCAAGCTGCACATGGAAAACAAGCACACCTTCAACCCGACGACGCTGCGCGCCGATTCCGGCCCGTGCAAGGGCGACTACTACGGCTTGCCGTGGCCGTGCTGGGGCACGCCGGAAATGAAGCATCCGGGCACGCCGATCCTGTATGACCTGAGCAAGAGCGTGGCCGAGGGCGGCTTGCCGTTCCGTGCCAACTGGGGCGTCGAGCACAACGGTTCGAGCCTGCTGGCGGCCGACGGCTCGACCAACAAGCACAGCGAGCTGGACTTCGGCTACCCCGAGTTCGACCACGTGTTCCTGAAAAAATTGGGCTGGTGGGCCGAGCTGACCCCGGCCGAGCAAGCCATGGCCGAGGGCAAGAACTGGAAGACCGACCTGTCGGGCGGCATCATCCGGGTCGTCATCGCCCACGGCTGCGCGCCGTTCGGCAATGCCCGGGCGCGCTGCAATGTGTGGAATTTCCCCGATCCGGTGCCGGTCCACCGCGAGCCGCTGGCCACGCCACGGCGCGACCTGGTGGCCCAGTACCCGACCTACGACGACAAGGCCAATCACTGGCGCCTGCCGACGCTGTTCAAATCGGTGCAGGCGGTCGACTATTCGAAGGATTTTCCGCTGATCATGACCTCCGGCCGCCTGGTCGAATACGAGGGCGGCGGCGAGGAAACCCGGTCCAATCCCTGGCTGGCCGAGCTGCAGCAAAACATGTTCGTCGAAATCAACCCGCGCGATGCGGTGCAGATCGGCGCCAAGCTGGGCGAGTACGTGTGGCTCGAGACCCCGACCGGCGCGCGCCTGAAGATGATGGCGATGGTCACCGAGCGGGTGCCGGTGGGCCTGGTGTGGGCGCCGTTCCACTTCGGCGGCTGGTGGATGGGCGAAGACCTGGAACAACACTATCCCGAACATGGGGCGCCGATCGTGCGCGGCGAGGCCATCAATACCGGCTGGACCTATGGCTATGACGCCGTGACCATGATGCAGGAAACCAAGGTGTCGCTGTGCCGCGTGGTGCGCGCCTGAGCTGACGGAGGAGACCGACATGCCAGCAAGAATGAAATTCATCTGCGACACGGAGCGCTGCATCGACTGCAACGGCTGCGTGACCGCCTGCAAGAACGAGCACGAACTGGCCTGGGGCATCAACCGGCGCCGCGTGGTGACGATCAACGACGGCATCCCGGGCGAGCGCTCGGTATCGGTGGCATGCATGCACTGCACCGACGCGCCGTGCCTGGCCGTGTGCCCGACCAACTGCATCTACCATACCGAGGATGGCATCGTCCTGCACAGCAAGGACCAGTGTATCGGCTGCGGCTACTGCTATTACGCCTGCCCGTTCGGCGCGCCGCAATTCCCCGAGACGGGCCTGTTCAACCACCGCGGCAAGATGGACAAGTGCACCTTCTGCGCCGGCGGCCCGGAACCGGATACCTCGGAAGCCGAGTTCAAGAAGTATGGCCGCAACCGCATCGCCGAAGGCAAGCTGCCGGCCTGCGCCGAACAGTGCGGCACCAAGGCGCTGCTGGGCGGCGACGCCAACATCATCGCCGACATCTATCGCCAGCGGGTCGAGACGCGCGGCTATGGCCCGCAGCTGTGGGGCTGGAAGATCGCCTACGGCAAACCGAAACGCGGCGGCCAGTACAAGGCCGAGGGCGACTCGCCACGCGTCAACCAGGACACGCGCGATTCGCAGAACCATTCCGGGAGGTTCCCGACATGAAGCTCATCAAGATCTGCGCACTGATCCTGCCGGCCGTGCTGCTGGCCGGCTGCCTCGAAGTGGACCAGCATCCGCCATGGATCAAGGGCGAATACGCCGGCAAGAAGGACGACCGCCACTACCAGCGCCGCTTCCACAACGACCGCCTGGCCTGGTGGGCCACGGTCGAGAACCGCAACGGCAAGCAGAACGAATACAACCGGGCCAACCCCTGAGGAGGCACCATGCGAGCGACTTTAAATACGCTGCGCGCCATGCTGTTCCTGGCGGCGGCCCTGGTGTTCTCCGCTAGCTGGGCCGGCGTCAAGAACCAGAATGCCACGCCGGCCTATGCCGAAGAACAGACCATGCTGCAGATCGAGGCCGACTCGGTGGTGCCCGATCCCGGCATGACCAGCCCGGCATCGGGCCGGGTGCACATGGACCGCCACTACCTGGGCCAGTACGGTAGCAAGGAAGGCAACGTCATCGTCCAGCGCGGCGGCAATACCTGGCGCCACCTGCGCAACGGGCCGCTTGCGACCATCGCCGGCTTCATCCTGCTCGCGGTGCCGCTGGCGATCTTCGTGTTCTACCGGACCATCGGCCCGGCCAACCAGGTGGCGGAAGCAGGCCGCAAGATGCAGCGCTTCAATCGCTGGGAACGCCAGGTGCACTGGGCGACGGCCTTCAGCTTCATCGCGCTCGGCCTCACCGGCATCATCATCATGTACGGCAAGAAGATCATGCTGCCGTGGATGGGGCACGACCTGTTTTCCTGGGTGGCGATCATCTCCAAATATCTGCACAACTTCGTCGGACCGCTGTTCATCCTGTGCTCGATCCTGATGTTCTTCACCTTCTTGAAGCGCAATTTCTACAACCGCGCCGACTGGCAATGGGTCAAGCAGGGCGGGGGGCTCATCAGCCACAAGCACGTTCCGGCCGGCTTCTTCAATGCCGGCGAAAAGACCTGGTTCTGGGGCGGCGTGGCGCTGCTGGGCCTGATCATGTCGGTCACCGGCCTGGTGCTCGACTTCGCCGTCGGCCAGACCCGTTACGTGATGCAGGTGGCGAACGTGCTGCATGTGGGGGCTGCGGCGCTGTACATGGCCGCCGCGATGGGCCACGCCTACATCGGCACCATGGGCACGCCCGGCGCCTACGAGGCGATGCGCTACGGCACGGTGGACGAGAACTGGGCCAAGGCCCACCACCAGCTGTGGTACGAACAGATGAAGACCGGCGTCCCGCCCGGCATGGACAAGGACGGCAAGATGGTGCCTGGCCAGGGCGGCCGGCCGCAACCCGGTCCGGCGCACTGAGGAATGGCGATGAGACTACGCAATGCATCGATCGTGGGCGCCGTGGTGCTGCTGGCGTGCACGCTGGCCGGCTGCGACCGCGGCCAGGCGCCCGCCGCCAACGGCGTGATCCAGACAAAGTATCCCGGCCAGGTCTCGTCCGGCGGCATGACGAGCGGCCAGATCATGGCGCGCACGGCCCGGCCGGAAACCGATGCCACCTATGCCGGCGGCACGCCGGGCATCGCCGGCGGTTCGGGCGGCAATACCAGCGGCGCCGAGATCGGCGGCGCGACCCAGGAAAGTGGCCAGGGGCCGTCGAGCGGCGTCACCCAGCCGGCGGGCGCCGGACGTCCAGGCGGCGACCTGCCGTCGGGCGAGAATCGCCCCGCCGCGCCGGCGCCGGGAAGCACCGAAGCCCCGGCAGCCAATAATGCCGCGCCGCAGGGGCAGTCAGGAGGAACACGATGATGACCAAGCGAATGCACACCTTGGCGGCGCTGGCGCTGGGCCTGAGCCTGGCCGGCGTCTCCTGGGCGGCCCTGCCGCCGCCGCCGCCGGCCCAGGCCCAGGCCGCAGCGGCGAAGAAGGCCGAGGCTGACGCCAAGGCGGCCAAGGAAAAGGAAGCACTGAACGCGTCGATGGAGCGAATCAGCGGTCAATGGCGCCAGCGCGCCGCGCAGGAGGGTTGGACCATCAAGCCGCCGCCGCCCGTGGGTGGGCCGATGGGTGTCGCCGCATCCGATCCGACTCCGGCCAGTGCCGGCGTGCCGGCGCCTGCCCCTGCCGGCGGCGCTCCGGGAACGTCGGGCGCCGCGCCCGCCACGGCCGCCGCGCCGCTCGGGGCGCGTGCGCTGCATGCGGCCAATGTGCCGGTCAAGAGCGAGAAGCTGGGCACGGCGCGTCCGAGCGAAGACGTCAAGCAGGGGCCGACCCGCGCCGAGCCGGCCGGGGCTTCGCCGACGGTGAACAAGAAGGGCGTGCCCGAGAACGCCCCCAAACAGTAAAGGCACAACGATGAAAATGGGAAGCATGCCGGTCGCCATCATCATGCAGCGGCGCGCGGTGCAGCACCGTTGGGGCGAGTTGGACAGCTGGGCCGCGGTGGGCATCGTGCCGGACCGTGGCGAGCTGCCGCGCCTGTCGGTGCTGAGCGAGAGCGCGGAACGCGACTACTACCTGGTCTCCGGCCTCGAGCTCGAACTGTACACCGACGAGAACGAAGGCTATTACGAGAACATCATGGCGCCCGAATCGAAGGTGTTCGTGCTGTGGCGGATGGAAGAGGGGCGCGCGATGCCGGCGCGCGCCTCGGTGAGCTACGTCGAGGGTACACGCATGTTCGATTCGGGGGAGGCGGCCGACGGCGTGACCATGCCGGCCGAGATCTACAGCTGGGTCGCGGGCTATCTGCGCGAGAACTTCACACCGCGTCCGCGCAAGGGAAGGCAGCACGGATGAGCGCTGACGTCTTGGCCGAAGAAGGGTTCCTGCGCCGCTGGGCGCGAATGAAATCGTCGCCGGAGCCGGTGGAGCAGGCCGTGGCCGCCGAGGCGCCGGTTCCCGCCGTCCAGCCGCCGCCGGTGGAAGAAGCGCGGCCGCTGCCGACCCTGGACGACGTGGCGCGCCTGACGCCGGAATCCGATTACTCGGCCTTCGTCGCCAAGGGCGTCGACAAGGCCGTGCAGCGCATGGCGCTCAAAAAACTGTTCGCCGATCCGAACTTCGCGGTGATGGACGGCCTGGACATCTACATCGCCGACTACAACAAGGCCGCGCCGCTCACCGACGCCATGCTGGCTTCGCTCAAGCACGCACCGGGGGTGTTGAACCGCCTGCTGGGCGAGGATGACGACGACGATGACCCGCCAGCCGAGGGCGAGGGCGCGCCAACACAAGGGACCCCATGAATATCCGACTCAACGACGGGGCGGCCTCCGACCCCGTCCAGGATGACCGCGACCGGACCGCCCGCCTGGCCGCGCTGCAGGCGGCGCGGGATTTTCCCGACTTCGAGGCCGCCGTCACGGTCGACTACCGTTCGCACGGGCGCACGCTGGTGGTGGGCAGCGCGGTCGACGCGCTGCCGCTGGCCGACCGGCTGGCAGGCACGCTGCCAATCACCGTGCTGCTGCTGGACGAGCCGGACGGGCAGCCGCGCCTGTATCCGGTGCATCTAGCGCAGACGGTGGCGGTGGCCGGCTGGCTGGGCGCCTTCGAGGCGCGCTGGCGCGCGGCCGGCCAGCCGGTGGGCGAGGGCAGGTTCGACCTGGTGCTCGACCTGTGCCCGGCGCGCCTGATCGCCAGCCACCAGCGCCCGCACGGCTACTACGCGCCCGGCCAGGACGAGGCGGCGCGGCTGGCTGCGGTCGAGGCCCTGCTCGATATGGTCGGCGATTTCGAGAAGCCGAAATACTTCAGCTACAAGGAGCGCATCTGCGCCCACGGCCGCAATGGCATCCACGCCTGCACCGCCTGCGTCGACATCTGCTCGGCACAGGCGATCGCGAGCGACGGCGACCGCGTGAAGGTCAACCCCTACCTGTGCGCCGGCTGCGGCGCCTGCGGCACCGTGTGCCCGACCGGGGCCATGAGCTATGCCTATCCGCCGGTGCCGTTGACCGGCAAGCGCATCCAGGCGGCCCTGCGCGCGTTCCGCGAGGCAGGAGGCGCACAGCCGGTGCTGCTGCTGCACGATGGGCGGGGGCAGGACGTGCTCAATCGCGTTGGCGACAGCGTCCCGGGGCGCATTTTGCCGTTGTCGTTGCACCACGTCGCCTCGACCGGCATCGACGTCTGGCTGACAGCGCTGGCCTATGGCGCGGCCGGCATCGCCGTACTGACGACGGGCGACGAGGCGCCGCAATACGTGCAGGCGCTGGGCGAGCAGATGGGCATCGCCCAGGCCGTACTCGATGGCCTGGGCTATGCCGGGCCGCACTTCCAGTTGCTCCAGCTTGGGAATTCTCCACTGGAGGCGGCCCAGGAACTGGCGCTGGCCCTGCGCCACGCGCCGCGCGGCGACGCGCCGGCCACGCCGGCCGTGTTCCACCTGTCGGTCGAGAAGCGCAACACCCTCGACTACGCCCTCGACCACCTGCACCGCCATGCCCCGCAGCAGCCGCTGGACATCGGCTTACCCATGAAAGCACCGTTCGGCGCGCTGGCGGTCGACCGCCAGGCCTGCAGCCTGTGCATGTCCTGCGTCGGCGTCTGCCCGGCCAATGCGCTGCAGGACGGGCAGGGCGCGCCGCAGTTGCGCTTCATCGAGAAGAACTGCGTCCAGTGCGGCCTGTGCGCCAATACCTGCCCCGAGAACGCGATCGCGCTGCTGCCGCGCATCTCGTTCGCGCCCGAGCGCATGGCGGCCGTGGTGCTGAACGAATCGCAGCCCTTCCACTGTATCCGCTGCAGCAAGCCGTTCGGCACGCTGCAGATGGTCGAGAACATGCTCGGGCGCCTGGGTTCCCACCCGGCGTTCGCGGCCAACCTCGATCGCCTGCGCATGTGCGGCGACTGCCGTGTGATCGACATGATGACGCCTACCGACGAGATGAAGGTGACGGCGCTGCGTCGTAACTAAGGCATCACCGCCCAGCGGATCGGTGGCAGAATGGTCGCAAGGCGGGAGCGTCGGGCATCCCGCCATCCACGTGGCATAGCGACCAGGAGACTCCCCATGACGCCAACCCAGCGCTTCGTGCAGGCGCGCGACTTCCTCCAGCGGCACCGGCTCGACTACGACACCGCCTACCGTGACTTCCAGCGCCCCGAGCTCGATCGCTTCAACTGGGCGCTCGACTTCTTCGACCACCAGGCCCGGGACAATCACGCTCCCGCCCTGTGGGTGGTCGAGGAAGACGGCAGCGAACGCAAGATCTCCTTTGCCGACATGGCGGCGCGCTCGAGCCAGGTGGCCGAATACCTGCGCAATCTCGGCGTGCGGCGCGGCGAGCGCGTGCTCCTGATGCTGCCGAACCGGGTCGAGCTGTGGGAAATCATGCTGGCCGGGATCAAGCTGGGGGCGGTGCTGGTACCGACCACGATGGCGCTGGCGGGCGACGACCTGGCCGACCGCCTGGAGCGCGGGCAAGTCAAACACGTGATCGCCCAGGCCAGCGAAGCCCATAAATTCGAGACGATGGCCGGCAGCTACACACGGATCGCCGTCGGCGGCGCGTCGGCCGGCTGGCACGACTACGCCGACAGCGACAACGTGGCCAGCGTGTTCGTCCCCGAAGGCGAGACCCGCGCCACCGATCCCTTGCTGCTGTACTTCACGTCCGGCACCACCGCCAAGCCGAAGCTGGTGTTGCACACTCACCAGAGTTATCCGGTCGGCCATCTGTCGACCATGTACTGGATCGGCCTGCAGCCGGGCGACGTCCACTGGAACATTAGCGCGCCCGGCTGGGCCAAGCACGCCTGGAGTTGCTTCTTCGCGCCGTGGAATGCGGGCGCCACGGTATTCGTGTTCAATTTCGAACGCTTCAGCAGCCGCGCCGTGCTCGACACCCTCGTGCGCTGCGGCGTGACCTCGTTGTGCGCGCCGCCGACCGCCTGGCGCATGCTGATCAAGGAAGACCTGGCGGCCTGGAAGCCGGCGATCCGCGAACTGGTCGGCGCCGGCGAACCGCTCAACCCGGAAGTGATCGAGCAGGTCGAGCGCGCCTGGGGCATCCGCATCCGCGACGGTTTCGGCCAGACCGAGTCGAGCTGCCAGATCGGAAACTCGCCGGGCCAGCCCATCAAGCCGGGCTCGATGGGCCGCCCGCTGCCGGGCTACCGCATCGCGCTACTCGACCTCGACGACCGGCCGGCGGCTGAGGGCGAAATATCGGTGGAACTTGCGGCGAATCCGATCGGTCTCATGGTCGGCTACGAAGGCAACGAGGAAAAAACGGTGGAAGCGATGCGGGCCGGCCACTACCACACGGGCGACACGGCGAGCGTGGACGACGACGGTTATTATTTTTATGTCGGCCGCAACGACGACGTGTTCAAGTCGTCCGACTACCGAATCAGCCCGTTCGAACTCGAGAGCGTGCTGATCGAACACGAGAGCGTGCTGGAGGCGGCCATCGTGCCCAGTCCCGATCCGCTGCGCCTGGCCGTGCCGAAGGCCTTCGTGACCCTGCGCGCCGGGGTGGAGCCGAGCCGCGAGATGGCCGCCGCGCTGTTCGCCTTCACGCGCGAACGGCTGGCGCCCTACAAGCGGATCCGGCGCATCGCCTTCCGCGAGCTGCCCAAGACCATTTCGGGCAAGATTCGGCGCGTCGAGCTGCGCCGCGAGGAAGCAGGGCGCGACGCTGGGGCCGCGGATACCATCGAGTACCGCGCAGAGGATTTTCCGGGCTAGTAGCCAGACCTGACAGGAGAACCACCATGCAACTGCACGCCCCGATCCAGCCCTGCCTGTGGTTCGACACCCAGGCCGAGGAAGCGGTCAAGCACTATATATCCATCTTCCCCGACTCGCGCATCACGCACGTGTCGCACTACAGCGCGGCCGGCCAGGACGTGCACCGCATGACGCCGGGCAGCGTGATGGCGGTGCAGTTCGAGGTCGACGGCCAACCTTGCATCGCGATGAACGGCGGGCCGCTGTTCCACTTTACCGAAGCCGTCTCGTTCATGGTGATGTGCGACAGCCAGCAGCAGATCGACTATTACTGGGAGCGCCTGGGCGAGGGCGGGGACGAGGCGGCGCGCCAGTGCGGCTGGCTGAAGGACAGGTTCGGGTTGTCGTGGCAGGTGACGCCGACCGAGATCATGTCCTTGACGTCCGGTCCGCAAGCCGACGCCGTCATGACGGCGCTGCTGCCGATGAAGAAGATCGACGTCGCCGCCTTGCGCGTCGCGGCCGGGCTTTCTTGATGAAGCGTGCTGCCGCTGAGCAGCGATTGCGGCCATAATGGATGCATTCCTTTAAACATCCATTCGGCATCAGATGACCAGCAAAAAAAACGCCATCAAGGGCGGCAGCAAATCCGCCGATAAAGACCGCATGTACGAGGTGCGCCAGTCGCCCGTTCATGGCAACGGCGTCTTCGCGCGCCGCCCGATCGCTGCCGGCGAACGCATCATCCAGTACAAGGGGCAGCGCATCAGCTGGGACAAGGCCACACGGCGCGCCGAGAAGGCGGGCGGGCCGATCAACCACACTTTTTATTTCAGCCTGGCCGACGGCCGCGTGATCGACGGCGGCCGCGACGGCAACGACGCGCGCTGGATCAACCACGCCTGTACGCCCAACTGCGAAGCTTTCGAGGACGACGGCAAGGTCTATATCCACGCGATGCAAGACATCGAAGCCGGCGAAGAGCTCAACTACAACTACGCGCTGATCTACGACGAGCGCCACACGCCCGCGCTCAAGAAGCTGTTCGCCTGCCGCTGCGGCACCCCCGATTGCACCGGCACCATGCTGGCTCCAAAGCGCCGCGCAAAGAAGTAGGCGACAATACAGCCTGCCGCGCCCGTTGCGCAGATGCCTGGAGCCTTGATGAAACCCGTAGTCCGCAGCCTGCTGGAATCCGATCTTTACAAGTTCACGATGTGGCAGGCCCTCCTGCACAGCCATCCCGGCGCCATCGGCGACTACGAATTCCGCTGCCGTAACGAACCCGCCTATCCGCTGGCCGAACTCAAGGACGACGTCGAGCGCGAGCTCGACTACCTGTGCGGCATGATGTTCACCGAGGGCGAGGTGGCGTACCTGCGCGGCCTGCGCTTCATCAAGAGCGATTTCGCCGATTTCCTCACCCTGTTCCGCTTCCAGCGCAAGTTCATCCGGGTCGACACCGACGGCCCGCACCTGACGATCCGCGCCAGCGGTCCGCTGGTGCATGTGATGGGCTTCGAGATCTTCGTGCTCTACATCGTCAACGAGCTGTACTTCCGACGCTTCGACCAGGCGGAAGCCCTGGCCGAGGCGCGGCGCCGCCTGCAGCAGAAGATCGACGAGCTGCGCGCCTTCGGCAAGGAGGCGCCGCGCGCCAATCCCTTCGAGTTCTTCGATTTCGGCGTGCGCCGCCGCTATTCCGGCGAATGGCACGACGAGGTGGTGGCGACCATGGCGCGCGAGCTGCCCGAGTACTTCAAGGGTACCTCGAACGTGTACCTCGCCTATAAACTCAAGTTGACGCCGATCGGCACCATGGCCCACGAATACCTGCAGGCCCACCAGTCCTTCGGCACCCGCCTGCGCGACTTCCAGAAGGCCGCGCTCGAGAACTGGGTGCAGGAATACCGCGGCGACCTGGGCACGGCCCTGACCGACGTGGTGGGCATGGACGCCTTCCTGGCCGACTTCGACCTGTATTTCGCCAAGCTGTTCGACGGCCTGCGCCAGGATTCGGGCGACCCGGTCGTGTGGGGCGAGAAGGCGCTGGCGCACTACGCCAAGCTGCGCATCGACGCGCGCACCAAGCGCCTGGTGTTTTCCGACTCGCTCACGGTGCCCAGGGCGCTCGAGCTGTACCGTCACTTCGCCGACCGCGTGATGACCGGCTTCGGCATCGGCACCAAGCTGACCAACGACACGCCCCATAAACCGCTGAACATCGTCATGAAGCTGGTGCGCTGCAACGGCCAGCCGGTGGCCAAGCTGTCCGATACCAAGGGCAAGTCGCAGAGCACGGACGAGACTTTCATCGCCTACCTGCGCCAGGTGTTCAACAAGTACGACGCTGGCGACTGAGCCCTGGCGCGGGCCGCGCTGCGAAATTGTGTGAGATTGTGCGGCGCCGGGACGCGCTATGCTGTGGGTTTATCGATCCTTTCCAGACGGAGTCCGCCATGAAGCAGCTCGCACCGATCGCCCTCGCCATGATGTTCGCCATGCCCGTCGCCGCCGTGCATGCGCAGGAAACCGAGCACACCAAGGCCGGGGTGGCGGCCGCCGAAGAGTGGCTCAAGCTCGCCGATTCGGGCAATGGTGTCGAAAGCTGGCGCAGCGCCGGCACGGTCTTTCGCAGCGCCGTCACCGCAGAGCAGTGGAACGGCATGCTGGCGGGCGCCCGCGCGCCGCTGGGTGAACTGAAATCGCGCACCCTGGCCAACGCGCGCTATACCCGCACACTGCCCGGCGCACCGGAAGCCGACTATGTGGTGATCCAATACGGGGCGGTGTACGCCAACCGGCCAGGCGTGACCGAAACCGTGGTCACGTCCCGGGAAGCCGAGGGCGGCTGGAAGGTCATCACCTATCTGATTCAATAAGCTTCCACAGTTCGGTCGGCAGCGCCGCCGGCGCCTCCGGTTTGAAGAAGGCGGAATCCTGGATGTGCGAGGTCGTCACGTAGACGGCGCCGTCCGGGCCCTGGGTGAAGGTGTCCGGCCAGCGCAGGCGTTCGTCCTGCACGACCACCCGCACCTTGGCCTGCGGTCCTTCGTCGAGGTCGCGCATCTTGATCGCGTCGTCCTGCACCGAGGTCAGGTACATGCGGTTGCTGCCGCGGTCGAACAGCAGGCCGTCGTTGACGCCATTGTGGCCGTATTCCTCGACCGCGTCGCCGACGTCTTCGCCCTTCAAGCCGCGTTCGATCAGCACTTGCGTGGAGATGCGGTACAGCGTGTCGCCCTTGATTGCCTGCCAGTACAGCCAGGCGCCGTCGCCCGACAGTTCGATGCCGTCAGCCGAGAACTCGACCCCGCGTCCATCCGGGCGGCGCAGCACTTCACCGTCGGCTTTCACATTCAAGCCCTTCTTCATCTGGGTCGACGGATGACCGTCGAGCAGGCGCACCGTCTTGTCGTGCTCGAGGTCGACCACCAGGATGGCGCCGACCACGCCCGAGTCGGTGATGTAGGCGTATTTGCCGTCGTCGGAAAAACGCACGTCGTTCAGGTAGGAGCCTTGCGGCGCCGTGTCCTCGTCGAAGGCGATCGTGCGCACGACCTTGTCGCCCTCGAGGTCGACCTGCACCAGCTTGGCGCCGCCGGACACCAGGTGGGCCTGGGCCGGCGCCGCCGGATCCAGCACCCACAGGCTGCCGCGGCCATCGGCCACCACGCTCTGCACGCAGACCCAGTGGTCGTTGGGCGATACGTCGTCCTTGCGCGCATTGCGCCAGGCATTCCATTCCTGGTCGGGGTAGGGGCGCAGGGTGCCGTCCTTCTGCAGTTCGGCCACCGAGACCGCGTTATCCTCGGTCCAGCGTGGGAAGTTAACGAAAATGCGGTTATCCTCGGATACCGAGACGCCGGTGACCTGGTGTTCGAAACGGGCGACGAGTTCGATATTGTGTGCGGTCATGCGATTCCTTTCGTGATGCGCTCAGGCTGCCGCGCGGGCGGCAGGGCGCGGTGGTTTGCGGGTCGCGGCCTTCGCCGGCGCACGCTTCTTGCGTGACGCCGGCGGCCTCGGATTCTCCTGCTCGTGGCGCAGGCGCTGCTGCAGCATGGCCAGCACCGCCGCTTCCTCCGGTTGCAGGGCGTGCAGGTCTTCCTGCAGTGTTTCCTCGGTACGCTCGCGCAGCACCTCGAGCGCGGCGCCGTCGAGATAGGCATCCAGCACCGCCGGGTGCACATAGCATTTACGGCAGATCGACGGCGTATTGCCGAGCTTCTCGGCCACCGACTCGATCGCACGGACGATATTCTTCTTGGCCTGGGCCTCGGAGTCGAATTTTTCAAACTCCTGCAGGGCCAGCGCGGCCAGCACGGTGCCCGACCATGTGCGGAAATCCTTGGCCGTGTAGTCTTCGCCGGTGATGGCGCGCAGGTAGTCGTTGACGTCGCTCGAATCGATGGCATGGGTCTCGCCATCCTCGCCCACGTACTGGAACAGTTCCTGGCCCGGCAGGTCGCGCGAGCGCGCGACGATGCGCGCCAGGCGCCGGTCGTGCACCTTGACCTTGTGATAGACGCCGCTCTTGCCGCGGAAGCTGAACTCGACGTCGCTGCCATCGACTTTGGCGTGGCGGTTGCGCAGCGTCGTCAGCCCGAAGGATTTATTGGTGCGCGCGTATTCCTCGTTACCGACCCGCATCATGGTCGCTTCGAGCAGATAGACGATGGTGGCCAGCACCTTCTCGCGCGGCAGGCCGGGAAGCTTCAGGGCGCGGTCGACTTCGGCGCGGATGGCCGGCAGGGCCTGGCCGAACTTGAGCATGCGTTCGTACTTGACCTCGTCGCGCGCCGTGCGCCACTTGGGGTGGTAGCGGTATTGCTTGCGGCCGCGGGCGTCGCGTCCGGTAGCCTGCAGATGGCCGTTGGCCTGGGGGCAGATCCAGACCTCGGTCCAGGCGGGCGGCACCACCAGGCTCTTGATGCGTGCCAGCGCCGTTTCGTCGGTCACCGGTTCGCCGCGGGCGTCGAGATAGCGAAAGCCATCCTTGACGGCTTCGCGCCGGATGCCCGGCCGGCCGTCATGGACGTAACGCAGGCCGGCTGCGCGTGCGGCTGCAGTTGGATCGCTGGGGACGGCGTCGGCGTCCGGTTTTTCACTGGGCATGGCAGGTTCGCTGGTAGGTGGATCTTCCAGTCGATCCTACCCCTGCATTCCTACGCTCACTGTACGCGAAGTAACGTAGGCGCAGCCCGGCGCCGGCTGCGCGCTCAGCGGTAACGCGCCTCGACCAGGTCGATCTCGCGCAGCAGCTTGCGCGCGATCTCGTCCGACAGCTGGTTGTGGCGCGTCATGCGCAGCAGCACCGCGCGTTCCTGCTCGAGCGCGGCGAGGCGGTAATGGCGCTCGGCATTTTCGGCGGCGCGTGCGCGCTCCGGGGCGATGTCGGCGCCAGTGCCTCCGTCGAGCCGGTACTGGTACAGGCTGCGCACCTGGTCGGCCGCGCTCGCATGCATCTCGGCCGCACCTTCGGCATCGCAGCCCGCGGTCGGCGGTGGCGGCGGGGCCGTCGCGATCGCTTCCAGCGCGGCCAGCGCGGCGGCGTGCCGTGCTTGGTCTTCCTCGCTTTCGTGGGCGGGTTCGGCCGGCAGTTCCAGCCCGCGCAGCACGCGCGGCAGGCCGACGCTGGCCAGCACCAGGGACACGACGATCACCGCACTGGCGAGGAAAATCACCAGGTCGCGGCCCGGGAATGGTGTCCCGTTCGGCATCGCCAGCGGCAGGGTCAGCACGCCGGCCAGGGTGATCGCGCCGCGCACGCCGGCCAGCGAGGTGGCCAGGATCAGGCGCGGATTGGGGCGGTACACGGCCTGCTGCTGGCGCCGCGCGGCCAGCAGGGTCAGGCGCAGCGAGATCCAGACCCAGATGAAGCGCAGCAGGATCAGGCCGATGCTGATGGCCAGCGCATTGCCGAGCAGCCACCAGACGTCGTGGGCCGCCGGCAGCTCGGGCGCGACCAGCGCCGCTTTCACGATATTCGGCAACTGCTCGCCCAGCAGCACGAACATCACGCCGTTCAGTGCGAACTGGACGGTATCCCAGACCACGGCGCGGCGTACCCGGGTGGTGGCCAGCGCGCGGCCGCTCAGCTCGACGTAGCTCATGGTGATGCCGGCCGCCACCGCCGCCAGGATGCCCGAGGCCTGCAGGTGCTCGGCCGCCAGGTAGGCGCCGAAAGGCAGCAGCAGGTTGATCAGGATCGGCGAGCCGCTTTCTTCGCCGATGCGCGCCGCCAGGACGCGCTGCGCGGCGCTGACGGCCACCGTCAGGCCGACGCCGATCGCGATGCCTGCGAGCGCCACCCACAGGAAGGTGAGGGTGGCGTCGCCCAGCGAGAAGGTGCCGGTGAGCGCGGCCGCCACCGCGAAGCGGAAGCACACCAGGCCGCTGGCGTCGTTGAGCAGCGACTCGCCTTCGAGAATGTGCATCAGGCGCGGCGGAATCGGCACGCGCGCCGCGATCGACGACACCGCGACCGGGTCGGTGGGCGCCAGGATCGCGGCTAGCGCGAAGGATACGGCCAGCGGCAACGACGGGATCAGCCAGTGGATCAGGAAGCCGGCCCCGATCACGGTGAACAGCACCAGGCCAAGCGCCAGCTCGAGGATGGTGGAGCGGTCGCGGAACAGGCCGACCTTGGGAATGCGCCAGCCGTCAAGGAATAGCAACGGCGGCAGGAACACGAGGAAGAAGATGTGCGGCTCGAGCCGCACACCATGGCTGGTGGTGCCGGAGATGGCGGCGCCGAGCGCGATCTGGACCAGCGGCAGGGGGACGGCGAACGGCAGCATCCGCACCAGGTAGCCGCTCGCCACCACCGCCAGCAGCATTGCCAGTACGATTCCTACCTCATCCATCGACATTCCCCCCGTTCAAGCATCGCATGACAAAATGAAATGATACGGGATCGCGCTGATTTACGTTGGCCGCTTAGGCCAGTAACTCGGGAGCGGAACTCTTGTCACAATTATGGTGTCTGAGTCTACGTAAGCGTACATGAGAGAACACCATGGAAATGATGCTGAAGACCGGAGCGGCGGCGCGCCGGCTTGGTGTGACACCCAAGACGTTGCAACGCTGGGATCGCTGTGGCACGTTCTCTCCCTTAGCGCGTAGCCCAACCGGCCTGCGCCTCTATAGCGAAACGCAGATTGCTGAGCGGATCGGATTGCAGTCACGCCCGGCTCCGTACCGGATCATCGGGTACTGTAGGGTGTCCAGCGCTGCGCAAAAGCCTGACTTGCGTAATCAGCGTCGGGTTCTGGAAGAATTTTGCACAGCCCGAGGACTGGCGAATGTCGAGTTCATCGAAGAGATCGGCGGCGGGCTCAATTTCAAGCGTCCTCGCCTGCTGGAACTGACCGACGCAATCGGGCGAGGCGAGGTGCGCACCCTGGTGCTGGCGCACCGGGATCGCCTGACGCGCTTCGGGTACGAATGGTTCGAACACATCGCGCACGAACATGGCTGCGAGCTGCTTGTACTGAATCAGGAGCGCATGTCCCCTGAACAGGAAATGGTGCAAGACATGATGACCATCGTGCATTGTTTCTCAAGTCGTTTATATGGGTTGCGCAACTATCGCCGCCAGCTGGATGTTGCATTGAATAAGGATGTGCGCAATGCTGCTGTCACATCGCATCCGGCTTGAAGCCACGCCTGAGCAACGCGACTATTTCGCGCGAGCGGCGGGGACGGCCCGTAAGGTCTGGAACTGGGCGGTGGCCGAGTGGCAGCGGCAAATCGCGCTTGGCCAGCAGCCAGATGCCATGAAACTGAAAAAGCAGTTCAATGGGATCAAGTATGCCCATCCAGACTGGCTCGATGCCGAAGGCAGACCGTGGCTGCGAACAATCCACCGCGATGCGCATGCACAGCCTTTCGCGTACCTGGAGCGGGCCTGGCGCCGCTACTACGAGCAACGGCAAGCCGGCAAGAAGGCCTATCCACCGACGTTTAAAAGGAAAGGCCGCTGCCGGGACTCGTTCTATATTGCCAACGACAGGATTCGTTTTGAGGGCAAGTGCGTAGTGCTGCCAAAGATTGGAGAGGTTTTGCTCGCCGAGCTCCTGCGGTTCCCCGGCAAGATCATGGGCGCCTGCGTATCGCGCGAAGCCGACCACTGGTATCTGGCCGTGCAGGTCAAGCTGCCGGAGCAACTGGCCCGCCTGCAGCGCCAGGGCGATGGTGTGGTCGGCGTCGATCTTGGCGTGAGCGCTGCGGCCGTTCTGTCCAATGGCGAGAAGATCGCGGCCCCACGGCCACTACGTGCAAGCCAGCGGCGCCTGCGCATCCGCGGGCGCCGCCATGCACGCAAGCTGAAAGCCGCGAAGGCTAGAGCCGGCATCACAGGCGCGATCCCGAAAGGTGTGCGCCTGCCGGTTTCACGCAACCGAAAAAAGGATGCGCGTGCGCTGGCACGCCTGCATGCGCACATCACTCATGTTCGCACCGACTTCATCCATAAGCTCACGACTCGACTGTGCCGCGAAAACCAAGCGATAGCGATCGAGGACCTGAACGTGAGCGGCATGCTGGCCAACCATCGGTTGGCGCATGCGATCGCTGACGTTGGATTTTACGAGATCCGGCGTCAACTCCAGTACAAGGCGCAACGTTACGAAACTACATTGGTGCTGGCCGATCGCTGGTATCCATCCAGCAAACTGTGTTCAACATGCGGCGCGCATTACACCGGGTTAAAACTCGGTGAGCGCAACTGGACTTGCGCCTGCGGCGCTCGTCACGACCGTGACGTGAATGCCGCAATTAATCTACAACGGCTCGCCACCGGCGCCCTCGTGGCGAGAACGGCGCTACCCGAGGCGAGTCATGCGGCAACGCATGGCACTGCTGCTGGAGAGGTTCCGGCGGCAGGCGGGAAAGTCACGCCTGTCAGGTACGAGCACGGTCAACAGGACGGCTCGGGGCAGGAAGAGAACGGTGTGCACCTGTGTGCACCTTTTCGATAGCAGGGCCGCGCAGATGCGCTAGCAGATCTTCCAGCGGCATCGGCCGGTGGAACAGATAACCCTGCATGCTGGCATTGCCATGGCGCGCGAGATACCCGGCCTGGGCCTCGGTCTCGACGCCTTCGGCGACCACGCGCAGGCCCAGGTGGCCGGCCATCGACAGGATCGACTGCACGATTGCGGTGCCGTCCTTGTCGTGCGGGGTGTCGCGAATAAAACTCTTGTCGATCTTGAGTTCGTACAGCGGCATGCGGGTCAGGTAGGCCAGGCTCGAGTAGCCGGTGCCGAAATCGTCGACCGAGACCCGGATGCCCAGCGCGGCCAGTTCGTGCATGCGCTCGATGGTGCGGTCGCGGCGGTCGACCAGCAATCCTTCGGTGATCTCGAACACCAGCTGGCCGGGCGGCACGCCGGTCTCCTGCAGGATGCTTTCCACCCGCGCCACGAAGTCGGGCTGGCGGAACTGCATCGGGCTGACGTTGACCGACAGCGGCAGCGGATGGCCGGCGCGCGCCAGCACATGCCAGGCCAGGCAGGCCTCGCGCAGCACCCATTCGCCCAGCGGCACGATCAGGCCGCTCGACTCGGCGACCGGGATGAACTGGTCGGGCGGTACGCTGCTGCCGTCCTTGCGGCGCCAGCGCGTCAGGAGCTCGGCGCCGATCGGGCGGCGCGCGCCGTCGACCTGCAGCTGCAGGTGCAGCGACAGCTCGCCGTGGTCCAGCGCCAGGCCCAGGTCGCGCTCCAGGGTGAGGCGGCGTTCGGCGTCGCGCAGCATGCCGGCCTCGAACAGGGCCACGCCGTTGCGACCGCGCGCCTTGGCGTGGTACATGGCGGTATCGGCTTCGCGCAAGAGGTCATGCAGCGGGGCCGGCGAGCCCGCCGCCGCGGTCAGCGCGACGCCGATGCTGGTGGTGGCGTAGTAGCGCTGGCCCTCGATGATCATCTTTTCGCACAGCGCGCCGCGAATTTCCTCGGCCAGTGCCAGCGCGCGCGCGGTGGCGGCGCCGGCGTCCGGGCCCAGGTCGTCCAGCAGCACCACGAATTCGTCGCCGCCCAGGCGCGCCACGCAGGCCTGCGCGCCGGCGGTCGCCGCCAGGCGCTCGGCGGCCTGGCACAGCAGCTGGTCGCCGACGGCATGGCCGCGCGCATCGTTGACGTTCTTGAAGTTGTCGAGGTCGACGTACAGCACCGCACCCAGGCTGCCGTTGCGCCGCGCGCCTTCGGCCAGCTCGGCCAGGCGGTCCATCAGCAGGCGCCGGTTCGGCAGGCCGGTGAGCACGTCATAGAAGGCAAGGCGGTTGACGGCCTCGGCGGCGGTGCGCGCTTCCTGCACCGAGCTTGCCAGCCCTTTTAGGAGAAAGCCGGCGGCGAAGGTGACGAGGGCGCCAACGCAGCTGAAGTTGATCGCCACCACCAGCGATGACAACAGCGCATCGGTCTCCAGACCCGGCACGTACAGCTTCGCGTAGCCGTTCACGCCGAAGGCCACGATGCAGAGCGCGCCGAGGGCCAGCGTGAGCATGCCGGGCCGGTTGCCGAGCAGGATCACGGCCATGATGGGCGGCGCCATCAGGTAGTTCAGGCTTACCGGCCCCACCGCCAGCATTAGTCCGATGGCGACCATGAACAGCACGGCCAGGAAGTTCAGCACGCGGAAGGTGTGGGGCAGGCGGTCGAGGCGCCAGATGGCGAAGATCCAGGCCAAGGCCAGCGTATCCATCAGCGCGATCTGCCACAGGCCCTGGCGCAGCGCCACGGCGATGCTCGGCAAGGCGGCGCCGATGCCCAGCACCAGCACGATCGGCAGCAAGGTAGAGAAAACACGCTCGCGCCATTGCGCGATATCGTCAGTGGGAACCATCAGGCAGCATCCAGGTCAGCATGCCCACAGAATTTCTCCGAAGTGCATAGATTTGCTTATCGGCAAATTCTATGTAGCTAGCATGCGGCCTGTCACGCGATATTTGCCGCGATGTTGTTCCGAAACGACCAAAGGTGAAATGACAACAGGCCCGCATCGACACGATGCGGGCCTGTCAATGACTAGCGGGTGGCGGCCGTGGCCAGCAGCTCGCCCAGCTGCAGCGTGTTGACCGGCTTGACCAGGTAATGGTCGAAGCCGGCCTGGCTGGCCGCCTCGCGGTCTTGCTGGCGTCCGTAGCCGGTGGCGGCGACCAGGGTCGCGTCGCTGGTCTGCGGCAGGCGGCGCAGGCGGCGCGCCAGCTCGTTGCCGTCCATGTCGGGCAGGCCGATGTCGAGGATGCAGACCTGGGGCGCGAACACCTTGGCGATCTCGATCGCGTCGACGCCGCAATAGGCGATCTCGACCTCGTGGCCGGTGGCGCGCAGGAACAGGTTGAGCGTGTGCGCGGCGTCGAGGTTGTCGTCCACCACCAGGATGCGCAGCGCGTGCGGCGGGGCTGCATCGAGGATAGTGCTGCTTGCGGGCAGGTGGCCCGGCAAGTGAGTGGCCAGGGGCAGGCTTTCCTGGCGGTGGCGCGGCAGGCGCACGGTGAAGGTGCTGCCGTGGCCCAGGCCGGGACTGCGTGCGCCGACGCTGCCGCCGTGCAGCTCGACCAGGCTCTTGGCCAGCGCCAGGCCCAGGCCCAGGCCGCCCTGCGAACGGTCCGGGGTGCGCTCGGCCTGGGTGAACAGGTCGAACACGCGTTCGACCAGGCGCGCCTCCATGCCAATGCCGTCGTCGCTCACGCTCAGTTCCCAGTCGTCGCCCACGTCGACCAGTTGCAACTGGATGTGGCCGCCCTCCGGCGTGTACTTGGTGGCGTTGCCCAGCAGGTTGGCCACCACCTGCACCAGGCGCTTGTGGTCGCCCTTGACGTGGGCCGGGCCGGTCGGCAGGTCGAGCACCACCTTGTGGCGCCGCGCCCCGATCAATGGGCGGATCTGCTCGGCGGCGTCGTCGACCACGTTGCGCAGGTCGAGCACCTGGGTCGACAGCGACACCAGGCCGCGCGTCACGCGCGACACGTCCAGCAGGTCATCCACCAGGCTGGTCATGTGCTCGACCTGGCGCGCGATGATGGCGCAGGTCTGGGTGATCTGGGCATTATCCGAGTGCAGCAGCTTGAGCAGGTGGGCGCCGGTGCTGATCGGCGCCAGCGGATTTCTCAGCTCGTGCGCCAGCATCGCCAGGAATTCGTCCTTGCGCTGGTCGGCCGCGCGCAGTTCGCGCTCGGCCTGGCCGCGCGCGGCTTCCTTCTTCTGCAGGTTCTCGGCCATCTCGTCCAGCGCCGCCGCCAGCCGCCCGATCTCTTCGTTGCCGTATTCGATACCCGTGCGCGTATCGAGTTCGCCGGCGGCGATGCGGCGCGCGACCGTGGTCAGGCCGCGCACCCGCTGCACGATCAGTTTTTCGCCGGCGAGCCAGGCTGCCAGCAGCGCCAGCAGGGTGGTCGCGCCGAGGCCGAGCAGGGACATGAACTGGGCGTCGCGGGCGACCTGGGTGATCAGGTCGGTCGGCACACCGATGGTGATGGTGTAGTCGGTGAGGGTCGGCGAGCCGACGCGGGCGAAGGCATGCAGGCGATCGATCCCGTCCTCGCCGCGCACCACCAGCGCGCGGTCGTACGGCCCGCGCATCGCGTCCAGCATCTCACCGGTGACGCGCTTGCCGAACCAGCGCTCGGGATCGGGACGGCGCGAGATCAGGTTGCCCGAGGCGTCGGCCGTCTCCAGGATCGAGCCGGGCGGCATGCTGATGTCGTTGACGAAGGTGTCCAGGCCGGCCAGGTCCATGGCCGCGAACACCACCGCCACCACGTCGCCCGAGCGGTCGATGACGGGATAGGTGAGATTGATCGTGTGCTTGCGGATCACGCGCCCGAACACGTAGTCGCTGGCGATGAAGCGGCGTTCGGCGATCGCGCGCTTGAAATGGCTGCGGTCGCCCAGGTTCACCGGGTGCAGCATCGGCACCGCGCTGCAACTGACCTCGCCGTTCAGCTGGATCAGGCCGAAGTTCACGTAGCCCTCGTTGCGGTCGAGGACATTGGACAGCAGGGAATTGCAGCCGGCGGTGTCGCCCATCAGGGCAGGCACGCTGACCAGGTCGACCAGGATCTGGCGCGCGCGGTCGATCGATTGCGCCTCGTTGGCGGCCGCCAGGGCGGTGAGGCGCTTGAGGTTTTCTTCCGAGGCGCGGATCGCCGCCTCGCGCTCGCGCAGGCCGCCCAATACGGTGACGATGGCGATCGGTGTGATCGCCAGCAGCACCAGCAGCATCAGGCGGCTGCGCAGGCTATTCAGGCGAAAGCGCCCCAGCAAATTGCTCATCGAGTCTCCGCCAACTCCGCCAACCGTGTGCCGAATGCAGTGATGCGGCGCACGCCTTCCACCAGCGTGTCTTCGTCGTCGGAGATGTAGCCGATGCGGATGAAGCCGGGCTCGCCGAGCGCATCGCCCGGCATCAGCGCCACCCTTTCCTCATCCAGCAGGCGCTCGGCGAAGCCGACCGTGTCCATGGTGAGCCCGCGCACGTCGCCCCACAGATAGGGCCCGGAAGCCGGCGCATGCATGGTGATCCAGGGCACGTCGGCGAAGCGGCCCACCACCAGGTCGCGGCGGGCGCGATAATCGCGCAGCAGTTCATGCGGGGTGCCGGTGGCGAAGGCGGCCACCGCCGCCACCTGCGACAGGTGCGGCGCGGCGGCCGTGATCGGCCCCTGCAGGGTCTGCATCGCATTGACCAGCGCGGCGGGGGCGAGCGCGAAACCGACCCGCCAGCCCATCATGGCATAGCTTTGCGAGGCCGAGAACAGGGTGACCACGCCCACTTCGCGCCAGTCGCACAGCGCCGCCAGCGTGACGTGTTCGCCGTCATAGATCAGGTGTTCGTAGCTCTCGTCGACGATCACGTGCACGCCGCCGGCCGTGGCCCAGTCGCGCACCAGTTCCAGCTCGCGCCGGGTGTACACCTTGCCGGTCGGGTTGTGCGGATTGTTCAGCACCAGCACCTTGACCTCGCCGAGGGCCGCCAGGCAGGCTTCGGTGAGCGTCTCCGGCAGCTCGGCCAACACCACCTCGAGTCCCAGCAGCTCGGCGGTCGCGAGATAGGCCGGCCAGTGCGGACGGAATACGGCGATGCGGTCGCCCGGATCGGTCATCGCGTACAAGGCCTGGTAATACGCCTGCTTGCAACCGTTGGTCACGATGATCTCATCCACCTGCGCCTCGATCCGGTTCTCGGCCGCGAGCTTGGCGCGCAGCGCTTCGCGCACCTTCAACGCGCCGCCCACCTCGGTATACGGCAAGGTGCGCTCGCGCTCGATGGCGCCCCAGACCGCGTCCAGCACGGTGGGCGGGGCCGGGAAGTGCGAAATCGCGATCGAGAAATCGATGACGCGTTCCCCCGCATTGCGCAGCGCTTCGGCGCGGCCGTGCATGGCGGTGGTGGCAAGGGGACGGGAGTGCGCGATTCGGTCTGAGATCTTCATCTTGTCGGTGTCGTTTATCCAAGTTGGGTGGCCGGCTGCGCATCATCCGGGCTCTCGGTACGTTCTTTCTTGATTGTACTAAAAACTGGCGATTTCCAGAGGGGGATTCTTAAATGAGCAACAAGAGATTGACACCTCAAGCATTGGGGCGGCTAAACTATGCCGTATTCCAGCACCGGGAGGGGAAATGAACATCGTCTGCGTGGGCGGCGGCCCGGCCGGTCTCTATTTCGGCCTGCTCATGAAACTGCGCCATCCGACGCATGCGGTGACCGTCGTCGAGCGCAACCGGCCGGGGGACACCTTCGGCTGGGGCGTGGTGTTCTCGGACCAGACGCTGGGCCACCTGGCCCGGGCCGACGAGCCGAGCGCGCGCGCCATCCTGCAATCGTTCAATCACTGGGATGCGATCGACGTCCATATCCAGGGCGCCACCGTCACTTCGCACGGCCACGGCTTTTGCGGCATCGGGCGCAAGCGCCTGCTCGACATCCTGCAAGAGCGCTGCCGCGCGCTGGGCGTCGAGCTGGTGTTCGAGACCCGGGTCGAGGACGTGCCCGAGCTGGCGCGCCGCTACCGCGCCGACCTGGTGGTGGCCGCCGACGGCGTGAACAGCGCCCTCCGCCAGCAGTACCGCGCGGCGTTCCAGCCCGAGGTCGAGGAGCGCGAGTGCCGCTTCGTGTGGCTGGGTACGAAGAAGCGCTTCGATGCCTTCACCTTCGCTTTCGAGGAAACCGAACACGGCTGGTTCCAGGCCCACGCCTACCAGTACGATGGCGAGACCTCGACCTTCATCATCGAGACGCCCGACGCCACCTGGCGCGCGAGCGGCCTGGCCGACATGAGCCAGCCCGAGGCGCTGGCCTTCTGCGAGCGCCTGTTCGCGCGCCATCTGGACGGCCAGCCGCTGATGGCGAACGCCGCCCACCTGCGCGGATCGAGCATGTGGATCCGCTTTCCGCGCCTGGCCTGCCGCCAGTGGGTGCATCCGCTCGAGATCGATGGGCGCCAGGTGCCGCTGGTGCTGATGGGCGACGCCGCCCATACCGCCCACTTCTCGATCGGCTCCGGCACCAAGCTGGCGCTGGAAGATGCGATCGGGCTGGCCGATGCGCTCGATGACGGGGACGATGTGGCATCGGCGCTGGCGCGCTACCACGAGGCGCGCCTGGTCGAGGTGCTGAAACTGCAGAGCGCCGCGCGCAACTCGATGGAATGGTTCGAGAACGTGGCGCGCTACACGGGCATGGAAGCCGAGCAGTTCGCCTATTCGCTGCTCACGCGCAGCCAGCAGCTGTCTCACGAAAACCTGCGCCTGCGCGACGCCGCCTATGTCGACGGTTTCGAACGCCGCTTCGCCATTGCGGCAGCGCGCCAGGCCGGCCTGGCGCCGCCCCCGGGGGCCGTGCCGCCCATGTTCACGCCCTACAAGGTGCGCGACGTGGTGCTGAAGAACCGGGTGGTGGTCTCGCCGATGGCGCAATACTCGGCCGTGGATGGCGTGGTCGGCGACTTCCACCTGGCCCACCTTGGCGCGCGGGCGCTGGGCGGCGCGGCGCTGGTGATGGCCGAGATGACCTGCGTCTCGGCCGACGCCCGCATCACGCCCGGCTGCCCGGGCCTGTACACGCAAGAGCAGATGCTGGCCTGGAAACGCATCGTCGACTTCGTGCACACGGCCAGCGATGCCAGGATCGGCATCCAGCTCGGCCATGCGGGCGCCAAGGGTTCGACCCGGCCGATGTGGGACGGCATCGACCTGCCACTGGAAAGCGGCAACTGGCCGCTGCTGTCGGCATCCAGCCAGCAGTACATCGACGGGGTCTCGCAGATCGCGCAGGAAGCAACGCAGGGTGACCTGGACCGCATCAAGGACGACTTCGTGCGCGCCACCCGGGCTGCCTTTGACGCCGGCTTCGACTGGCTCGAACTGCACTGCGCCCATGGCTACCTGCTGTCGAGTTTTATTTCTCCCCTGACCAACCGGCGCCAGGATGCCTACGGCGGCAGTCTTGAGAACCGCTGCCGCTATCCGCTCGCGGTGTTCGCGGCGGTGCGCGCGGCCTGGCCGGCCGGGCTGCCGATCAGCGTGCGCATTTCAAGCCACGACTGGGTCGAGGGCGGCATCACGCCGCAGGACGCGGTGGAGATCGCGCGCCTGTTCCGCGCGGCGGGCGCCGACATGATCGATTGTTCCTCGGGCCAGGTCAGCAAGCAGGAGCGGCCCGTGTTCGGCCGCATGTTCCAGGCTCCGTTCGCGGACCGCGTCCGCAACGAGGCCGGCATTCCGACCATTGCCGTCGGCAGTATTTATGAGGCCGACCACGTGAACGGCATCATTGCCGCCGGCCGCGCCGACCTGTGCGCGGTGGCGCGCCCGCACCTGGCCAACCCGGCCTGGACGCTGATGGAAGCGGCGCGCATCGGCTACACTGGCGCCGCCTGGCCGCGCCAGTACGTGGCAGGCAAACAGCAACTCGAGCGCAACCTGGGGCGCGAACGACAACTGCAGGCGGCATCGAACGGCCTGTCGCCGCAGCAGGTGGCCGCGCGCCTGCTCGAAGGCTGACCATCATCCATCAGGAGTCACACATGCATTATCTACCGGGCCAGCCGCATCACTTGCCGGGCAGCCGCCACAGCCTCGCCGCCTACAAGGGGCAGCATTTCGGATTCGCTTTGGATGCCGGCGTCGCCACCATCACCCTGGACCGGCCCGAGCGCAAGAATCCGCTGACCTTCGATTCCTATGCCGAGCTGCGCGACCTGTTCCGCGCGCTGGCGTATGCCGACGACGTGAAGGCGGTCGTGATCGCCGGCGCCGGCGAGAACTTCTGTTCCGGCGGCGACGTGCACGAGATCATCGGCCCGCTGACGAAGCTGGACATGCCCGGCCTGCTGGCCTTCACCCGCATGACGGGCGACCTGGTGAAAGCGATGCGGGCCTGCCCGCAGCCGGTCGTGGCGGCGGTCGACGGCGTGTGCGCCGGCGCCGGCGCGATCCTGGCGCTGGCCTCCGACATCCGCTACGGCACGGCGCGCAGCCGCACCGCCTTCCTGTTCACCCGGGTGGGCCTGGCCGGCTGCGATATGGGCGCCTGCGCGCTGCTGCCGCGCGTGATCGGCCAGGGCCGCGCCGCCGAGCTGCTGTACACGGGCCGCTCGATGGATGGCGAGGAAGGCCAGCGCTGGGGCTTCTTCAACCGCCTGTGCGCGCCGGAGGAACTGCTGGGCGAGGCGAGCGCGTTCGCCGCCACGCTGGCCAATGGGCCGACCTTCGCCCACGGCATGACCAAGAAGATGCTGCAGCAGGAATGGAATATGGGCGTGGACGAGGCGATCGAAGCCGAGGCCCAGGCCCAGGCGATCTGCATGGCGACCAATGATTTTCATCGCGCCTACCACGCCTTCGTGGCCAAGGAACGCCCGCGCTTCGAGGGGGACTGATGGACTATCTGAACTGGCCTTTTTTTGAAGAGCGGCATGGCGCACTGGCGCGCGAACTCGACGCCTGGGCGGCGGACAATCTGCACGATGCGCATGGCGGCGACGTCGATGCAGTGTGCCGCGCGCTGGTCGCGCGCCTGGGCCGCGACGGCTGGCTGCGCCACGCCGTCGGCAGCGGAAATGGGGCCATCGACACCCGCGCCATCTGCCTGATCCGCGAAACCCTGGCGCGCCACGCCGGCCTGGCCGACTTCGCCTTCGCGATGCAGGGCCTGGGCAGCGGGGCGGTTTCGCTGTTCGGCACCCAGGACCAGAAGCGGCGCTGGCTGCCGCCGGTGGCCGAAGGGGAAGCGATTGCCGCCTTCGCCCTGTCGGAACCGGAAGCCGGCTCAGACGTCGCCGCCATGCAGTGCGCCGCGCGGCGCGATGGCGACGACTGGGTGCTCGATGGCGAGAAGACCTGGATCTCGAACGGCGGCATCGCCGATTTCTACGTCGTTTTCGCCCGCAGCGGCGACGGCGGCGGCGAGGAGGGGCGGGGCTCGAAAGGCATCTCTGCCTTCATCGTCGACGCCGCGACGCCGGGGCTGGAGATCGCCGAGCGCATCGACGTGATCGCCCCGCATCCCCTGGCGCGCCTGCGTTTCACCGGCTGCCGGGTGCCGGCCGATTGCCTGATTGGGGCCGAAGGCCAGGGCTTCAAGGTGGCGATGGCGACGCTGGACGTATTCCGCACCTCGGTCGCCGCCGCCGCGCTGGGTTTTGCGCGGCGCGCCATGGAAGAAGCATTGGCGCGCGCCCAGGCGCGGCCCATGTTCGGCAAGACCTTGGCCGACTTCCAGCTTACCCAGGCGAAGCTGGCCCAGATGGCGCTGGAGATCGACGCCGCCGCGCTGCTGACCTACCGCGCGGCCTGGCTGCGTGACAGCGGCAAGCGGGTGACGAAGGAGGCGGCGATGGCTAAGCTGGCGGCCACCGAGTCGGCGCAGCGCGTCATCGACGGCGCGGTGCAGCTGTTCGGCGGACAGGGCGTGCAGAGCGGGCAAGTGGTCGAGAGCCTGTACCGCGAAATCCGCGCGCTGCGCATCTACGAGGGAGCGAGCGAGGTGCAGCTCCTGATCATCGCGCGCGAGCTGCTCGCGCCGAAGGTTTAACCCAAGGTCTGGAGCAGGAATGGATATTCTTCAACCGCCGGGCTGGCCGCGACCCAGGGGCTATGCAAATGGCGTGGCCTGCCGCGGACGGCAGATTTACGTCAGCGGCATGATCGGCTGGGATGCCGAAGGGCGCTTCCACACCGACGACTTCGTCGGGCAGGCGCGCCAGGCGCTGGAAAACATCGTCGCCGTGCTGCGCGAAGCGGGCGCCGGACCGGAGCACATCGTGCGCATGACCTGGTACGTGGTCGACAAGCGCGAGTATCTCGATGCGGGGCGGGCACTCGGCGCCGCTTACCGCGAGGTGCTGGGGCGTCACTATCCCGCCATGAGCGCGGTGCAGGTGGCTGCGCTGATGGAAGACCGGGCGCGGGTGGAGATCGAGGTGACTGCGGTCATACCCGATTGACATGGTAAAGCGTTGCAGAGACGCAGCATGACGACGTCGAGTTCGTCACGCTGCATTTCGAGCTGGTCGAAGCGATCGAGCGCTGAGCCAGGGCTTGCTCGATGCGAGCCTGTCCTGTCTGTCCTGCTTGTTCTGCTTATAGAACAGGTACGCCATCGTGGTGGTAGCAATCAACACCACCACGCTAGCCGCATCGACCGTCACATTGACGCGAACGTCTACTTTATAGCAGCGAAAGTGAACGCTGCGTATGGGATATCACTTCCTTTTTTGAGCTATCCCATAAGTGTCAGGCAAGTGTGAAAGGTTCAGTTGTGACGGAATTGACAGTAGACTTGGCACTGCATTTCGTGTTTCACAATGGTGCGCTCCGAATGAACGCACCATTCATTCCAGGAGAGAATCCATGGCATTATCGCCCTGCGCCTCGACGGTACGTGCCACTATTATTTCTATGGTGCTTTCGGGGCTGATGCTATATGACGAGGCGCTTGCTCAGTCCGATGCATCAGCGGGCAGGCCGGTAAGCTACGCCCTGGTCGCAGCCATGGGACAGTCCTTCAGTTTTGTGGCGGAAAAGAGAGTTGTGGGCAGCCATATGGCACCCTACGACCGCAGCAATATCGACATGCCCGAGGATGGTCTGAACCGCCTGGTCCTGCATAACCTGGACGAGCTTGTTGGTGCGTCTGCCCCTGACAGCAAACGCATTTTCCTGTCCATACCTACTCCTGGAGTCAATCTGGTTGCGCCAGCCGATCGCGAACAGGCGGCGATCGAAGCAGTGATCAAGGCGCTGCAAGATTATCCCGAACGCGCGGCCTGGGACAAAATCGTCGTCGTGACGCCGGCATACCGGTCCCAAAGTAAAAACAATATGGCGAGTATGCTCGGTGGCTTGGGCATTTTTATACAGCCGATGTGCAGGTCGACCCTCACAGATCTGAAGTGTGATACACCAGCAGACTTGCCGGGAGGCCCCGCCACAGTGTTGACACCTGACGGAAAGAAGATCGCCTCCACCACGTTTCAGGCCCCGTTTTCTTACCTTTGTATCTGGATACTTGATCCGAAAACGTTGGCGGTGATCAGTAAAGAAAAAGTGTTCGATGAACAAAAGCTGAATGATTTGACGGCGAACCCGCTATCTCCGGTGCAATCGATGGACAAGCAGTTTACTGCCAAGGTCATGACGAATTTGATCAATTCGTCTATCCATAAAGCGATACGGCGCAGCGGCCTGACTGCCAAAGTGGAAGTTCGTGAAGTCAAGGTCCCTGAAATTCAGGAATAAGACCGTTTTAGAACAGCTCGTCCAGCAGCAGGTGGAACTGCAGCTTGCGTCGATCGGGCGTGGCGACGCCATATTGCCGCAGGAAGCGCTCCTGTAGCGCGCCGCCAAACTCGCCGAGACAGTTCCAGGCGATGGCGAGATCCTGGTAGCGGTCCGCGATGCCGACCCGCCCGGCGTCGATGCAGCCGGCCACCTCGCCATCGACCATGAGAAGGTTGTCGAGCGAATAGTCGCCATGGGTCACTACCTGATCGGGCGCGAGCGGCAGCAGGGCCTGCATCGCGTCCCACACCTGCTGCGCGGTCCAGCCGGCGCGCTCGTCGTCGAAATCGTCTTCGTCGATCAGGCCCGCCTCGATGCGCGAGCGCGCCAGGCCAAGGCGATAGGCATGGTCGCTGTTGAACGGGCAGGCGGACGTCGGGATCGCATGCAGACGCTTCAGGAATCGAGCCAGGGCATCCACCACCGCGTCATGTTGGCCGGGGTCGGCTTGCAGCAGCTGATATGCGGTCTGGCCTGGCACGGCCGTCATCAGGAGCCAGGCCTCGTCGACGGTGCAGTTGAAATGCGCGACAGCGGGCACGGGCAGGCGTCCGGACAGCCAGCGAAGCCGCGCCATCTCATCGGCGATGTCGTCGGCAACGGCACGCTTGCCGTGCTTCAGGTAGAGATCGGGCGTACCTGGCTTGCCGTGTAGCCGGTAGACGGCGCCGCCCGATTCGCCGACCTTGTCGCGCGCCCACACATAGCCGGCCACCGCGATCGACATGCTCTCTGGAACGCGCACGGCTGGACAGGCCTCCTCACGGTTCATCTCGGACACCCCTGGTTTGCAAGTAGTCGTCTCGACCGAGCGCCACCGCCCCGGTCATTCTGGTAACTTGGTTCAATAGTGAACCAAGGAGCAACAAATGAACAATCCCATCGTGCACGTCATCCAGGATTTCGCCATCGCAGAGCAATTGCGGGCCGACCTGCTGGCCGCCGGCCTGTCCCAGGACAGCGTAGCCTTGTCGCCCATTGGAGACGAGGCGGGCCCGGGCCAATCCAATTTCACGGTCGGCGACTCGCCGTCGGCCAAGGGCGGCACCGACTACAACGACGTCTATCGCCCCGAAGGCGATATACATGGCGCCTGCATCCTCAGGGTGCTGGCCCAGAATCCACGAGAGGAAGAGCTGGCGCGCGCCGTCATCGAACGCCATCGCGCGGCGAACCCGCACGCGCTGAGCGAGCAGCGCGTGCCCTAGGATTTAACGGCTCAGCTCCAGCTCAAATCAACCTTGCTGAGCGGGAGCTCGCGCACCCGCTTGCCGGTGGCGGCGAAGATCGCATTGCACACCGCCGGCGCCAGCGGAGGCAGGGGCGGTTCGCCCAGACCAGTCACAGGTTGATCCGACTTCACGAAGTGCATCTCGATTTTTGCCGGCGCGTCGCCGATGCGCAGCAGTTGGTAATCGTGGAAGTTGCTCTGCACGATGCGGCCGTTCTCGAGGTTCAGCTCGGGGAACATCAAGGTCGACAGGCCGTCGATCACCGATCCCTCCACCTGGTTCTCGGCGCCCGACAGGTTGATGATGGTCGGCCCGACGTCGGACGCCACCACCACACGGTCGACCTTCACCTTGCCGTCCTTCGAGACGGTCACCTCGGCCACTTGCGCCACATAGCCGCGGTGGCTGAAGTGGAAGGCGATGCCTTGCCCCTGGCCGCGCGCGAATTTCTTCTTGCCCCAGCCGGCCTTGTCGGCCGCGGTCTGCAGCACCGCGCGCATGCGCGCCACGTTATAGGGCTGACCGCGCTCGACGCTCGGCGGCATGACGTCCTTGTCGCCCAGCAGTTCGAGGCGGAAGGCCAGCGGATCGCGCCCGCCCGCATGCGCCAGCTCGTCGATGAAGCTGTGGAAGGCCCATGCGAACACGCAACTGCCCGGCGCGCGCCACGGCCCCATCGGGATGCTGCATTCCAGCGCGGTCTGCTCCAGCTGGCAGTTGGCCAGCCAGCGGCCCGGGAACTCGTCGGGCGACAGGCTGCCGCCGCTGCCGTTGCGCAGGGTGCTCTTGCCGTCCTGCTCCACCCGGTTGGCGAAGGTGACGAAGTGGTTGTGCCATCCGACCACCTTGCCGGCCTTGTCGACGCCGCCGCGCAGGAAGTGGAAGCCGCCCGGACGGAAGTGGTCGTGCTGCAGGTCGTCCTCGCGGGTCCAGGTCAGCTTGACCGGGGCCTTGTCCTTCATGCGCTGGGCGATCGCGGTGGCTTCGACGATGAAGTCCGAGCTCAGGCGCCGGCCGAAGCCGCCGCCGCTGCGGATGATGTGCATCGTGATCTTCTCGTTGGGGATGCCGCAGGTGCTCGACACGAGCGCCTGGCCCGCGTTCGGGTTCTGGGTCGGCGCCCACAGTTCGAGCGCGCCGTCGGGCTTGATCCAGGCGGTGCAGTTCTGCGGCTCCATGCTGGCGTGCGAGATGAAGGGGTAGCTGTAGGCCGCCTCCACCGTCTTCGCGGCGCCCTTGAGGGCGTTGGGGACGTCGCCATCCTTGCGCAGCACGGTGGCGCCGGGCTGTTTGGCCGCCGCCTTGGCCTGGGCCGTGAAGTCGGCCCAGCTGTGCTTCGCGGCGCCGCCTTCGTCCCACGTCACTTCGAGCGCGCGGCGGGCGCGGATCGCGGCCCAGGTCGAGGTGGCGACGATCGCCACGCCGGGACGCAGGCCGTTCAGGTTGCTGGTGCCTTCGAGGATGAAGGCGTCCTTGACGCCGGGCAGGGCGCGCACCGCGTCCAGGTTGGCGCGCAGCGGCTTGCCGCCGAAGACCGGGCACTTGACGTATTGCGCGTGCAGCATGCCCGGCAGCTGGACGTCGATGCCGAACAGCGGCTTGCCGCTGACGATGGCGGGGTTGTCGACGCCGCCGATGCGCTTGCCCAGCAGTTTGAAGGTGGCCGGATCCTTCACCGCCACGCTTGCCGCTTCAGGCAGCGGCAGCTTTGCCGCCGCCTCGACCAGGTCGCCGTAGGCCAGGCGCCGTTTGCCGGCCGCGTGCAGCACGAAGCCGCCGTCGGTCGTGCATTCCGCGGCCGGTACTTTCCAGGACTGGGCCGCGGCCTGCACCAGCACGGCGCGCGCGGTGGCGCCCAGGCGGCGGAAGTTCTCGTAGTTGTTCGGGGTCGAGTTCGAGCCGCCCGCACCCTGGCTGCCATAGGCTTCCAGGTTCAGGTCGCCCTGGACCACGCGCACGCTTTCCCAGGCGACGTCGAGTTCCTCGGCGATGACCATCGGCAGCGAGGTCTTGATGCCCTGGCCGATCTCGGGCTGCTTGGAAATCAGGGTCACGCTGCCGTCGCGCGCGATGCGGATGAAGGCGTTCGGCACGAAGTCGGGGTTGGCGGCAGCGGCCGTGGTATCGGTCACGGCGGCCAGCACGCCTTGCGCCGACATGCCGATCAGGAAGGCGCCGCCGGCGGCGCCGGCGCGCAGGAAGCCGCGGCGGGAAGTGGATGCGAGCGTCATGCCTTGGTCCCTTCGGTCGATGCGATTTCGGCGGCGCGGTGGATGCCCTTGCGGATCCGCATATAGGTGGCGCAGCGGCACAGGTTGCCGGCCATGGCGTCGTCGATCTGGGCGTCGGTCGGCTTCGGATGCTGCTTGAGCAGGGCGCAGGCGCTCATGATCTGCCCCGATTGACAGTAGCCGCATTGCGGCACGTCGAGCTCTTGCCAGGCCACCTGCAGTGGATGGCGGGCATTGGCGTCCAGGCCCTCGATGGTGGTGATCTTCGCGTTGCCGATGGCGGACACCGGCAGCACGCAGGCGCGGGTCGCCACGCCATCGAGGTGGATGGTGCAGGCGCCGCACTGTCCCAGGCCGCAGCCATACTTGGTGCCGACCAGGCCCAGGGTATCGCGCAGGGCCCACAGCAGCGGGGTATCGGCTTCGACATCCACCGCCTGCGCCTTGCCGTTGACATTCAGGGTGTAAGTACTCATGACGCTCCTTCAAGGCAGTCCGAACAAGCTGACAATGCTAGCTGAAATTTCACTAATTCAACAGTATTGCAACGGCTGTTTTATTTCCTTCGAAGCAGTAAATACGCCATTTGCACTGGCGCCTTGGACGCTACGGCTTAGTATGTAATACTTTGTTGCATTAGAGTCGACACCATCTTCTATGCTTAAACGCGGTCTGCGCCTGATGCCGGCGAACCTGAAGCTGCGCATGGCCTGCGTTGCGGCCGTCCTGGTCTTCGTGGCCACCTTGTTGGTCACCCTGTCGACCCTGGCGGTGGCCGAGCGCGGCATGAAGTCGGTGATCGGCGACCAGCAGTATGCGATGCTGGCCAGCGCCGCCTCCTTCATGGACGACCGCATCCTGGCGCGCGTGGCGCAGGTCGAGTCGCTGGCGTCCAGCCTGCCGCCGGCGGTGCTAACTCAGCCCGAGATGGCGCGCCGCTTCCTCGAAGCCCAGGCGCCGATCTGGGAACACGAATACTTGAACCTGATCCTGCTCGACGCGCGCGGCCAGCAGGTGGCGTCGGTGCGCTCCTTCGGCAACGAGAGGCGGCTCGACGCGGCGGGACGCGACTACTTCGAGCGCCCGATGGCGACCCTGCGCGGCTTCATGTCGCAGCCCTTCTTCAGCCGCATTTCGGAACGCCAGGTGGTGATCGTCAGTGCGCCGCTGCTCGACGGAGGCGGCAATGCGACCGGGGTGCTCACCGCCAGCATGGACTTGCAGGCGTCCGGCTTCCTGCGCCAGATCAGCGCCCTCAAGCCGGGCGCCTCGGGCTACCTGTTCCTGATGACGCCCGACGGCACCATGATCGACCATCCCGATCCGCTCCGCATGCTGCAGCCGATCGGGCTGCAGGCGTCCGGCCTGGACCGGGCCCTGCATGGCTTCGAGGGCTGGATCGAGGCGGTCGGGCTGGATGGACGCGAATCGATCTTTGCCTACCAGCGCCTGCGCACCACCGGCTGGATCCTGGGCGCGCGCTATCCGACCGAGGAAGCCTTCGCCCCGCTGGCGCAGATGCGCCGCAACGCCATCTATGGCGCGACCGGCCTGGCGCTGGCCTCGGGCGTGCTGGCCTGGGCGCTGGTGTTCCGGCTGCTGGCGCCGCTGCAGCGGCTGCGCGACCGCATCCGCGCGATCCGCCACGACGGCGCCGACATCGCGGTGCTGCACGACACCCGGCGCGACGAGATCGGGGAATTGGGCAATGCCTTCTACCAGCTGATGGCCGAGCGCGAGAACGCCGAAGGCCTGCGCACCGCCAGCGAGAAGCGCCTGCGCCTGATCACCGACAACCTGCCGGTGCTGATCGCCTACCTCGACCGCGACCGGCGCTTCAGGTTCGGCAACGCGACCTTCGAGCGCTGGTTCGGTGTCACGCCCGAGCGGCTGGTGGGCATGTCGATCGCCCAGTTGATGGGCGAGGATGCCGCGCGCCAGGGCGCGGAGGGCCTGGACGGCGCATTCGCCGGCCATGCCACCACCTGCCAGATGCGGCTGCTGATCGGGGGCGCGCCGCGGGTGCTGGAAGGCGTCTACATCCCCGACCTGCAGCCTGACGGCAGCGTGGCCGGCGTGTACGCGCTCAAGCACGATATGACGCACGTGAAGGAGGTCGAGGAGCAGCTGAGCCGGCTTGCGCGCATCGATACCCTGACCGGCCTGGCCAACCGGCGCAGCTTCAACGAGACCCTGCAGCAGGCGCTGGCGCGCGCCTCGCGCCACGGCCGGGCGCTGGCGCTGGCCTACCTGGACGTCGACCATTTCAAGCGCGTCAACGACAGTTACGGCCACGGCGTGGGCGATGAGGTGCTGAAGGAATTCGGCGAACGCTTGCGCGCCTGCGTGCGCGCCAGCGACCTGCCGGCGCGGCTGTCGGGCGACGAGTTCGTGGTGATCCTGGAAGAGATCGGGAGCGGTGCGGAAGCCGAGCATACCGTGGCCAAAATCGCGGCCAAGATCGTGGCCGCGATGCGCGCGCCGTTCGCCACCGGGGCCGGCATGCTGGCGGTGTCGGCCAGCGTCGGTGTTGTATTGTGGCGGCCGGGGCAGGGTGAAGACGCCCTGTTGGCGGCGGCGGATGGGGCCTTGTACGTGGCCAAGGCGAATGGCCGGGACGGGTATGTGGTGGGGGCGGCAGCGTAGCTGCCGGCGTCACAAACCGCCCGGATACGTCTCCGGCGGCTCGCCCGAATGCCAGCCGCTGGTCGCATCGAGCGGCTCCACCGCCGTGGTGCGGTCGATGTGGACCACGGCGTCGAACTGGCGCGGCAGCTGGGCCATGAAGTAGTGGCTCTGGCGCTCGCTGCGCGGCAGGTACAGCACGCCGATGGCGCGCTCCAGCCGCTCTTCCATGAGCGCGTCGCGCGCCGCCGACGGCTCGCGCAGCGGCAGGAAGAAGCGCTCGATGCCGGTGCTGTGCAGCAGGTGCTCGTAACTGTTCTGCAGGGCCGGCCGCACGTGCTTGTGCAGGCCCTCGCCATCCCATTCGGACGCCGCCGTGACCCGGCCCTCGTAGGTGGTGAAGCCGACCAGGACCGTATCGGCGCCGTGCGCCTTGCGCGCCAGCTCGCCCAGCGTCCATTCGCCCTGGCGTCCGATCTCGGTCGCGCGCGCGTCGCCGATGTGCGAGTTGTGTTCCCACACCACGATGCGGGCGGGCTTGCCGCCCTGCGACAGGTGGCGCGCCACCGCGTCCAGGGTCTCGGCCATGTGGCTGTCGCGCAGGTTCCAGGACGAGACGCGGCCCTTGAACATGGTGCGGTAATACTCTTCCGCGTTCTTGACCAGGCGCGCGTTCTGCTGGGCGTAGAAGAACGCGTCGTCGCCGCCCTCACGCTGCACGTAGTCGAAACCGCGCTGCTGCAGGGTGCGCAGGGTGGCGATCACGCCTTCCTGGCAGGAAGGCGACATGCCGAAGCTGGCCTGGTAGCCGTATTGCTGGCTGTCTCGCTCGTAGTGGTCGAAGCAGGCGTAGACCTTGCGCGCCTCGCGCGCGGCGTTCGGGTCGACCCGTTCGAGGTAGCCCAGCACCTCGTGGATCGAGGTGTACATGCTGTACAGGTCCAGGCCGTAGAAGCCCGTCTTTGCGGCGCCAGCGGCCAGGCCTTCGTTGTGCGTGCGCAGCCACTCGACGAAATCGAGCACCGCCGTGTTGCGCCACATCCAGGCCGGGAAGCGTTCGAAGCCCGCCAGGGCGGCGCGGCCGTCGGTGTCCCCACCTTCGCCGCGCACATAACGATTGACGCGCCAGGCATCGGGCCAGTCGGCTTCGACCGCCACCGCGGTGAAGCCCTTCTCTTCGATCAGGCGCCGGGTGATGCGCGCCCGCTCCGCGTAGAACTCGTGGCTGCCGTGGGTGGCCTCCCCGAGCAGCACGAAGCGGGCGTTGCCGACCATGTCGAGCAGGGCGTCGTAGTCGTCCGCGCCCCCGATGAGGGGGCGGGCCGACGCGCGCACCGCGTCGAGGGTGGCATTGGTGAGGATGGTCACATCAGTGCAGGACGCTGTGGCTTGGCGGCGCCTGATGGCCGGCATAGTGGGCGCCGCCACGCTCGATGAACTCCTTCATGCGCGCCAGGTCGTCGTCCATCTGGCGCTGCGGATCGGCGCCCAGCATGCGCGCGATGCCGTGGCCCAGCGCGCCGGCTGGCGGCGAGTAGGTCATGTGCACCGTGACGCGGGTGCCGTTGCCGGACGGTTCGAACGTCACAGTGCCTTCCTGCTCGATCTCCGAACCCGGTTCGCTGCGCCACGACAGGCGCTCGGGACGCGACTGCTCGGTCATGACGGCGTTCCAGGCGTACTCCATGCCGCCCGGGCCGCGCACCACCCAGTGCGAGCGACGGTGGCCCAGGTCGCGCACCTCGGTCACGTGCGACATGAAGCGCGGGAAGTTCTCGACCTCGGACCAGGCGTCGAACACTTCTTTTGGCGAGGCGTCGATGTGGACCGAGTTCTCCACCTCGACCTGGCTGGCGGCGCCGCGGTGACGCAGCGAATCGACCAGGTGGCGGCCGCGGTCGCTGCGCAGCAGCACGGCCAGCGCGCCCAGGCCGAGCACGGCAGCCAGCGGCGAACGGCGCGCCAGGCCGACCACGCTCAGGGCGCCGGTACCCAGCAGGGCGGAATTGGTGAGCGTCGGGCTGCGCGAGCCGAACACCTGGCTCAGGTGGTCGGTCCAGGCGCGCACCTGGTTGCCGGCGGCGTGGGCGCGCGAGCGGGCGTCGGCTTTCAGGCTGTGGGCGGTCTGTTCCAGGCGTTCGCGCGCGTGGTCGGCACGTTCGCGGGCGCGTTCGGCAGCATGTTCGGCGCGGTCGCGCGCCTGGTCGGCGGCGTACTCGGCATGTTCGCGCGCTTCATGGGCTGCATGCCCGGCGCGGTCGCGCGCCTCGTAGGCGGCGTGCTTTACACGATCGCGCGTCTCGTACGCGGCGTGGCTGGCGCGGTCCTTCGCGTCGTAAGAGGCCTCGGCCAGGCGCTCGCGCGCATGTTCGAGCCGATCGCGCGTGCGGTGCGAGACCTCGGCCAGGCGGTCGCCCGCCGCATGGGCGGCGCCGGCCAGGCGTTCGCCGGCAATGGCGGCGGCGCCGGTGGCGCGCATGCGCGCCGAGTCGAGGCGGTCGCCGGCGTCGTGCCAGGCGTGCTCGAGGCGGTTGCCGGTGCGCTCGCGGGCGTCGCGCAGGGCGCCGCGGGCGCGGGAGCGGCGCTTGGCGCCGCGATCAGGGTCGAATGCGTACATCAGCAAGGCGCCTGCGACTGCTGCGCCGATCCACTTGCCCACGTTGTTTGCTTGTTCGTTGTTCGTATCGTTCATCTCGGCTCCTTGAGGTAGGGTTGACTGGCGGCGTGGCCTTGGTGCGCCCACGCCTGCGCCAGCAGGGATTGCACTTCTTCATCGTCGGTCTGCTCGAAGCGCCGGTACCACTGCCCCACGGCGCGAAAGCGCATCGGGGCGAGCGGGCAGGCCACCTCGTCGGCAACGCCACGCAAGACCTGCAGCGCATCCTGGGCCGCCACCGGCACCGCCAGCACCAGCCTGGACGGATGCTGGCGGCGCGCGACTTCGACCGCCGCCAGCATCGTCGATCCGGTGGCGACGCCGTCGTCGACCAGGATCACGCAGCGTCCCGCAAGCCGGGCCGGCGGACGCTCGCCGCGGTAGTGCCGCTCGCGCCGCGCCAGTTCGCTTTGCTCCGCCGCGATGACCGCATCGACTTCGCCCTGGGTCACGCCCATCAGGCCCGGCACGCCGGGCTGCAGCACGCACACCCCGCCGCTGCCGATGGCGCCCATGGCGAACTCCGGCTGGTTCGGCAAGCCGAGCTTGCGCACCAGCATCAAGTCGAGTTCGGCATGCAGCGCCTGGGCGATGGGGAAGGCGACCGGCACGCCCCCGCGCGGCAGCGCGAGTACCAGCACATCGTCGCGTTCGGCGTAATGACGCAGCGCCCCGGCCAAATGCCTGCCGGCGTCGACGCGGTCGATGAATGGTTCGAGCTCTTGCATGATGAAGAAGTTGTTAACTTCCAGCATACACATGGACGAGCGTGGCCGTCGTTCGTTTGCCGTGCGGAATGACGAGGTGAAGAATGGCGGCCCCGGACGGGGCCGCGCGTGGTTGTCTGGCAGCTTAGCCGAGCTGGCGGCTGTGGAAACGCAGGTGGTCTTCGACGAAGGTCGAGATGAAGTAATAGCCGTGGTCGTAGCCGGCATGGCGGCGCAGGGTCAGCGGCTGATTGGCCTTGGCGCAGGCGTCCTCGAAGGCCTCGGGCAACAACTGCTCGACCAGGAATTTGTCGCCCAGGCCCTGGTCGATCAGGATGCCACCGGGGAATGGCGCGCTCGTACGCGACGCCATCAGGGCGCTGGCATCGTATTGCTGCCAGGCGCTTTCGTCGGCGCCGAGGTAGCCGCCGAAGGCCTTCTTGCCCCATGGGCAGCGGCTTGGCGCGGCGATCGGGGCGAAGGCCGAGACCGAGCGGAACAGGTCGGGGTGCTTCAGCGCCATGGTCAGCGCGCCATGGCCGCCCATCGAGTGGCCGAAGATGCCCACCTTGCCTGGGTCAGCCTGGAAAGTGGCCAGCACCAGCGCGTGCAGTTCCAGCAGATAGCTGTGCATGCGGTAGTGGCGCGCCCACGGTTCCTGGGTGGCGTCGAGGTAGAAGCCGGCGCCGGCGCCGAAGTCCCAGCTGTCGCTTTCTCCCGGCACGTTGGCGCCGCGCGGGCTGGTGTCGGGCGCGACCAGGATGATGCCCAGTTCGCTGGCCAGGCGCTGGGCGCCGGCCTTGGTCATGAAGGTTTCTTCGGTGCAGGTCAGGCCGGCCAGGTAGAACAGCACCGGCAATTTCTTCTCGCCCGCTGCCGGCGGCAAGTAGACCGAGAATTTCATCGGCAGGCCGATGGCGGCCGAGTCGTGCTGGTAGAAGCGCTGCACGCCGCCGAAGCAGGCGTGTTCATTGAGGAGTTGGGGCATCTTGGTGTCGGGTGCAGTTGATGGATGGCGCCAGTATGCCGGTTCCGGGCGGCGCTTGCCAACTAGACCACGCCCAGCGCCCCCAGCAGCGCGCCGAGCGCCAGCATCCACAGCAGGTGCAGGCGGGTGCGCCAGATGACGATGGCGGTGGCCGCCGTCAGCAGCCAGAGGGGCCAGTTGTTCATGTGGTCGCCGCCCTTGCCGCCGCCGGTGGCCAGCAGCCAGGCGGTCGACAGCAGCATGGCGATCACCAGCGGCGCCATGCCCTGCTTGAAGGCGCGTACGGCGCGCAGCTCGCGGTTGCGCTGGGCCCACTGCGCCACCTGGTAAGTAAACACGGTGGACGGCAGCATGATGCCGATCATCGAGATCGCTACGCCGTAGAGCGCGGCCGTCACGCTGCCGGAATTGAGTCCCACGTTCCAGCCCAGCAGGGCCACGAACAGGACGTTGGGCCCGGGCGACGATTGGGCCAGGGCCACCGAGTCGGCGAACTGGGTCTGGCTGAGCCATCCCTGGCGCTCGACCAGGTAGCGCTGCATCTCGGAGGTGGTCGAGATCGCGCCGCCGAGCGACATCATGGACAGCATCAGGAAATGGACGAACAGGTTCAGCCAGTCATGCCAGCCGAATACCAGGCTGGGCGCGTTCATGGCTTGAGCCGGCGCCAGGCCAGTACGCAGCCCAGGCCGCCGAGCAGGCCGATCACGGCCGCCAGCGGCACGCGGATCCAGGCCAGCAGCACGAAACCGGTGGCGGCGATCCCAATGCAGACGGCGAGCGGGATCACGTTTTTGGACAGCGCGACCGACATGCGGAGGCCGGTGGCGGCGATCAGGCCGGCGGCGACCGCAGCCATGCCGCGCAGTGCGCCCTGCAGCTGGGGCTGGGTGGCGAACTGCGCATAGACCAGGGCCAGGCACAGCACCAGGATCAGCGGCACGGTGAGGATGCCGGCCAGGGCGCTCATGGCGCCGGCCAGGCCAAAGTGGCGAGTGCCGATCATCATGGCCAGGTTGCAGACGTTGGGGCCCGGCATGATCTGGGCCACCGACCATTCCTCGATGAATTCCTCGTTGCTCATCCAGCGCTTGCGCTCGACGACTTGCTGCTGGATCACGGCCAGCACCCCACCGAAGCCCTGCAGGGCGATCAGCGTGAACGAGACGAACAGGTCGGTCAGCGACGTCGGGCGCGGACGATCGGGTTCGGCCGGCGGCGCAGCTTGTGCGGAACGTGGCGCGGAAGGCGGCAAGGGCAGGGGTGAGGCGCTCATCCGGCGATTATCGCCGCAGGGCCCACGCCGTGTCCACGCGCTACCCGCACTGGATAGGCGCTCAGCCGCCGCCGATGCCTTCCATCACGCGGCCGGTGCCGCCGCATTGCGGGCATGGCTTGCCGTCGGCCAGCGTGCCGCGGCCGGCGCAGGCGTCGCAGATGTCCTCGCCGGCGCCAGGGGTGCCGGGAGCGGCGTCGTCGCCGGGGTTCAGGTCGGGTTGGGTGCTCATGGGAATCCTGATAATTGGTGTGTTGCGACCGATTGTAGGCAGGATGGCGGCTGCACGGCGCAGCGCAGGCGGAAGGGCGCCGGGAGCTGCCATAGAAAAGGTTTTCGCGTCTTGATACAGATTTGACATTGACTTCATGCCGCGATCGTCAATACTCGTGGTGCGTCAGTGACATAACCCACCGGAGACCCGCGCCATGAGCCCCTACCGTGCCCAGGATATCAATCAAAGCCTCTCCGGATCGTCCGAGCTCAGGCGCAACATGCGCCAGCAAGACATCGTGGCGCGCGGCATCGCGACCCTGGGGGAGTGCGGCACCATGCCGGCGCTCGAGTACCTCAAGGCGCATGGCGTGCGCCCGCAGGTGATCGAGCGCGTCCTGCTCGAACCCGAACGCCGCCGGGCGCTCGCCTGAGCATTGGCAGCCGCTTGCGATTGCCCACAAAGTTCCCGCAAGATTTATTTGTGGTGCATACTGTGGCGGTCGGGGTGAAATCTTGTAAACCCTTGATTTTCAGCGGAAACGAGATTGCCTTCCCAATAGGCAAATTGTTGAAAGCCGCACGGGAGGCCGCGTCCAGCGTGTCAAGCCCCCGCTTTTCCACATACTTATTCACAGACTTTGTGGATATCCAAAAAACGTCTTGAATTTCCGTGACTTGGCAGCGATTGCTCAGGTCATGGCTGATGTCATTCTTGACAACTCCTTGACAGCGTCGCGGAGTGTCGGCATTTTCTTCTTGCAGCGCATGACTGGATAAATGTACAGTATGGCATTTCCAGATTCCGCCCCATGTCCGCCGTCGCCGATCCGATTGCTAACCCGTCCGCTACCGACGACCCGTTCGCCAGCCTGAACCCAGAACAGAGGGCGGCGGTCGAGCACGACGTCGGCGCGGACGCACCGCGCCCGCTGCTGGTGGTGGCCGGCGCCGGTTCCGGCAAGACCAATACGCTGGCGCACCGGGTGGCGCGCCTGATCCAGTCGGGCGCCGATCCGCAGCGCATCCTGCTGCTGACGTTTTCGCGCCGCGCCGCCACCGAAATGACCCAGCGCGCCGGCGGCGTGCTGCACCGGCTGTTTGGGCTCAAGGGCAGCCAGGCGCAGGTCACGTTGCCCTGGGCCGGCACCTTCCACAGCATCGGCGCGCGCCTGCTGCGCGAGTTCGCCGGCCGCATCGGGCTCGACGATCAGTTCACGATCCACGACCGCGGCGACTCCGAAGACCTGATGGGCATGGTCCGCCACGAGATCGGTCTGAGCCAGACGGAAAAACGCTTTCCATTGAAGGGCACCTGCCTGTCGATCTATTCGCGCGTGGTCAACGGCCGCGAGCCGCTCGATCAGGTGCTGCAGGCATTCTTCCCCTGGTGCAGCGAGTGGGAAGCCCAGCTCAAGACGCTGTTCGGCGCCTATGTCGACGCCAAGCAGGAGCAGAATGTGCTCGACTACGACGACCTGCTGCTGTTCTGGGCCGAGATGGCGGCCGACCCGGTGCTGGGGATGGAGCTCGGCGCGCTGTTCGACCATGTGCTGGTCGACGAATACCAGGACACCAACCGCCTGCAGGCGGCCATCGTCACCGGCATGAAGCCCGACGGCCGCGGCGTGATGGTGGTGGGCGACGATGCGCAGTCGATCTATGGCTTTCGCGGCGCCACCGTGCGCAACATCCTCGACTTCGCCGGCCAGTTCTCGCAGCCGGCGCAGCTGATCACGCTGGAGCGCAACTACCGCTCCACGCAGCCGATCCTGGACGCATCGAACGCCGTGATCGGCGCCGCGCTCGAGCGCCACGCCAAGACCCTGTGGACCGACAAGGTGTCGAGCATCAAGCCGCAGCTGGTGTTGATACCCGACGAAGCCGAGCAGGCGCGCTGGGTCTGCAACCGCATCCTCGAGCAGCGCGAAACCGGCATGCCGCTCAAGAGCCAGGCGGTGCTGTTCCGCGCCGCCAGCCACAGCGCCGCGCTCGAGCTCGAACTCATGCGCCGCAACATCCCCTTCGTCAAGTTCGGCGGCCTCAAATTCCTGGAAGCGGCCCACATCAAGGACGTGCTGGCCGTGCTGCGCTTCGCCCAGAACCCGAGCGGACGCCTGGCGGGTTTCCGCGCGTTGCAGCTGATTCCCGGCATCGGCCAGGCGACCGCCACCCGCCTGGTCGAGGCCGCGGGCACCAGCAGCGATGCTGCTGCGGCGCTGGAAGCCTTTCCCGTACCGGCGCGCTGCAAGGCCGACTGGCAGGCGTTCTGCGACTTGTACCGGCGCCTGCGTACGCCCGGCCTGCGCTGGCCGCTGGACCTCGAGCTGGCGCGCGCGTGGTACCAGCCGCACCTGGAGCGCCTGCACGACGATGCCCAGGTACGCGCGGCCGACCTCGACCAGTTGGTGGCGCTGTCCGGCGGCTATGGCAATCGCGAGAGCTTCCTGGCCGAGATCACGCTCGACCCGCCCGAAGCGACCAGCGACCGCGCCGGCGCGCCGCTGCTCGACGAAGACTACGTGATCCTGTCCACCATCCATTCGAGCAAGGGGCAAGAGTGGAATTCAGTACACGTGCTGAACGTCGTCGACGGCTGCATTCCGTCGGATATGGCGACCGGCAGCCAGGAAGACATCGAGGAAGAGCGGCGCCTGCTCTACGTGGCCATGACGCGCGCGCGTGAAAACCTGCACCTGGTGGTGCCGAACCGATTCTTCATCAAGCAGCAGTCGAGCATGGGCGACCGCCATGTGTATGCGGCGCGGTCGCGTTTCATTACGCCGGTCATGCTCAAGCATTTCGAGGAATGCGCCTGGCTCAGCGCCGACAAACGCGAGCTGCGCACGCCGATGCCCGACAGTATCCGCATGATGGTGCGCGACCGGGCCCGAAACGCGTGGAAATGACGACAGATGCGGGTAAATTGTCGACTTATCCCCCGTGCACCGCTTTTGTAGGAATTTGCCGTATGTGACATGGACGCGCGGAAGTGGTGCGCGTGCAAGTGACTGATTTTATGGAAGGTTTTTTTTGCCTTCAGAACGGGCATTTTGTTGAAACCCGCATCGATACTGCGCTTGCGGCTTGTCAAGTGGCGCTTTTCCACACACTTATCCACATTTCTTGTGGATAGTCCAAAAGGCTGAATAAAATCAGCCACTTAGTGTTCAATATTACTTGATCACAATTTCCATTTCCTGTGCGATTGCCTGCAGTGCGGCAAGCGCTCCCATGGGGACTCCGACCCCGCGCACGATCCGGTGTTCGCGCGGATTGATGCGGATCGCGTGCACGCCCTGCGACTCGGTGAAGCGACGCACCGAAGGCAGGTCGGTGCCGGCGCCGAGTTCGATCACAGCCAGCCGCGCGACCCCAGCCCGCCACTTTTCTAGCCGCTCGAGCTGGGCCTCGCTGGGGCGGTCGACCCAGGCGACGTCGTTGAACATCAGGATGTTGGGACGGGCCAGGGCGCCGCAGTGCGGGCAGGCCGGCAGCGGCGACAGCAGCGCGCAGCGCGCCAGGTCGACTTCGGGTTCAAAGTCGTCCGCCGGCCAGGTGATATCGCGGCAGGGGCGGGTGCATTGCAACTGGTGGATCGTGCCATGGCATTCGGCGACCCGGTCATCCGCGAAACCGGCGCGCTGGAACTGGCCGTCGACATTGCTCGTGAAGACGAAGCTGCCATGCCGCATGCGTTCGCCCAGCGCGCGCAGGATCGCGAAGCCCGCATGCGGGCGCGTGCGGCGGTACAGGTCGAGCCGGTGACCATAGAAGCCCCAGGCCAGATGCGGATCGCGCTCGAAACTCGCCGGATTGGCCATCTCGCGAAACGGCAGGCCGCGTTCGGCCAGTGGCGGATAGGCTTTCCAGAACCCGGTATTGCCGCGAAAATCGGGCAGGCCCGAATCGACGCCGATGCCGGCGCCGGCAGCGATTAACAGGCCGTCGGCCTCCCTCAGCAGTTCGCAGGCGCGCGCGATCTCATCCATGGGCGCTCGCCTTGAGCCGCTCGAGTTCTGCCAGGAAGCGTTCGCAGGCCACGCCCGGCGCCCACGGCTCCCACGGCCGGCAATCGTAATAGGCGGCAAGTGGATCCTCGGCCAGCACTTCGGCGCGGATCTTGAGGGTGCGCCGCACCTCCTCGCGCGACCAGCCGGCCACGTGTACGGCTTCGGTGGCCGCGGCCAGGCGGTCGGCGCGCTTGTGCGCCGCGTGGCTGCGCGTATCCCAGGCCGGCAGGCCGTAGCGCAGGAAGACCATGTGTTCCAGGCGTTTCGTGAGCGCGCGGAAGGCGTCGCCCAGGAAAGGCTTGATGACCGAGATCGCATCGAAGCCGAGCAGGCCTTCCTCGGCGTCGTGCAGCAGTTCGCGCAATTCTTCCAGCGGCGTGATGGAAGGCGCGGCGGCGCGGCGCAGCAGCATCACCGCGATCGAGTGCTGGGCCACCGACAGCGGCAGCGGCCAGGCCGAATGCCCGCCCCAGCGATAGGTGCGGGCCAGGCCGAGCGCCAGGTCGGCGTCGTCCCAGTCGAAGGGTGTCGGGTCGAGCAGGTCGAGGCGGCGACCGGAGGGCATGCGGACCCAGGCGCGGGTCCGGTCTGGCGTGAACGGGATGGGCATGTGGCGATTTTACACACCGGCCCGTCCATTCTCCGCATAATTGATACAGGCGAACGCAGGACCTGCGCGCCCGCGTAAAGTGGATCGGATGCGCTGGAGGCCATGATGGAGGGGCGATGGGAGCGGACACGACGATCGATTGCGACCTGCTGGTGGTCGGCGGCGGCATCAATGGCGCCGGCATCGCGCGCGATGCGGCCGGGCGCGGGCTGACGGTCGTGCTGTGCGAAAAGGACGACCTGGGCGCGCATACCTCGTCCGCCTCCAGCAAGCTGATCCATGGCGGGCTGCGCTACCTCGAATACCGCGAGTTCGGCCTGGTGCGCAAGGCGCTGGCCGAGCGCGAGACCCTGCTCAGGAGCGCGCCGCACATCATGCGTCCTTTGCGCTTCGTGATGCCGCACGTCCCCGGGCAGCGGCCGGCCTGGCTGATCCGCGCCGGCCTGTTCCTCTACGACCGCCTGGCGCCGCGCGCCTTCCTGCCCGCATCGAGCTCGATCGAGCTGGCCGGCCACCGCGCCGGCGCGCCGCTCAAGCCCGAGTTTACGCGTGCTTTCGCGTATTCCGACGGCTGGGTCGACGATGCGCGGCTGGTGGTGCTCAACGCCCTCGATGCGCATGAGCGCGGTGCGCGGGTGCTCACCCATGCGGCCTGCAACGACGTGGTGAGGCGCGCCGCGCACTGGGAAGCACGCATCGACCAGGATGGCGCGCCCATTACCGTGCGCGCGCGCGGCCTGGTCAACGCCGCCGGCCCGTGGGCGGCCCGCTTCGCCGGACGCGCCAACCGGGAGGCGCCGCACCGCGCGCTGCGCCTGATCAAGGGCAGCCACATCGTCGTGCCGCGCCTGTTCGAGCACAGCTGCGCCTACCTGTTCCAGCATGCGGACGGGCGGGTCGTGTTCGCGATCCCCTACGAAGAAGCGTTCACCCTGGTCGGCACCACCGACGTCGACTTCGCGGGCGATCCCGGCGCGGTGGCGATCGATGAGGGCGAGACGCGCTACCTGTGTGCGCTGGTCAACCGCTACTTCAAGCGCCAGCTGGCCCCTAGCGACGTGGTGTGGAGCTATTCGGGCGTGCGCCCGCTGCTGGAAGACGATGCCGGCAATCCGGCGGCGATCACGCGCGACTACTTTCTGGAACACGACGCCGGTGGTCCGCCGCTGCTCTCGGTCTTCGGCGGCAAGATCACCACCTACCGCAAGCTGGCCGAGGAAGCCGTCGACTGGATCGCGCCGCTGCTCGGCAAGACGCCGACGGGGGCATGGACGGCGCAGGCCGTGCTGCCTGGCGGAGACCTGTTCGGGCCGCAGCCCGACAGCCGCGGCGTGTTGGAGTTCGACCGCTGGGTGGCGGCGCTGCAGCGGCGCCATGCCTGGCTGCCCAAGCCGCTGGCGCTGCGCTATGCGCGCGCCTATGGCACGCGGGTGGACATCTTGCTGGGGGCCAGCCGGTCGCTGGCCGACCTGGGCAACGAGGTGGCGCCGGGGCTGTACGAGGCCGAGCTGCGCTACCTGATGCGGCACGAATGGGCCCGCAGCGCAGCCGACGTGCTGTGGCGCCGCACCAAGCTGGGCCTGCACCTGCGGCCGGGCGTGGCGGGCAGGATCGATGCGTGGATGGCCGCCGAACGGTCGGCCACGGCCATCGTGTAAAACTCAGCGCACCCGCTTGTACCAGGCCCCATCGTCGAACAGGGGCTGGTAGTCGCCGGCCGCCGCATCGCCCGGCGCCAGCTCACGGTCGATCCCGAGCACCCCGAACAAGGCCAGGCTGTCCCTGAACAGGCGCAGCACGCGCTGACGCAGCACTGGCCCGAAGTCGGGCAGGGCGCGGCAGCAGACGATCGCGTGGAACTCGTTGAACGAGCCGTCCGTCACCAGGCAGTACTGCAGCCAGGTGATGCGCTCGCGCAGCCGCGGCAAGAGGCGCGCGCGACCGTCGCTGACCTCGAAGTAATCGGCCAGCCGGCCCGTGCCGCCGCTGGCCTCGTAGCCGCGCTGGGCCTCTACCAGCATCGTTGCCGGCAAGGTCGCTTCACGCGCCTCGAACAGGAGTTCGTCGCTGGACAGGGTCGCGAACACCTCGGTGCGCCCGTACAGCTTTTCCTCGGCCAGCAGCACGGCCAGGGTCCAGGCCTCGCCCACGCCGGCCACTTCGGGCAGCCAGACCTTGGGCAGAGCGGTCGGACGCAGGCTGTCGGCCAGCGCGCTGCGCTGGCGCCGCGCCCAGTCGGGACGGTCGAACAGCGCCGCCGGCTGCACCGCCAGCGCGCGCACCACGCCCAGCGCTGCGCCGGGCGCATGCAGCACCTGTTCCTGCAGCCGCGTCAGGTTCGGCAGGGCGTGCAGGCGCGCCAGTTCCTGTAGCCGGCGGCGCAAGATGGCGCGCTCGTGGCTGCGGTAGTCGAAGCCGAAACGCTGGTACAGCGCTTCGAGCAGCAGCTCGATCTCGAGCTCCGCCAGGCCGGTATCGACCGGCACACCAGTCAATGCGTTCACTGGTGCCTCAGTGCAGCCAAACCCGCATCATCGACAGCAGCTGCGCCACGTCGACCGGCTTGGTGATGTAGTCCGAGGCGCCGGCCGCGATGCACTTGTCGCGGTCGCCCTTCATCGCCTTCGCGGTCAGGGTGATGATCGGCAGCGAGCGGAATTTCGGGATCCGACGGATCGCCCGCATCGTGTCGTAGCCGTCCATCTCGGGCATCATGATGTCCATGAGGACGATCTCGATGCCGGGATCCTTTTCCAGCACCTCGATGCCGTCGCGGCCGTTCTCGGCGAACAGCACTTGCATCTGCTGGCGCTCCAGCAGCGTCGACAGGGCGAAGATGTTGCGCAGGTCGTCGTCGACGATCAGCACCTTGCGTCCGGCCAGGCCCGAGTCGAGAGCGTGAATTTCCTCCAGCATGCGCCGTTGGGTCTCGGGCAGGCTGGCCTGCGAACGGTGCAGGAACAGCGCCGTCTCGTCCAGCAGGCGTTCGGGCGAGCGCGCATCCTTGATCACGATGGTCTTGGCGAAGCGCTTGAGCTTCGTGACTTCCTTGCGGTTCAGCTCCTGGGCGGTATAGATCACGATCGGCAGGTCGCGCAGGCGTTCGTTGCGGCCGATCTGGTCGAGCAGGTCGAAGCCCGAGATGTCGGGCAGGGTCAGGTCCAGCACCATGCAGTCGAAGTGCGAGGATTGCAGCGCCTCGAGCGCAGCGGCGCCGTTGTCGACGGTGACCATATGGATGTCGTTATTGCCGATCAGGGACACGATCGAATCGCGCTGGGCCGGATCGTCCTCGACCACCAGCAGGCTGCGCTTGCCGCCCATCAGGAATTTCTGGATGCGCTTGAATTCTTCCTTCAGCTGTTCGCGCTCGACCGGCTTGTTGATGTACGAGATCGCGCCCTGGCGCAGCGCGCGCTCGCGCTCGCGCAGCGAGGACATCACGTGCACCGGGATATGGCGCGTGCTCGGGTCGCGCTTCAGGCGATCCAGCACCGTGAAGCCGTCGATATCGGGCAGGTCGATGTCGAGCAGGATCGCCGACGGCAGGTAGTCGCGCGCCAGCGATAACGTGGAATCCCCGCGGTGGGTCACGATCGCCTTGAAGTTTTTCTCGCGGGCGAATTCGAGCACCACCTTGGCAAAGCGCTCGTCGTCCTCGACGATCAGCACCGACGGATCGCCCGGCGTCACCAGCCCGCGGTCGTCCAGCACGCTGGCGTATTCGACCACGGCGCCGCTCGGGTCGAGCAGGTCGGTCGTCAGATCAAGGGAAGCCGTTTCGCTGTTCTCCTGCAGCACCGGCACCAGCGGGGCAGGGACCATCTGCGGCGGCAGCAGGCGCGCCGGCTGCGGCTGGCGCGCCTGTTCATAATTGATGAAGCCGGCGCGGTTGTACGGCAGGTAGAGCGTGAATACCGAGCCGACGTTGACGGTCGACTCGACACGGATCTCGCCGCCCAGCAGGCGCGCCAGTTCGCGCGAGATCGACAGGCCCAGACCCGTGCCGCCATACTTGCGGGCGGTCGAGCCGTCGGCCTGCTGGAAGGCTTCGAAGATCAGCTGCAGCTTGTCGGCCGGGATGCCCACGCCGGTGTCGTAGACCGAGAACGCCAGCACCGCGTCGGCGTGCTCCAGGTTCGGGTGGTCGGCGGTCCAGCCGCTGGTCACCAGGCTGATGCCCAGCGAGACCTGGCCGTGGCTGGTGAACTTGAAGGCATTGGACAGCAGGTTTTTCAAGACCTGCTGCAGGCGCGTGGTGTCGGTCATCACGGCGGTCGGCAGGTTCTCGGCCAGGTCGACCTGGAAGCCCAGGTGCTTGGCCTCGGCCATGTGCCTGAAGGTGCGGTCGACGTAGTTGCGCAGGTTCGAGAAGCGGTATTCCGACACGTCCAGGGTGACGGTGCCCGACTCGATCTTGGACAGGTCGAGAATGTCGTTAATCAGGGTCAGCAAGTCCGAACCCGAGCCGTAGATGGTCTTGGCGAACTCCACCTGTTTGCCCGACAGATTGCCTTCCGGGTTGTCGGACAGCTGCTGGGCCAGGATCAGCAGCGAATTCAATGGCGTGCGCAGCTCGTGCGACATATTGGCCAGGAATTCCGACTTGTACTTGGAGGACAGCGCCAGCTGGGTCGCTTTTTCTTCCAGCGCCAGCTTGGCCTGCTCCACCTCGCGGTTCTTGCGCTCCACCTCGATATTCTGCTCGGACAGCAGGCGGGCCTTCTCGCCCAGTTCCTGGTTGGTCTGCTGCAGTTCCTGCGCCAGCGACTGCGACTGGGTCAGCAGCGACTCGGTGCGGCTATTGGCCTCGATCGTGTTCAGGACCACGCCGATCGATTCCATCAGCTGGTCGAGGAAGGACAGGTGGGTTTCGGTGAAGCGGTCGAGCGAGGCGATCTCGATGACGGCCTTGACCTGCTGCTCGAACAGGATCGGCAGCACCACGATATTGTTCGGCGGCGCCGAGCCCAGGCCCGAGGACACCACGATATAGTCGCGCGGGACGTCGGTCAGCCAGATGCGGGTCTTCTCCAGCGCGCACTGGCCCACCAGGCCTTCGCCCGGCAGGAAGGAGGTCGGCAGCTTGCGGCTCGAGCGGTAGCCGTAGCTCGCGATCATGCGCAGGCGGGCGTCGCTCTCTTGCGAGTCCATCATGTAGAACACGCCGTGGTGGGCCGACACCAGCGGCGCCAGTTCCGACAGAATCAGCTTGGTCACCGCCTGCAGGTCGCGCTGGCCTTGCAGCAGTCGCGTGAAGCGCGCCAGATTGGTTTTCAACCAGTCTTGCTGCGCATTCTTCTGCGTGGTTTCCTTCAGGTTGCGGATCATCTCGTTGATGTTGTCCTTCAGGTAGGACACCTCGCCGCGCGCCTCCACCTGAATGGAGCGCGACAGGTCGCCGCGCGTCACCGCGGTCGCCACTTCGCCGATCGCGCGCATCTGGTTGGTCAGGTTGGCCGCCAGCTGGTTGACGTTTTCCGTCAAATCCTTCCAGGTGCCGGCCACGCCCGACACGTTCGCCTGGCCACCGAGCTTGCCTTCGGTGCCGACCTCGCGCGCCACCCGGGTCACCTCCGAGGCGAACGAGGACAGCTGGTCCACCATGACGTTGATGGTGTCCTTCAGCTCGAGAATCTCGCCCTTCACGTCCACGGTGATCTTCTTGGACAGGTCGCCGCGCGCCACGGCGGTGGTCACCGCCGCGATATTCCGCACCTGGCCGGTCAGGTTCGATGCCATGAAGTTGACGTTGTCGGTCAAGTCCTTCCAGGTGCCGCCCACGCCCGGCACATAGGCCTGGCCGCCGAGCTTACCTTCGGTGCCGACCTCGCGCGCCACGCGCGTCACTTCCGACGCGAACGAGGACAGCTGGTCGACCATCACGTTAATCGTGTTCTTCAGTTCCTGGATCTCGCCCTTGACGTCCACCGTGATCTTCTTGGACAGGTCGCCGTTCGCCACCGCGGTGGTCACCTCCGCGATATTGCGCACCTGGGCGGTCAGGTTGCCCGCCATCGAGTTCACGCCATCGGTCAAGTCCTTCCAGGTGCCGGCCACGCCCGGCACGTTCGCCTGGCCACCGAGCTTACCTTCGGTGCCGACCTCGCGCGCCACGCGCGTGACTTCCGACGCGAAGGAGTTCAGCTGGTCGACCATCACGTTGATGGTGTTCTTCAGCTCGAGAATCTCGCCTTTCACGTCCACCGTGATTTTCTTGGACAAGTCGCCGTTCGCCACCGCGGTCGTCACGTCGGCGATGTTGCGCACCTGGCCGGTCAGGTTGCCCGCCATCGAGTTGACCGAGTCGGTCAAGTCCTTCCAGGTGCCGGCCACGCCTTTCACCACCGCCTGGCCACCGAGTTTACCTTCGGTGCCGACCTCGCGCGCCACCCGGGTTACCTCGGAGGCGAATGAGGACAGCTGGTCGACCATCACGTTGATGGTGTTCTTCAGCTCGAGAATTTCGCCCTTCACGTCCACCGTGATCTTCTTGGACAGGTCGCCGTTCGCCACCGCGGTCGTCACCGCCGCGATATTACGCACCTGGCCCGTCAGGTTCGACGCCATGAAGTTGACGTTGTCGGTCAAGTCCTTCCAGGTGCCGGCCACGCCCGGCACATAGGCCTGGCCGCCGAGTTTACCTTCGGTGCCGACCTCGCGCGCCACCCGCGTCACTTCGGAGGCGAAGGAACGCAGCTGGTCCACCATGACGTTGATGGTGTCCTTCAGTTGCAGGATCTCGCCGCGCACGTCGACCGTGATCTTCTTGGACAAGTCGCCGTTGGCCACCGCGGTGGTCACCTCGGCGATATTACGCACCTGCGAAGTCAGGTTGCCCGCCATCGAGTTGACCGAGTCGGTCAAGTCCTTCCAGGTGCCGGCCACGCCCTTGACTTGCGCCTGGCCACCCAGCTTGCCTTCGGTGCCGACCTCGCGCGCCACGCGTGTGACTTCGGACGAGAAGGACGACAGCTGCTCGACCATGGTGTTGGCCGTCATCGCCGCGCGCAGGTACTGGCCCTTGAGCGGGTGGCCGTCGACTTCGAGGGCCATGGTCTGGGACAGGTCGCCTTTCGCCACCGCGCCGATCACGCGCGCCATTTCGGTGGTGGGGCGCACCAGGTCGTCGATCAGGGTATTGACCGAGCTGATCATGGTGCTCCAGCCGCCCACCACGCCCGGCAGGTCGGCGCGCTGGGTCAGGTGGCCTTCGCGGCCCACCACCCGCGAAACTTCCGTGACGGTCTCGACCATCTTTTGCTTGGTCTCGATGATGTCGTTCAGGGTATCGGCGATCTTGCCGGACACGCCGGTCCAGTCGTCAGGCATGCGTACCGAAAAATCGCCTTTTTTCAAGGCCATCAATGTGGTGAGCAGCAGCTTGACGTCCAACTGCTCGCCCATATCGGTCATGGTATTCATCGCCTGGATCCTCGTCCTGAAAGGAAGTCTGTGGTTAGCCGGTGCGGCCGGCAAAAGTGTCGTTTTTACACACGCACAAGATACATTTCTATAGATCTAAGTCAAGCTGTAAAACGGTATCTCGGCTAGCAAATACTTGCAAATCTGAAATTTGTTTCAGGTAATTCGGCGGAGGGTAGCCGATTCCCCTCTGGCAGGGCGCACGATTGCAACATTGTTGTTGTTTATGCACGACAACATGCAAGCTAGATAGAAGTAAATATCTTGATTGTTAATTTCTGTGAATTTGTGAACGGGGTGAACCATCTAGCATAGGGGTGTTACATCAAACTTTGCCCCCATGATTGATACCGCCTTATTACTTGATCTGATGCAGGCCAAGGATGCTTCCCACTGGAGCGCGTCCTTGTTCACCATTGCGCGGGGGCTGGGCTTCGACCAGGTGCTGTTTGGTGTCGTCAATTCGCGCCATACCCGTTTCGAGTCGGCCTTCTTGCGCAGTAATTATTCCGAAAACTGGCGCGAGCGCTACGACCGCAACGGCTTCGCCTACGTCGATCCGACCGTCGCCCATTGCCTGTCGAGCACGACGCCCATCGTGTGGCAACCCGGCACCTTCGCCTCCAGCTCCCAGCAGGCCGAGTTGTACGAAGAAGCGAGCGCCCATGGCATCCGTAGCGGTGCGACGCTGCCGATCCACGGGCCGCAGGGAGAATTCGGGGTGATCAGTTTCGCGTCCGACGCGCGGCCCGATGCTGCTGCGCAGCGCGCGATGAACGAGGCGCTGCCGATGCTGTCGCTGGTGCGCGACTATGCGTTCGCGTCGTCCGGGCGTTTCCGCGAGGAGGCGGCGCGGCCGGACGAGGCGCCGCGCCTGACGCGGCGCGAGCTCGAAGTGCTGCAGTGGGTGATGGCGGGCAAATCGTCATGGGAAGTCGCGCGCATCACGGGCTGTTCCGAAGCCACCGTTAATTTCCATCTGGCGAATGTGCGTCAAAAATTTGACGTCAACACTCGCCAGCAGGCGGTGGTCAAGGCCATCGCCCTGGGGCTCATCACCCCTGAAGATCACCATCGCTGAGCTTACCGTTCATGTACATGCGCAGAAGAATCGACACGGGCGCCGGGATCGCGAGGCCGGTTTCAAAGCGGCTGCCGCTGGACTGGGTGACGCCGAAGCGGCCCCAGAATTTTTCCTGGCTTTCGCGCTTGGTGATGCGCAGCCGACGCAGTTCGTGCGGCGCCAGGCGTACCGCGCCGGCGGCGTGGACCAGCTGGTTGGCCTGCAGTTCGGCTGCCAGTGCGTCGCACATCAGATCGTTTGCCATGGTGGTTCCTTTCGGGGTGATGAATCAAATAATTCAGAAACTGCGTCGTTTCCAAAAGTATTGCACCGCCGATATTGCTCGCCACCTATCAATGCTGATAGTACCCAGCTTACCCGATTTGCATAACGCTTCCATGCGTAGTGCATATTACTTGAACCGATTTTCTCAACGAGGAGGGGGTTGGCAATGAGCATGCAAATCACGATCGCGCCGCGGCGCGCATTCGCATCCAAAGAGCTGTGGGAAATGCATACCTTGCGCGCGAAGGTGTTCCGCGGGCGGCTGGGCTGGGAAGTGCCGGTGCTGTCCGGCATGGAGATCGACGGCTACGACGCGCTCGAGCCGCGCTACATGCTGATGCGCGACGGCGAGACGCTGCGCGGCTGCTGGCGCCTGCTGCCGACCGAAGGGCCGTATATGCTCAAGGATTCCTTCCCCCAGCTGCTCGACGGCCAGGAGGCGCCCAGCGACCCGCACATCTGGGAGCTGTCGCGCTTCGCGATCGAGACCGAGGGCGCCGGCAGCTACGGCTTCTCGGAGATGACGATGGAATCGATCGAGGCCATCATCCGTCACGCCCACGAGCGCGGCCTGTCGCGCTACGTCACCGTTACCACCACCGCGATCGAGCGCATGCTGCGCCGGGCCGGCGTGGTCATCACCCGCATCGGGGCGCCGCAGGCGGTCGGGATCGAGACCGCGGTCGCGCTCTACGTGGAGATCGAGCCGACCTGGGAAGCGCTGTTCGCCAGGCGGCTCGCGTCCTGAGCCGGCCAGGGAATCACACCGCGTGTTGGACCAATCAGGCGCCCAGTTGCCGCAGCAGGAAGGTATAGGTCAGCGCCACCATGCGCGCGGTCTGGGCGTTGTCGGCGGCGCCGGCATGGCCGCCCTCGGTGTTTTCCCAATACAGCACGTCGTGTCCCTGGTCCAGCATGCGCGCCGCCATCTTGCGCGCATGCGCCGGATGGACGCGGTCGTCGCGGGTCGAGGTGGTGAACAGCACGCGCGGGTAGCGCTCGCCGGGCCGCACATTGTGGTACGGCGAGTAGCGGGCCAGGTAAGCCCAGTCGTCGGCATCGTCCGGATCGCCGTATTCGCCCATCCACGAGGCGCCGGCCAGCAGCAGGTGATAGCGCCGCATGTCCAGCAGGGGCACCTGGCATACCACGGCGCCGAACAGGTCCGGACGCTGGGTCAGCGCCGCGCCGACCAGCAGGCCGCCATTGCTGCCGCCCATGATGCCCAGCTGTTGCGCCGTGGTGACGCCGCGCGCCACCAGGTCCTGGCCGACGGCGATGAAGTCATCGAAGGCGCGCTGGCGGTGCTGGCGCAGGGCCGCCTGGTGCCAGCGCGGGCCGAACTCGCCGCCGCCGCGGATATTGGCCAGCACATAGGTGCCGCCCTGCTCGAGCCAGGCGGCGCCGGTCATGCCGCTGTAGAAAGGCTTGAGCGAGACCTCGAAGCCGCCGTAGCCGTACAGAAGGGTCGGATTGGCTGCGCCGGCGGCGCGGTTGCGGCGCGTGACGACGAAGTAGGGCACAAGCGTGCCGTCGTCCGAGGTCGCCGTGTGCTGGCTCACCTCATACGGTTCGGCCTCGAAGAAGGCCGGCATCGCCTTGAGTGGTTCGCGGTCGTCGCTGCCGGCCTGCATCAGGAACAGCGTGGTCGGATGCAGGAAATCGGTCACGCTCAGGAAGTAGTCGTCCGAGTGGTCCGAGTCCAGGGCCGACACGCCCAGCGAACCGATGCCGGGCACGGCGACCTCGCGCCGGAGCCATCTTCCATCGTCATGGCGCAATTCGACGACGCGGTTCTTGACGTTGTCGAGCACCGTCAGCAGCAGGCAGCTTTTGGTGGCCGCCACGCCGTCCAGCGAGGTCGATGGGGTCGGCGCGAACAGCACCTCGAAGGCGCGGCCGCCTGCCACGAAGGCGTCGAAGCCGGTCGCCAGCAGGGCGCCCTGGGGATAGGTCACGCCGTCGACCGTCCAGTCCGAGCGCAGCTCGATCACGAGCTGGTCGCGCAGGGCGAAGGCGCTGGCGTCGAGCGGCTTGCCGATCCTGAGCAGTGCATCGCCGCGGCGCCAGAACAGCTCGCTCGTATAGAAATCGATCTGGCGCAGCACGAAGGCGCGCTCCCAGCCGGGGCTGTTGTCCTGGTAGCCGGACGCCGCCATGTCGCTCGCGGCCGCCTCGTACACGGTGCTGGCCGCCGCCAGCGGCGCGCCGCGCTTCCACTCCTTGACGATGCGCGGGTAGCCCGACTCGCTCAGGCTGCCGGGGCCGAAGTCGGTGCCGACGAACAGGGTGTCGCGGTCGATCCAGGACACGTCGCTCTTGGCCTCGGGCAGCGTGAAGCCGTCGGCCACGAAGCCGGGCAGCGCCAGGTCGAATTCGCGCACCACCTTGGCGTCGCCGCCGCCGCGCGACAGCGAGATCAGACAACGATCGGCCTGCGGCTCGAGCCAGGACACGCCGGCCCAGACCCAGTTTTCATTTTCCGTGCGCGCCAGCGCATCGAGGTCGAGCACCGTTTCCCAGTCAGGGACTGGCTTGCGGTATTCGGCCAGCGTCGTGCGGCGCCAGACGCCGCGCACGTGGGTCGCGTCGCGCCAGAAGTTGTAGCACCAGCCGCCATGCACGCCCACATAGGGAATCTTGTCGCTCGAATCGAGAATGCCCTTCAGGCGCTCGCGCAGCGGCGCGAAGCGCGGGTCGGCCTCCAGCTCGGCTTCGGCGGCCGCGTTGCGGGCGGCGACCCAGGCGCGCGATTCGTCGGTGTCGATCTGTTCCAGCCACAGCCAGGGATCGTCGTGGTGTTGCATGCTGTCCTCATCGGTATCACGCCGGCGTGGCGCGCCGATATACTAGCAATTTTGCGTAGCGGCCACCGTCCGCCAGGGGAAGCATGAAGCGCTTGACCATGCCAGGAATCGACGCCATCAAAGCGGCTTGCGCGCGCCTGGGCCGGCCGTTCGTGCTGTGGGGTGGCGGCCTCGCCCTGTCGCTGGCGGTCGGTCTGCTGCTGCACGCGGTCGCCAGCGCCGCCATCGAGGACGCGGCCCGGGGCCGCTTCGAACACGCGGCGCAGGCCGCGCGCGAGAGGATCGACGCCGCGCTCGCCTCGTATGGCCAGGCGGCGCGCGCGTTGGCGGCGCTGCATGCGGCCGGCGGCGGCGACGCCGTGCCCGACCGCGCCGCTTTCCACCGCTACGTCGCCGCGCTCGACCTGCCATCCAACTTCCCGGCGATCGAGGGCGTGAGCTACGCCGCCCACGTGCGCGAAGACGAACGCGAGGCCTTCATCGCCGCCATGCGCGCCGACCGCAGCGTCGACGCGCGCGGCTATCCCGATTTCACGATCTTCCCGGCTGGCCGCCGTCCCTGGTACGAGGTGGTCGCCTACCAGTTCCCGATCGACCAGCCGAGCCGCCGGCTCGGCTTCGACATGGCGGCCAGGCCGGCCGTCGCCCGTGCCCTGGAGGGGGCGCGCGACAGCGGGGGCATGAGCGCCTCGGGCCAGCCAGTCTTCCTGCGCGAACCCAAACCCCATTACGCGCTCGGGATGCGCATGCCGGTCTATCGCGGCGGCGTGACGCCGCTGGGCGTCGAGGCGCGCCGCGCCGCCTATCTCGGCTCGTTCGGGATCGCGTTCTCGGTGCCGGACCTGGTCGAGAACGCGCTGGCGGCGCCTGGCGCCCAGCCGCTCGCGGTCAGCATCTATGGCGTCGGCACGGCTGGCGGAGCGGGCGACCTCGTGCTGCACGGCGCCGACGTGCGGCGCACGCCGCCGACGCAAGGGGAGCACTTCGCCCGGGCGCTGGACGTGGACTTCGCGGGCAGCCGCTGGCTGGCGCATTTCTCGGCGCCCAGGCGCGCGATGCTGACCGGGCTCGATCCCTGGCTGCCGATGGCGGCGCTGGCCTTCGGCTTCGGCGCGACCCTGCTGGTCTATGGCCTGTTCCTGGCCCAGTACCGTTCGCGGCGCGCCGCCGACGAGCAGCGCCTGCTGCTCGACACGGTGCTGGACAACCTGGACGCCGAGGTCTACCTGAAGGACGGGCTGCGCCGCATCCGCTACCTCAATGCCAAAGGCGCCGCGAGCCTGGGGCGGCCGGCGGCGGAGCTGATCGGGCGGCGCGACGTCGAGGCGATGGGCCGCGCCCTGGCCGATGCAGCCTGGGAGCTCGACCGCGCGGTGCTGCACGACGGCCGCCGCAGCAGCGCCCAGGTGGCGCAGTCGGCGCCGGGCGGCGCGCCGCGCCAGTTGTGGACGGTGCGCCTGCCGATGCAGGTCGACGAGGAAGCGGCCGTGCTGTGCGTGGCGACCGACGTCACCGAGCTGCACCGCCTGAAGGCGCGCGCCGACGCCGCCAGCAAGGCCAAGAGCGACTTCCTGTCGAATATGAGCCACGAGATCCGCACCCCGATGAACAGCATCATCGGCATGACCCACCTGGCGCTTCAGGCCGCGCCCGACGCGCGCCAGCGCGACTACCTCGAAAAGATCTACCACTCGGGCCAGCACCTGCTGGGCATCATCAACGACATCCTCGATTTCTCCAAGATCGAGGCCGGCATGCTGGAACTGTCGCGGGTGTGCTTCATGCTCGACGCCCTGATGCGCAATGTCGAGGCGCAGCTGGGCACCGCGGCCGTGGCCAAGGGCCTGGGCTTCGACATCGAGATCGACCCGGTCCTGATGCGGCCCCTGTGCGGCGACTCGCTGCGGCTGGAGCAGGTGCTGCTCAATTTCGCCGGCAATGCCGTCAAGTTCTCCGAGCGCGGCCGGATCACGTTGCGCGCGCGCCTGGCGCGCGCCTTCGGACCCGAAGTGCTGGTGCGCTTCGAGGTCGAAGACCGCGGCATCGGCATCGACGCGGCCGCGCTGCCCCACCTGTTCTCGCCGTTCCAGCAGGCCGACCAGTCGGCCACGCGGCGCCACGGCGGCACCGGCCTGGGACTGGCCATCAGCCGCCAGCTGGCCGAGCTGATGGGCGGCGAGGTCGGGGTGGTCAGTACGCTGGGCGAGGGCAGTACCTTCTGGTTCACGGCGCGCCTGGCCCTGGACGATGCCGGCGGCGGGCGTTCTGGAGGCATGCTCGGCGCCGGCCTGGGCGCCGCGCCGGCCCCAGCCCAGGCGCGCCTGGACGACTGCGCGGTGCTGCTGGTCGAGGACAATGCCTTCAACCAGCAGGTGGCGCGCGAGCTGCTGGAGCAGTCCGGCGCCGCGGTCGAGGTCGCGAACAATGGCCAGGAAGCGCTGGCGGCGATGGTGGATAAACACTTCGACTGCGTGCTGATGGACGTGCAGATGCCGGTGATGGATGGGCTGGAAGCGACCCGCCGCATCCGCCGCGATCCGGCCTTGCGCGATACCCTGGTGGTGGCGATGACGGCCAATGCCGGCGTCGACGACCGCGCGCGCTGCCTGGCCGCGGGCATGAACGAATTCCTGGCCAAGCCGGTGGTGCCGGAGCTGCTGGCCGCCACCATCGCGCGCTGCCTTGGCCGCACCACGGCGCCGGTGGCCGACGTTGCGATGGCGGGGGCAATGCAGCGGACACCGGGATCGTCCGCCGGCGCGGGACAGGCAGAAGTGCTCGACCTGGCCAGCCTGGCCAGCACGGCCGGCGGCGACACCGAGCGGATGCGTAAGTATGTCTTCCTGTTCCTCGATACCGCGCGCGAGAACCTGGCCGGGATCGACACCGCCCTGGCCGGCGGCGACCTGACCCATACCGCGAGCCTGGCGCATCAGCTCAAGTCGGCCGCGCGCGCGATCGGCGCCGCCAGCTTCGGCGCCATCTGCGAAGACCTGGAGGCGCAACCGAAGCGGGCGCCGCGCCTGGGTGCGGCCGGCACCGCCCAGGCCCGGGCGCTGGCGGCGCGCCTGCGCGCACTATTGATCCGGATCGAGCGCGAAGTGTCGACCCAGTTCGGCAGCCGGGACGGCGAGGTGCGCTGAGCGCGAGAAGCACCGCTGTCAAGCCTACCGCCGGTGCGCCAAACACGGTATGCTGTTGGCCCGACCGTTCGAGCCACATGCATGTCTTCCACGATCACTCCCGGCTTAATCATCCTCCACGGTAACCAGATGGAGCTGCTTCGCAGCGCCGTGTTCGACTGGCTGCGCAACCATCCGCTGGGGCCTCTGGAAGACGAGATCTTCCTCGTGCAATCGAACGGGGTGGCCGAATGGCTCAAGATCGCGCTGGCCGAGGAGCTCGGCGTGTGCGCCGCGACCCGGGTGGCGCTGCCGGCGCGCTTCATGTGGGAAGCCTATCGCGACATGCTGGGCCGCGCACGGGTGCCGACCCGGGCCCCGTTCGACAAGGATCCGTTGACCTGGCGGCTGATGCGCCTGTTGCCGACCTTGCTGCAAGAGGATGGCTACGAGCCGCTGGCGCGCTTCCTGGCCGACGGCGACGCCGAGCGCCGCCTGCAGCTGGCCGAACGAGTGGCCGACTTGTACGACCAGTACCAGGTTTATCGCGCCGACTGGCTGGCCGATTGGGCCGCGGGCCGCGACGTGCTGCGTCGTGCCGCCGGCGAGCCGCTGCCGCTGGCCCCGGACCAGCGTTGGCAGGCCTGCCTGTGGCGCGCCGTGCACGCCAGCCTGGAAGAGTCGCAGCGCGATAGCGGGCGCGCCACCATCCATCAGCAATTTTTGGCCGCAATCGAGGCCGGCGAGACGCCCGCCAGCCGCCTGCCGCGCCGGGTGGTGCTGTTCGGGATGTCGACACTGCCTTACCAGACCCTGCAAGCGATCGCGGCGCTTGCGCGCCATACGCAAGTGCTGTTCGCGGTGCCGAACCCGTGCCGCTTCTACTGGGGCGACATCATCGAGGGCCGCGACCTGCTCAGGGCGGCGCGCCGCCGCCAGCCCCAGCGCAACGGCGTCGACCTCGGCGCCTATCCGATCGAGGAACTGCACGCCCACAGCCATCCGCTGCTGGCGAGCTGGGGCCGGCAGGGCCGCGATTTCGTGCGCATGCTGGACGAATTCGACAACCAGGACCGTACCGAAGAGGAAACGGCGCCGCTGAAGGTCGACCTGTTCGCCGACGACGATGGCGCGACCCTGCTGGCCCAGGCCCAGGCCGCGGTGCGCGACCTGTTGCCGCTGTCCGAGCATCCGAAGGTATCGCCGATGCCCGATGACCGGTCGATCGAGTTCCACGTGACGCACAGCGTGCAGCGCGAGGTCGAGGTGCTGCACGACCAGCTGCTGTCGTGGTTCGCGCAAGACCCGAGCCTGCGGCCGCGCGACGTGGTGGTGATGGTGCCCGACATCGATGCCTTCTCGCCGGCGATCCACGCCGTGTTCGGCCAGTACCGGCACAAGGAACCGCGCCACATTCCGTTCGAGATCGGCGACGTGCGCGACCGCAGCGTCGATCCGCTGCTGGTCTCGCTCGAATGGCTGCTGCGCCTGCCGCAGCAGCGCTGCCGCCAGAGCGAGGTGCGCGACCTGCTGGACGTGCCGGCCGTGGCGCGCCGCTTCGGCCTGGCCGACGATGACCTGCCGGTCCTGGGCCGCTGGATCGAGGGCGCCGGCGTGCGCTGGGGCCTGGACCACGAACACCGCGCCGGTCTGGGGCTGGGCATGGCAGGGGAGCAGAATGCCTGGATCTTCGGCGTGCGGCGCATGCTGCTCGGCTATGCCAGCGGCGCCGGCGCCAGCTTCGCCGACATCGAACCGTACGCGGAGGTGGGCGGGCTGGACGCCGCGCTGGCCGGCTCGCTGGCCCAACTGGTCGACTGCCTGCTGACCTGGCGCGCCCGGCTCGATACGCCGCGCACGCCGGCCGCGTGGGGCGAGGCCGCGCGCGAGATGCTGTCGTGCTTCTATGCCGCCATCGGCGAGGACGACCGCCTGACCCTGGCCAGCCTGGACGAGGGCCTGCAGTGCTGGCTCGAGACGTGCGATGCCGCGGGCTTCGACGAACCGGTGCCCCTGGCGGTGCTGCGCGAAGCCTGGCTCAACGAACTGGACCAGCCGACCCTGAATCACCAGTTCGTGTCGGGCGGCGTGACCTTCTGCACCCTGATGCCGATGCGTGCGGTGCCGTTCCGCGTGGTGTGCCTGCTCGGCATGAATGACGGCGATTTCCCGCGCCGCGCGCGCCAGTCGGACTTCGACCTGCTCGCGCTGCCCGGCATGGCGCGCCCCGGCGACCGCTCGCGCCGCGACGACGACCGCTACCTGATGCTCGAGGCGCTGCTGGCGGCGCGCGACAAGTTCTATGTGAGCTGGGTCGGCCGCAACGTGCGCGACAACAGCGAGCAGCCGCCATCGGTGCTGGTGTCGCAGCTGCGCGACTACCTGAAAGCCGGCTGGGCCATGAAGAACCTGGGCCAGCTCACGACCGAGCACGCGCTGCAGCCGTTCAGCCGCCGTTATTTCGAGGAGGGCGGCTTACTCACCTACGCCGGCGAATGGCGCGCCGCCCACGGCGGCGACGGCGCGGGCGTGGCCGATCCCTTGCCCCCCTACCAGCTGGATACGAACACGGTGCTCAAGCTGGCCGACCTGGATGGATTCCTGCGCCAGCCGGCGACGTATTTCTTCAAGCGCCGCATGGGCGTCGTGTTCGACCGCGACAGCCAGGTGGGCGATGACGACGAGCCGTTCGCGCTCGACGCGCTGGAGCGCTGGCAGGTGAACGACCGGCTGCTGGACGACAGTGGCGAACCGGAAGCGCTCGATGAGGTGCGCGCCACGCTCGAAGTGCGCGCCGCGCGCCTGGCGCGCGCCGGCATGCTGCCGATCGGCCTGGTGGGCCGCATGCTGCAGGACGAACTGGTCGGGGGCCTGGCGCCGGTGCGTTCCGAATGGCTGCGCGTTGGCGCGCGGTTCCCCGAAGCGGCGCCCAAGCTGGCGGTGTCGCTCGACCTCGACGGCCTGCGGCTCGATGACTGGATCGACCGCCTGCACAGCGGCGACGGGCAGACCGCATGGCTGCTGCAGACGGCGTCGCAGGTGCTCGGCAAGGACGGCAAACCACGCGCCGACAAGCTGGCGCCATTCTGGCTGCGCCAGCTGGCCAGCGCCGCCGTCGGCAGTCCGGTGGCCGGCATCCTGGTGGCGCGTGACGCCAAGTTCGAGATGGCGCCGCTGGATCCGGACGACTCGCTGCAGGCCTTGCGCGACCTGGCGCGCCTGTGGCGCGCCAATCTCGACCAACCGCTGCCGGTGGCCTGCCGCACGGCGCTGGCCGAGCTGGCCGGCGGCAAGCCGCGCCAGGTGTACGAGGGCAGCGACGATGTCCGGGGCGAGGTCAGGGACGTGTGCCTGGCCCGGCTGTGGCCCGATTTCGACGCCCTGCGCGCGGCCGGCGGCTGGCCGGATGTCGCCCACGAATTGTACGGACCGCTGGCGCGCTGGTTCGCCGAAGCGGTAACGGTTACCCCCTTGCAGGAGTCGGCCCAATGAGCCAGGATCTCGTACCCTTGGTGTTTCCCCTGCACGGTTCGCGCCTGATCGAGGCCTCGGCCGGCACCGGCAAGACCTGGACCATCGCCGCGCTCTATGTGCGCCTGGTGCTCGGACATGGCGGCCCCGACGCCTTCTCGCGGCCCTTGCTGCCGGCCGAGATCCTGGTGATGACCTTCACCCGCGCCGCTACCCGCGAATTGTCGAACCGGGTGCGCGAGCGGCTGGTGCAGGCCGCCGGCTACTTCCGCGGCCAGGAGGCGCAGGACGACCCCTACCTGGCGCAGCTTGCCGCAGACTATCCCGACCAGGGCGCGCGCGACGTCGCGGCGCACCGCCTGATGCTGGCTGCCGAAACCATGGACGAGGCGGCGATCTTCACCATCGACGCCTGGTGCCAGCGCATGCTGCGCGAGCACGCCTTCGACAGCGGCAGCCTGTTCGACGAAGAGCTGGTCAGCAGCGAGGACATGCTGTTCGAGGACGCCGCCAACGACTATTGGCGCCAGCACGTCTATCCGCTCGGCGCCGAACAGCTGTCGCTGGTGCTGGACAGCTGGAAGGATGTCGGCACGCTCAAGAAGAAGGTGCGCAAGCTGGTTGCGCTGGCTTCGCTGCTCGATGCAGATGCCGGCGCGCTCGGTCCGATGGTGGCGCGCCTGGCGCGCGCGGACGCCGACGCGCTGGCGGGCCTGAAGGAAGGCTGGAGCGAGCGCGCCGCCCTGATGGAGGCGTGGATCGCCGACCAGAGGGCCAATGCGGGCCGCAAGTTCAATGGCAGCATGTACGCAAGCAACCATGTCGCCGGCTGGTTCGCCAAGCTGCGCGGCTGGGTCAACGATCCGCAGGCGCGCAAGCCGGACTTGCTCAAGGGCTGGGAGCGGCTGACGCCGGACGGCATCCGCGCCGCCGGGAAGGATGGCTACGTCCCCGATGTGCCGGCCTGTTTCGACGCGACCGAGGAGTTGCAGCGCGCGCTGGAGGCCCTCGCGCCGGTGTCGCATGCGATGCTGGCCCACGCAGCCTTTCATATCGGCCAGCGCATGCAGGAACTCAAGCGCCGCAACCGCCAGTTCGGCTTTGCCGACATGCTGGACCGGCTGAAGGCGGCGCTGGAAGGCGAGAACGGCGAAGCGTTGCGGCGCCGCATCGTCGACCAGTACCCGGTGGCGATGGTCGACGAGTTCCAGGACACGTCGCCCGACCAGTATCGCATCTTCGACCTGCTGTACCGGGTCGAGGACAACGATCCGCAGCGCGGCCTGTTCCTGATCGGCGACCCCAAGCAATCGATCTACGGCTTCCGCGGCGCCGACATCAACAGCTACCTCGCTGCGCGCCTGGCCACCACCGGCCGCCATTACAAGCTGGGCACCAACTTCCGCTCCAGCGCCGCGCTGGTGGCGGCGGTCAACCGCGTGTTCGCCTTCGCCGAGGAGAGCAAGGTGCATCCCGGCCATGCGGCCGGCGCATTCCGCTTCCGCAAGGGCGAGCTCAATCCGCTGCCGTTCGAGCCGGTGAAGGCCAACGACCACCGGCGCAGGCTGGTCGGGGTCTGCGAGCCCTACCAGGCGCTGGCGATGTGCCTGAACGGCCAGGAAGACATGAAGGCCGAGGCCTACCGCACATTCTTCGCGCATCACTGCGCCGAGCACATCGTGGGCCTGCTGAACGACGAACAGGTCGGCTTCGAGGACGAGAAGGATGGCAAGGCCGTCTTCGAACGCCTGCAGCCGGCCGACATCGCGATCCTGGTGCGCAGCGGCACCGAGGCGGCGACGGTGCGCAAGGCCCTGGCGCGGCGCGGGGTCAAGAGCGTCTACCTGTCGGACAAGGATTCCGTGCTGCACAGCGACGAGGCGCATGATGTGCTGCGCTGGCTGCGGGCGGTGGCCGCGCCGCTCGACGGCGCCCTCGCGCGGGCCGCCTTCGCCACGCGCTCGGCGGGACTCGAACTGGCGCTGCTCGCGCGCCTGTCGGTCGACGAGCTCGAATGGGAAGCGCGCATCGAGCAGCTCAAGGGCCTGCATGGCATCTGGCAGCGCCAGGGTGTGCTGGCCATGCTGCGCCGTTTCATCCACCAGCTCGGGCTGCCGGCCCGCCTGCTGAACGAGGCGGGCGGCGAACGGTCGCTGACCAACCTGCTGCACCTGGCCGAGCTGTTGCAGGAAGCCAGCGGCCAGCTCGAGGGAGAGCAGGCCCTGGTGCGCTGGCTGGCGGAACAGATCGAGGCCGAAGACGGCGCCGGCGACGAGCGCGTCGTACGCCTGGAGAGCGATGACCAGCTGGTGAAGGTGGTCACGGTGCACAAATCCAAAGGTCTGGAGTACCCGCTCGTGTACCTGCCGTTTGGCGTCACCATGTTCCAGACTACGCGCAAGGATCCTTTCTTCAACTACATCGACGCCGATGGCGAGCGTTGTATCGATTTCGCGCGCAGCGATGCTTCGCTGGAAGCGGTCGACCGCGCCCGCCTGGAAGAAGAACTGCGCCTGCTGTACGTCGCGCTGACCCGTGCCCGTCATTTCCTGTGGCTGGGCGCGGCCGGCGTCATGCACGGCAACGAGAAGAGCAACCGCCTTCACGAGACGGCGCTCGGCTACCTGCTGCGCGGCGGCGAACGGATGGCGGCGGACGAGCTGTCCGCGCACGTCGCTACCTTGCGCGGGGATGTCGACGGCATCGTGGTGCATGAGCTGGCGCCGGGCGACGGCGTCACGCTGCTGTCACGCCAGGATGCCATGCCCGACCTGGTGCGGATCCCGGCCTACAGCGCCGACTTCGAGCGCGACTGGTCGGTCGGCTCGTTCACCTCGATGACCCGCCACGCGGTGGCGCCGCCGACGCCGATGCGCGCCCAGGAGCAGACCTTGCTGGAGGAAGCGCCGCAGGTGGTCACGCCGCCGCGCATCGAGGACGCGCCGTGGCACCGTTTCCCGCGCGGTTCGGTGCCCGGCAACTTCATGCACGAGCAGCTCGAATGGCTGGCGCGCGAAGGTTTCGATTGCCTGGACGATGCGGATTGCCAGGCGCGCCTGGTCAGGCATATCGAGCGCCAGGGCTGGGGCAACCGCCTGGACGACGCGCTGGCCTGGTTGCGCGCGATCGTCGACACCCCGCTGCCGCCCCTGAATGCCGCCCTGCGCGACTTGAAGGGGGTGTTGCCCGAGATGGAGTTCTGGTTCCCCAGTCAGTACCTCGACCTGGCCGCGCTCGACGCGCTGTGCCGCACCCGCCTGCTGGGTGGGGTCGAGCGGCCGGTGTTGCCCGACCGGGTATTGCACGGCATGCTGAAGGGCTTTGCCGACCTGGTGTTCGAGCACCAGGGCCGCTACTGGGTGCTCGACTACAAGTCCAACGCGCTGGGACCGGGCGATGCCGCCTATACCCGTGCCGCGATGGAGGCCGGGATGGCCGAGCACCGCTACGAGATCCAGGGCAGCATCTACCTGCTGGCGCTGCACCGCCTGCTGCGGTCGCGCCTGGGCGCTGCCTACGAACCCGAGTACCAGCTGGGCGGCGCGGTGTTCATGTTCCTGCGCGGGATCGCCAACCCCGACACGCGCGGTTGCTGCGTGCTGGCGCCCGACCTGGATTTGCTGGACGAACTCGAACGATTGCTGGACAAGGAACAGTATGCCGAAGGTTGAACCGAATATCGACGCCCTGTGGGCCGAGATCGGCCGCTTGAGCGAAGCGGGCGAGCTGCGCCGCCTGTCGAGCGCCTTCGCGCGCTTCGTCGCCGGCCTGGGGAGTGCGTCGCCGCCGCTGGTGCTGGCGGCAGCCGTGCTGTCCGAGCTCGAAGGCCGCGGCCACAGCTGCCTGCAGCTTGCCGACCTGGCCGCCGGCCCGGCCGGGCTGCTGGGCTGGGACGAGGAACAGTGGGCCCAGCTTGCGGCGAGCGCCGCGCCGCTGCCCAAGGGTGCGGCCGGCTGGCGCAAGCTGCTTGCAGGCTGCGAACAGGTGTGGGACCGCAGCGAGCTGGACTATGACCAGCCGCTGGTGCTCGATGGCGAGCGGCTCTACCTGCGCCGCTACTGGCGCGACGAGACCCAGGTGGCGCGCGGCGTGCGCGAGCGGGCCGGCACGGCGCACGCGGTCGACGAAGCGCTGGTGCGCGATTGGCTCGACCGCCTTTTTGTCTCCCAGTCTGATGGCGAGGGGCCGGACTGGCAAAAGCTGGCCTGCGCCGTGGCGCTCCGCGGCTCGGTCGCGATCATCACCGGCGGCCCCGGCACTGGCAAGACCTATACCGTCGCGCGCCTGCTCGCGCTGCTGTTCGCGACCGCGCCGGATGCCGACCGCCAGCGCGTGGCCCTGGCAGCGCCGACCGGCAAGGCCGCAGCGCGCCTGAAACAGTCGATCGACAAGGCCTTGAGCGAGCTGGCCGACCGCGTCGGCGGCGACCTGCCGCTGCGCAAGCTCACGGAGCGCATGGGCGCGGCCCGTACGCTCCACAGCCTGCTCGGGGCGCGGCCCGATACCCGCGCCTTCCGCCACAATCGCGGCAATCCGCTCGAAGTCGACGTGCTGATCGTCGACGAAGCCTCGATGGTGCACCTCGAGATGATGGCCAGCCTGCTCGATGCGTTGCCGCCTGGTGCGACCCTGATCCTGCTCGGCGACAAGGACCAGCTGGCGTCGGTGGAGGCGGGGGCCGTGCTGGGCGACCTGTGCCACGACGCCCACCTCGGCAACTACGATGCGGCGACGGTCGACTATATCCGGCGCGCCAGCGGCGAAGCCATACCCGATGCCTACCACGGCGGCGGCGGCCCGCTGGCCCAGCAGACCGTGATGCTGCGCCGCAGCCGCCGTTTCGGCGGTCCGATCGGGCAGCTGGCGCTGGCGGTGAACGCGGGCGACGAGGCGCGCGTCGAGGAGGTCCTGCGCGCCGATGGCGACGAGGTGCGCTGGATCGACCATGCGCAGCAGGCCCACGTCCTGCAACTGGCGCAGGCCGGCTATGCGCCTTATCTGGAGCTGCTGCGCGCCGGGCCGCAAGGGGAGCACGAGGACTGGGTGCGCCAGGTATTGCAGCGCTTCGAGGCGTTCCGCATCCTGTGCGCGGTGCGGGAGGGAGAGTGGGGCGTGTCGGGCCTGAACGAGGCGATCGAGAGGCGGCTGGCCGTCCAGGGCCTGCTGCGCCACGGCGCCGAATGGTATGCGGGACGCCCGGTCATGGTGACCCGCAACGATTACGCGACCGGCGTATTCAACGGCGACATCGGCGTGACGCTGCCCGACCCGGCGCGTCCCGGCGCGCCGCGCGTGTACTTCCTGGAAGGCGATGCGGTGCGCAGCGTGCTGGCGTCGCGCCTGCGCAATGTGGAGACGGCGTTCGCGATGACCGTGCATAAATCGCAGGGCTCGGAGTTCCGTCACACGGTGCTGGCGCTGCCGCGCGAGAGCAATGCGGTGCTCACGCGTGAGCTGGTCTACACCGGCATCACGCGCGCCAGCAAGGTGTTCACGCTGGTGACGCCGAACGGCGCGGTGCTGCGCGAGGCGATCGCGAGCCGGACCTACCGCACCAGCGGCTTGCGCGCGCTGGTGGCCTGAAGGATGCAAGAAAAAAAGGGGCCTCGCGGCCCCTTTGTCATGGTGTGTTCTTAGTCGCGGCGCTTGCGCGTCGCCTTGACCTTGGCCGAGGTGCGCTTCTTGGTCGCCTTCGCCTTCGACCCCTTCGACTTGGCGCGGGCCTTGGCCTTCGAGCTGCCGGCGCTGGCCTTGATGCGCGGGCCACCCGCGGCGCGCGCGACCCTCGCCACCGGCTCGTCGCCCGTGATGAAGCGGCGGATGTTGAGCGCATCCATGACGCGCGCCGACGAGGCGTTGGCGTTGAGGAGCACCAGCGTCGCCTTCTTGCCGGCGGCGGTGATGTTCATGATCAGGCAGCGGCCGGCTTCGTTGGTGAAGCCGGTCTTGGACAGGCCGACGTCCCAGCCCTTGGCGCCGACCAGGCGGTTGGTATTGCGGTATTCGACGCCGCGGCCGTTGATGTCGATGATCTCGCGGGTCTCGGTGGTCATGTGCACGATTTCCGGATAGCCGGTCGAAGCCGACGCCATCTTGACCAGGTCGGCCGCGGTCGAGCGGTTGTGCGGAGACAGGCCGGTCGGTTCTTCGATCTCGGTATGGGCCATGCCCAGCGCGCGGATCTTGCGGCGCACGGCGGCCTTGAAGCCTTCCTTGCCGCCCGGGAAGGTGCGGGCGAGGGCGGCGGCGGCGCGGTTATCCGAGGACATCAGGGCCAGGTGCAGCACGTCGCGGCGTGCGATGCTGGCGCCGACCGGCACCCGCGAGCTGCTGAACTTGACGCGGTCGACGTCTTCACGGTCGATCTCGATCATCTCGTCCATGTCGAGCTTGGCGTCGAGCACGACCATCGCCGTCATCAGCTTGGTCAGCGAGGCAATCGGTACGACTGCATCGGCATTTTTCTCGAGCAGGATCTTGCCGGTGTCGTCTTCCACCACGAGCACCGATTGCGAACCGAACGGCACGGCGAATGCCGCAGCCGAAAAGGTCATCAGGACCGTTGCGAACAGTTTCTTGATCATTATTTGTATGAAATCTGGGTTGAAGTTGAACGTCGGGGCGCCGGGCGGCGCAGGATCAACATCTATCTCTAGGGCAACTAGAGTAAGGACAATATCATCCATCCCAGCTGCATGTCTATGGCGCACGAGCAAATTCCCCTATGGGAAGCCATTTTTTGTCGGAAATGTGACGCTGGCGATTCGCGAGATTAACAACTCATGTCACATAGAAATGTCGAGTGACTAATTCCTGTGCATTTCAAGCAAAACAGCCCTGCGCAGGGCAGGGCTGTTCGGTATCAGGCGGAATTTACTTGGCCTGGTAGATCTTGTCGAACTCGCCGCCATCGTTGAAGTGGCGCTTCTGGGCCGCGGTCCAGCCGCCGAAGACTTCGTCCACGGTGAACAGGCTGATCGGCTTGTAGTTGGCCGCATACTTCTTCATGACCGTTTCCGAGCGCACGCGCATGAAGTGCTTGGCGCCGATTTCCTGACCCGCCGGCGTGTACAGGAAGTTCAGGTAGGCGGTGGCCGGCTGGCGTACCTTGAGGCGGTCGACCACCTTGTCGACCACGGCCACCGGCGATTCGGCCAGGATCGAGCTGGCCGGATAGATCACTTCGAAATCGTTACCGAATTCCTGGCGCACCATGCTGACCTCGTTCTCGAAAGTCACCAGCACGTCGCCGATCTGGCGCTGGGTGAAGGTGGTGGTCGCGGCGCGGCCGCCACCGTCCAGGATCGGCACGTTCTTGAAGATCTTGGCGACCAGGTCGCGCGCCTGCGCTTCGCTACCGCCTTTCTTGATCACCGAGCCCCAGGCTGCCAGATAGGTGTAGCGGCCATTGCCCGAGGTCTTGGGATTCGGGATGATGCTGGCCACGCCCGGACGCGCCAGGTCGGCCCAGTCGCGCACCTGTTTTGGATTACCCTTGCGCACCAGGAACACCATGGTCGAGTAGTACGGGGTGGCGTTGTTCGGGAACTTCTTGGCCCAGTCTTTTGCCACCAGGCCGCGGTCGACCAGCAGGTCGATGTCGTTGGCCTGGTTCATGGTCACCACCGACGCCTCGAGGCCGTCGGCGACGGCGCGCGCCTGCTTGCTCGAGCCGCCATGCGATTGTTTGATGGTGAGGGTCTGGCCGGTCTGCTGCTTATACGAAGCGATGAAGGCCGGATTGACTTCCTTGTACAGCTCGCGCGCCACGTCGTAGGACACGTTCAGCAGTTCGGCATCGGCCGCGCTGGCGTGCAGGGGCAGTGCGCTGCCGAGCGCCAGGGTCAGGGCCAGGATCGAGCGGCGCAGCGTGTTCGGAGTGGTGTCGCGCATTATGTGTTCTCGCTTAAGGAAATATTAGTGACAGAGTGCATGTTCCCTAATCCACGCGCTGAACGGAACGATAGTTTCGTCATATGGTTATATGGGGAACGCGTTTGACCGTGTCGCCAGCAGGGTCTCTTACTTTCGGTGTATAGTCGAGGCCGTGCGATGCCGCGTCATCGTTCGTTCATGTCCGTTTCCAAGTAGATGATTGATGTCCACGCGTATTGAAATCCGCAAGGCTGTCCCTGACGATGCAACGGCTGCCTGCAATCTGCTGCGCCGTTCGATCGAGGAGGGCTGCCGCGCCGACCACCAGGACCAGCCCGGCGTGCTTGATGCCTGGCTCGGCAACAAGACGCCGGCCAACGTCGTCACCTGGTTTGCCTCGCCCACCAATTATGCGGTGGTCGCCGAAAGCGAAGGCGAACTGGTCGGCCTGACCCTGTTGACGCAGGCCGGCAAGGTGGCGCTGTGCTACGTGTTGCCTGACGCCTTGCGCTGCGGCGTCGGCCGCGCCTTGCTCGATGCCGTGGAGCAGCAGGCGAGAGAATGGAACATCAGCAAGCTGCACCTGCACAGCCCCTCGGGCGCCAGCATGTTCTTCGAGCGCCACGGCTACATCAATGCCGGCAAAGAAAAAGCCTGCTTCGGCCTCGAGTGCGACCTGCTATGGAAGCGCCTGGACGGCGCCTGCGATCCGGCGACGCGCAAGCGCTTCTGCAACTGCGGCGAGTAAATACCTGAGCCTGGCGCCAACGTGCAACAAAGCGATAACATTTGCACGCTTCGTGAACACTTCTGCATGCTTGACGGATACGCTATAGTACGCACTATCGCAATTGTCGAGTAACGGATCCGCACCCATGGCTTCACGCAGAGATTTTCTTCACCATAGTGCCCGCCTGGCCGCGCTGGGCGCACTCGGCGCGCCGCTGGCGGCCGCCGCCACCGACCTCCAACCGCCTCCCGACCTGTTCGATTCGCAAGCGCTGGACCTGGATTTCTGGGTCAAGCCGCGCACCCTGTCCGTGACCCGTCCGGCCAGCGGCGAACGCGCCAGCGTGCTGTACTGGAAGGATGGCGAAGTGATCGACTCCGCCTACGAACAGCTGTGCCACCTGCTGCGCGACGTGAACGGCAAGGCCACCGCCAAGATCGATCCCAAGCTGCTCGAGATGTTGTGGAGCACCCAGGCCTTCATCGCCCGCTACGGCTTGCTGCAGCCGCTCGAAATCCTGTCCGGCTACCGCTCGGCGGCATCCAACGCGCGCCTGCGCGAAGCGGGCATCCCGGCCGCGCGCCAGTCGCTGCACATGGTGGGCAAGGCGGCCGATATCCGCATCGCCGGCCTGAACGAAGAAGTGCTCGGCGGCCTGATCAAGAGCTTCCGCGGTGGTGGGGTTGGCTACTACTACCGTTCCGGCCCGCGCGGCGGCTGGATTCACGCGGATACGGGCCTCGAACGTACCTGGAAGGGGTGATTTCCTATCCCGCCGATGCGTGCGAACGTGTCGGTTAACTTGGGATAGTATTGTTGTCAAGTGCCGGGGCAGGACGCCCTGGCTGTCCCACGTCTTTCCAAGGAGGCTGTGATGGCAACAATCAATGCACCAACCATGGACCGCCGGTCCATGCCCGACCGCCGCGTCAACGTTCATGCGCGCGAGCGCCCGGCCATGTCCGCCATCGACTATATCGCGATGGCGCTCCTGATCATTGGCGGCCTCAACTGGGCCATGGTCGGCCTGTTCGACGTCGACATGGTTGCCACGCTGTTCGGTCCCGCCACCGCACTGACCCGCATCGTGTATGTGGTGGTGGGCCTGGCCGCCCTGTACTCGATTTATACCATGGCCAAGATGGCCAGCAGCAAGCGGCACTGAGAGTCCGGCCCGTGCGCATTGGCTTGATTTCCGACACGCACGGGCTGCTGCGGCCGCAGGCGCTCGATTTCCTGCGCGGCAGCGATCACATCCTCCACGCTGGCGACATCGTCGGCGCGGACCTCCTCGACCAGCTCGCCGGCCTGGCGCCATTGACCGCCGTACGCGGCAATAACGATCATGGTGACTGGGCGCAAGCCTTGCCCGAGAGCGTCACCCTGAACCTCGGCGGCATCGTCATCCATATGCTGCACGACCTCAAGGAACTCGCCATCGATCCGGTCGCGCAAGGCGTGCGCGTGGTCGTGACCGGCCATTCGCACAAGCCCGCCTGCGAAGAACGTAGCGGCGTGCTCTACGTCAATCCGGGCGCCGCGGGACGGCGCCGTTTCACCTTGCCGGTGTCGGTCGGCGAACTGCTGGTCGACGATGGTCGGGTGGACGTGCGGCTGGTCACGCTCGACGTACCGTAAGCCGGCGCCGCCTCACTTCTTCTGCGTTGCCAGGTAGGCCCGCAGGCCGTGGGTGACGACCATCGGCAACACGCTGGCATGGTCTTCGTCGGTGAACACTTTCAGGCCGGTACGCAGGTGCTTGTAGCCACGGCTCTTGAGCGCCGCATCGAATTCACGCAGGTCGGCCACCATGTCGGCATCTTCTTCCGCACGCGAGCGCTTCTTGCCGGGCGCTAGGGTTTCCAGGCTACCAATGCCGAAGAACGCGCTGGCCGGCAAGTCCTTGTTGCGCGCGGCATAGGCTTGCTCGCGCTCGAACATGATGCCGGCGTCGAACCACAGCGAGGGACTGCCGAGGATGTAGTGCTCGAAGCTGCGCGGCGCATCGAGCATCATCTGCAGGCCGAGCAGGCCGCCGTAGGAGTGGCCGACAAAGATCTTGCGGTTCATGTCGGCGCGGTAGTGGCGGGCGATGAAGGGGAAGACTTCGCCGGTCAGGTAGCGGCCATAGGCCGACGCTTCGCCGAAAGCCGGCGCTTGTCCCGGTTTGTCCGAGCGGTAGGCATGCTTGCGTGGGGTGGTCGGCGTATAGTCGCGACGGCGGCTGAAGACGGCGCCGTCGCCTTTCGCATACGACAGGCCGACGACGATGGCTTCTTCCATGCCCGCATGCTTGCTCAGGCGCGACGCGATATTGCGCACCACCGGGAAAGCATAGTCGGCATCGACGACGAACATGATCGGGTAGGAACGCTTGCTTGTGGCATACGAATCCGGCAGGGCGACGAAGACCTGGTAGTCGCGCCCCAGGGTGCTGGCGCGGACGTCGCGTACTTCGGTATTGGGCAGGACGTAGGGTGGTGGGGCGGCGGGAGCGGCGGACGCGAGCGTCGAGAGAGAAAACACACAGGCGGCAAGGAGAGCTTTCACGCGAAGACCTTTGTTGTTGTCGTGCAAGCATTGTCACACAGCTCCTTGTGCCAGGAAAGCGCTCCCCGGACCGGGCGCGGGCCCCGGAAATCCCTTAAGATAGGGGCCGTTTCTTCAACCATGCAGCACATGACTCTTCCGTCCGACCAACCCCGCTTCAAACCCCGCCCCTGGACGCCCCTCGAGACGCCGCAGGACGTCGAACTCTGGATCGGCGAACACAACGCCGCGATGCAGGAGCTGATCCGTCCGCAAGAGACCGGCGTCGGCATCTGTTTCACGCTGGCCGAGGGCGGCACGGTGCACATGCAGACGACGGAAGACGCGATCGTGCTCGACGTCGATGACGACGCCGGGTGGATCGCGCCCCTGATCATGGCCGCCACCGGCGCCGAGCAGCCGCGCGGCCACTACTGGCTGCTGCCGGACGACAGGCTGGTGCAGTTGATCCTTGGCCTGTCGATGCTGGTGCAGAGCACGACGCTGGTGAGCGGCCACAATTTTGGATCTGCCGGCCGGCGGGTCTGGTAATCAGTAGGGCAGGCCGGTCACGTCCAGCCGCAGCTGCCACACGGCGCCGGCGCCGGTGATGTACAGGGTCTTGCCGTCGGCGCCGGCAAAGGCCACGTTGGTGACATTGGCGTCGGTCCGGATCGTCGCCAATTCCCGGCCCTGCGGCGTGAATACGCGCACGCGCTTCGGTGCATGTTCCGTCACGTACAGGTTGCCGTGGCAGTCGAGCGTCATGCCGTCGCCATTCTCGATGCCGCGGATGACATCGCGGCCCGCCTGCGGCACGCCGTCCTTGATCGGATAGGCGCGCACCGCGCCGTCGCTCGCGTTCACGTACAGGGTGTCGCCATTCAGCGAGAGCGCGATCCCGTTCGGATTCTTGCGCGTGCCGTCGACCAGCGTCACGGCGCCGTCGGGCGCGATGCGGTAGATGCCGGTCACCGGCTGGCCGCCGGGCGCCGCGGCCTTCTGGTAATCCGGGTCGGTGAAGTAGATGGCGCCGTCGGCCGCGATCGCGATATCGTTCGGCGAATTGAAGACCTGTCCCTGATAACGCGTGGCGACGTCGGCACGCTGGCCCGTCGCGATGTCATAGCGCGACATGGCCTTGTACTTGTGGGTGGCGGCGACCAGCGCGCCATTGGCATCGACCGCCAGGCCGTTACTGCCGGCATCCTCGATTGCCGTGCTCACCGTGCCGTCGGGCGAGAACTTGCGCACGCGCGAAGGAAACCCTGCGCTGAAGCTGAAGTCCGAGAAGTACAGCGCATCCCTGATCCATACCGGTCCCTCGTACAGGCCCGGTTCGCTGCGCGACGGCTTGATCGCGGCGATCCTTTCGGCCTTGAGTTCGCCCGACGGCGGCTTGCCGCTGCAACTGGCGGCCATGGCGGTTGCCGGCAGGGCGAGCGCCACGCTGGCTGCGAGCAAGGCGCGCACGAGGGGAGGTGAGTGGAATGGACGGGATCGGGTCATCAATGTGGTCTCCTTCATGAATGAATGCCAGGGGTGGCGCGTGATGTGTTAACGCTACCATTTCAATCGAATCAATTGTATCCTTACTCAGCGATGGTAACCCGCGCCGCCGGACCGGCACGGTATTCGAATGAAAACATTCTGCAAGGAGACCTGAATGATCGACCTGAATCGGCGCGGCCTGGTCATGGCCGCGGGTGGTGTGCTGGCGGCCGGCGCGGTGGGCATGCCGGCCTGGGCCAATCCCGAGCGCAAGCTGGGCTATGCGGTCGTCGGCCTGGGCGGCTATGGACTGGGCCGCATCATTCCCCAGTTCAAGGAATGCCAGCACAGCCGCCTGGTGGCGCTGGTCAGCGGCGATCCGGCCAAGGCGAAGAAGGTGGCGGCCGAACACGGCGTGCCCGAACGCGGCATCTACAACTACCAGAACTTCGACAGCATCCGCGACAACCCCGACATCGACATCGTCTACATCTGCCTGCCCGTCTTCATGCATGCCGAGTACACGATCCGCGCCGCCCAGGCCGGCAAGCACGTGATGTGCGAGAAGCCGATGGCGATCAGCGTGGCGGAATGCGAGCAGATGATCGCCGCCTGCCGCAAGGCCGGCAAGAAGCTGATGCTGGGCTATCGCTCGCGCTTCGAGCCGCACAATGTCGAGGCGATCCGCCTGGCGCGCAGCGGGGCCATCGGCAAGCTGCGCTACTTCCGCTCCGAACACGGTTTCACTGCGCGCGACCCGAATACCTGGCGCATGAAGAAGGCGCAATCGGGCGGCGGTTCGCTGATGGACATCGGCATCTACGCGCTGCAGGCGGCGCGCTACATGACGGGCGAGGAGCCGGTCGCCGTGTTCGCCAAGGAAACCACCGACCGCAGCGACCCGCGTTTCCGCGAGGTCGAGGACATGATCGACTTCCAGCTCGAATTCCCGTCCGGCGTCATCGGTTCGTGCATGTCGATGTACAGCGCCAACCGCAACCAGTTCGTGCTGATGGGCGACAAGGGGCGGATCGAGCTCGAGCCTGCCACCGCCTACAGCGGCCAGCGTATGTGGGTCGGCGGCGAGCGCAGCGACAAGACCCTGGTCACGCCGCCGCCGGGGCCGTATGCGAACCAGTGGGTAGGCCAGCTCGACCATATGGCGCAATGCGTGAAGGATAACCGCGAGACCATCGTGCCCGGCGAGGAAGGCTTGCGCGACATCCGCATCATCGAGGCTGTTTATCGATCGGCGCGAGAACAGAAACGAATCGTCCTGCGCGGCTAGGCATTCGTGGTATTTTTCGGTTATAAAGTGCCTTTGACCGTGGTGCAGGATAAAACTCGATGCATGAGGTAGTAACGAAGGAGCGGCGGCGGTGCATGGTTGCGGGAGTGGCGGTGGCATTGGTCGCCATCCTGCTGCCGGTCGCGCACGGCGCCGACCTGATGAACGAGGCCAGGGCGCGCGGCGTCCTGCGCATCGCCGTCGAGGGTACTTATCCGCCCTTTAATTTCAAGGATCCGAAAAGCGGCCACCTGACCGGCTACGACGTCGAGGTTGCGCGCCTGGTGGCCGCCGGGCTGAAACTCAAGCCACAGTTTGTCTTCACCGAATGGAGCGCCATCCTGCCAGCCGTATCGTCCGGCAAGGTCGATGCCGCCATCAGCCAGGTGATCATCACGCCGGAGCGCGAGCAGGCCTTCGACTTTTCGGTGCCCTACACTTATTCGAGCTTCCAGCTCATCGTGCGCAAGAACGAGCGCGCCACCTATCGCAGCCTGGCCGACCTCAAGGGCCGCAAGCTGGGCGTGCGCCAGGGCAGCGTGTTCGAGCAGCAGGCGAAAGAGGTGAAGGGAATCGAGGTCAGGAGTTACCCGGCCGTGCCCGAGAACCTGCAAGACCTTGCCTTCGGCCGCATCGACGCCTCGCTCGACGACAGCCTGATGGTGAGCTACCTGCTGAAGCATTCGGAACTGCCGATCAAGGCCGGGCCACGGGTCGGCAGGGATGCGCGCATCGGCATCGCCATCCGCAAGGGCAATCCGCAATTCAAGGCGGCGGTCGACAAGATCCTCAATGCAGCGCGCGCCGACGGCACGCTGCGCCGCTTGTCGATCAAGTGGTTCGGCATCGACGCCAGCAGCGCCACGCGCTAGTGAAGGACGGCGCACAAAAAAAACAGGCGCGGCCTGCGTTGCGGGCCGCGCCATGCGTGGTCGGTGCCACGTCAACGGTTCTTGTCCTGCTTGCCGTTCCAGTCGTTCGTCTGGTCCATTTGCCGGGACGCGTTGCCCGGCGACCCACGGTGACGGCTGTCGTGGTCGGCGTTCAGGTCGTCCAGAGCCGGGGTTCCGCCCGAGGCATGCTGGCCGCCATGTTGCTGGTTCTGCCGTTGTCCGCCGGCGCTTTGCTGATTGCCGCGGCGCTGTTGCGGATCTTGCTGTTTACCTTGTTGCTGGATACTGCTGTCTCGCTGCTGGCCGGCGTCTTGCTGCTTCCCGGCGCTCTGTTGATTGCCGGCATTCTGCCCGGCGCGGCTTGCTGCCGATCCCTTCTCGTCCAGCTCGGGGTAATTCGGCGCTTTATCGCTATGACCTTTGTGTTCACCCATGTTCGTCTCCTAGCACTGGTGTCTGGAAGACCCATGCTACGCCGATGGCGGACCTCGCCAATCAGCGTATTGGTGGAGACTTCGTAGGATTTATCAGACAAAGTCAGCAGTAAAACGGGAAGTCAGCAATACGCTAGGACTGGGCGCCTTACATATTCGGATAGTTGGGGCCGCCGCCGCCTTCCGGTGCGACCCAGACGATGTTCTGGGTCGGATCCTTGATGTCGCAGGTCTTGCAGTGCACGCAGTTCTGGGCATTGATCTGCAGGCGGTCGCCGCCATCCTCGCGCTTGACGAACTCGTACACCCCGGCCGGACAGTAACGCTGTTCCGGGCCCGCATACTTGGCCAGGTTGACGTCGACCGGCACGCTCGGGTTCTTGAGCGTCAGGTGGACCGGCTCGTCCTCGCGGTGGTTGGTGTTCGAGATGAACACCGACGACAGCTTGTCGAAGGTCAGCTTGCCGTCCGGCTTCGGATAGGCGATCGGCTTGTAGTGCGACGCCGGGCGCAAAGCATCGTGGTCGGCGTGCTGGTGGTGCAAGGTCCAGGGCGCCTTGCCACGGAACACGATCTGGTCGATGCCCGTCATGATCGTTCCCAGCACCAGGCCCTTGCTCATCCACGGCTTGAAGTTGCGCGCGATGTGCAGCTCTTCATGCAGCCACGATTTCTCGAAGGCGGCCGGGAAGGCGACCAGCTCGTCGGCCGAGCGGCCTTCGCCCAGCGCCGCGAAGGCCGCTTCGGCGGCCAGCATGCCGGTCTTGAGCGCGGCGTGGCTGCCCTTGATGCGGCTGGTGTTCAGGAATCCGGCGTCGCAGCCGATCAGGCAGCCGCCCGGGAAGACGGTCTTCGGCAAGGATTGCAGACCCCCGGCGGTGATGGCGCGCGCTCCATACGAGATGCGCTTGCCGCCTTCGAAGAAGCCGCGGATGTCCGGGTGGGTCTTGTAGCGCTGGAATTCCTCGTAAGGCGACAGATAGGGATTCTGGTAACCGAGCCCCACCACATAGCCGACCGCGACCAGGTTGTTTTCCAGGTGGTACAGGAAGGAGCCGCCATAGGTGTCGTTCGGCAGCGGCCAGCCGGCCGTGTGGATCACCAGGCCCGGCTGGTGCTTGGCAGGGTCGATTTCCCACAGTTCCTTGATGCCGATGCCGTAGGTTTGCGGATCCTTGCCCTTGTTCAGGTCATATTTCGCCATCAGCTGGCGGCCCAGGTGGCCGCGCGAACCTTCGGCGAAGAAAGTGTACTTGGCGTGCAGTTCCATGCCGAGCTGGAAGTCCGCCCCCGGCCCGCCTTCGCGGTTGACGCCCATATTGCCGGTGGCCACGCCCTTGACCGAGCCATCCTCGTTGTACAGGATCTCGGCGGCCGGGAAGCCCGGGAAGATTTCCACGCCCAGGCTTTCGGCCTGCTGGCCCAGCCAGCGCACGACGTTGGCCAGCGAGACGATGTAGTTGCCGTGGTTCTTCAGCGCCGGCGGAATGGCGAACACGGGCGTCGAGAACGACTTGGTCTCGGTCAGGAACATGACGCGGTCTTCGGTCACCTGCGTGTTCAGCGGCGCGCCTTTTTCTTTCCAGTCAGGAATCAGTTCGTTCAGCGCACGCGGATCCATCACCGCGCCCGACAGGATGTGCGCGCCCAGCTCGCCGCCTTTTTCCAATACGCAGACCGATACTTCCTGGCCTTTTTCCGCAGCCAGCTGCTTGAGCCGGATCGCCGCGGACAGGCCGGCAGGGCCGCCGCCGACGATCACGACGTCGTATTCCATGGCTTCGCGCGGTCCGTATTGTTCGAGGAGGTTGGTTGTCTCTGTCATGGTTGTTAGTGTGCTCTTAATGAGGCAATCTTGAAAATAGCACGAGTGTGCGGGTTTTTGCTGTTCAATGCAACTTGCGCGCCATTGTAAAGGCAATATTAGATGAGGCAATCTAATACTGGACATTTGTGGGATCATGATGCTTTCGCAATCAGAACCTGCCGAGTCAGGTTCTTGGCCAGCACGACAGCATTGGGGAGCGGGACGTGGGAATCGAAGTCAATTTCGAAGGAAAGATTGCAATGGTCACCGGCGCGTCGAGCGGACTCGGCGCGCGCTTCGCGAAGGCGCTTGCCGGGGCCGGGGCCCAGGTCGTGCTGGCCTCGCGCCGGGTCGAGCGCCTGAAGGAATTGCGCGCCGAGATCGAGGCCGACGGCGGGGCAGCGCACGTGGTGCGTCTCGACGTGACCGACCTGGGCAGCATCAAGGCGGCGATCGCGCACGCCGAGACCGAGGCCGGGCCGATCGATATCCTGGTCAACAACTCGGGCGTCTCGACAACCCAGCGTTTGCTGGATGTCGGCGAAGACGACTATGGCTATATCATGGACACCAATCTGCGCGGCGCCTTCTTCATGGCCCAGCAGACGGCCAAGCGGATGATTGCGCGCGCCAAGGGTGACCCGCGCAAGCAGCACCGCATCGTCAACATCGCCTCGGTCGCGGGCCTGCGGGTGCTGCCGCAGATCGGCGTGTACTGCATGAGCAAGGCCGGCGTGGTGCAGATGACCAAGGCGATGGCGGTGGAGTGGGGCAAATACGGGATCAACGTCAATGCGATCTGCCCCGGCTACATCGCCACCGATTCGAACGAGGATTATTTCGACACCGAGCCGGGCCGCAAGCTGATCGAGATGTTGCCGCGCAAGCGGCCGGGCAAGCCGGAAGACCTCGACGGGCTCTTGCTGCTGCTGGCGGCGGAAGAAGCCCATTTCATCAATGGCGCCATCATCACGGCCGATGACGGGATGACGGCGCAGTAATTTTTTTGGAAGCAGAGACCGGGAATGAGTAGCAAGAAGTGGGTTCACACCATGCGCATGCCGATTCGCTGGGGCGATATGGACGCCATGGGGCATGTCAATAACACGAATTATTTCCGCTACATCGAGTCGGCCCGCATCGCCTGGCTGGAACAGGTGGGCGGCCTGCTGGATTCACGCGCCGAAGGGCCGGTGATCGTGAATGCGTCGATGAATTTCCTCAAGCAATTGACCTATCCGGGAGAGATCGAGGTGCGTACCTTCGTGGCGCCGCCGGGACGCTCGAGCGTCGAGGTGTCGCACGAGATCCGCCTGGTCGGGGCGGACGGCGAACCGGGCGACCTGCACGCCGACGGCGTCGCCAAGGTGGTGTGGGTCGATTTCAGGCTCGGCAAGTCGGCGCCGTTGCCGGAATCCCTGCGCGCCGGGCTGCCGACCGCTTCGTGATCGCAAGCCGGGGCCGCGTCGGCCTCGGCGCTGCCTCGCTCCATCGACTCCCGCTGCGCACGCGCGCAGTCGTGGCAACGCCACGATACAAGGTCCGCTGTCTCAGTAATTAACTGTATTCACCCCATTCTCCAGCCAGCCATCGATGGCATGCCATGGCTGTGCTCGCCATTCACGAACGGTATGGCGTCGTTCAGATATTTGTTTGATATCTTATGATCGCCGATTGGCGAATGCGGCTGTGAATAACTGTCTATATGCTGTGTTGACGATAGCGTGTCGCGTAGAAACTCTGTTTCCATGAGCGCATCGAATAATGCCGGTTCCGTATTTTTTATCCCTGGTTCAATTTCTGAGTGGTAAAAATCTTTGTTTATTTGAGTTGATGAAATAGCCAGCAGAAAATATTTTCCTGAAGTGATGGAACTCATTGGCCTTTGGAATCCTCCAACGACCTCATTTCATCATTGTGTAAGGAAAGATTCTGTGAACAATTCCACTCGACTCCAACCGAAAGCCAAACTCATGGTGCTCGCCCCTGTGTTTGCCGCACTCGCCGCCTGTGGTGGCAGCGATCCAGCCTCGATTGACCCGGCCAGCCTTTCCCTGGCTGAAGTAGAAACTCCAGTTCGTCCCGCCGATTATGCTCCTGACACCGCTGCCACTACCGCAGCGGATGCGCCCGTTACCGATGCCACGGCGGATGGACAGTCCGCCAATGGCGCCCCCGCAGCCGCAACCGACGCCGCTGCGACGACTGAAGCACCCACTGGCAACAAGTCCCTGGCAAGCGTGACTGCGGTGGGTGGCCGAGATCCCCTCAAACAACCGTTCGCCAGCAACAGCATCTGGAATATGCCGATCGGTAGCGGTGCACGGTTCGTGCGCGCCAACCTGAATTCACGGCCGGGCAATAATATTTGGGCGCAAATGCCCGGCATCGACGATGAAAAAATCATCCTCAAGCCAACCGCACCGCTGGTCAATATCAATTACAGCAGTGCCGCCTGGACCGGCAGGAATCGTTGCAGCGCAACGGGCGGCCTGATGTACCAGGTGCCGATGCCCAGCAATTACGTCATTCCCAACACCAACAAGAACAGCTCGGCCGTGTTCCTGATGAGGGATGGCCGCACACTGGTGCAAACCCAGCCGGTGGCGCGCTGCACCGCCGGCGGACCGGCGACATCATTCGCCAAGTTCTCCAACGTCGACCTGTACGGTTCGGGCATCACCGGGGCGCACGGCGGCTCGGGCCTGTCGGCCATCGGCGGCAGCATCCGCCTCGGTGAGTTGCGTCCAGGTACCACTACCGGTCCGCGCCATGCGCTCAAGGTCAATGTGTACGCCAAGGAAGCGCTGTTCAGGTGCACGACGCGCAGCGCTTGCTCGCGTTGGCCGGCAACGACCTCGGACAGCTATGCGGTCGGCTGGTACGGCAGCGCCACCGGGAACGGCAACACCGCCATGAAGATGGGCGCCTTGCTGGCGATTCCTGGCAGTACCTCGATCACGTCGCTGGGCCTGGAAACCACGCCGGCCAAGCAACTGGCGTGGACGCTGCAGAACTACGGCGCCTACATCGTCGACGACACCTATGCGCCCGGTTTCGATATCAGCGCCGAAGACGGTCCGGACGGCTCGAAACGCACCGAGTTCAAGCGCGATTGGGGCTTCGACATGAACCAGAAGGTCCAGGGCAATACCGCTTGGATGCGTGACATCCAGCGCCTCATGCGCGCACTGAGCGTGGTCGACAACAACAGCCCGACCAGCATCGGTGGCGGCGGCACCCCGCGCCAGCCACTGGCGCCTGCGATCGCACCGTAAGTTCCTCGCTAGACCACGAGCCGCCGCATGAAAATGCGGCGGTTTTTTTTTCTGTCGTCGAATATGCTAATGTCGAATTATTATAATAAATGGTGGAGGAAATCTGTGGGTGGCTTATAGTATTTATCAAGGTATTTCGTGAGAAATATGACACATCTGGCCCAATGGGCTTGGGCTATTCGACGATCTTGTCAATGTGAATTTAGTGAGGATGGTAAAGCCATGCTCGGTAGCGGTAAATGTTTATTGCTCATGCATGGTTTGATATTAATCACGCCCGATCCAGCGCAGAAAAAATAGAATTTGAATGTAAATTCATTTCATGCGGAGGATGGGAATAAAATGGGCATTGAAAACACCACCGCTCATGCGATTCCAGCCAATTTCTGGAAAGAAGGAAATCCGCCCTTTGTAGCTCATGCAGACAAGAACATCGTCTCCACCCGCTTTTACGATAGCGCCATTCCAGATTTTGCCGACGCGTCCCTCGAACGCCTCTATGAAAATATCTACTGCACCCTGACCCGGATCGGCCTCTACGAGCGGCTTGACGACATCCACACCTTCGCCGCCGCCGACGAGCATGACATCGTCCTGCTGATCCTGTTCCGGATCGATCGCAACACGGTCCGCATCGTCAACCAGCAGGTCGCCCTGAGCACAGGCGATCTCGCTTACTTCGCCGTCAACGTGTTTTCCCGCTACCCGGCGGCGAGGCGCATCGAAGGCTACGCGCTCGACACGCCGGTTGACGCGTCCACCTTCGCGTCCACCTTCGCATCCACCTTCGCCTTCCCCGTCCAGGTCCTGCCCCAGCTGGAGGAGAACGTGGTCGCGCTTCCGTCGAGCGCGGACGCCTATATGGGTCAGCTGGGCAAGAGCACCCGGGAACTGATGCGGCGCAGCATGCGCAAGTGCGCAGCGCAGTTTCCTTCCTGTCGTTTCGAGATCCTGTCGACGCACCAGATCACGCCGCGCCACGTGCGCGAACTGGTCGACCTGACCGATCAGCGGATGGATGCGCGCAATGCCACGCCGTATGTCGAGGATTCCGACATCGACCGCATCGTACGGCTGGCGCGCAGCCACGGCTACCTTGGCATCATGCTGATCGACGACACCATCGTGGCGGCCTGCCTCTGCTCCAGGGTAGGGACGCGGCACTTCCTGCACCTGGTTGGCCACTCCCCACGTTTCGATGCCTACCGGCTAGGCCGCCAGGTAACCCTGCATACCATCTACCATGCCATCGCCATCGGCGGCCGGGAGCTGTGGATGATGGGGGGGCATCACGACTGGAAGTCCCATTTCCTGGCACGCCGCAAGATCCTCGGCAGCGTGACGATCTACCGTTCCCGCGTTGCCGTGCTCGTCTGTTGGCGCACCTTGTTGCGCAACGCAGCGCGCTTGAGGTTGCACGATCTCCGGCTGCTCGTGGCGACGGTGCAGTCGCGCGACGGCGCGGGCAAGCGACTCCTGGCTTACTCCCTCTCCGCGCTGCGCCACGCAAGAAAAGGGCTGCGGCGCCTGCGCTTCCTGTCGGCGGGCGGAGCCGGCAAGCCGTGCTTCCGGCGCAATGGAGACGGTACCGATGCCTGACGGCCTGCGGACCATGAAGACGGGCGCGGTGCGGCCGGCCTTCAGCCCAATATCACATGGTGGAACAATGAATGATCGACTCGACGATCGACTCGACCTGGCAAACGGCTCGGCGCGGCAAGAAGCGGTGTTCGTCGGGCGGCCCTTTCCACCGTCGCTGCGCGCCATGCTCGAGAGCTGCCACGAAAACGTGTTCTGCACCGAGGCGCGCTGCGCGGCCGTGCCGGCCGACACCGAGGTGGCCTGCTATCTCGCGCTGCGCGACGGCGACCCGGTCACGGGCATGCTGTATCGCCGCGAAGGGCGCACGATCACCGTCTTGAGCGAGCTGCTCTCCATCGCAGGCGGCGCGCTCGAGCAGATGGCGCACTGCCTGTTCGCGCGGCACCAGGGTGTGCACCTGATCCATTTCCCGGCGGTGCAGACGCCGCCCTGGCCCCTGCCGTTTCCGTGCCAGCGCTACGGCGCCACCGAAGACCTCGTGATCTCGCTGCCGGGCACGCCCGACGCTTATCTCGCCAGCCTCGGGCCGAATACCCGTGCGGCGATCCGGCGCGCCCAGCGGATGGTCGCGCAGCATGCGCCCGACCTGGCGTTTTCCTTCCACGGCCCCGGCACCATCGACCGCGCCGATGTCGCCGCCCTGGTCGAGCTCAACTGCCTGCGCCTGGCCAACAAGCGACAATTCCCGAGCCACACGGCGGACTCGCTGGCCACGCTCCAGAGCATGCTCGGCGCGTATGGATGCGTGCTGTTCGCCCGTAGCGGCGGCCGCATCCGCGCCGGCGTGGCGTGTACCCATGTGGGCGGGCATGCCTACATGCACGTGATCGCGCACGATCCCGGCTTTGACCAGGCCCGGCTCGGCCTGCTGTGCTGCTTCATGAGCATCTGCGAGTCGATCCGGCGCGGCCTGCGCGAGTACCACCTGCTCTCCGGCCGCTATGACTACAAGCGCAGGCTGCTCGGGCAGCAGCGCGACTTCGACCGCATCGTCGTCTACCGTTCGCTGGCGTCGGTCGTGGCGAGCCTGCCGACCTATGCCCGTACCCTGGTGCGCGGGCGGGGGCGACAGGCCAAACAGCGCATTTCGTCCTGGAGGCGATCGTGGAAATCCTAGATATCAGTCGACCCCTGTCCGAACGGGAGCGCAGCGGCCCGCCCGAACAGCTGCCATTGCTGTGGGACGAGGCAGAGGCGCCGGCGCCGGCGCCAAGGCATCCGGCACCACGCGCGGCGAGCGAGCGCGATGCCGTCATCGAACGCGAGACGCGGCGCGCCAAGACGGTGCTCCTGACCCTGCTCGGCGCGATCCTGCTGGCTTCCCACTTCCTGTGAAACGAGGGCGCGCACATGCCTGGAGCGACAGCCATGAACCGTGAAAAGAAAATCGTGATGCTCGGAACCCATGTCGATGGCTGCGGCGGCATCGCGTCGGTCATCGCGGTATACCGGGCCGCGGGGCTGCTCGCCCGGCGCGACATCGTCTATCTTCCGACGCACCGCACCGGCCCGGGGCGGGCCAAGGTCCACCTGTTCGCGCAGGCCCTGCTGGCCCTGGTCCGCCTCCTGGCCAGGGGCGAGGTCGCGCTGCTGCACATCCATGTGGCCATCAACGCCAGCTTCTGGCGCAAGTATGTCTTCTTCCTGCTGGGTTACCTGTGCCGCGTGCCGGTCGCGCTGCACCTGCACGCGGGGCGCTACCCTGATTACTACCGCAGCGGCTGCGGCCCACTGGCGCGCCTGCTGATGCGCTTCGCCTTCGACCGGGCGCGGGCCGTCGTCGTCGTCTCGGCCGAGCTGCAGGCCTGGGTGCGCACCGTCTCATCCCAGGACCGCGTCGTCGTCCTGCACAACCCGGTGCTGCTGCCGCAGCGCGCGCATGGGGGGGCGCATGGGGCCCGGCCAGCACCCGCGCGCGCGCCGGCGACCTTGCTCTTCCTCGGGCATCTGGAAGCAGGCAAGGGCTGCCACGACCTGCTGCGCGCGATGCGCACGATCGTCGCCGCCGTGCCGCAGGCGCGGCTGCTGCTGTGCGGCGACGGGCAGCGCGACGAGGCGCGCGCGCTTGTCGCGGCGCTCGGGCTGCAGGCCAATGTCGACTTGCCGGGCTGGGTCGACGCAGGCGAACGGGCGGCCCTGCTCGATGCGGCGACCGTCTTCGTGCTGCCGTCGCACGCCGAGGGCTTGCCGATGAGTCTGCTTGAGGCGATGGCGCATGGAGTCCCGGTCGTCGCCACGGCGGTCGGCGGCATCCCGGAGGCGGTGCGCGATGGGGTGGAGGGCGTGCTGGTCGCGCCCGGCGACACGGCGGCGCTGGCCGACGCGGTACTCGGCCTGCTGGCCGACCCGGATGCCCGCATGCGCCTGGGCGCCGCCGGCCGCGAGCGGGTCCGGACCGAGTTCTCCAGCACGCGGATGATCGCCACGCTGGAAGACCTGTACGAGAAGCTGGCGGCCAGGGAGGCGCGCCGGCCCGGGACGCGCGAGCGCTTCGACGAGAAAATCGGCTGACCGTGCCGGGGCCTGACAAGGGGGAATCCATGAAGATCTGGTTCGATCTATCCAATTCGCCGCACATCAATATGTTCCGCACGATGATCCGCGACCTGCAGCGGTCGCACGAGGTGATCGTCACCAGCCGTCCGTTGGCCAACACCGAGGACTTGCTGCGCATGCACCGCATCCCGTACACGACGGTGGGCGTGCACTATGGCCGCTCCCTGATCGGCAAGACGTGCGGCTTCCCGATCCGCGTCGCGCAACTGGTGCGCTTCCTGCGCCGGCGCGGGGTCGAGGTGGCGGTGTCGCAGAGCTCCTTCCACTCGCCGGTTGTGGCCCGGCTGCTGGGAATCCGGTCGATCTACCTGAACGACAACGAGCATGCGGCCGGCAACGTGCCGGCCTTCGCCTGCGCCGACCTGATCATGGTGCCAGAATTCCTCACGGCCCGGAACCTCAGGCGCCAGGGTGCGTCGCTGGCCAAGGTGGAACGCTATCCCGGCGTGAAGGAGGGCATCTACCTGTGGGAGTATGCGCAGCGCTGTTCGGCCTCGGCCCCGACGTCGGCGGCGGCGCGCGCCCGCGATCCGCAGGCGCGGCCGCGCATCTTCGTCCGCCCCGAACCCTGGACCGCCCAGTATTACCGGGGGCCGCGCAATTTCCTGGACGACGTCATCGGCGCGTTGCAGCACCGGGCCAGCGTCACCGTGCTGCCGCGCTCGCGCGAGCAGTACCTGCATTATGCCGGCCCTGCGTTCAAACACTGCCGCACCCTGTCCGGCGTGATCGACATCGATACCATCGCCGGCGAGTGCGACCTGTTCATCGGCGCGGGCGGCACCATGACGCGCGAGATGGCCGTGCTCGGCGTGCCCACGATCTCGGTCTACCAGGACGCGCTGCTCGACGTCGACCGCTACCTGATCGCCGAGGGCGCCTGCGCCCACCTGCCGGCGCTTACCGCGCAGGACGCCCTGGACTACCTGGCCTCGCGCGAGCAGGCCGGCCCCAACGCCGGCCTGCTCGCCAAGGGGCGCACCGCCTACGACATGATCAAGCACGAGGTAACCCATGCACACGCCTGACACGCCCCGCATCCGCATCGCCATTGCCGGCCTGGGCAAGATGGGCCTGTCGCACCAGGCCATCGTCAATGCCCACCCCGACCTGGAGCTGGTCGCCGTCTGCGATCCAGCCACCTGGCTGCTGGACATCATCGGCCGCTACACAAAGGTGGCCACCTACAGCGACTATGCGCGCATGCTCGAACGCGAGCGGCTCGATGCGGTGCTGGTCGCCACGCCATCGCGGCTGCACGCGCGCATGGTGCGCGCGGCGCTCGAGCACGGTCTCGACGTGTTCTGCGAAAAGCCGTTCTGCCTGGACGTCGAGGAAGGCGCGCGCCTGGTGGCGCTGGCCGCCGAGCGCGGCGCGGTCACCCAGGTCGGCTACCACAACCGCTTCCTGGGTACCTTCGAAGAGGCCAGGCGCCTGCTCGACGTGGACGCGATCGGACGCGTACACCACGCGCGCGTCGACTGCTATGGCCCGGTGGTGCTGCGCCCGAAGGGCGTCACCTGGCGCAGCAGCCGCAACGAGGGCGGTGGCTGCCTGTACGACTATGCATGCCACGGAATCGACTTGCTCAATTTCACGGTCGGCGCGCCGAGCGGCGTATCGGGCTCGATCCTCAGCAGCGTATTTTCCGCGTCGGCCGACGACGAGGTGTACGCCAACCTGGCTTACGCCGACGGCAAGACCGCGCAGCTGTCGGCCAACTGGAGCGACGACAGTCACCGCAAGATGTCGACCACGCTCGTGCTGTGGGGTACCAACGGCAAGATCGAGGCCAGCCGCCAGGAACTGCACATCCACCTGCGCGCGCCGGTGGCGGCCCGTCCCGACCTGGCGCAAGGCTGGAACGTCCGCTATACCACCGAGCTGACCAGGCCGGTGTGGTTCTACCTGCGGGGCGAAGAGTATTCGGCGCAGATCGATTATTTCGCCGAATCGATCCGGCAGCGCCGGGTCGACAGCCACTGCAGCCTGGCCGCGGGCCTGGCCGCCGACATCGTGGCCGACATGATTCGGCGCGACGCCGCCAGCGCGGCTGGCGCCGGCGCCAGTGCCGGCGTCGGGGCGGGCGTCGCCACGGACCTGGTGACCGCGCGCGGCGTGCCGGGGCGCTGGGGCAGGCTGCGCGACGCAGTGCTGAGTTCGCCCGAGACGATCATGAAGGCATTAAAAGGGAGCCCTTGATGGACCGTATTCTATTTGGAGACAACCAGTTCTTCGGCATCAACCACATGTCGGACGAACATGCGCGCGCCCAGAGCATGCAGTTCCAGAGCAACGAGGCCATCATGGCGATGCTCGACGGCGTCCTCGAAGAAGGCATCGAGGTGTTGATGTGCACCACCCACGAGCGGGTCGCCGCGATCTGCGAGTCCATTCGCGCGCAGCCGGCGCGCTACCGCCAGCTGAAGATCTATCCCTGCATGCCTTACGCACACAAGTATGCCAACGCCGTGTCCGATCTGGGAATCGTCGACGCGGTCCGCAAATTCCTGCCGGACGAGTCGCCGCTGACGGCGGCCGTCAAGAGCGGCATCGCAGTGGCGCGGCGCGACGTCGACGCCCTGATCCGGCGTCTGATCGACGCCGAGATGAAGATGTTCGTGGCGATCCCGACACCGGTCATCTTCCTGCAGAACGTGGTCACCGACCTGGCGCTGGGGTTGGGCTTTCACGACGCGCTGCGTACCTTCCACGACCATGTGCGCGAGCGCTACGGGGCCGAACCGGGCTTCATCACCATGAACCTGCCGCGGCTGCTCGAGGCACTCGACGCGATGGGCATCGACAACCCGATCGTCTGCGCCAACGTCAACAAGATCGGCTTCAGGATGTGCGGCGGCTTGCCGGCCTACGAAGAAACCGTCGCTTCGCGCAAGTTCCGCGCGGTGGCGATGTCGGTGTTCGCTTCCGGTGCGATCCCGGCCGAGGAGGCGATCGAGTACGTCTGTGGCCAGCCGCGCATCGAATCGATCGTGTTCGGCGCCTCCAGCCTGGGCAAGGTGCGCCATACCAAATACCTGATCGACCGCTATACGGCGCTGGGAAGGGGCGAGCCATGCAGCGTGAGGGTGCAGTGAAGCCCTTGCGCGTGGGCCTCTTGCTCGAGGCGCGCGCGAGCGACGGCTATGTGGCCGCCCTGTGCGACTGGCTGGCGGAAAGCCGTGACCTCGAGATGGCGCTGGTGCTGGTGGCAGACGGGGAGCCGCCCGGCCGGGCCGGGCGCAGGCGCCGCCCCGCGGCCCGTGGGACGACGGCGCCGCGGACACCGCTGCTGTTCGCCGCCGTGATGGCCGTCGAGCGTCAGTTACTGCGCCACTATGAGGCGCACCGCGCGCACCTGGCCGTGGTCGACGTGCCCGCCCTGGCCGCCGCGCGCGGGGTGCCGGTGCGCAGCGTGGCGCCGCCCGGCCTTGCAAACGCTTCGGGGTCCGCCGAGGTGTTCGCTGAGGGGCCCGTTGAGGTGTCCGCTGACGTGTCCACTGCCGCGCCCGACCCCGCGCTCCTCGCGATTTCGCATGCCGAGCTGGCCGGCCTCGAACTGGACCTGCTGGTGTGCTGCGACGGCGTCGCCTGCGACGAGCGCCTGGGACGCGCGGCGCGCCTCGGCGCCATCGGCATCGACTACCGGCGCGACCAGATCACCGGCAGCGCGCCTATCGGCTTCTGGGAAACCTACCACCGCGCACGCAAGACCGGATTCGCCATCGTTCGGCCGGGACCGGCAGGGGAGGCGGGCCAGGTCCTGGTCGAGGGGGCGTTCCGTACCAAGTATTCCTTCCTGCTCAACCAGGCCCACCTGTTCTGCAAGGCGCATGCCCAGTTGCGCAGGCTGCTGGGCGACGTGGCCACGACACGCGCGCTGCCAGCCGCGCGCGATCCGGTGCCCTACTCGGGTTGCTGCCTGGCGCCGCCGGGCAGCCTGCACGCGCTGCTGTACGCGTTCAAGCTGGCCGGCCGTCTCGGCATGCGCGGCGCGCGGCGCGTGCTCGGCATCCGTCACAAATGGACGCTGTCGGTGACCCGTTCCGGGTGGCGCAACGCCGCCTTGTGGCGCGGCGTGCCGGTGGCGGCGCCGCACGGACATTTTTGGGCCGATCCCTTCCTGCGGGTCCATGGCGGAAGGGTGTACTGCTTCGTCGAAGACTATGTGTATGCCACCAACCGCGCGCATATCTCGGTGCTCGAGATCACCAAGAACGACGTCAGGTGCCTCGGGGTGGCGCTGCAGGAGCCGTTCCACCTGTCGTTTCCCTTCCTGTTCGAGTATGGGGGCCGTCTCTATATGTGCCCCGAGACCTCCGAGAGCAACCAGATCCGCATCTACAAATGCGACGAGTTCCCGCTGCGCTGGACGCTCGATTCAGTCGCCATCGACGGCATCTCGGCTGCCGACTCGATGTTCTTCGAGCACCGCGGTCGCTGGTGGCTGCTCACCAGCATCGACCGCTCGGGCCTGAACGATCACTGTTCCGAGCTGTGCCTGTTCCATGCGCCCGATCCGCTCGGCGGAGCGTGGACCCCGCACCCCATGAACCCGCTATACATCGATACCGACATGGGGCGCAACGCCGGCCTGATCGTGGACGAAGGGCGCATCTACCGCGCCGCCCAGCGCCAGGGATTCGACCAGTACGGCGAGGGCCTGGCCCTGTACGAGATCGTCGAACTCGACGAGACCAGGTATTCGGAGCGCAAGGTGACCGACATCCGGCACGATTACCTGCAGCGCTCGCTCGGCAGCCACCACATCTCGTCCGACGGCAACGTGACCGTGGTCGATTTCAAGACCCATTGCTTCGCTCCCTGAGGGGCCGGCCCGACGCATACCCATGAGCGAACCTATCCTGCCACCGCTGTCGCCACCGCTGTCGCCATCGATCCCGGCAGCCGTTGCGCTTCCGCCCGGCGCGGTCCGATCCGCCGACGCGGCGCTCGTGTACCTGGCCTGCCTGGGTGCGGCGCTGGCGGTCGGCGTGGCTTGCGAGCTCCTGGGCGGCGTGCGCGCCGCCGCCGTCCTCGGCGCCAGCGTGGTGACGCTGCTCGGCATGCGCGATTTCCGCATCCTGGCCGTGGCGGCGGCCTTTTTGCTGCCCTATGTGCCGACCTGGTTCCTGTCCGAAGGCGTGGCCGGCGTGTCCGGCCAGCGCATCGTCGGCCTCGTAATGCTGCTCGTCCTGGTATCGGTCGCCTGCGGCCATGCGCTCGATCCCTGGCGCATCCGCTATCCCCGCTGGCGGCCGGCCTTCCTGGCCTACGTCGCCGTGTTCGTGTTCGCCGCCCTCAACGGCGCCACGTCGGCGAGCGCCATCCCGGAGTATTTCAGGGTGCTCGAGGTGGTGCGCGAGACGACGCCGCTGGGCTACCTGCGGGTGAGCCTGTTCGCCCCCGCGCTGATCATCGCCGGCTGTGCGATCGTGGGCCTGCTGGCGGCGAACGTGCGCGATCCGCGCTGGCTCCTGTTGCCGGTGCTGTCGTCGGCGGTGCTGCTGGCGGCGCTGGTCGGCCTGTTCGCGCTGCACGGCGCCAGCGCCGGCGCCGACCTGGCGCAGCAGGAATCGCGCCGCTCGCTGTCGGTGCTGGGCCTGCATGCCAACGAACTCGGCCTGCTGCTGAACATGGCGCTGGCGCTGGCGATCTGCGCCCTCGGGACGGCCCGGCGGGTCATGGCCCGGGTCGCGCTGGCGCTGGCCTGCCTGGTGCTGATGGCGGGCGTCCTGATGACGTTCTCGCGCGGCGCCTTCCTCGGGCTGGCGGTGGTCATCCTGTATGCGCTGGCGGCCGCGCGCGGCCGCAGCTGGCCGCTGTGGGTGCTGGTCGCGCTGGCGCTGGTCGCGGCCCTGTCGTCCGACTCGCTGGCGCAGCGGGCCCTGCACGGCATCGGCGGCGGCGACCTCGATTTTCTCAGCTCGGGCCGGATCGACGCCATCTGGCTGCCGCTCGCGCCCGAAATACTCGACCACCCGATCCTGGGCGCCGGGCATGGATCGATCCTGTGGTCGCAGGCGGCGCAGGCGCGCACGATCTTGCCGGTGAGCCACCCGCACAGCGCCTACCTGGCCTCGCTGCTCGACGTCGGCATCGTCGGCAGCGTGCTGACCGCGCTGTTCTTCGCCCATGCCTGGCGGCTGCTGCGGCGCGCGGCGCGCCAGGCCGCCCGGCTCGCCCAGGGCGCGCTGGCCGGATTCTTCATTGGCGGCGCGGCCTGCATCCTGCTGCTGCTGGTCCAGGGCCTGACCGACGACAGCTTCATGCCGGCATTCACGCATGTGTATTTCTGGCTGTGCTACGGCGCGGCGGTCGGGACCCTGGCCCGGGCGCAGTCCGTGCATGCGACAGGCAACCGGGCACGCGGCCGGCCCGCAGCGGGGGAGGCGACATGAAAGTCTGTTTCGTCGGCATGGACAACCTGCCGGTGCTGGCCGAGGAATTCAATATGCACGGGATCGGCGGCGAGCAGGTCCAGCAGACGCTGCTGGCCGGCGCACTGGTGCGGCGCGGCTTCGAGGTCAGCATGGTTGTGTTCGACTACGGCCAGGCCGATCGCCGCAGCTGGTCGGGCGTCGTCACCCACCGCGCGTTCCGCCAGGCGGCCGGACTACCGGTATTGCGTTTCGTGTATCCACGCTGGATCAAGACCTGGCGCGCGCTGCGGCGCGCCGACGCCGACGCGTACTACCTGAGCTGCGCCGGCATGCAGCTGGGCCTGGTAGCGCTGTTCTGCCGCCTTTATGGTCGCAAGCTGGTGTTCCGGGTCGCGCACGACAGCGACTGCGAACCGGATGCGCTCCTCATCAAATACCGGCGCGACCGCAAGCTGTACGAATACGGCTTGCGGCGGGCGCACCTGGTGCTGGTCCAGACCCAACGCCAGCGCGACGCGATGCTGCAGAACTACCGGCGCCACAGCACGGTCGCGCGCATGCTGGTGCAGGCGGCGGCGGAGCCGGTGGAGCGCGAGGTCGACGTGCTGTGGGTGAACAACCTGCGCCAGTTCAAGCGCCCGGACCTGCTGCTCGAACTGGCGCGCCGCCTGCCGCGCCTGCGTTTTTGCATGATCGGCGGCGAACAGCCGGGCGCCGCCGAACTGTATGCCGGCATCGCGGCGCAGGCCGCGCAGTTGCCCAACCTGTCCTTCAGCGGCCGCGTGCCCTACCACCGGATGGCCGGACGCTACGCGGCGGCGCGGGTGTTCGTCAATACCTCGGACAGCGAAGGTTTCCCCAACTCCTACCTGCAAGCCTGGATCCACGGCACGCCCACGGTCGCCTTCTTCGACCCCGACGGCGTGATCGCGCGCGAAGGACTCGGTCATGCTGCAACCACGCTGGACGACATGGCGGCGCAGGTTGCCGCGCTGGCCGCGGGCGGTGCCGACTGGCAGGCGCGCAGCGCGCGCTGCCGCGCCTACATGGAGCGGCATTATGCCGAGCAGGACGTGCTTGGCCCCTATCTGGATGGACTCGAGGAGGTCTGCCATGGAACGAGCAACTGAACGGCCGCTGCACGTGATGTTCCTAGTCGTGTCCGCCAGCGTCGGCGGGGCCGAGACCCATGCGGTGACGCTGGCGCAGGCGCTCGACCGGCGCCGCTTCTCGGTGTCGCTGGTCTACCTGAAGGACGAGGCCGAGATCCCCGGCGCCTTCGACGACGAACATTGCCGGGTGTCGGCGTTCTGCCTCAACGCCCGCAACAAGCTCGACCTGGGTGCGGCGCGCCGGCTGGCGGAGTATGCGGCAGAGCGCGAGGTCGACATCATCGTCTGCGCAAACCCATATCCGCTGATCTATGCATGGGCGGTGCGGCTGCTGTCGCGACGGCGCCTGCGCGTGGTCGAGATCCTGCATTCGACCGAGCCGTTTACGCGGCGCGCGTGGCTGCAGATGTATCTGTACCGGCCCCTGATGTGGATGTCCGACCTGCTGGTCTTCGTCTGCAAGAACCAGCGCTCGTACTGGGAGACCCAGCGGGTGAGGGCGCGCAGCTCGCAGGTGGTGCACAACGGCGTCGACCTGGGCCGCTTCAGGAACGACTTCGGGCCGGCGCAGATATTCGCTTTCCGCCGCCTGAACGGCTTCGCGGATCACGACTACGTGGTCGGCATCTGCGGCATCCTGCGCCAGGAGAAAGGGCACCAGGACCTGCTGCGCGCGCTCCACATGGCGCATGCGGCCGGCACCTGCGCCAAGTGTCTGATGATCGGGGACGGGCCGATGCGGCCGGCGATCGAATCCACCATCGAAAGCCTGCGTCTGACGGAGGACGTCGCGATCACGGGCGTGCTGGCCGACGTGCGGCTCGCCATCGCCTCGTGCGACGTGATCGTGGTGCCCTCGCATAACGAAACGTTTTCGATCGCGGCGCTCGAGGCGATGGCACTGGGTAAACCCCTGATCATGGCCGACGTGGGCGGCGCCTCGGAGCAGGTCGAGCACTCGGGCAATGGCTACCTGTATCCCAAGGCCGACGTGGCCGCGCTGTCCGACCGCATCCTGCGCATGGCCGACCCGGGCTGCCGCAGCGCGTTCGGCGCCGCCAGCCTGCGCAAGGTGATCAGCGAATTCTCGCTGACGCGGATGGTCGACGCCTACGCGCGCGAATTCAGCGACCTGGTGCGCCACTGATATGGGACGCGCCGGCCAAGCCATGGGAGTGAGCCGGTCGGCGGCGTACCTGACCGCCGGCGGCATGGTCGAGTTCGTCTTGCAGTTCCTGCTGCCCGTGATCCTGGTGCGCCAGCTCGACCCTGATGCCTTCGGCCAGTACCGCTTCCTGACCCTGGTGCTGGGCACGGCGCTGGCGCTGGCGCCGGCCTTCATGCCGCAGGCGCTGTACTACTTCCTCCCGCGCGCCGGCAGCCGGCAACTGACGGTGATCGGCAACGCCGCCGCCTGGCTGGCCGGCATGGGCCTGGTCGTGGCCTTCCTCGTGAGTCCGGCCAGTCCGCTCGCGGGCGAGCTGCTCTGCGCGCTGTACCGGGCCACGCACGGCCTGTCGGCGCTCTACCTCGGACTGTCGGTGCTGCTGACGGTCATGACCACGCTGGCGATCGCCGAGGGGCGCATTCTGTGGCATTGCAGTACCGAGCTGGTGTTGGCGCTGCTGCGCACCGCCCTGGTGGCCATGGCCGCGGTCCTGTCGCACGACATCGGCTGGGTGGTGGCGGCGCTGGTGCTCGACGCCTCGCTGCGCCTGGCGGTGCTGGCGGCCTATCTGCTGACCCGGCCGGGCGGTGCGCGCCTGCGCTGCGAGCCGGCGAGCCTGCTGGCGCAGTTGCGCTATGCGCTGCCGTTCGCCGCGGGCGGCAGCCTGTTCGCCATGCGGGCCCAGGCCGACGGCTGGATCGCCGCGTCGGTGATGCCGCCGCACGTCTTTGCCGCGTTCACCATCGGCGCCGTGGTGCTGCCGGTCGCCACGCTGATTCGCCAGCCGATCAACAGCGCGATGCTCCCGCACCTGAACCGCGCCTTCGCCGGCGGCGCCCGCGCCGAAGTACACGCGCTGCTGCTCAAGGGGAGCGGGGCGGCGACGCTGCTGCTGGCGCCCCTGGCCTGCGCGCTGTTCCTGCTGGCGCCCGAGATCGTGGCGCTGGTGTACACCGAACGCTATCTGGCGGCGGTTCCGGTGATGCGCGTGTATTTGCTGCTGGTCGTGCTGCAGTCGGTGGCGGTCGGCTTCGCGATGCCGGCGCTCGACATGGGCCGGCTGGCGCTGCGGATCAATCTTGCCGGGCTGGCGCTGTCCGGCACCCTGAGCCTGGCCGGCGTGCACTGGTTCGGCCTGGCCGGGGCGGCGCTCGGCAGCGTGGCCGCCTTCCTGCTGTGCGAACTCGCCAATGCGCGCGCCGTCGGGAAGGTGCTGGAGCAGCCATGGCGCGCGATGTTTCCGTTGCGGCTGGCGGGGCTGGTGCTGGGCGCCTGCGTGGCGGCCGTTCTGCTGGCCGAATGGTGCGCGCCCGCCTTCGGCGCCGACCCGTGGCGCGCCCTCGGGGGCAAGCTGGGCGTGTACGCCGCCGCGACCCTGGCGCTGTTTGCCGCGTGTGGCGGCCTGGGAGAGCTGCGCCGCCTGAGCGCGCCGTTCGCCGTTGCTGGCGTGGCGCCGGTCGCGGCGCGGCCGCCATCGGCCTGAAGTCGCCATTCCTGGAGCACGTAGGTAGCTGAAACCCTAGCTGAAACCCGCTTCAGCGCCGGCTGGGGGCGCTTGAAGCACAGATTCTTCTTGCTGAGTTACCGATCGCCTTGATCTAACTCAGCAAGTGATGTGTTTATCGCGATAGGGTAGTGATAGCAGGCTTGCCTTCACGCGCCACGTCATTGAGAGCTTATGGGGATAGGCTCTTGAATAGCCGCGCAGCAGTGCGCGGTGCCGGTCCAACCGAGGGAGCAGCATGGGGAAGAACGAGATCCTGACACCGGAAGCCACGCCCTTGGACAGGTTCGATCCGGGCCCCGCGCTGGTGCCGTTCAGGCTGACGGAACATGTCGGGGTGATGGTGCGTCACCGGCTGTTCATTGCGCTGGTGACCCTGTCGGTGGCGGCGCTGGGCACCCTCTACGCGCTGGCGCGGCCACAGTCCTATACGGCCAACCTGATGATCCACGTGACCGACATGCGTTCGTCCGAACCGCGCACGCTGCTCGGCCAGGCCACGCCCGGCACGGCGTACAAGCGCGCCATGGCCGAAGCCGAGCTGCTGCGCTCGCGATCGGTCATCGGGACGGCCGCGACGCGCCTGCGGCTGGACGTGGTGGCCGAGCCGCGCTACTTCCCGGCGATCGGCACGGCGCTGGCGCGCTGGAATGCACGCCACGGCCTGGCGCCGGCGCCTTACGGCGGCTATGCCTGGGGCGGCGAGCGCATCCGGGTGAGCGAGCTGGCGGTGCCCCTGGACCTTCTCGACCAGCCGCTCCATGTCACGCGCCTCGACCGGGAACGCTACAGCCTGCGCGCCGGGGACGAAGCCCGCGCCGTCGTCGGCCGGGTCGGCACGCCGCTGGTGACGGAGCAGGGCGGCGGCAGCGTGCGCCTCACGATCGCCGCGCTGGAGGGCGCGCCCGGCACTGTTTACCTGGTGGCGCGGCGCTCGGTCCCGGCCGTGATCGACGAGATCGCGACCGCGCTCGAGGTTGCCGAACTCGGCAAGGACACGGGCGTCCTCAGCGTGAGGCTCCAGGGCGCCGAGCCGCGCCGGCTCACGGCCGTCCTCAACGAGATCGGCAATGTCTATATGGAGCATGTGCGTAGCGAGAAAGCGAGCGAGTCGACCGGGTCGATGGACGTACTGCGCGCGCGCCTTCCCGCGCTGCGCCAGCGCGTCGCCGCCGCCGAGGAGCGCTACGAATCCTACCGCCGCCAGCACGGCGCCGCCGACGTCGTCGAGGATACGCGTCTGGCGCTCGGCCGCCTGTCCGCCACCCGCGAGCAACTGGCCCAACTGCAGCGCAGGCGCGCCGAACTGGGCGTGCGCTTCGGCGACCGGCATCCGGAGCTGATGGCGCTGGACCGGCAGCTGGACGGAGCGCGCCAGGAGATTGCCGGCCTCGAGGCCCAGGCCGGGCGCCTGCCCGCCCTGGCAACCGAGCTCGAGCGGCGGGCGCGCGACCTGAAGGCCGAGACCGACCTGTATAACGCGGTGCTGCGCCGCACCGAAGAACTCGACGTCGATGCCGGAGACCGCTCCAGCAACGTCAGGATCGTCGACGAGGCGGTCGTGCCGATGAAACCGGCCGGTTCGCGCAAGGTGATCGTTGCGCTGTCCGTCGTGCTCGGCCTGTTCCTTGGCATCGGCGGGGCCTTCGTCCTGACCTTGCGTGAACGGCTGCGCCAGCCGATTCGGGGGGATACATGAAGCGGATCGCGCGTATCGGAATCGTCCTGCTGGCCGTCTGCGGGCTCTGCCTCCTGCGCGTCGCTCTCGTGCTCCTGGGAACCCTGGTGTATCTATTGCTGCTGCCAGGCGTGATCGCCATGAAGCGCGACTATCCCCATGCGGACCGGGTCTTCCTGTGGTGCGCGCTGCTGGGCTGGACCGGCGCGGTCTGGATCGCGGCCCTGGTCTTCGTGCTGACGCGGCGGACAAACGCCATGCCCGCGAATCCCGGCCATCGGCCCTCCATGGCCACCGGCGACGGCGCCGTCGTATTTACCAAGCGCGGGCGGGACTGCTAGCCGCGCACACCCACCAGCTTGTGTACCAGCTCCGACGAGGTCGATGCGGCGAATTTGCGCATCAGGCTGGCCCGGTGCATTTCCACCGTGCGCGGGCTCAGGGCCGTATCGCGTGCAATCATCTTGCTCGTCTTTCCTTCCACCAGCAGCGCCGCGATCTCGCGCTCGCGCGGGGTCAGTTGCGCCGTGACAGGGCGTTTTTCGCTGACGTCCTCGAAGGTCCAGACCCCGGCGCCCAGGGGCAGGGCCAGATCCAGCGCGCGCCCGGTCACGTGGCACCAGAACAGCTCGCCGTTGGCGCGGCGCATGATGCGCTCATCCGAATAGCGTCCCTTGGCATTCATGATGGGGATGATGCGGTCGCCGGTGCGCAGGAACTCGTCCATGGTCGGGTACAGCACGCTGAACGACAGGCCTTGCAGGTGGCCGGGCGGATAGCCGAACATCTCGGCCAGCGCACCGTTGCAGGTCTGGATCACGCGATCGACCGAGACGCACATGCCCACCGGCGCGTGCTGGAAGATCATCTCGTAATCGATGCCCGGCGCATGTAGGTTCTGATGGTTCATCTGATGCAGATCGACAGCCGTCTTCATTCGTGGTGCTATGTGTTGGGATTGGCCGTAGTTCTACGGTATTGTGCTTCTTTGTCACGTATTCTATGCTGAGAGTCTACTCAGTAGTACAGAAGAGCTTCGGCTTAACCAATAAAAGGGACGGGTATGAATAAAGTTTATCCTGACGCGCGTTCGGCCCTGGCCGGCATCGTGCAAGACGGCCAGACCATCGCCGTGGGCGGCTTCGGCCTGTGTGGCATTCCGGAAGCCCTGATCGCGGCGCTGCGCGATTCAGGCGCCAAGAACCTCACCGCCATTTCCAATAACGCCGGCGTGGACGGTTTCGGCCTCGGCCAACTGCTGGAAACGCGCCAGATCAAGAAGATGATCTCGTCCTACGTGGGCGAGAACAAGGAATTCGCGCGCCAGTTCCTGGCCGGCGAGCTCGAACTCGAGTTCACCCCGCAGGGCACCCTGGCCGAGAAGCTGCGCGCCGGCGGCGCCGGCATCCCGGCTTTCTTCACCAAGACCGGCTACGGCACCATCGTCGCCGAGGGCAAGGAAACCCGTGAGTTCGACGGCGAGCACTACGTGATGGAACATGCGCTGTTCCCGGACGTGTCGCTGGTCAAGGCCTATAAGGCCGACCGCGCCGGCAACCTGGTGTTCCGCAAGACTGCACGCAACTTCAATCCGAACGTGGCCATGGCCGGCAAGGTCTGCATCGTGGAAGTCGAACAGCTGGTCGAGATCGGCGAGATCGATCCGGACCAGGTGCACCTGGCCAGCATCTTCGTGCACCGCATCGTCCACAATCCGACGCCCGAGAAACGCATCGAACAGCGCACCGTACGCGCTTGATCACCTATATTCGGAGACAAGAACATGGCATGGACTCGTGATGAAATGGCCGCGCGCGCGGCCGGGGAGCTGCAGGACGGCTTCTATGTGAACCTGGGCATCGGCTTGCCGACCCTGGTCGCCAACTATGTACCCAAGGATATCGAGGTCTTCCTGCAGTCCGAGAACGGCCTTCTGGGCATCGGCCCATTCCCGACGGAAGAAGAGGTCGACGCCGACCTGATCAACGCCGGCAAGCAGACCGTGACGGCGCTGCCCGGCTCGGCGTACTTCAGCTCGGCCGATTCCTTCGGCATGATCCGCGGCGGCAAGATCAACCTGGCGATCCTGGGCGCGATGCAGGTGTCGGAACATGGCGACCTGGCCAATTGGATGATCCCGGGCAAGATGGTCAAGGGCATGGGCGGCGCGATGGACCTGGTCGCCGGCGTCAAGCGCGTGGTGGTCGTGATGGAGCACGTCGCCACCGCCAAGGATGGCAGCACTAGCCACAAGATCCTCAAGAAATGTGACCTGCCGCTGACCGGCGTGGGCGTGGTCGACCGCATCATCACCGACCTCGGCGTGATCGACGTGACCGATACCGGCCTCAAGGTGGTCGAACTTGCGCCTGGCGTGAGCCGTGACGAAATCGTGGCCGCCACCGGCTGCGAACTGGATACCTCGGCGCTGTAAGCCGCGCGGCCGTTAACGACAAAGGGCGCTGGAGTTTCCAGCGCCCTTTGTCGTTACAGCGTGCCGAATGACGCTCAATCCATCTTCCAGACGTATTGCACCGGAATCCAGGCCTGGGCCGGTTTCCCCTTGTGGCTCGGCGGCCTGAAGGTGCATTGCGAGATCGCGCTGCGGACCGCCTCGTCGAGCGACGCATTGCCGCTCGAGGTATAGACCTTCGATGCGATCACCTTGCCGTCGGGGCCGACGAGGAAGCCGATCGTTGACGTGCCCTCGATCTTGTCGGCGAGAGCTTGTGGCGGATACACCGGTCGGTGGCAAGAAGCGAAGTCCACGACCGGCTGCTGCGCCGCAGTCGGATTCGCGGCGGCTTGTTCCGCCACCGGCGCCTGTGCGCAACCGGCCAGGACGGCAACGGCCATGGCAAAGGCCGCGGGCATGCCCAGGCCCGGCTTCATTCCGGCACCCAGGCGTATTTCAGCTCAGTCCACTGCTCCTTCGGCGCACCGTTTACCGTACCCGGCTGGAACCGGCATTTGGCGAGCGCCGCGCGCGCCGTTTCGTCCAGCGAGGCATTGCCGCTGGTCTTGCGCACCACCGCTTCGCGCACCGTGCCGTCGGCCCTGACCAGGAAGGCGAGGGTGACCGTGCCTTCGACCTTGGCGGCCAGCGCCTGCGGGGGATACTCCGGCTTGCGGCACGACTTGAAGTTCACGACCGGCTCGGTGGTGACACTGTCCGGCATCCCGGCGAAGGGATTGACCGGCGCCGTCCCGGCGCAGCCGGCCAGGATCGTCGCTGTCAGTCCCATCATCAGTCCCATCGCCAGAATAGCTACGCGACGTTTTCCGGGCCGGAGTGGAAGGGACGGGATGCGCTCCTTGATAGGCATTACTTTTCCTTTTCTCTTATTTAGAAACCCAGACGTACTGTACCTCAGTCCACTGCTCGGTCGGCTTGCCGTCGACCGTACCCGGCTTGAACGTGCAGCTGGCCAGCGCCGTGCGGGCCGCCTCGTCCAGCGACGTGTCGCCGCTCGACTTGCGCAAGGCGGTCTCGCGCACGGCCCCTTCGGCGCTGACCAGGAAGCCGAGGGTCACCGTGCCCTGGATATCGCGCGCCAGCGCCTCGGCCGGATACTTCGGCCGTTCGCAGGAATCGAACTTCGCAAGCGGGATATTGACGATGCTGTCCGTCCTGGCCATTGCCGGGCTGGATGGCGGCGTCTGGGCGCAGCCGGCCAGGCCGGCCAATAGAAATCCGAGCACCGGGATCGCGGCTTTCCAGTTCAGCGCTTCGGTATCGGGACGAACCAGTTGTTTGATGCGTGACATGAGATCTCCTCCGTTGGCCGCCTGGGCCAGGTGGTGGGTGGAGAACTGGAGTTTTTCCAGTTCCGAGAGGGCCAGGGCCAGGCGCCGCGGTTCACCCAGTTGCCGTGCCGCGATGGAGTCGGCGATCTGTTCCCGTTCGACGCGGATGCGGCGCGAGATCCACCAGACCGCCGGGTGGTAGAACAACAGCGATTCGATGACGTTCTGGCACAGGTTGACCAGGTAGTCGTGGCGCCGGATGTGCGCCAGTTCATGCGCCAGCAGCGCTTCCAGCAGGTGCGGGGGCATGGTAGTTACCAGCGAGGCCGGCACCAACACCACCGGACGCCACCAGCCGGCCGTGACCGGGCTCGATAAGCCGTTGACGATGCGCAGGCGGATCGGCCGCGCCAGGCCGAACTGCGTGGCGAGGCGGTCGAGGCGCGCCTGCCATGCCGGATCGTGGCCTTCCCGCGTGGCCGCGCGCCGCACCCACATGAGCCCCGCGATCATGCGCAGCGCCAGGAGCAGCGCGCACACAGCCCAGGCCGCCACGATCCAGGCCAGGTTGCGCTGGAACAGGCCGCTCCAGCCACTTTCTTGTGCCACGCCGACTGCGGCGCCGGACAGCACGATCGCGAGGGCGCCATCGGCGCCGCTGTCGTTACCCAGGCGCAGGAATAGTTCGGTCGCCGGCCATGCCAGGCACAGCAGCAGCCCGATGCAGGCGACGAGGTAGCGCGTCTCGGGACGCGCCTTGCGCAGCAGGGCGAGGGCGAGCGCGGTCTGGCCGCCGACCAGCGCACCCTGCCAGCTGAAGTGGATCAGCGTCCAGCCGATGCTGTCGACGATGCCGAAGGCGTTCATCGCTTGTCCTCGTCCTTCAGGAGCTGTTCGATCTCGTCCCGTTCCTTCTTCGAGATGCCGCTTTTCAGCGCGGCCAGTACCAGCGCCTTGGCCGAGCCCGAGAAGGCGCGCTGCATCAGGTCTTGCAGCAGATTGGTCTGCAGGGCGTCGCGTTCATGGATCGGCGCGTACACGTGCGAACGTTCGCTCTCGTCGCGGCTGAGCAAGCCCTTGCCGTGCATGACCTGCATCAGGCGCAAGACCGTGGCATAGGTCACGTCGGGGCGCTGCGGGAGCATCGCCTCGTGCACCTGCTTGGCGGTGGCTGCGCCGAGCGGCCAGAGCACTTGCAGCAGGTCGAGTTCGGCGGGCGTGGGCTTGGGAGCGTCGGGGGAGCGCGACATGACATGACCTCGTCTGTTCAGGATGTACCTAGATTATCCTGTCTAGATTGCGATGTCTACATCAATTCGCGTGTTCACCCGCGCTGGGTAATGTGAGGCGATGCCGCGGTAATGGCCGCTCAGGGCAGGCGCGGATTCGCGCCGAATCGCTCGATCGTTTCCAGCAGCACCTTGGCCCGAAATGGCTTGAGAATGACGCGGCTGATATTGCGGTCGCGTAGTGCGCTCAGCAGTTCCGCCGTGGCCTGCTCGGCCATGATGGCGATCGGCATTGTCTTGCCAGGCGTATCGTCGGCGCGCAAGCGGTCGATCAGGCCCAGGTCGTATTGCCGGTCGGCGCCACGACCGACGCAATCGACGGCGACCACGGCGCCGTGGAAAGTGCGCGAGCGCAGCAGGCGCAGCGCGGCGTCGTTGCTGGCCGCCTCATGCACCTGGCTCATGCCAAGGCTGCGCGCCGTCATGACCACGGTGCGGCGCAATATCGGCTCCGGTTCGACCAGCAGGATGTGGCTGTCAGGCATCGTGTTTTTCCTCCGTACGCGCCAATTCCATCACCGCCAGGTCGCGCAGCGTACCCAGGATCCCCAGGTCGAGCGCGTCGAGCGTGCGCGGCCGGCGGTCGATCAGGCACAGGGTGCCCAGGCGCAGGCCGGATGGCAGCGCCAGCGGCGCACCGGCATAGAAGCGGATGTGCGGCGCGCCCGTCACCAGCGGGTTGTCGGCGAAGCGCGGGTCTTGCAGCGCATCCTCGACCACCATGGTGGCGTCGCTCAGGATGGCGTGCGAGCAGAACGAGAGGTCGCGTCCCGTCTCGCACACGTCGGTGCCGACGCGCGCCTTGAACCACTGGCGCTCGACGTCGAGCAGGGTAATCAGCACGATCGGCATGTCGAATTCGCTGGCGGCGAATTGGGCGATCTTGTCGAAGCGTTCCTCGGGCGGGGTGTCGAGGATCAGCAGTTCGTAGAGGGCAGCGAGGCGGCTGGCCTCGTTATCGGGTTTGGCGGCGATGTGCATCGTGGACGCGGTCGGCAATCTTGGTAGCCGCAATATAGCAGACCCGATGCGGGCATAAAAACGCTGGCGAAAAAAAACCGTGTCACGAGGACACGGTTTCTTGGGGGAGGGGGAAGCGCGGGATTACGCCGCTTCGCGCACTTCCTTCATGCTGTTCTGGTCTTCGATATGCACACGGCCACTCAGGACGTCGTCCATGCGCGCCGAATCCAGTTCCTTCTCCCACTTCGACACCACCACCGTCGCCACACCGTTGCCGATGAAGTTGGTCAGGGCGCGCGCTTCGCTCATGAAGCGGTCGATGCCGAGGATCAGGGCCATGCCCGCCACCGGAATGGTCGGCACCACGGCCAGGGTCGCGGCCAGGGTGATGAAGCCGGCGCCGGTGATGCCCGATGCGCCTTTCGAGGTCAGCATCGCCACCAGCAGGATGGTCAGTTCCTGGGTCAGGGTCAGGTCGGTATTGGTTGCCTGCGCCACGAACAGCGCCGCCATCGTCATGTAGATATTGGTGCCGTCCAGGTTGAACGAGTAGCCGGTCGGAACGACCAGACCGACCACTGGCTTCGAGCAGCCCAGTTTTTCCAGCTTGCGCATCAGGTTCGGCAGGGCGCTTTCCGACGACGAGGTGCCCAGCACGATTAGCAGTTCTTCCTTGATGTACTTGATGAACTTGAAGATCGAGAAGCCGGTGAACTTGGCGATGGCGCCGAGCACGACGAACACGAACAGCGCGCAGGTCAGGTAGAACGAACCCATCAGCTTGGCCAGCGGCACCAGCGATTCCAGGCCGTATTTGCCGATGGTGAAGGCCATCGCACCGAAGGCGCCGATCGGGGCGACTTTCATGACGATGTTGACGATGCCGAAGATCACGTGGGCGATGTCATCGATGAACTTGGTCACCGGACGGCCGCGCTCGCCCATCATCGACAGCGCGAAGCCGAACAGGATCGCGATCAGCAGCACCTGCAGGATATTACCGGTAGCGAAAGCATCCACGAACGTCGTCGGGATGATGTGCATGATGAACTCGGTCGTGGTCTGGGCATGCGCATTGGTGGTGTATTGCGCAATCGAGCTCGAATCGAGGTGGGCCGGATCGACGTTGAAGCCGGCGCCCGGCTTGGCCAGGTTGGCGACCACCAGGCCGATGGCCAGGGCGAAGGTCGACACGACTTCGAAATAGATCAGCGCCTTGCCGCCGACGCGGCCGATCTTCTTCATGTCCTGCATCCCGGCGATGCCGGCGACGACGGTACAGAAGATCACGGGGGCGATGATCATCTTGATCAGTTTGATGAAGCCGTCTCCCAATGGCTTCATCGCGGTGCCCAGTTCGGGGTAGAACACCCCCAGCAACACGCCAAGGACAATGGCGATCAGCACCTGGACATACAGTACTTTATAAAAAGGCTTCTTCATGGCAACTCTTCAACGAGGTTGGTGGTTGTTCCATGTTGGAGCAATCGTTCCCTGCGGGCTATTGTGGAAATCCGCATGCTGCACTGCACCAGGGCATTGTGGAAAACCACGCACCGCAGCGGTGCGTCGGGTGGACCGGGACGCGCAGTCGGCTATGCCGTCCACGCGGTGATGGTTGGCCGAGAGATCATCCGGTATGACGTCGGCGTCGACCTATGCTGCCATTGCGGCGCGGCGCCAGGCGCCCGGTCCCACGCCGTAGCGGCGCTTGAAGACGCGGTTGAACGCCGCCTCGGACTGGTAGCCGACCGCTTCGCCGATCGCCGCGATCGGCCGCGTGTCGCGCGCCAGCCACTGCGCGGCCTGGGTCATGCGCAACTGTACCAAGGCATCGAGCGGCGTCGTGCCCGCCAATTGGCGGAACAGGCGCGCGAAGGTGGCGCGCGACATGAAGCAGGCCGCCGCCAGTTCTTCCACCAGCCAGGATCGGTCCAGCTGCGCCAGCATCAGGCGCAGTGCGGGGCCCAGGCGGCGGTCGGCCAGCACCGCCAGCAGGCCCGGCGTGGTCGGACTATCGTCGAGCCAGGCGCGCAGCAATAGCGTGAACAGCGCCCCGGACAGTTGCGCCACCACGGCCGCGGCGCCGGGGCGTGCGCTGTCGGCTTCGCTGCGCAGCATCGTCACCAGCGCCAGCAGGCCGGCGAAGTCGGAGCGTGACGAGGCGTGCACGACGATCATGGCGGGCAGCGCCGGCTGCAGGACGCGGCGCGCGCCGTCGTCGAACACGAACTGGCCGCACAGGATGCCGGTCGGCGCGCCGTCGCCGCCATTGGCGACCCAGCGCAGCGGCGCCGGGCCCGGCACGTCCGTCAGCGAACGCGCCTGTTCCATCGGACCGGCATGCAAGCGGTGCGCGCCGCCCTGCGGGAAGACGACGATGTCGCCGGCGCGCAGCGCGATCCGTTCGCCGCTGGGTGTGTCGACCGCGGCTTCGCCCTCGACGATCAGGTGGTAGGGCGCGACGCCGGCGCTGGCCGCCGGCTGCTCCAGCACCCACGGCGCGGCCAGCGCGCAGCGGATGTCGAGCGAGGTGCGCAGGGTGAACAGCGACAGCAGGCGGCTGAGCGCATCGATGCCCTGGGCCGCGCCGCCGTCGGCCACCTCGGGCTTATTGCGCAGCCCAGCCTCCATCCATATTCCAGGCCACGCCGCGCACCTGGGCGGCGGCCGGGCTGCAGAAGAACACGGCCAGCGCGCCCAGTTCTTCCGGGGTGACGAATTCGCCCGAGGGCTGCTTTTCGGACAGCAAGGCCCTGCGCGCGGCGTCGTTGTCCAGGCCTTCGCGCGCAGCGCGGTCGTCGACCTGTTTCTGCACCAGCGGGGTCAGCACGAAGCCGGGGCAGATCGCATTCGCGGTCACGCCGGTCTGCGCCGTCTCGAGCGCCGTTACCTTGGTGAAGCCGACCAGGCCGTGCTTGGCGGCGACGTAGGCCGATTTCTGACTCGATCCCACCAGGCCGTGCACCGACGCCAGGTTGATGATGCGGCCCCAGTTTTTCTGCTTCATGCCGGGCAGGGCCAGGCGGGTGGTGTGGAAGGCCGAGCTGAGGTTGATGGCGATGATCGCGTCCCATTTCTCGGTGGGGAAGTCCTCGACCGCGGCCACGTGCTGGATGCCGGCGTTGTTGACCAGCACGTCGACCCCACCGAATTTCTCAAGGGCGTAGGCCATCAGGGCCTCGATCTCTTGTGGCTTGGACATGTCGGCGTTGTGGTAGGCGGTCTGCACCCCGAATTCGGCGCCGATGTCTGTGTACAGCTTCTCGATCTGCTGGGCGTCGCCGAAGCCGTTGAACACGATGTTGGCGCCCTGTTCGGCCAGCGAGCGCGCGATTCCGAGCCCGATGCCGGAGGTCGAACCGGTGACGAGAGCTGTTTTGCCGACTAGCATGGTGGATTTCATTGTGTCCTCTATATGAAGGTGATCGGGGGAACTTCCTAAGAATTGGTAGAATTCTAATCGTAACGCTATCGCAATGGTGAATTGCAGAGCCGCGTAACCATATTCCCATCACGGAGTCACGATGTCTGAACCCAGATTAAAAAGCGTCCAGTGCAGCTCGCCCGCCGGGCTGCACCGCGTCGCCTATAAGGAATGGGGCGACGCGGACAATCCGAAGGTGCTGGTCTGCGTGCACGGCGTGACCCGCGTCGGCAACGATTTCGACCATCTGGCGCGCGCCCTGTGCGATGAATACCGCGTGGTATGCCCGGATATCGTGGGGCGCGGGCGCTCGGAGCGCCTGCGCGACCCGGCCTATTACACGGTGCCGCAATACGTGGCCGATATGGTGACGCTGATCGCGCGCGTGACAGCCGGCGCTGATGACGAAGGCGTAGCCTGGTTCGGCACCTCGATGGGCGGCCTGATCGGCATGGCGCTGGCTGCGCTCGAGGGCAATCCGGTGCGCCGGTTCGTGCTCAACGATATCGGTCCGGTGCTCGACGGCGCGGCGCTGCGGCGCATCGGCGACTACATCGGCCAGGACCTGCGCTTCCCCAGCTTCGCCGCCGGGGCCGAGTTCGTGAAAACGGTGTCGGCATCCTTCGGCCCCCATTCCGACGACGAATGGCGCAAGCTGGCGGCCGACGTCCTGCGCGAGGGACAGGACGGCCAGTGGGAGCGCCACTACGACTTGAACCTGGCGCAGCCGTTCCGGGCCATCACGCTGGAAGGCGCCGCCCAGGACGAGGCCGCGCTGTGGGCGGCCTGGGACGCGATCCGCTGCCCGACCCTGCTGGTGCGCGGCGAGCAGTCCGACCTGCTGTCGCGCGAGACGGCGCAGCAGATGACGCAGCGCGGACCGCGTCCGCGCCTGGTCGAGATCCCCGGGGTGGGCCATGCGCCGACCTTCGTGCACGACGACCAGATTGCGATTGCGCGCGCGTTTTTAATTGGCTGAATATTTACCTTTTCGATATAGAAGAAAGAGATCATGGAAATCAAACGACTGCATGTAGGCAAACGCCTGTCCGAAGTGGCGATCCACAATGACACCATCTACCTGGCCGGCCAGATCGCCGAGGACACCAGCCAGGGCATCGAGGAGCAGATGCGCGAGGTGCTGGGCCACGTCGACCGCCTGCTGGGCGAGGCCGGCAGCGACAAGACCTGCATCCTCTCCTGCCAGATCTTCATTTCCAGCATGGACAACTTCCCCGGCATGAACAGCGTCTGGGACGAGTGGGTAGCGCAGGGGCACACCCCGCCGCGCGCGACCGTCGAAGCCAGGCTCGCCAACCCCGCCTGCCTGGTCGAGGTCTGCGTCATCGCCGCGCTGCGCTAAGGCAGGGGTATGGTATCGACCGCCCTGCTGGGCGACGTCAATAGTGGCCTGGTCCAGGGGCTGGGGCAGGAGGACTGCGTGCGCGTGCACGCGGCGCTCGAGTACGCGGCCGCGGGCTATGGCGAACGGGTTGCGGCCTCGGGCCAGGGCGCCTTCGAGTTCTCGCTCGGCGCTGCCGGCACCCTGGCCTACCTGAACACCGACGCCGAGACCCGCATCGCCGGCCTCTTGTTCGAGCTGGCGCTGATGGATCCCTCCACCTTCGGACGCATCGAGGAGCGCTTCGGCCCCGAGGTGGCGGCGCTGGTGCAGGGCGTGCACCAGCTGATCCGCCTGCGCGACCTGACCGCCGGCCAGGCGCCGGTGGGCAGCGGCAAGAACGCGGCCCAGCAGGCCGCGGCCCAGAACGAAACCCTGCGCAAGATGCTGCTGGCGATGGCCACCGACATGCGCGTGGTCCTGATGCGCCTGGCCTCGTGCGCCGCCACCTTGCGCTACTTCGCCGAACATAAACGCTTCGACGAGGTCACGCGCGCCTATGGCCGCGAAGTGCTGGACTTCTATGCGCCGCTGGCCAACCGGCTCGGCATCTGGCAACTGAAATGGGAGCTGGAAGACCTGGCCTTCCGCTTCATCGAGCCGGACACCTATAAACGCATTGCCAAGATGCTCGAAGAGAAGCGCATGTCGCGCGAGAGCTTCGTGGCCTCGTCGATCGCGCGCCTGCAAAACGAACTGGCCGCGGCCGGCATCAAGGCCGACGTCTCGGGGCGGCCGAAGCACATCTACAGCATCTGGAGCAAGATGCGCGGCAAGGAGCTCGATTTCTCGGAGCTGTACGACGTGCGCGCCTTCCGCGTGATCGTTCCCGACATCAAGACCTGCTACACGGTGCTGGGCGTGATCCACAATATCTGGACCCCGGTGCCGAAGGAGTTCGACGACTACATCTCGCGGCCCAAGCCCAACGGCTACCGCTCGCTGCACACGGTGGTGACGGCCGACGACGGCCGTCCGCTCGAAGTGCAGATCCGCACGCAAGAGATGCACAACTTCGCCGAGTACGGCATCGCCGCCCACTGGCGCTACAAGGAAGAGGGCGGCTCCAACTTCAAGAGCCAGGCCTACGACGAGAAGATCGCCTGGCTGCGCCAGCTGCTGGCCTGGAAGACCGACGTCACCGACGCCGTGGCCGGCCAGGAAGACCTGCAGAAGGAATGGGTCGAGAAGCTCAAGGCGACCAGCCTGGACGACCGCATCTTCGTGCTGACGCCGCAGGCGCGGGTGCTGGAGCTGCCGGTCGGCGCGACGCCGATCGATTTCGCCTACCACCTGCACAGCGACGTCGGCCACCGCTGCCGCGGCGCCAAGATCGACGGCACGATGGTGCCGCTGAATACCCAGCTCAAGAACGGCCAGACCTGCGAGATCATCACCGCCAAGGGTGGCGCCGCCGGCCAGGGGCCGTCGCGCGACTGGCTCAGCCCCGGTTACGCGGCCAGCAGCCGCACCCGGTCCAAGATCCGCGCCTGGTTCCACGCCCTGGACCAGGCCGAGACCCTGGCCCAGGGGAGGGCACTGGTTGAAAAATCCCTGCAACGCGAGGGCAAGACCGCGGTCAATCTCGAGCTGCTGGCGCAGAAGCTGGGCTTTGCCAAGGTGGACGAACTGTTCATCGAGGTCGGCAAGGACAAGTTCAGCCTGCGCCACGTGGAAGCGGCGCTGCACGAGGGCGCCGAGCCGGCTCCCGTCGAAGACGCGGCCGTGGTCAATAAAAGCCGCGCCTCGAGCGTGGAGCAGGGCGCCAAGTCGGGCGTGCTGGTGGTCGGCACCGAGGGGCTGATGACGGTGCTGGCCAAGTGCTGCAAACCGGCGCCGCCGGATCCGATCGTCGGCTTCGTCACGCGCGGCAAGGGCGTCTCGATCCATCGCCTCAGTTGCAAGAACTTCGCCGAGATGCAGGCCAAGTCGCCCGAGCGGGTGATCCATGTCGAGTGGGGGATGGCCGGGGTCGAAACCGTCTACCCGGTCGACCTGTTCATCCTTGCGCAAGACCGGCAAGGCCTGCTGCGCGACATCTCCGAGGTGTTCTCGCGCGAGAAGATCAATGTGATCGGGGTGAACACCCAGAGCGCCAAGGGCCAGGCGCGCATGGTGTTCACGGCGGAGATCGGGTCGACGGCGCAGGCGCAGAAGGCGCTGGCGGCGATCATGGAGGTGTCGGGGGTGATGGAGGCGAGGAGGCAATAGGGTGCTCGTGTGAACGTAATCATTTGTCACGAACGCGCATATAGGCGCCCGGACCAAGTATCATTCTGCCCATGCCGCGAACGATCCCGCCCATCGCCCAACCGACCCTCTGGCCCGCCTACCTGGCGCGCTACCTGCGCAGCTGGTGGTACATGATCCACCTGGGCGCGATCGCCGTCGTCACGGCGCTCTCGCCCTCCACCTGGCGCCGCGCGAGCTTCCACGCCACCGCGCGCCACATCCACGCCAGCACCTGGCAGGTGCTGCCCTGGTTCACGCTGGCGTCCTGCCTGGTCAGCCTGGTCATCATCCGCATCGTGCTGGTCACGGCCAAGAGCTATGGCCTGTCCGGCCTCGCGCTCGAGATGGTGGTGCGGGTGCTGGTGCTGGAGCTGATTCCACTATCTGCGGCGCTGTTCGTGGCCCTGCGCGCCAGCATGGCCTTCGATGCCGCGGCCCTGGGCCTGGCCCGTTCCGGCCTGTCGATCCGCGCCGCCAGCGACGAAGCCCTGAGGCGCGTGCGGCGCGACCTGGTGCCGCAGCTGATCGCCAACGCGGTGGCGGTGCTGTCCCTGGCGATGGTCACGTCGATCATCGTGCTGCTGCTGGCCTACCTGAACGTGTATGGTCTGTCGCCCTGGGGCATCCCCGACTACACCCGCACCGTGGGCCGCGTGTTCGCGCCGGTGGTGACGGCCGGCTTCGTGCTCAAGACGGTGCTGTTCGGCCTGGCCGTGGCCCTGATCCCGACCGCCGCCGTGCTCGAGCTGCAACGCTATCCGCGCGCCCTGGCCACCAGCGTGCAGCCCGGCGCGCTGCGCCTGCTGTTCGTGCTGATCGTGATCGAGGCCGGCTCGCTGGCCCTGAAATACATCTGAATCCTGGAAGAAGAACTAGATGCCGGACCTCACTCCCGATCCATCCATCCCCGACGAACCGAAGAACGTCGAAGCCAAGGCGGTGATCCTGCTGGTGCTGCTCGGCCTCATGATCGCGGCCTTCGTGCTGTACGTGATGTACGCGCGCGGCGTGTTCGAGCCGACCCAGCGCCTGACCCTGGTGGCCGAGGATTCGTCCGGCGTCATCCCCGGCATGGACATGACCTTCGCGGGCTTTCCGATCGGGCGCGTGCGCCAGGTCGACCTGGGCGACGACGGCAAGGTGCAGATCACGGTCGACGTGCAAAGCAAGGACGCCAAGTGGCTGCGCGCCTCGAGCGTGTTCACGCTGGAGTCGAGCATCGTGGGCGAAACCCGCCTGCGCGCCTATACCGGGGTGCTGACCGACGCGCCGCTGCCGCCCAATTCCACCCGCACCGTGCTGCGCGGCGACGCCACCGCCGAGATCCCGCGCATCGTCGCCACCGCCAGGGCACTGCTGGAAAACCTGGAAACCATGACGGCATCGGGCTCGGACGTCAACGCCAGCCTGGCCAACCTGTCGGCGGTGACCGGGCGCATGTCGGGCCGCTACGGCGTGCTCGGTGGCGCGCTGGGCGGCGATGAAGAGGCGAAGAAGCTCATGGAAGCGCTGGACCGGGTCAACCTCATCCTGGCCAAGGCGGACCAGCGCGTGTTCGGCAAGGCGGGCGTGATGGACGACACGCAAGCCGCGATCCGCCAGCTGGACGTGGTGCTGCAGGACGCCAGCACCACGCTGAAGAAGGTCGATGCGGTGCTGGTCGAGGCCCAGGCGGTGGGCGCCAACACGCGCGAGGCCACCGAAGACCTGGGCGCCCTGCGCGGCGAGGTCGACGCCAGCCTGCGCAAGGTGAATCGCCTGGTCGAGGAAATCAACCGCAAGTGGCCATTTGCCCGCAGCAGCCAGGAGATCAAGCTTCCATGAAAATCGCCATCATCCTGACCGCCGTCGTGCTGGCCGGCTGCGCCAGCAAGCCGCTGCCGCCCGACTGGCAGGCCAATGCCAAGGGAGCGCTCGACGCCTCGGTCGACGATTACCTGAAGGGCCACACGGCAGCGGCGGCATCGGAATTCCGTGAGGCGCGCGCCGAAACGGCGGCCACCGGCCGGCCCGATCGCGTGGCCCAGGTCGAGCTGGTGCGCTGCGCGGTGCAGGCGGCCAGCCTGGTGTTCGAGGATTGCCCGGGCTATGCAGCGCTGGCCGCGGACGCCACGCCGGCGCAGCGCGCCTATGCCGCCTACCTGGCGGGGCAGTGGGAGGGGCTGGACGTGGCGCTGCTGCCCGAGCAGCATCGCGCGGTGGTCGGTGGCGGTGCGCTCGACAAGATCGAAGACCCGCTGTCGCGCCTGGTCGCGGCCGGGGCGCTGTTCAAGGCCGGGCGCATGACGCCGCCGGGCATCGAGCTGGCGGCCGACACGGCGTCGAATCAGGGCTGGCGGCGGCCCTTGCTGGCCTGGCTCGGCGTGCAGGAACAGCGCGCCAAGGCGGCGGGAGACACGGTGGCGGCGGAGCAGATCCGGCGCCGGATGGCGCTCGTGTCGGGACAATGAGGGTAGGCGACGCTTGAGCGCTACGTTGAACGTTTCGCTGGAGCCGGTGACGGTCGATAATTTCGAGACGCTGCTCGAGATGGAACTGCCGCCGGAACAGGATCGCTGGATCGCCAATAATGCGTGTTCGATAGCGCAGGCCAGCTTCTATCCGGACTGGCGCACGCGCGCCATCTATCACGAGGGCGCACCGGCCGGCTTCCTGCTGTACGACGTCGCCTCGCACGACGAGGCAGGGCACTACGGCATCTACCGCTTCATGGTGGACCATCCGAGGCAGGGCCGAGGGATCGGGCGCCGCGCCCTGGAACTGCTGCTCGAGGAACTGCGCGCGCAGCCGGATGCGCAGCGCATCACGATCTGCTACAAGCCCGAGAACCTTGCGGCGCGTGGACTCTACCTGTCCTGTGGCTTCGTCGAAGTGGGCGTGGACGAGCTGGGCGAAATGATCGCCGAGATCAGGCTCCCGCGGACCGCCGCCGCCCTGGCCTGATATGGGCGCCACGTGCGCGGCCGGTAATCTGATAATGCCAATCGGCATGCGGTGCGCCTTTTCGTTTTTATGCACTTTCCATATCGCGCCATTCAGTATCGTGGACTTCGTCTGATTATCCATTGCGGATGTCACGAAGATGCGATCTCGACAATTCGTTTGACTTAAAATATATCCGCATGGCAATATTTTTGAGCCCGATGCTGCAAGCTCGGGCCAGGACTTCTGTTTAATATGGTAATTATTATTAACGTATAAATATCGAGGATTGCTATGACTTCAGCTACTGGAACGAATGGTGTCGATATATTCGACATGAGTATATTCGGGGCCCCCAATTTTCCATTCGAGACTGGACACGGATACAACGCACTGGGCGGCAACGATACGGTCTATGGGAGTTCCTGGAACGATATCATCCAGGGCGGATCCGGGAACGACGTGCTCTACGGAAATGCTGGGAACGATATCGTGCTCGGCCAGGAAGGCAATGACACCTTGTCTGGCGGCGCCGGCGATGACGTTCTCACTGGCGGTAGCAGCGATGCGGGCGCGGACGTGCTGGACGGCGGCGCCGGCAACGATCGCCTGTTCGGTGGTCCCGGCGACGATCTGTATATTCACACCGCCAACAGCGGGGTGGACACCATCAATGACGGCACGTCGGAGGGCGGGGCGCCCGGCTACGGCGGTGGCGAGGACATCCTTCAGTTCACCGCCATCACGCTGGATCAGCTGGCCGCGTACCGTCCAGCGGACAGCAACGATCTCTGGCTCGGCAGCTTCGACGATTTCGCCGATGGCGTAATGGACGATGGCGTCATTATCGAGGATTTCTATCTGGCCGACGCCAATACCTTTATCGAACTGGTCTATACCGCTGACGGTTATTGGGTGGATCTCGCCCAGTTGCTGTAAGCGCCCCTATGCGCGTGGGATCGTTTTCTCAGCTGATAACTGAAATCGATTCTGCGCATATGGTAGTTTCTATCTTTATATAGATATCGGAGAATGCTATGGCTGTTGAAAATGGCACTAACGGCGACGACGAATTTTATATGAGTACCATGGGGCCGGTTGTTTTTCCCGAAACCGCACATGGATATAATGCGCTCGGAGGCAATGACATTGTCTACGGCAGCTCGTGGGTCGACATCATCGAGGGCGGAACGGGAGACGACGTGTTGTACGGATACGGTGGCGACGACGCCCTGATCGGTCAGCAAGGCAACGACACCATGTTCGGTGGCGCCGGCGACGATTTCATCCACGGCGGCAGCCAGGACGCCGGCGAGGACATCCTGGACGGCGGCGCCGGCAACGACACGCTCAGTGGCGGGCCGGGCAACGACATCTATCTGCACACTGCCAATGGCGGCGTCGACATCATCAACGACGGCGACTCCGAGGCAACCGTCCCGGGCTATGGCGGGGGTGAGGATTTCATCCAGTTCACCGCCATCTCGTGGGACCAGCTGGCCTTTTATCGTCCGCCGAACAGCGACGACCTGTGGCTGGCCAGTCTCGATGATTTTGCCGATGGTTTCATGGACGATGGTGTCATCGACCAGGACTTCTTCCAGGCCGATCCCAGTACGTTCATCGAATGGGTGTATACGTCGGACGGCTTCTGGGTCGACCTGGCGCAATTGCTCTAGACGGTGTGTGGTTTGTCGGAGGCGGTGCCGCAGCCGGTTTGCCCGCCTCCGTCCATCGACGCGCTGCGCAGCGCCCACGGCAAGGTGTTATGAATGGTGGTCGCGGCGATCGCCGCCTGTCCCGCCGCCACCGCGATCTGGTTCAGTCCGCGCGTGACGTCGCCGATGGCAAACAGTCCCGGCACCGAGGTGCGACAGTGGTCGTCCACCAGCAGCTTGTCGCATTCGACGGTCTCAGCACCGAGCGCCGCCGCCAATCCCGAACGGGCTGACTCGCCCAGCATCGGATAGAACACATCGCATTCGTAGTCCTCGCCATCGCGCGTGTGCAGCACCGGCCGCAGGTCGTCGGTGAGCGTCACGCCGGCCAGCGGCGAGGTGATGTGGCGGACGTTCGCCGCCTCCAGCTGGCGCTTTTCGTCAGCGTCGACGACCGATTCCTCCGTGCGCTCGAACAGCCATACGTCGGTGCTGAAACTGCGCATGAACAGCGCGTGTCCCACCGGATTGACCTCGGACGTCGCCACCGCGATGCGCTTGTCGATCACGTCGAAGCCGTCGCACACGGGGCACAGGCGGACGGCGCCGGCGGCCACGGCTTCTTCCCAGCGCTCGACCGGCATGCCGGCGTCGGCCACACCGGTCGCCAGCAGCACCGTATGCGCGCGCAAGGTCGTCAAATCTCCCTCGGGACTGCAGCAGTCGGCCACGAACAGTCCATCCTCGATGCGCAGATCGACCACTTCGCCGGGGATCACGTGCCCGCCATAATTGCCCAGCTGGCAGCGCAACTGGTCCAGCAGCAGCTTGCCGTTGATCCCATCCGGAAATCCGGGATAGTTGTGCGAGACGGGAATCCAGCCCAGCCGGCTATTGCCCTTGTCGACCAGGGCCACGTTGCGCGTGAAGCGGTGCAGGTAGATGGCGGCGGTCAGGCCGCCGGGGCCACCGCCGACGATCAGCGTGTCGAAGACATTCTGTTTGAGTTCCATGCCGTCGATTATCCCAAGCGGCAAACGGCCGGGCTATCGGCGCGCGCCTGCGCGCCGGGTCGGCATTGGCTTACACGCGAGCCTTCACAGCGACTTGCCGCCGGCAGCCTCGGGCTGCAGGGTCACGTGATCGATGCCGTGGCGCTCGCGCAGCATGGCGCGCACGGCCTCCAGCACCGGCGGCCACTCTTCCAGGCTGCGGATCTCGATGTGACCGATCAGGGCCGGGTGGCCCGGCGACATATCCCACACATGCATATCGTGCACGGCCAGCACGCCGTCGACGGCCGCCATGTCGGCGCCGACCTGCACGTAGTCGATCGCATGCGGCACGCCTTCCATCAGGAAGTGGTACGACTCCCGCAAGATGCCGCTGGTCGAACGCAGGATCAGCAGGGCGACGAAGATCGACAGGATCGGGTCGGCCTGCAACCATCCGGTGACATAGATGATGGCGCCGGAGGCGATCGCCGCAAGCGAACCCAGCAAATCGCCCATGACATTGACCAGGGCGGCGCGGGTATTGATGCTGTCGTTATTGCGGGAAAGAATCCAGGCCACCAGCAGGTTGATCGAGGCGCCCAGGGCCGCCACCACCAGCACGATGCCGCCTTGCACGTGCTCAGGATGGAGCAGGCGCTGCACCGCTTCGTAGCCGATCCAGCCCACCAGGCCCAGCATCGCGAGGCAGTTGACGAAGGCGGCCAGCGCCTCGGCGCGCACGAAGCCGAAGGAGTGGCGGGCCGACGGCGGGCGCTTGGCGATCAGTTGGGCCAGCAGGGCCAGGCCGAGGGCGGCCGCGTCAGTCACCATGTGGCCGGCGTCCGAGATCAGGGCCAGTGAATTGGAAATGAAGCCGGTGATGACTTCGACCACGGCGAACAGCAGGGTCAGGCCGAGCGCCACGGCCAGCGCCTTTTGGCTGCGCGCCTCGATCGAGTGCGAATGGCTGGCGTCGCCGTCCAGGTGGGCGTGCAGGCGGGAAGGGTCGAGCTGTTTCAAGTTCATCGCATGAAGTAAATATGGGCCTGGTGTCGAAGTGTAAAGCATCCTGCGCCGCGGGGCGTGGGCGGACCCTGCGGCAACTATTTCCGTGCGAGGGTTGCGGGTTCGCGATGCGGTCCTTATAATGGCGGCATCGGGCGGTTAGTTCAGCTGGTTAGAATACTTGGTCGACATCCAAGGGGTCGCAGATTCGAATTCTGCACCGCCCACCAGTACACATGTAAGAGCGAGAAAGGCATCAACGGTTATGACACCGCGAACTACAACCTGGTTGTGGGGGAATCGCTAGACGCGATGGGGTGTGCTTTTGCTCGACACAACAGAGAAACGCGGCTAGTGCCGCGTTTTTTTTCGTCTTTTACGTTTTCGTTATCTTTTTGTTTATTTTTCACCGGCGCCTACGCCAATTGGAGAGCAGCATGCTGAACGTCCGACTTCCCGATGGCTCCAGCCGTCAATTCGACGGCCCCGTGACGGTGGCCCAGGTAGCGCAGAGTATCGCCCCGAGCCTGGCCAAGGCGGCCCTGGCCGGCAAGGTCAATGGCAAGGTGGTCGACATCTCGCACCTGATCGACGCCGACGCCGACCTGGCGATCGTGACCGACCGCGATCCGGAAGGCCTGGACGTGATCCGTCACTCGACCGCCCACTTGCTGGCCTATGCGGTCAAGGAATTGTTCCCGGAAGCCCAGGTCACCATCGGCCCGGTCATCGAGAACGGCTTTTATTACGACTTCTCGTACAAGCGCCCGTTCACCCCGGACGACCTGGCCGCGATCGAAAAGAAAATGGTCGAGCTGGCCAAGAAGGACGAGCCGGTCACCCGCAAGGTGCTGCCGCGCGACGAAGCCGTGGCCTACTTCAAGTCGATCGGTGAACACTACAAAGCCGAGATCATCGCCTCGATCCCGGCCAATGAAGACGTGTCGCTGTACAGCGAAGGCGGTTTCACCGACCTGTGCCGCGGCCCGCACGTGCCATCGACCGGCAAGATCAAGGTCTTCAAGTTGATGAAGCTGGCGGGCGCCTACTGGCGCGGCGATTCGAAGAACGAGATGCTGCAGCGCGTGTACGGCACCGCCTGGACCAAGAAGGAAGACCAGGAGCAATACCTGCACATGCTCGAAGAAGCGGAAAAGCGTGACCACCGCAAGCTCGGCAAGGCCTTGGACCTGTTCCACTTCCAGGAAGAAGCGCCGGGCCTGGTGTTCTGGCATCCGAAGGGCTGGACCGTCTGGCAACAGGTGGAGCAGTATATGCGCCACAAGTACCAGGTGAGCGGCTATAGCGAAGTCAAGGCGCCGCAGATCCTCGATCGCACCCTGTGGGAAAAGACCGGTCACTGGGAAAACTACCGTGACAATATGTTCACCACCGAATCCGAAAACCGCTCGTACGCGCTCAAGCCGATGAACTGCCCGGGCCACGTGCAGATCTATAACTCGGGCATGCGCTCCTACCGCGACCTGCCGCTGCGCTTCGGCGAATTCGGCCAGTGCCACCGCAACGAGCCGTCCGGCGCGCTGCACGGCCTGATGCGCGTGCGCGGCTTCACCCAGGACGATGGCCATATCTTCTGTACCGAAGACCAGGTCGAGCGCGAAGTCACCGAATTCCACGCCCAGGCGATGGGCGTCTACGACGACTTCGGCTTCACCAATATCGACGTCAAGCTGGCGCTGCGTCCCGACAGCCGCATCGGTTCCGACGAGGTCTGGGATCAGGCCGAAGAGTCGCTCCGTTCGGCGCTGCGCGCCTGTGGCGTGGAGTGGACCGAGCTGCCGGGCGAGGGCGCCTTCTATGGTCCGAAGATCGAGTATCACCTGAAGGACAGCCTGGGCCGTCCATGGCAGGTCGGCACCGTGCAAGTGGACTTCTCGATGCCGGGCCGCCTCGGTTCCGAGTATGTGGCAGAAGACAATACCCGCAAGGTGCCGGTGATGCTGCACCGCGCGATCGTGGGTTCGATGGAGCGCTTCATCGGCATCCTGATCGAAAACTACGCGGGCGCACTGCCGCTCTGGCTTGCGCCAGTGCAAGTTGCAGTCCTGAATATTTCGGATGCGCAGGCCGATTACGTCAAGCAGGTCGAGGCGAAGTTGCGCGCGGCAGGCCTGCGCGTTCACGCTGATTTGCGGAACGAGAAGATCACCTATAAAATACGCGAACATTCCGTCCAAAAACTGCCGTATATCCTCGTTGTTGGGGATAAAGAAAAGGACGCGAACACTGTGGCCGTGCGTGCCCGCGGCAACGTCGATCTGGGTGTGATGCCCATCGACGCGCTCGTGGAGCGTCTGGTCGGCGAAGTTGCCGCCAAGACGAAATAATCCCGGCCAATACCAATACATTCAAAGGAAACGACATAGCTACTGACAAGCAGAATCGCATCAATGGCGAGATCACCCATCCGGAAATGCGTTTGAACGGTGTGGACAACGAGCCGCTGGGCATCGTGACCCTGGCCGAAGCGTTCCGTCTGGCCGAAGAAAAGAACGTCGACCTGGTTGAGATCGCGCCAAATGCGGTCCCTCCGGTTTGCCGCCTGATGGACTACGGCAAGTTCAAGTATTCGGAGCAGAAGAAGGCCCACGAAGCCAAGCTCAAGCAGAAGATCATCCAGGTCAAGGAAATCAAATTCCGTCCGGGTACCGATGAAGGCGACTACAGCATCAAGCTGCGCAACCTCATCAAGTTCCTGGAAGAAGGCGACAAGACCAAGATCACCTTGCGCTTCCGTGGTCGCGAGATGGCCCACCAGGACATCGGCCTGCGCATGCTCGAACGCCTGCGTGCCGATCTGGAGGCCGTCGGGACGGTCGAGCAGTTCCCGAAGCTCGAAGGTCGCCAGATGATCATGGTGGTTGCACCGAAGAAGAAGAAGTAATTCTTCGAGCGAAGTAGATACACGGCCGGGTCCGTGGTGCAGGCGAAAGTCGGTGCCGCGGCCCGGCTTTCACACGTCTGTACAGTTGGTAAGTGTGTGCCCGCAACCCCACGGGTTATTGGCTATGTGCAACCCGTCCATTCCCTCGAAACCTGTGCTACAATCTGCGATTCCTGTTTTTAGAAACGGGTTGTAGCAGACTCGCTTCTGCTGCAAGACAAGTGAAAGTAGGCATCCAAGAGCAGCGTTGCTGCCACCTGCAATCCTGTCCCATATGAGGCTGTCCGCGAGGACAGATGACTATGCCAAAAATGAAAACCAAGAGCTCCGCGAAGAAACGGTTTCGCGTGCGTCCGGGCGGTACCGTCAAGTCGGGCATGGCGTTCAAGCGCCACATCCTGACCAAGAAGACCACCAAGAACAAGCGCCAACTGCGCGGCACCCGTAACATCAATGCGTCGGACGTGACTAGCGTTCTGCGTATGATGCCGTCTGCTTAATCTCACACTAAGGAGCTAACATGCCTAGAGTTAAACGTGGGGTTACTGCACGTGCCCGTCATAAGAAAGTCCTTGATCTTGCTAAAGGCTACCGTGGTCGCCGCAGCAAGGTATACCGTATTGCCAAGCAAGCAGTCATGCGCGCTGGCCAGTATGCCTACCGCGATCGCCGCAACAAGAAGCGCGTCTTCCGCGCACTGTGGATCACCCGTATCAACGCGGCTTCGCGTTCGCACGGCATGACCTACAGCGCCTTCATGAACGGCCTGAAAAAGTCCGCGATTGAACTGGACCGTAAAGTCCTGGCCGACATGGCTGTGCATGACAAGCCGGCATTCGCCGCGATCGTCAGCGCCGTCAAGGCCAAGCTGGCTGCTTAATTCAGTCTGCTAGCAAGAAGCGCCATAGCGATATGGCGCACTAGAAGCGGGGCAAGGTTCACACCTGTGCCCCGTTTTTGATTCTGGCGTCTCCCGCCAACGAAAAACAGGAAAAGAACAAGCATGAACTTGGAAGAACTCGTCGTCGCGGCAAGGAACGACTTCGCTGCCGCCGCGGACGCCGCCGCGCTCGAAAATGCGAAAGCCAAGTACCTGGGCAAGACCGGCCAGGTGACCGACCTCATGAAGGGCCTCGGCAAGCTCGACCCTGAACAGCGCAAGGCGCAGGGCGCCCTGATCAATGCCGCCAAAGAACAAATCGAACAGGCCTTGACCGCGCGCCGCGAGGCGCTTGCCGACGCGCAGCTGATGCTGCGCCTGTCCGCCGAGAGCATCGACGTCACCCTGCCGGGCCGTGGCCGCTCCAAGGGCGGCATCCACCCGGTGATGCGCACCTGGGAACGCGTGGAGCAGATCTTCCGCTCGATCGGCTTCGACGTCGCCGACGGTCCCGAGATCGAGACCGACTGGACCAACTTCACCGCACTGAACAGCCCCGAAAATCACCCGGCGCGTTCGATGCAGGACACGTTCTATATCGAGGGCAATGACAGCACCGGCAAACCGCTGCTGCTGCGCACCCACACCAGCCCGATGCAGGTGCGTTATGCGCGCACCCACACGCCGCCGATCAAGGTAATCGCGCCGGGCCGCACCTACCGCGTCGACAGCGACGCCACCCACTCGCCGATGTTCCACCAGGTCGAAGGCCTGTGGATCGGCGAGGACATCAGTTTTGCCGACCTCAAGGGCGTGTACCTGAACTTCGTCAAGGCCTTCTTCGAGACCGACGACCTGCAGGTGCGCTTCCGTCCGTCCTACTTCCCGTTTACCGAACCGTCGGCCGAGATCGACATCGCCTTCGGTTCCGGTCCGCTCAAGGGTCGCTGGCTGGAAGTGTCGGGCGCCGGCCAGGTGCACCCGACCGTCGTGCGCAACTTCGGACTGGATCCGGAAAAGTTCATCGGCTTCGCGTTCGGCTCCGGCCTCGAGCGCCTGACGATGCTGCGTTATGGAATCAATGACCTGCGCCTGTTCTATGAAGGCGATCTGCGTTTCCTGAAGCAGTTCAATTAATTTGCGAAGCTGAGGTAAAAAGAATATGCAATTCTCGGAAAACTGGCTCCGTTCCATCGTCGATCCTAAGATGAGTTCGGATGAGCTGTCCCATCTGCTGACCATGTCCGGCCTCGAAGTGGAAGAGGTCGAAGCCGTCGCGCCGCCGTTCTCGAACGTGGTGGTTGCGCACGTCGTCGAAGTGGCGAAGCACCCGAACGCCGACCGCCTGAACGTGTGCCAGGTCGATGCAGGCACCGGCACGCTGCTCAATATCGTGTGTGGCGCGCCGAATGTGCGCGCCGGCATGAAGGCGATTTGCGCCAAGGCCGGCGCGCTGCTGCCGCCGGGCGCCGATGGCAAGCCGTTCGAGATCAAGGTCGGCAAGCTGCGCGGCGTCGAGTCGCAGGGCATGATGTGTTCAAGCAAAGAGCTGGGCATCTCGGAAGAGAGCAATGGTCTGATGGAGCTGCCGGAAGACGCGCCGGTCGGCCAGAACATCCGTGACTACCTGGGCCTGAACGACCTGAAATTCACCATCAAGCTGACCCCGAACAAGGCCGACTGCCTGTCGGTGCTGGGCGTGGCGCGCGAAGTGTCGGCCCTGACCGGCTCGCCCCTGAGCCTGGCGCCGACGCGCGCCGTGCCGGTGAGCAGCGACGAAATCCTGCCGGTCAAGGTGTCTGCGCCCGACCTGTGCGGTCGTTTCGCCGGCCGCGTGATCCGCGGCCTGAACGCGCGCGCGGCTACCCCGGAATGGATGAAGCGCCGCCTGGAACGCAGCGGCCAGCGCTCGGTGTCGGCCCTGGTCGACATCTCCAACTATGTGATGCTGGAAGTCGGCCGTCCGTCGCACGTGTTTGACCTGGCCAAGATCCACGGTTCGCTCGACGTTCGCTGGGGCAAGAAGGGCGAATCGCTCAAGCTGCTGAACGGCAATACCGTCGAGCTCGATGACTGGGTTGGCGTGATTGCCGACGACAAGGAGATCGAATCGCTGGCCGGCATCATGGGCGGCGATTCCACCGCCGTCTCGCTGGACACGACCGACATCTACCTGGAAGCGGCCTTCTGGTGGCCGAATGCGATCCAGGGCCGTGCCCGCCGTTACAATTTCTCGACCGACGCGGCGCACCGCTTCGAGCGCGGCGTCGACTACGCGACCATTCCCGACCATATCGAGCGCATCACCGCGCTGATCGTCGAGATCTGCGGCACCGGCGAGACCAAAGTCGGCCCGGTCGATGACCAGGTCGTCAATCTGCCGCAGCGCCAGCCGGTGATACTCCGCACCGCGCGCGCGCAAAAAGTCATCGGCGTGCCGCTGACCGACGAGCTGATCGCCGACATCTTCACGCGCCTGGGCCTGGAATTCACGCGCGGCGAGGGTACTTTCCTGGTGACGGCGCCGTCGTACCGCTTCGACATCGAGATCGAGGAAGACTTGATCGAAGAAGTGGCGCGCGTCTATGGCTTCGAGAACATTCCAGCCAATCCGCCGGTGGCGCCGAGCGCCATGCTGATCGAACCGGAAAACACCCGTTCGCTGTTCGCGATCCGCCACCAGCTGGCCGACCTGGGTTACCAGGAAGTGGTCAATATGAGCTTCGTCGAGAGCGCCTGGGAGGCGGATTTCGCCGGCAACCTCGAGCCGATCCGCCTGCAGAACCCGATCGCCAGCCAGCTCTCCGTGATGCGTTCGAGCCTGATCGGCAGCCTGGTCGCCAATGTGCGCTACAACATCAACCGCAAGGCCGGCCGCGTGCGCGCCTTTGAAGTCGGCGCCGTGTTCATGCGCAATAGCGACGTCCAGGACGGTCCGCTGGCGGTGGCCGGCTACGAGCAGCCCAAGCGCGTGGCCGCGATCGCCTACGGTCCTGCCGCGGACGAGCAGTGGGGCCTGGCGACCCGCGCCGTCGATTTCTTCGACGTGAAGGCCGACCTGGAAGCGCTGTTTGCCCCGCGCCAGCTGCGTTTCACCAAGGCCGAGCACCCGGCGCTGCACCCGGGCCGCTGCGCCACGGTGGAGCTGGACGGCAAGCAGATCGGCCTGGTCGGCGAGCTGCATCCGCGCTGGCTGCAAAAGTACGATCTGCCGCAGGCGCCGGTGCTGTTCGAAGTCGATGCCGCCGCCCTGTGCGAGCGCGTGGTTCCGAGCTACACCGAGATTTCGAAGTTCCCGGGCGCCACGCGCGACCTGGCGCTGGTGGTGAAGCAGGACGTTCCGGCCCAGCTGGTGATCGATGCGTTCAATGCCGAGATCGCCGCCAATCCTGCAGGCAAGATCGTGCAAGCCGTTGTTTTGTTTGATGAATATCGCGGCAAGGGCCTGGAGACGGATGAAAAAAGCCTTGCTTTCCGCTTTAGCTTGCAAGATACTCAATCGACGCTGCAGGACGAAGCGGTCGACGCCATCATGGCGGCCGTCGCCGAATCCGCATCGACGAAACTGAGCGCGCGGCTGCGCGCTTGAGTAGCGAACCAAGTCGCGACATCCGACAGCAAGACCATTCCATGACGGGCAAGCCCAGGCTTGTCCCGTCATCCGAAACATCGTTTGACTCGAAGGCAGGGCTTCAAAATTAACAACAACGACGTTGATTCCGCCGTCTTCCAAGAGGCGCTGGCCGCCGATCTGGACCGTGCCATGCAGGTGGCGCGGGTACGCAAGGAAGCTGAACAGTCATTGCCGACCTTGACCAAGGCCGAGCTGGCCGAGCTGCTGTTCGAGCAGGTCGGCCTGAACAAGCGCGAAGCCAAGGATATGGTCGAAACTTTTTTTGACGAAATCCGCAATGCGCTCGAGCGCGGCGAGGCAGTCAAGCTGTCCGGCTTCGGCAATTTCCAGTTGCGCGACAAGCCGCAGCGGCCCGGCCGCAATCCGAAAACGGGGGAAGAAATCCCCATCACGGCGCGCCGCGTCGTGACATTCCACGCCAGCCAGAAACTCAAAGGAATGGTCGAAGAGACCACGCCAGCTAGTCCAACCGGGGGTTCCCTGGCGCGTGCAGCCTGAGGACGCCCGATAAGCGATGAATGACCGACCGAACAAGATCGAACCGAACGTGCTGCCGCCGATTCCGGCCAAGCGTTATTTCACGATTGGGGAAGTCAGTGACTTGTGCGGAGTCAAACCCCACGTCTTGCGCTACTGGGAACAGGAATTTACTCAGCTTAAGCCGGTCAAACGTCGTGGAAACCGCCGATACTATCAGCACCACGAAGTCCTGCTGATCCGGCGTATCCGCGCGCTGCTGTACGAGCAGGGCTTCACCATCAGCGGCGCCCGTAACCGCCTCGACAATCGCGCCAGTGCGGCTGCCGAGTTCGACGGGCTGGACCTGCCCGACAGTCCGCCAGCGATCGACGCCGACAAACTGCGCGCCGATTTGCTGGGCATTCTCGACTTGCTCAAGAACGGATCGCGACCGGCGTAAAGCCTGGGCAGGCTCTTGCAGTCTGTCGACATCGGTCGCCAAGCTGGCCGGTCGTGAGCAAATCGTGCCTCTCAGAAACTCGCGTTGCCATGCCGGCGGGTCGTCCACGGTTCAGTTGCCGGGATTGTGCCGGTCGCGCGCTGCGTCTGAATACTCAAGCATTCGTGCACCTGTTGAACGCGGCCCTCTGAGTGTTAAAATGTCACCCGCGCATATGCTGAATCTAACGCATGTAAACCGGGCGGTTCAGACCCGGCACTTTCCTGCGCAAGGAAAATTTAAGGGAAGACAATGATACGCGTTGCCATTTGTGACGATCACCAGATAGTTAGAGCAGGGTTCAAGCAGATTTTCTCGTCGTCGGGCGACTTTGAAGTCGTCGCCGAAGGCGCCACCGGCCGCGAGGCCCTCGATATCGCACGCCGCGAGATCTGCGACGTGCTGCTGCTGGACATCGCGATGCCCGACCAGAGCGGCATCGACATCCTGCGCACCATCCGCCAGGGCCAGCCCAATCTGCCGGTGCTGATCCTGTCCGGCTACCCGGCGCAGCAGTATGCGCTCAACCTGTTCAAGATGGGCGCCAACGGCTACCTGAACAAGGAGTGCGAGGCCGACGAACTCAAGACCGCCGTGCGTACCGTCTTCCAGGGGCGTCGCTATGTGTCCTCCACGGTCGGCGAACTGCTGGCCCAGAGTTTCGACCGCGATCCCAACACGGCGCTGCATACCGAGCTGTCCGATCGTGAGTTCCAGGTCTTCCTGCGCCTGGCGAAGGGTGCGACCGTGTCCGATATCGGCAACGCGCTGTCGCTGTCGATCAAGACCGTGTCCACCTACCGTACCCGGATCATGGAAAAAATGGGCCTGCAGTCGAATTCCGACCTGACCTATTACGCCATGAAGAACAATCTGCTCGATTAATCTTCGGCTGATTTTTTAGCCAGATTCATCTGACAACGCGCCCACCCGGGCGCGTTTTTGCTTTCGGGTTGAGCGTTCGGCATCTTCAATCGCAAATGCAACAAATAGTTACGGCCGAGAATTTCGCAGTGCAACATTCCGTCCATACGCCTATAATGAAGGGCCACATTCCTTGCGCGAAAGGAAGCCTGGATGTACTTCACTACCGCTGCGGACGAGAAATCCATTCGCAGTCTCCCCCTACACAAGACGCTGCTGTGCCTGATGTGCGTGGTGCTGCTGGTCGTCAATGGCGTATTCCTGGCGCGTAACCTCGACGATTTGCGGGCGGCCAATGCGCTGCAGGCGCAGACCGCCCAGGTGTCGGACGAGCTGCAATACCTGAACCTGATCGTCACCGATGCCGAAAGCAGCCTGCGCGGCTATTTTTTGTCGGGCGACGAGGTGTACCTCGGCCCGTTGCGCAGCGCTTCCCAGCAAATCAACAAGCAGATGCGCTCACTGGATGAGCTGCTACGCGACAATCCTTCCCAGGCAAAGAACCTGCAGCAGTTACGCACGCTGGTCGACAAGAAATTTGGTCTGCTTCAACAGTCGCTTGAGGTCTACCGCGAGGGTGGACTGAACGATATCGTGGCGATCGCGGCTTCTCCCGACGACCGGGCGCAGATGGACGAGATCCGCCTGCAGGTCGTGATCATGACGCGCGAGCAGAACGAATTGCTGACCACCCGCACCGCCGCGTTCTACCAGCAATACCGGCACGCCGTGGTATTTGGCGTCGGCATCAATGCCGCCGCCATCTTCGTGCTGCTGCTGTTCTACAAGATGATCAAGCGCGCCTTCCGCCTGCGCCTGTTGGCCGAGCGCGCCTTGCAACACACGAACGATGGCCTGGAAGAAATCGTGGCCGAGCGCACCGGCCAGTTGTCGGTGCTGTCGCGTCACTTGATCAAAGTCTCGGAAGAAGAAAAATCGCGCCTGGCGCGCGAACTGCACGATGAAATGGGCGCCAACCTGACGGCGATCGGCATGGACCTGTCCACGGTCGCCGAGCACCTGCGCGCCACTCATCCGGATCTGGCGTCGAAGCTGGGACGCGCCAAGCGCACCCTGGTCGATACCGTGCAGCTGAAGCGCCGCATCATCGAAAATTTACGGCCGAGCCTGCTCGATAATATGGGCCTGTCGGCTGCGCTGCAAAGTTATTGCGCCGATTATGCACGCATCACATCGCTCGACTGCGATGCGTTGATCGACGCCGAGGTCGATACTGCCGGTCCGATGCAGGCAATCGCGCTCTTCCGTATCACGCAAGAGGCCTTGAACAATACCGCCAAGTACGCCAAGGCGCGGAATGTGATCGTCAACCTGACGCGGGAACCCGATGGTTGGGGCCTCGAGATCACCGACGACGGCATTGGCATTCCGCCTGACGCCATGGCGAGGACGAAATCGCATGGCCTGCTCGGCATGCGCGAACGCGCCTTGCTGCTGGGCGGCACCCTGGTGGTCGAGCCTGGTGTGAATGGGGTGGGAACTTGCGTGCGCGCCATGATTCCGGCGGCGGCCCCGGGGGGCAATGAAGAGGCGAGTGCAGCTGGGGTGGTGACTGCCGCTGCGGTTGCCCTATCTTGCGTACAGGCCGAAGCGGTCTTGCTGGATCCGCCCGCCCCGGACGGGGCGCAGGCGGATCCGATTCGGCGTCATCTCAACGCGCCACATCCATGAGCAGGCGGTCGTATTCCGATTTGGCGACCTTGTAGCATTCGCCCGCATATTCTTCCAGGCCGGCGCGGTCCAGCACGGTGATATTGCCGCGGCGGTACTGGATCAGGCCTTCGTCCTGCAGCTTGCCGGCGGCGGCAGTGATGCTTTCGCGGCGCACACCCAGCATGATCGAGATCAGCTCTTGCGTCACTTTCAGCTCGTTGCTTGCCGAGCGGTCCAGGCGGTCGAGCAGCCAGCGGCACAGCTTCTGCTCGATCGAGCTGTGGCGGCCGCCGACGGCGTTCTGGGCCATCTGGGCGAACAGCGCATTGGTGTAGCGCATCAGCAGCTGGGGCAGGGCGCCGCCGCGGTTGAAGGCGTCGCGCAGGTATTGGGTCTTGAGGCGGTAGCCGTAGCCGGCGCTTTGCACGACTGCGCTGCAGGTGGCGCGCTCGCCCATGAACAGCGACACGCCAACCGCGCCTTCGTGGCCGACCACGGCGATCTCGGTGGTGGCGCCGTCTTCCATCACGTACAGCAGCGACACGATTGCGGTCGTTGGAAAATACACGTATTCCAGTTTGCTGCCATACTCGAACAGTTCTTTACCGAACGGCATCGGGACCAGTTCAAGGTGGTCGAACATGTCTTCCAGGTCGGTGCGGGGCAGGGCGGCCAGCAATTCATTCTGCTGGGTGCCGCTATAGCTGACGATCGGTTTGGACGTGGACTTCAGTGCCTCACTCGTGGCAGGAGCCTGGTTCTTCGATTTTTGGGTGAGACCACCAAACTGAGTGTTGTTCATCTTATGTCCTCTTATGTCTATCTTGCGTCAGGGGCGATTCAGGAGGCTTGTCTTTCTTACCTCATCGCGATGGGTGTACTTTAAGGCTACCGTCTGTTGCCGCACATAAGACGAGTATCCGCCCCCATGTAGGTTCCAAGCATGATGTCGTGTCAGCCCAGTCCTACTAGGGAAGACCGTGCGTTGGCGCACCTTCCGCCGCAAAGTTTCGTTAAAGAACGTCGAAATGCCGCATAATTCGCCGGCGCCTACATCACGAGCGCATCACGACACGGGGCGAATTAAAAGATATGGGTCTGCGGGTATTGCTGGTGGAAGACGATGCGGTGCTGGCCGACGGCCTGCTGCGCGCCTTGCAGGCGCAGGACATGACGGTCACGCTGGTGGCCGACGGCCTGGCCGCCGACCGCGCGCTGCAGGAAGCCGGGACCGAGGTCGCGGTGCTCGACATCGGCCTGCCCGGCATCGACGGCTTCGAGGTGGTGCGCCGCCTGCGCGCGCGCGGCGCGGCCACGCCAGTGCTGCTGCTGACGGCGCGCGACGCGGTCGAGGACCGGGTGCGCGGCCTCGAAACCGGTGCCGACGACTACCTCGTGAAACCCTTCGCCACCGCCGAACTCGTGGCCCGCATCCGCGCGCTGGCGCGGCGCCACGCGCCGCCATCCACCAGCATTGCTCTGGCCGGCCTGAGCCTGGACCGCGCCACCCGCCGCGCCCGCGTCGCCGGCAATCCCATCGACCTGTCGGTACGCGAGTGGGGCGTGCTCGAATACCTGCTGCAGCATGCCGGGCGAGTCGTATCCAAGCAGCAGATCATCGACGCCATCCTGCCCTGGGGCGAGGACGTCACCCAGAACGCGGTCGAGGTCTATGTGTCGCGCCTGCGCCTGAAACTCGACGGTTCGGGCGTGGCGATCCGCACCATCCGCGGCTTCGGCTACCTGCTGGAGGCGGCCGAGTGAAGGTCGATCCCATGATCCTCGTGGCATGAGCAGCATCCGGCTGCGCCTGCTCAAGTGGCTGCTGGGCCCGATCCTGCTGGTCAACCTGGTGCTCGCCGCGCTCGTCGCGGGCCTGGCCTGGACCCCGGCCCAGGTCGCTTTCGACGGTGGCTTGCAGGACACCGCCAACGGCCTGGCCGCAAGGCTGGCGGCGGGCGCCGTGCCGCAACTGCCGCCCGCCGCGCCGAATGCCGACCGCAGCTGGTTCGTGGTGCGCGACGGGCACGGCCGCCACCTGGCCGGCGCCGCTGCTTTTCCCGCCCTGCGGCCCGGCGCCGCGCCGTATGACGCCGAAGTCGACGGCGAACCGGTGCGGGTGGTCGCATTGGCGGTGCAGACGGCCGACGGCGAACGCCAGCTGGGCGTGGCGCGCACCCTGCGCCAGCGGCTCGAGGTGCGCTCGGCCATCGTGCGCTCGCTGGTGGTGCTGGTCTCGCTGGTGACCTTGACCCTGGTCGGCGTGGTCTGGCTATCGGTCAGCAATGGCCTGCGCCCGCTGGCGCGTATCCGCGCCGAGCTGGCCGCGCGCGGGCCGGGCGACCTGGCGCCGATCCCCCAAGCCAGCGTGCCCTACGAGATCGCGCCGGTGGTCGCCGGCTTCAACGAATTGCTGGACAAGGTCGAAGCCGGCGCGCGCGCCCAGCGCGACTTTTTGGCGGACATGGCGCACCAGCTGCGCACGCCGCTGGCCGGCATGCAGCTGCAGCTCGAGTGGCTGCGCGCGCGCCATGCGCGCGACCCCGACACCGTGCGCTCGCTGGGCATGATGGAACTGGCCAACGAGCGCATGATCCGCCAGGTCAACCAGCTGCTGGCGCTGGCGCGCGCCAGGGAGGGGCGGCCGGACGGCCAGCATGCGCCGCTCGACCTGGCGCAGCTGGTGCAGGAGACGATCCAGTTCTTCGTCGGCCAGGCTGCCGTCAAGGACATCGACCTCGGCTTCGAGCTGGCCCCGGCGCCCGTCGAAGGCGACGCCTTCCAGCTGCGCGACCTGGTCGACAACCTGGTCGACAATGCGCTGCGCTACACACCGGCCGGGGGATGGGTCACCGTCAGCTGCGCCCAGGAGGGCGACGCCGTGCTGTTTAGAGTCGAGGATTCCGGCCCCGGCATTCCACCCGCCCGGCGCGCCGCCGTGTTCGAGCGCTTCGTGCGCCTGGACGACAAGACCACCGGCAGCGGCCTGGGGCTGGCGATCGTGCGTGATATCGTGCTGGCGCACGGCGCCACCGTGGTACTGGACGAGGCGGAGGGCGGCGGCACCCGCGTCACGGTGCATTTTGCTGCTGGCCTGGCAAAATAAGAGGCGACACACCGTCGTATTTCCGTCGCTGTCAGGACTTTGTCAGCTTTTCCTCAGGGAAATGACAGGTTCCTGGGCTATCATTCTCCATGGCAACATTATTGGCGGAGTCCGTCCGCCTTCCAGGAGAATCCCATGCAGCGCCAGTCCGGCTTCACCCTCGTCGAAATCATGATCGCCGTCGTCATCATCGGCATCCTGACCGCGGTCGCGCTGCCTTCCTACAGCAGTTACGTGATGCGGGCGCGCCTGGCCGAGGCGCACAGCGCGCTGGCCTCGACCCAGCCCAAGCTCGAGCAGTTCTGGGCCAATACCCGCAGCTATGAGGACTTCGACGGCGAGGAGCAGGATCCCAAGCTCATGCCGGACGACACCGACAATTTTGTCTACACGCTGGAGAACGCCAGCGCTACCGGCTATCAACTGGTCGCCACCGGCCGGGCCGCGGCCGCCGACTTCAAGTACACGCTGAACCAGGCCGGCGCCCGCGCCACCACCGGGGCGCCGGCAGATTGGACCAGGAGCGATAGCTGCTGGGTCGATCGCAAGGACGGCTCGTGCACCCAGTGACGCTGCGTCCCGCCCGGGGCCAGTCGGGCTTTACGGCGCTCGAAGCCGTGATCGCGGTGGCCATCCTGGGCATCCTGATGGCGGTCGGCGTCCCGCGCATGTCCGGCTGGCTGGCCGCGACCAAGGCCGCCGGCGCCGGCCAGTTCTATGTCGAGGGTTTCACGCTGGCGCGCACCCAGGCCCTGGCCCACAACAGCCACAGCCGGTTGGTCTTCATCGACAACCCTGGCGGCCAACCGGACTGGCGGGTCGATATCTGCTTTCGCGCCACCGGCAATGCCTGCGACGACACCAGCAACGACTGGTCGACGGCGACCGCCGCGGCCGCCGATGCGCCGGGCGAGTCGGCGGCATTCCGCTCGATCCGCCGCAGCGCGGCCAGCTTGCCGCCCTCGAGCCTGCTGGCCGTGACGCTGGGGCCCGACGACGATGCCGACGCGGTCTATTTCACGCCGCTGGGCTGGGTCGACGGCGCGATCACGCCGCGCGTGACCGCAATCGGCCTGGCGCCGGCCGAGGGCAAGGAAAACGAATTCAGGCCATCGGCCGTCATGCTGACGCTGGCCGGGGTCGTGACCACCTGCGATCCGACGCTCGGCGGCGACGACGACGGCGATTCGCGCAGGTGCCCCGAATGAGCGCGCGTCTGCAACGCTTCCGCGGTATCGCGCGGTGCGCGCAACGCGGCATTGCCATGATCGAGTCGTTGATCGCGATCCTCATCCTGGGCATCGCCCTGGTCGGCACGCTCGGCCTGCAGGCGCGCTCGATGGCGGCCCTGTCCGACGCCGGCCTGCGCGCCGAGGCGACCATCGCCGCCAACCAGCTGCTGGGCATCATGAATACCGATATCGCCAATGCCGGCGCCTATGCGGTGGCCAAGACCGCGACCCCGGGCGAGCGCCTTGCACCCTGGTACGCCGGTGTGCGTGAGCGGATTCCCGGCGCCACCATCGAGATCGCCGTGACGCCGACCGCCGGCACGACACGCACCGAAGTCGACATCGTCATCGGCTGGCAGCGCACCACCGACAGCCAGGTCAACCAACACCAAGTCACCTCCTACCTGTCGCCGGCGACATGAACCTCCAATTGACCCGCCGCGCGCGCGGCTTCTCGCTCGTCGAACTGATGGTCAGCGTGGTCATCGGCCTGCTGGCGATCCTGTTCGCGACCCGCATCATGACCGACGGCGAGCGCAACAAGGATGCGGCGATGGGCGGCTCGGACTCGATGCAGAACGGGATGCTGGCCATGTTCCAGATCAGCGCCGATGCCGAGCAGGCGGGCTTCGGCCTGAACGATCCCTTGATCACCGGCTGCAACACCGTGTTCAGCGACAGCCAGGGCTATGAACTGGCGCCGGCCCAGCGCGACGGTGTGACCGTGCGTCCGCTGGCGGCGGCCGTGATCGAACCGGGCGGCGAGGGCCCGGACAGGCTGACCCTGTACGCGGGCGGCGCGACCGGCGGCGCCACGACTTTGCGTGTGACCCAGAACTACGTCGGGGGCAATACCATCACCGTCGACCGTCTTCCCTGGGGCTATTTCGCCCTCGGTGACGTGATCGTGGTGGCGCCCGAGCAGATGGGCGAGAACTGCGCGATGGCCCAGATCTCGGTCGACCCGGCAACCCAGCCGCCCAGTCCCACCCAGCTGCAATTCGGCTCGGTCGAGCAGCGCTTTAACCGCGGCCAGCTCGACGTCCTCTACGACGGCAATACCACCCGCGTGTTCAATCTGGGGCCGGGCGCGCGTCTGGCCTTCCATACCTGGTCGGTCGACAAGGGCTATCTGCGCCTGCGCGCCACCGACATGGCTGGCGCTGCGAAAGATAGCCAGGCGGTGGCCGACAATATCGTCATGCTCAAAGCGCAGTACGGCTTCGATACGCGCGAGGCCACCGATTTCAAGCCGGGCCTGGGCACGGCGGTCGGCGAGTGGTCGTCCGAGATGATCGATGCCGACGGCGATGGCGTGAGCGGCGGCGCGGGCGATTATGGCCGCATCGTGGCGCTGCGCATTGCCGTGGTGGCGCGCGCCAAAAATCCCGAGCGGCCGGTCGCCGACGCCGACGGCGAAGCCGTGTGCAAGGCCACCGTCGAAGTGGAAAACCAGGAGCCGGTATACCTGTTCAACAGCGCGCAGCCGGAGGGCGTCGAGGCCGCGCCGCTGAAAGTCGACCTGGCCGTCGAGGGCGATCCGGTCGACTGGCAGTGCTACCGCTACCGCGTGTTCGAGACCATCGTCCCGCTGCGCAACGCAGGGTGGAGGAATTGATGCCGATCCCGCACAGGACGCCGAAGCAGCGCGGCATCGCGCTGCCGGTCATGCTGATCATGATGCTGGTGATGCTGGTGACCGGCATCTACCTGCTCAAGTCGACCAATTCGACCACGCTGACGGCCGCCAACCTGGCCTACGATGCCTCGCTCAGCCGCGCCGCCGACCTGGGTCTGCACACGGGCTTCGAGTGGCTCAAGGACAAAGCCGCCGCCAGCAAGATCGACCTCGACGTCAACCTGCCGGACGAGGGCTATTCCGCCATCCGGCCGCCGGGGTTGAACATCCGGGACGAAAACCAGTTCTGGGGCAACGCCATGACGGTCGCGGGGCCCGGCGAGACCAGCGTCGAATACGTCATCCACCGCATGTGCCGCAGCGACGGGCCGTATGACGCCAACGATAATGTCTGCGTCCAGACCGCCGCCAATACCGCGGTGCTCGGCACCCCGGTCGCGATCGGCGAAAGCCTGGCCTCGGACGCGCCGAGCTACGCCGGCAGCCCCCAACTGCATTATGTGATCACCGCCCGCATCAAGGGTGCGCGCGGCGGCACCGTGGTCAACCAGATGGTGGTCCTGATCGGCGTCTGAGACGCTGCAATACTCTGATGGAATGCGCATGAAACGCCTGCTTGCCCTGTTAGTTCTGTTGTTCGCGCTCCCGGCCGGGGCCGAGCCGACCGCCATCGCCCAACTGCCGCTGATGAATATCAGCGGCAGCGGCACCGTCCAGCCGAACCTGATGCTGCTGTACGATAACTCGGGCTCGATGAACTTCAACTACACGCCCGACTACGTCAACCTCAGCAGCACTTGCCGGCTCGGCAATACGATGGACGACGGCACCAATGCCTGCGTGGCCGGCTATCCGCCTTTCGCCAGCGCCGACTTCAACCGGCAATACTACGATCCGAAAGTGCGCTATATGCCGCCGCTGAAGGCGGACGGCACCTACTACGGCGACCTGGACGCGCGCGCAACGAGCGACTGGAAAGTGGTGCCCAACGACGTGTTCGAGGTGAACAGGACCGACTTGCTGGGTAACCGCAACAGCACTTCCAGCACCAACCTGGTGACCGGATTCCCCGACCTGAACTGGTGCGTCAGCCGCAACAGCAACTGCGACTACAACCGGACCGGCTACACCTATCCGACCAATCAGCGTCGCTACGGCCAGTATTTCACCGCGAATCCGTATTACTACTCGATTAACGTCGCCGAGTACTGCCTCGACGCCACCCTGACCGATTGCCGCGCGGCGACCGCCAACGGCGGGCCGCCCACCAGCCGTTACACGTTCCCGGCGCGGGTGCGTTTCTGTAACTCGACCAAGCTGACCACGTGCCAGGCCAAGTATGTCGGCGACTATATCTATCCGCGCTTCTCGGGCGGCAACCAGATCGCCCCATGGTACGGCACCATCAGCATCGGCAGCTCGGCCGGCACCCAGGTGCGCGCGATCGCGAGCGTTACCGCAACCGGCCTGGCGGGAGAGGACGTCATCACCGCGGGCGCCGTCAGCGCCGACACCGGCACCAACAGCGCCGACAAGCAGATCGCGCTGGCGCGCGCGCTGGCCCGCTCGATCATCGACAAGACCGGCCTGGCCAACCAGTTCGCAGCCTGCGTCATGTCGCCCGGCAGCAGCGGCGTGCCTTCGTGCGAATCGCTCGGCATCACGCTGGCCGGGGACAACGTGGTCGGCGTGCTGCCGATCGTCTGCGCCGAAGGCACGACCGGCAAATCGTTCGACAACTGTACCCTGGTGACCGATAACAGCCGCGCCGGCACCAACCTGATGCTGGACACCGGCACCGGCGCCACCGCGCTGCTGCGTATCGGCGGCACCACCCACGCCAGCAGCACCCAGGTGATCAGCAATTTCTCGCTGAACCGGACGGCGCTGTTCGCGCGTTCGCTGAGCCTGGACCGGGGCAAGAGCGCGGCCTGGGTCGCCAACCGCATCCGCGACTACATCAACGAATCGGTCGGCAACCGGGGCACCATCCGCGCCTATGTCGGCGGCGATGCCGATTCCTCGCCGTCGTGCCGGCGCGAGCAGAACACCACGCTGTGCGTGATCGACTCGTCCAACAATGCCGACGGGACCAGCGTCAGCTATGACGGCCCGACCAACAATACCTCCAGCGGCCGCACCAACCTGACCCTCACCAAGGTGGCGGCGGTCTCGGACGTGGTGGCCCACAGCACCACCGGCCTGGGCAGCTCGGTATTCGTGCGCACCGATATCGTGCCCACGCGCTCGGTCTATCCGCGCTACCCGAACCGCAGCGACTGCACCGGCGCCTTCTGCACCTATGCCCAGGAGATGACCAACTTCGCCAACTGGTACGGCTACTACAAGACCCGCAACCAGATGATGAAGACCTCGGTCGGCCAGGCCTTCGGCCCGATCAACGACAAGTACAATGTCGGCCTGGTGTCGCTGTCGGTGGCTGCCGAAGAAGGCGCCATGAACCCGCCGAAACCGTTCGCCGGCACGGACCGCACCAAGTGGTACTCCGACCTGTACGACATGAATACCTCGGGCGCGACACCGGTGCGCCTGGCCCTGCATGCGATCGGCAAGATGTTCGCCAACAAGGCCCCCTATGAGGTCGAGGGCGATGCGCGGGTGGTGAAGTTCGCCTGCCAGCAGAACTTCACCTTCATTACCACCGACGGCTACTGGAACGGCGGCGCGCCCGGCGGCATTGCCAGCAATGACAACAAGCACGACCCGTCCCGCTTCTGCCTGCAGTCGCAGGGCTGCGTCGACAAGCGCACCCAGTCCACGCCGTCGCTGGCCGACATCGCCCTGTACTGGTACAACGGCGGCTGGGACGGCCGCGATCCCAAGCCGGACATCCCGTCCCTGCGGCGCGACCTGGAGGGCAAGGTGGGCGCGGTGCCGGCCGCCGGGGGCGAGAACAACCGCCTCCACATGCGCACCTATGCGCTGGGTCTGGGCGTGGACGGCATCATGAACTACGAGCCGAACTACGACGTGGCGCCGTTGCCGGGCGGCGACCTGTACAAGGTGATCAGCGAGGCGAAAGAGGGCTGCCCCTGGAACGGCGGCGGAGCCTGGGTCTGGCCCAATCCGGAAACCGGCGTCAACAGCGGTTCGGCCGCCTACCAGTCGCGGGTGGACGATCTGTGGCATGCCGCGATCAACGGACATGGCAAGTATTTCTCCGCCTCCGATCCGCTGCAGGTGGTCGAGGGCCTGCGTTCGGCGCTGGCCAATATCGAGGTCAAGACCGGCGCCGCCGCGGCCGCCGCGACCTCGACCCCGAACATCTCTCAGAACGACAACGACATCTTTTCGGCCACCTTCACTACCGTGCGCTGGTTCGGCCGCCTGGCCAAGCGCAGCGTCGACGTCGCGACCGGCGAGGTGAGCACGACAGAATCGTGGAATACCTCCGACACCCTCGGCACCAAGGTCGACGCCAGCAGCGACGAGCGCAGGATCTATATGCGCAACCCTGCCAGCGGCGCGCGCGCCAACTTCCTGTATGCCGAGATGGACCTTGAGAAGGCCTGGTTCGACAACAAGTGCAATGCGCTGACCCAGTGCGCGAGCATGTCCGCCGCCAACCGCCAGATCGTCAATAATGGGGCCAACATCGTCAACTGGCTGCGCGGCCAGCAGCAGCATGCCGACGACACCGTGTTGCGTTCCTATTCGCGCACCACGGTGGGTGAGAACAGCGGCAACAGTTCGGTACCGATCGTGCTGGGCGATATCGCCTCTTCCAAGCCGGCCTACCTGCGCGAACCGCGCCGCAATTTCGATCGCGATGGCTACAGCGCCTACAAGATCGCCAACGCCCGGCGCGCGGCGACGGTGTTCGCCGCCGCCAACGACGGCATGCTGCACGCGTTCAACGCCAGCAGCGGCGAGGAGACCTGGGCCTACGCGCCGCGCATCACGATGAAGAAGCTGCACCTGCTGGCCAGCACCACCTATGGCACGAATCACATCTTCTCGGTGGATGGCTCGCCCGAGGTGGCCGACGTCAAGATCGGCGATGAATGGCGCACCGTGCTGGTGGCCGGCCTGAACGCGGGCGGACGCGGCTACTACGCGCTCGACGTCACCGATCCGGACGATCCCCAGCCGCTGTGGGAACTGTGCGCCGACAGTGCCGTGTGCAGCGGCATCCACAATGAGCCGCAGATCGGCTACTCGTTCGGCAATCCGCAGTTCGGCACCATCAAGGACGAGGCGAACGGCGAAGAGAAATGGGTCGTGTTCCTGACCTCGGGCTATAACAATATCCCGGGCACGGACGGCGTGGCCGGCGGCGACGGCAAGGGCTATCTGTTCGTGGTCGACATCGCCAGCGGCCGCATCCTGCGCAAGATCAGCACCGACGTCGGCAGCGTCGGCACGCCGTCGGGCCTGGCCAAGATCACGGCGATCACCAACGATCCGAACAACGATCCGCTGGTGACCTACGTCTACGGCGGCGACAATACCGGCAAGATGTGGCGCTTCGACTTCACCGTGCCGGGCACGACGACCCGCCTGCTGATGGGCGACGCCGGCGTCGACAAACCATTCACCACCCGTCCCGAGGTCACCGCCTGCCGGGTCGAGCGGCCGGTGCTGGGCGAGGATGGCGATGACGACGAGAGCGGCAAGACCGTGGCCGGCGCCCAGCGCGTGGTGGTATTCGGCAGCGGACGCCTGCTGGACCTCATCGACGTCGAGAACACCAAGCGCCAGAGCGCCTACGTGCTCAAGGACAGCGGGCAGACGATCGGCGCCAGCGGCTGGCCCGGCTCGTCCATGGTCAAGCGGCAGCTGGCCCGGATCGAGGAAGAAGGCGGGACGAGCCAGGCGGCGGTGCCTTTCAGTATCTCGGGCGACGATGTCGACCTGGCGCGCCAGGACGGCTGGTATGTGGACTTCGACCAGAACACGGGCGAGCGGGTCAACCTCGATCCGAAAGTGGTGGCCGGCACCGTCAACGTGGTGACCAACCTGCCGAGTTCCTCGACCGAGTGCTCGGTGGGCGGCACCAGCGTCATGTACCAGCTCAACGTCTGCACCGGCCGCGCCGCTTCGCCGGACGGCGTCGCCGGCTATCCGCTGGCGGCATCGGCGGCGGTCGGCTTCATCGTGGTGCGCCTGCCGTCGGGCGCCCTGAAGACAATCACCACCACCGCCGACGGCAGCATGGTGACCGGCCGTTTCCCGCCGTCCGAGACCACCGAGGCGCACCGCGCCGGCTGGCGCCGCGTGCGCGATTGAAGCAGTGGGCGCCGCCGCCGCCATGGCGGCGCCATTCAATTCACACGGGAGAGGGCGGAGACGGTAAAATCGAGGGTTTTCTTACCAGGGCCACCAGAAGGGCTCGACTATGGCCAACGACACCGACATCTCCGCCGCGAACGATACTCCCGACGCCGGCGACCACACCGCCAGCACCACCTCCCGCCAGGGCGGCCTGACCGCGCGCGAAGTCGCGCGCCGCCGCACCTTCGGCATCATTTCCCACCCCGACGCGGGTAAAACCACGCTGACCGAAAAGCTGCTGCTGTTCTCGGGCGCGATCCAGCTGGCCGGCACCGTCAAGGGCCGCAAGAGCGGCCGCCACGCGACCTCGGACTGGATGGACATCGAGAAGCAGCGCGGCATTTCGGTCGCGTCCTCGGTGATGCAGTTCGAGTTCCGCGACCACGTGATCAACCTGCTCGACACCCCGGGCCACCAGGACTTCTCGGAAGACACCTACCGCGTGCTGACCGCGGTCGACTCGGCCCTGATGGTGATCGACGCCGCCAAGGGCGTCGAGGCACAGACCATCAAGCTGCTCGACGTCTGCCGCATGCGCGACACCCCGATCGTCACCTTCATGAACAAGATGGACCGCGAGACCCGCGATCCGCTGGAACTGCTGGACGAAGTCGAGTCGGTGCTCAAGATCGAGTGCGCGCCGGTGACCTGGCCGATCGGCATGGGCAAGAACTTCCGCGGTGTGTACCACCTGCTGAAGGACGAGATCATGCTGTTCAAGGCCGGCGAGGAAAAGGCCGACGGCGCCTTCGAGATCGTCAAGGGCATCGACAATCCGAAGCTGGCCGCAATGTTCCCGCTCGAGATCGAGCAACTGAAGATGGAAGTGGAGCTGGTGCACGGCGCCTCGCACGTGTTCGACCTCGAGCGCTTTTTATCGGGCGTGCAGACCCCGGTGTTCTTCGGTTCCGCGATCAACAACTTCGGCGTGCGCGAGATCCTGTCGGCGCTGGTCGACTGGGCCCCGGCGCCGCGCGAGCGCGACGCCACCGTGCGCGCGGTCGAGCCGACCGAACCCAAGTTCTCGGGCTTCGTGTTCAAGATCCAGGCCAATATGGACCCGGCCCACCGCGACCGCATCGCTTTCCTGCGCGTGTGCTCGGGACGCTTCGAGAAGGGCATGAAGGTCAAGCACCTGCGCCTGGGACGCGAAGTGAAACTGTCGTCGGTCGTGACGTTCATGGCCTCGAGCCGCGAACAGGTCGAAGAGGCCTACGCCGGCGACATCATCGGGCTGCCGAACCACGGCAATATGCAGATCGGCGACAGCTTCTCGGAAGGCGAGATGCTGACCTTCACCGGCATCCCTTACTTTGCCCCGGACCTGTTCCGCACGGTGCGGATTCGCAATCCGCTGAAGGTCAAGCAGCTGCACAAGGGCTTGCAGCAGCTGGGCGAAGAGGGCGCGGTGCAGGTGTTCAAGCCGGTGCTGGGTTCGGACCTGATCCTGGGTGCGGTCGGCGTGCTGCAGTTCGAAGTCGTGGCCAGCCGCCTGCTCAACGAGTATGGCGTGGACGCGGTGTTCGAAAGCAGCAGCATCAGCAGCGCGCGCTGGATCTCGAGCGAGGACAAGAAATCGCTGGCCGACTTCGAGAACCAGCTCGGCCACCAGGTCGCCTACGATGCCGCCGGCAATATGGCCTTCCTGGCGACGTCCGGCGTGAACCTGCGCCTGACCCAGGAGCGCTGGCCCAAGCTGGTGTTCCACGCGACCCGCGAGCACGCGGCCAAGCTGGCCTGACGGCCGCCACGGCGCGGGAAGCATTCCGCGCCGTGTTATTCCTCCTGCACCGCCTCGATCGCGATCGCGGCCAGCGTCTGGGTGCTGACCGTGCCGTCGGCATCGGTCAGGCGCAGCTGCACCGGCATCCAGGCATGCTGCGGCGCCAGCCACAACTCCAGCAGCGGCGCGCCATGCTCGGCCATACGCGCCAGGCGCACCGTGTCGAGCGGTCCGGCGCCGGTCTCGATCCGCTCGGGGCCCAGCACCTGGTAGCGTTCGACGCCGGCGCCGCCCGCGCCGCCGACCCAGAATTCCAGTTCATCTTTCACCTGGCGCGCATCGCCCAGGCCGATGCCGGCCAGTTGCAGCAATAGCGAGGCCGGATCCTGGCTGCCCGGCACCAGCTGGTCGGCGCCGCCTTGCGCGCGCATGATCGTGCCGGCGGCGCGGTCGAAGGTGGTGGTCGCCTGACCGGTCCCCACGGCGCGGCGGGCGCGGTCCGGCGCGATCCCCGCGTCATCGACCCGGCCGTCGCTGGCCAGCGTTCCCAGCACTCCGTCGAGTGCCACCGTATAGCGGTTGCCGTCGCTGCGCCATGCCATGCTGGCCTGGCCCGCGTCCTGTGGCGCGCCGCCGGGAGCGCTGCGCGTGAGCCTGTAGTCGATGCGGCCGGAAGGGGGCGGGGTGACGCGGTAGGTGTTGGGCACACGGGTCGTGGCGACGTCGCCCTCGGTTTCCGGCGGGGGCGGCTCGGCCATTGGGGCGGGTGCCGGCACCGACACCTCATCGGCCGGGGCATCGACGGCCGGCACCGGCGCGGCGTCCGGCGCGGGAACTTCCGGCGCCGGCAGGTCGGGCGTCTGTGGCGCCGGCGCGGCAGGCGGCGCGTCGACCAGGCGCAGCGCCAGCGCCGGATTGCCGACCGTGACAGCCGGCGGCGCGAGGCGGGCATCGACCCAGGCGATCGCCAGCAGGTGCAGCAGCAGCGAGGCAAGGCCGGCGGGCAGCAGGCGCCGGTGGCGCGCCAGGAAGACGGAAAATCTCATGGGCGCTAGTGTAGCGCGCACCCGCCCGGGAAGGTGAGTCAGAAGCCGATGTTCAGATTGGCCCTGACCCTGCTGCTGGAATTGGTCGCATTCTCGAAACGCTCGGCCGCATGGCCGTGATTCTCGAAGGAGCCGTCGAACATGACCCGTTCGCTGACCTGGTAACGGGCGCCGACGCCCGTGTATAAGCCGGTATCGACGCCCTTGCGGACGCCGCGGCGGTTCTGGCTGTGCGCCACACCCAGCTTGCCGTAGGCCGACAGGCGCTCCCCGAGCGGCTGCGTGACCTTGACGCCCGCGTGCAGGTTGAAGCCGCGCAGGCCGATCGCGCCGGTCGTGTCTTCGGGATCGCGTTCGTTCACCGGGCGAAAACCCTGGTCGAGCAGGTTGACGTAGCCGGCCTCGAAGGCCAACGCCGGCGTCACCGCAACGCCCATCAGCAACCTGGGATCGGTCTTGAACAGGCCGCCGAACAGGCGGTCGTTGGGATTGGCGTTGAGGTTCCCGCCATAGACGCGGGGGTAGGTCTGGCCCTCGGGATCGCGCGGCGCCGAGAACACGCTGCGTGGGCGGGTGTCGGCCAGCTCGACTGGCGCGGGAGCCGGTTCCGCCAGCTGCGCCTGCGCCGGCGCGCCGGTGGCGACGGCTGCCGCCAGGAGGAAGGCTGGCCGTTTCATGTACCGTCCTTTCAGAAGCCCATTTTGAGGTTGCCCTGCACGCCGTCGCGTGCGCGGTCGAACTTCTTCCCGGCGTCGCCATGGCGCACGAAGTCGCCGCTCACGGTGGTGCGCTTGTCGACCTTGTAGCTGGCGCCGGCGCCGGTGTACAGGCCGGTATCGGACCCTGACACGCCTTTTTCCTTCTTTTTTTCAGTGTAGGCGATGCCGGCCTTGCCGTAAGCCGACAGGCGGTCGCCGGCCGAGAGCGAATATTTGGCGGCCAGGTGGTTGCTGGAACCTTTTTCTCCCAGCGGGATCGAGGCGTCGGCGGGCTTGCCCGGCTCGACCTGGTGCAAATCCTTGTCCGGCAGGTTGAGGTAGCCGCCCTCGATGGAGACGTTGGGCGCCACCTCGACGCCGCCGAGCAGGCGCGGATCGCGCCGCATGCCGGTGAACACATGGTCGTTGGGCAGGGCTGCCACATTGCCGCCGTACACGCGCGGATAGGGCTGATGGCTGCCGGCGAATGGATCGGGCGCGGCGGGTTGGCTGCGCTCGAGCTGGGCCGGCTGGGGCGGCGCCGGGTCGGGCAGCAGCTGGGCTTGGGCCTGGGTATGGAAGCCGGCAGCGGCCAGGCATCCAAGCGTCAATACGAAGGCGCGAGCTTTCATCATGTTTTCCTCGATCGGGTCTCGTGCAAGCATAGCGCGTTAACGGGCGCTGTGCTCATGCACGGTGCATGCCTTGGTAAGAAGTTGTTACCAGTATGCATACACTGACGACCGTGCCGGACGGCGTACTGTCGATCTCGAGGACGCCGCCGGCCAGGCGCGCCGCCTCGCGCATGCCGGGCAAACCCTGACGAAGCGGCGTGCGCCGGCGGCTGAACCGGGCGTGCCGCGGTAGATGCCGTCGGCGCAGTAGACCAGCAGGTGCCGTCGGCCAGCACGCTCAAGCCGTGCGGCCGGCCATTCGGCAGCCCGGCGGACGGTCCCACGTCGACCCGGTGCTCATCGTCGAGCCGGTGCTACGCGCTGTAGGCGTGCACATGGCAGGCGCACGGGAAGTTTCCGTGTGGTTCGTCATTATTCGTTGGACGGATTCTTGCCCGAAACTCCCCTTCGCGGCAAGTCACCGCCTGCGGACCTGGGTTTTGCGCCGCGACAAGTGCGCCGTCCATCTGCGGCGTACATTGCTGTATGCACTGAGGAAATAATGCACCAAGACGAGAGGACGCCATGACCACGCCGCCCGCCGACCGCGTTCCCGGGTTCTCCATGCTGTCGGGCCTGCTGTCCCGGCTGAAAATCGGCCCCAAGCTGCTGCTCGCCCCCGGCGCCGTGCTGGCCCTGCTGCTCCTGCTGTCCTGGGTGGCCTATTACGCGATGGTGCGCCAGAACGATTCGCTCGAATCGATCGTCGGCCAGCGCGCGGCCAGCATGCGCGCCGCCAGCAGCCTGGCGGCGCAGTCGCAGAAGGCGCACGCCGACATTTATCGCCTGCTGAGCTGGATGGGCGGCAGCTTCCCGGTGGCGCGCACCGAGCCGCTGCGCCAGGACATCCTGGCCCAGCACCGGCGGATCGCGGCCGGCCTGGATACATTGGGCCAGATGACCCTGACCGAGGCCGAAGACCGCCACGTGGAGCAGGCCGCGGCGGCCCAGCTGCGCTACGCCGTGGCGGTGCGCGAGGTGATCGAACTGGCGCCGCTGGACGGCTCGATCAGCGCCAACGCCATGCAGAAGGCCGAGAGCGCGTTCGCGCTGGTGGCGCAGCGCCTGGCCGACCTGGGTGCGCTCGAAGAAGCGCTGTCGCGCGAGGCATCCGCCAGCGCGAAAGCCGACTTTCGCATGATCTCGGTCCTGATGCCGGCGGTCGTGCTGCTGGCGATCGGGCTGTCGCTGGCGATCACCTTCGCCGTGCGCCGCATCCTGCTGGACGAGATCCGCGGCATCCGGCGGGCCGCCAGCGGCCTGGCCAGCGGCGACCTGACCGTGCGCCAGCGCGAAGGCCACGATTATGGTGGCGACGAGATCGCCGACACCTCGCGCCAGCTCGATGCCAGCATCCGCAACCTGAACGGCACGCTGCGCTCGATCCTGGAGTCGGCCCGCCTCATCGGCGTCGCCTCGCGCGACATCAAGCTCGGCAGCCTGAGCCTGGGCAGCCGCGCCGTGTTCCGGGCCAGCGCGCTGGCCCATACCGAAGGCGCGCTACGCGAGCTGGCGGCCGACGTCCAGCTGGGCGCCGACCAGGCGCGCGCCGCCAACCGCCTGGCCGCCGGCGCCGGCGAGGCGGCGCACGAAGGCAGCGACGTGGTCGAGCGGCTGGTGGCGACGCTCGAGGGCAGCCGCCGCGGCGCGCAGCGGGTGGTCGAGATCGCCGATGGGCTGGACCTGGCGGCGAGCGAGACCGGCACGCTGGCCCTGAACGCGGCGCTGGACGCGGCGCGGACAACGATGGATGCCGGACTCGATGCGGGCGCGCAGTCGCCGGCGATGGCCGCGGTGGCCGGCGAGGTGCGGGCGCTGGCGCGCCGGGTAGCCGCCGCCAGCCGCGAGATCCGCAGCGTGGCGGCGCAGTCGCTGGCCGAGATCGACGGCGGCGCGGCCTGGGCCCTGCACGCCGGCAGCAGCATGGAGCGCATTGCCGGCACGGTGCGCGAGGTGGAAGACCTGGCCGGGCGCATCGGTGCGGCCGGCGAAGGCCAGGCCACGCATCTGGCCGACGTGGGCCAGGCGATCGTGCAGATGGACCAGGTGACGCGCCAGAACTGCACGCTGGTGGAAGAAGCGGCGAGCGCGGCGCGCACCCTGCAGATGCAGGCGCTGGCGCTGTCGCGCACGGTGGCGGGGTTCAGGCTGGACGAGGAGGGGACGCGGGAGGTTGCGCCGCAGGTAGAGGCGGCGGGCCGGAAAGACGACGGCGGCGTTGCCCCGTCGAAGCCCTTCGATCCGGCGCGCGAGCGCCGGGGGGCTGGCAGGGAACGCCGCCGTCAACAGGCGTCGCACTTGCGGCTCGCGTCGAGCCGCAAGTGATTACCCGTTGCGATTACTCGTAATCGCTGATCGGCGCGCAGCCGCAGAACAGGTTGCGGTCGCCGTACACATTGTCGGCGCGGCCGACCGGCGGCCAGTACTTCTTCTTGCGCAGGCTGGCGACCGGGAAGGCCGCCACTTCACGGGTGTAGCCGTGCTGCCAGTCGTCGGCGGTGACGACTTCGGCGGTGTGCGGCGCGCCCTTGAGCGGGTTGTCCATGCGATCGTACTCGCCGCGCTCGACCTTGACGATCTCGGCGTGGATGGTGATCATCGCCTCGATGAAGCGGTCGATCTCGGCCTTCGATTCCGACTCGGTCGGCTCGATCATCAGCGTGCCCGGCACCGGGAAGCTCATGGTCGGGGCGTGGAAGCCGAAGTCCATCAGGCGCTTGGCGACGTCTTCGTTGCTGATGCCGGTCTTGTCCTGCAGCGGACGCAGGTCGATGATGCACTCGTGCGCGACCAGGCCGTCGTGGCCCGCGTACAGCACCGGGTAGTGCGGGGCCAGGCGGCGCGCGATGTAGTTGGCGTTGAGGATCGCCACTTCGGTCGCGCTGGTCAGGCCTTCGGCGCCCATCATCGCGATGTACATCCACGAGATGGGCAGGATCGAGGCCGAGCCGAAGGCGGCGGCGCTGACGGCGCCGATGCCGTTCTCGTCACGCACGTAACCGGTCGACAGCTGGTTCGGCAGGAACTTCGCCAGGTGGGCGCCGACGCCGATCGGGCCGACGCCGGGGCCGCCGCCGCCGTGCGGGATGCAGAAGGTCTTGTGCAGGTTCAGGTGGCTGACATCGCCGCCGAAGGCGCCCGGCGCGGCCAGGCCGACCAGCGCGTTCATATTGGCGCCGTCGACGTAGACCTGGCCGCCGTGGGCGTGCACGATCTCGCACAGTTCCTTGATGCCCTCTTCGAACACGCCGTGGGTCGACGGGTAGGTGACCATCACGCAGGCCAGGTCGCGGCTGTACTGCTCGGCCTTGGCCTTCAGGTCGGCCAGGTCGACGTTGCCGTTGTCGTCGCAGGCGGTTACCACGACCTTCATGCCGACCATGCTGGCCGAGGCCGGGTTGGTGCCGTGGGCCGACGACGGGATCAGGCACACGTTGCGGTGGCCTTCGCCGCGCGACTCATGGTACTTCTGGATCACCAGCAGGCCGGCGTACTCGCCCTGCGAGCCGGCGTTCGGCTGCAGCGAGATGGCGGCGTAGCCGGTGGCAGCGCACAGCATGGCTTCCAGCTGGGCGATCATCTCGCGGTAGCCGATGGTCTGCTCGTTCGGCGCCAGCGGGTGGACGTTCGAGAACTCGGGCCAGGTGACCGGCACCATCTCGGCGGTGGCATTGAGCTTCATGGTGCACGAGCCGAGCGGGATCATGGTGCGGTCCAGCGCCAGGTCCTTGTCGGCCAGCGCGCGCAGGTAGCGCAGCATCTCGTGCTCGGCGTGGTAGCGGTTGAAGGTCGGGTGGGTCAGGTAGGCGCTGGTGCGGGCCAGGGCGGCCGGGAAGGCGTCGGCAACGCCGGCGTCCAGCTGGTCCAGGTCGACGCTTTTGCCGTTGCCGAACACGGCAAACAGGCTGGCCAGGTCGTCGCGGGTGACGGTTTCGTCGAGCGAGACGCCGACGGTGGTGGCGTCGATCTGGCGCAGGTTCAGGCCGCGCGCATTGGCTTGCTGGTGGATCGCGGCCGCATCCTGGACGCGCACGGTGACGGTGTCGAAGAAGGTCTTGTTGGCCAGTTCGAAGCCCAGCTGCTGCAGGCCGGCGGCCAAGATGGTGGTCTGGCGGTGCACGCGGCGCGCGATGCGGGCCAGGCCTTGCGGGCCGTGGTAGACGGCGTACATGCCGGCCATCACGGCCAGCAGCACTTGCGCGGTGCAGATGTTCGAGGTCGCCTTTTCGCGGCGGATATGCTGTTCGCGGGTCTGCAGCGCCAGGCGGTAGGCCGGGTTGCCCTGGGCGTCGACGGTGACGCCGACCAGGCGGCCCGACATGCTGCGCTTGAATTCGTCGCGGGTGGCCAGGTAGCCGGCGTGCGGACCGCCGAAACCGAGCGGCACGCCAAAGCGCTGGCTGTTGCCGACCACGACGTCGGCGCCCCATTCGCCCGGTGGGGTCAGGACGGTCAGCGCCAGCAGGTCGGCGGCCACGATCACCATGCTGCCTGCGGCATGCAGGTGCTCGACGGCGGCGCGGTAGTCGCGCACTTCGCCATCGACGCCCGGGTATTGCAGCAGCACGCCGAAGCAGGTTTCCTCGAGTTTTTCGATGTCGGCCGGGGCGATGGTGCGCACTTCGACGCCGATCGGTTCGGCGCGGGTCTCGATGATCTCGCGGGTCTGCGGCAGCACGTCGTCGGCCACGTAGAACACTTTCGAGGCCGACTTGCCGACGCGCTGGATCAGCGTCATCGCCTCGGCGGCGGCAGTGCCTTCGTCGAGCATCGACGAGTTGGCGATGCCCATGCCGGTGAGGTCGGTGATCGCCTGCTGGAAGTTCAGGATGGCTTCCAGGCGGCCCTGCGAGATCTCTGGTTGGTAAGGGGTGTAGGCGGTGTACCAGGCCGGGTTTTCGAAGATGTTGCGCAGGATGACTTTCGGCGTATGGGTGCCGTAGTAGCCCTGGCCGATCAGCGATTTGAGGACCTTGTTCTTCGAGGCCAGGCCTTTGAGCAGCGCCAGCGCTTCTTCTTCGGTCCGCGGCTCGGCGAACTGGCCCAGGTCCAGCTTATCCTTGCGGCGGATGTTGGCCGGGACCACGGCGTCGATCAGGGCGGCGCGGGTAGCGTAGCCGAGGGTCGACAGCATGGCTGCCTGTTCGGATTCGGACGGGCCGATGTGGCGCGGGATGAACGAATCGCGTGCTTCAAGTTGGGTGAGGCTGGAGCGGGTCATGGTAAGAAGAGGTCTGGCGCCAATGCTGGCTGGATCAAGGAGGGGTACTCTAGGTGGTGCGCCCGGGGAGGGGCGCACCTTGGACCATCAGTGGTCGGTGGTCTTGCCGTAGGCGTCGGCGTCGAGCAGCTTGTCGTAGGCGGCGGCGTCGCTCGGGGCCAGCTTGAACAGCCAGGCGCCGTAGGCATCCTGGTTGATCGAGTCGGGGGCGTCGGCGACCGGCTGGTTGACGGCGGTGACGGTGCCCGAGACCGGCGCGTAGATGTCGCTGGCGGCCTTGACCGATTCCACCACGGCGGCGTCGTCGCCCGCGGTGAATGCCTTGCCGACCTGCGGCAGTTCGACGAACACGATGTCGCCCAGCGCGTCCTGCGCGTATTCGGTGATGCCCACGGTCAGGCTGCCGTCTTCTTCGCGGCGCACCCATTCATGGGATTCGGTGTATTTCAGGTCGGTAGGGATGTTCATGGAAACTCCTGATGATGGTGGGGTTATTAGTATACGTGTTTGTTATTGCGCGGCGGCGATCAGGCGGCCAGCACTTTGCCGTTGCGCACGAACGGGAGCTTGACCACGCTGGCGGCCAGGTGCTTGTCGCGAATGATCACGTGCACGGTGTCGCCGACGGCGACGTCCATCGGCACGCGCGCCAGGGCGATCGCCTGCTGCATGGACGGGCTGAAGGTGCCGCTGGTGATTTCACCCTCGTTACCGGATGCGGCCACGACTTTCTGGTGGGCGCGCAGGATGCCGCCTTTTTCGCGCAGGATCAGGCCGACGAATTGCGCGCCCTGGCCCTTGGCCTGCAGCGCGGCCTTGCCGATGAAGTCGCGCTCGGAGACCAGGTCGATGGTCCAGGCCAGGCCGGCGTCGAGCGGGTTGGTCGTTTCGTCCATGTCCTGGCCATACAGGTTCATGCCGGCTTCCAGGCGCAGGGTATCGCGCGCGCCGAGGCCGGCCGGCTTGACGCCGGCGGCGAGCAGGGCATTCCACAGCGCTTCGGCCTGGGACGCGGGCACGCCGATCTCGAAGCCGTCTTCGCCGGTGTAGCCGGTGCGGGCGACCATGGCTTCGCCGAAGGCGGTATCGCCGACGATGGCGGCGTTGAAGGGCTTGAGGTTCTCGGTCGATGCCTGGGTGGTCGGCAGCACCTGCCACACCTTGGCGCGGGCGTTCGGGCCCTGGACGGCGATGAGGGCGATCGGATCGTTGCCGTCGCGGCGCTGGGTGATGCTCACGCTGCTATTGGTGGCGGCATTCTGCGCGTTCATCCAGGCCACGTCCTTGTCGGCGGTGCCGGCGTTGACGACGATACGGAACCAGTCCTCGGACAGAAAATAGACGATCAGGTCGTCGATGACGCCGCCTTCCGGATTGAGCATGCACGAATACAGGGCCTTGCCCGGCATTTGCAGCTTGTCGACGTTATTGGCCAGCAGGCCACGCAGGAAGGCGCGGGTGTTGGCGCCCTTGACGTCCACGACGCACATATGGGACACGTCGAACATGCCGGCATCGCTGCGCACCGCATTGTGCTCTTCGATTTGCGAACCGTAATTGACAGGCATATCCCAGCCGCCGAAATCGACCATCTTGGCGCCAAGGGCACGGTGAGCGGAATTGAGCGGGGTCGCTTTGAGCGTCATGGAATCCTCGGGCATGAATAGGGTGTCGGCACGATCTTCGTGCGTTATCGACCCCTCTGTCCTTGGTACCTGAGAGATAGCGGCTGGCGCCGCTTGCCCCTTCGGTGGGCCGCATCGCGGCCGCTCTCCAGAGTTGACCGGCTGCGCCATGCGCCGCCGTCCCTTGACCGGTCCTTTTGCCTGAGAGTTTATGGGTGAGTGCCCCTTCGGCGGCAGCGTCGCTGCGCTCTCCCGATCAAGACTGCGGAGGATATGCCACCCCGCCCACCCTGTCAACCACACAAGCCCCCACATATTGCCCCCACCCCCTTACCCAACAATGAGGGTCAGAGTCGAATTCTTTGACAACTTTCGAAGTTGCTCATTAATTCTACTCTGACCCTCATTAATTCCTGACCGCTGGGGAAACAAAAAGCGTTCTTCTGGAAAACTATTTGACGGTGAGAATCAAAGACCGATTTTGGTAGCGCTAAACCGCCAAAACTTAATTAGGGTCGGAGTCGAATTGTTTGACAACTTTGAGGAATTGCCCAATAAATCTACACTGACCCTAATTGGAGAGTTTTGCTGCGGAATTGCTGGAAAGAATTGCTGCGCACTATTGGGGCGGGGCATTCGGGGTGGTTGTCGTGATTTGCTACACTTGTTCCACTTACTTTGTAGGCGGGAAAAGACTATGAGCGAAGAAAAAACGTTGCAGGAGAAAGAGGGTTGGTTCACGCTGTCGGGCGACGTCAACAGCGATATGGTGCACCGGATGTTCGAGGCGGTGGCGGCGATGACCGAGGATGGGATCGATACCGCCCATGTGCTGCTGCAGTCGAATGGCGGCTACGTCAGCGACGGCTTGTGCCTGTATAACTTCATGGCCAGCTCGCCGATCAAGTTTGTGATGTATAACGCCGGGGCGGTGGCCTCGATCGCGGTGGTGCTCTACCTGGCCGGCTCGCGCCGCTACGCCAGCGAGACCGCGCGCTTCATGATCCACAAGTCGCATGCGACCGCTTCTCCCGGTTCGCGGCCGGATGCGCTCAACATCATCGTCGAAGGCCTGCGCGCCGACGATGCGCGCACCGAGGCCATCCTGCGCAAGGAAATCGAACTCGCGCCCGAGCAGTGGAGCGTGCACCAGTACGGCGACCTGCATATGACCGCGCGCGATGCCAAGCAGGCGAAGATGATCCACGAGGTGCTGGACTTCGCGCCGCCCAAGGGCGCCATCCTGCGCAATATCTGAATCGGGATCGTCCGCCGGCGGCCGGAGCCGCCCCCGTCCGGATGTGTTTGGTCATTGCTGAGAGGTAAGAATATGGCAGAATAGGGGCTTGCCTCACTTCGCCGAACCGTCATGGTCACACCATCCGCCCAGACCTCTGCCGCGCGCAAGGCCGCATCCGCCCAGCAGGCGGCGCTGGCCGAGCTGGTCGACATCGCGTGCAGCCATGCCGAGTCCGGCCTGGCGGACATGGCGCGGCGCATGGTGTCCGCGCTGCTCGACCTGACCGCAGCCGGGCTTGACCCCGCTACCGTCATGCGGCGCGTCAAGTCGGGGAATCTCCTCAAGGACAACGGTTACGCATTCACCCACCTGGCGACGAGCGAGATCGACGCGGCGCTGCGCCGGGAAGTCGCGCGCCTGCTGCCGCACGTTGCGGATGCGCCAGCCGCTGCCCCAGCCACCGCGGCCGAACTGAGCCTCGTCCCGCTGGAACAGATCGACCAGCAGATGGCGCTGGGCGCCGTCAGCCGGCCCTTCGACCTGCAGCATTCCGAGGGCCTGGCCACGCTGGGCGTGCGCCTCGGCCTGCTGCTCGGACGCGACCTGGTGCGCGCTGCGCACAATCCCTTCCGTCCAGACGTCTTCCTGGCCGCCGTGGATGCGGCCTGGCGCCAGTTCGAACCCGATCCCGAGGCCCACGGCCTGGTGGCGCCGCTGCTGCGGCCGGGGCTGATGTTCGACCTGGGGCCGCTGTACGAGGCCCTGGTCGGGAAGCTCAAGTCGCGCAAGGGCGACAATGCCGATACCCGCTTCAGCAAGACCGACGACCGCGCATCGCGCCAGGCCGAACGCGCCCGGCGCGACGCCGCGCTGGCCCAGCAACTGCGCCAGTTGTTCGACCCGGCAGTGCCGGAGATCCCGAATCTGCCGCAGGGCAGCGGCGGTTGGCGTCCGAGCACGGCATCTGGCTTCGCGGTGGCGCCGCCGGCGTCGCCTGAGCCTGCAGCGGGCGCCACCGCGGGCCCCGCCGCCCATCCAACCATGGTCTACGCGTCGGGTGGCGCCGGCAGCGCCGCATTGCCGGCGTCGTCCGCGCAGCCTCTGATCGATCTACTGGCCCGCGTCGGCGTCGCCGCCCCGGACGCCGCCCCCGGCGTCCTGGTCCTGCCAGGCCTGCGCGCCAGCCTGCCGCAGGGCGCCCTGTCGCGCGCCGACGAAACCACGCTGGACCTGCTGTCGCGCGTATTCGGCAGCGTGCTGCAGGACGACGGCGTCGCCCCCGAGACGCGCGAACTGATCGGCCACCTGCAGCTGCCCGTCTTGCGCACCGCGCTGCGCGACCGCAGCTTCTTCTTCCAGGAGGCTCATCCGGCGCGGCGCATGCTCGACCTGCTGTCGCAGGCCGGCTGGGAACGCCCCCTGGACCAGGACGACCCGGTCTACCGCGCGATGCACCGCAGCGTCGAGCGCGTGCGCGGCCAGGTCGACCCCGAGTTCGATGCGGCCGTGGCCGACCTCGAAGCCGGTCTGGCCGCGCGCGACCACATCGAAGAGGCGGCCATGGCGGCGCCCATCGCCCAGGCCATGCGCAGCGAGAAGCGCGCCGCCGCCGAACGCTCGGCCCGGCGCGCGGTGGCGCTGCGCATGGCGGGAGAACAGCTGATCCCGGCCGTCTCGGGTTTTCTCGAAGGCCGCTGGAGCGCCGCGCTGGCGCTGGCCTACACGATCGAGGACAGCCGTCCCGGCGCCGTCGACAATGCCACGCGCACGATGGAAGACCTGATCTGGAGCGTCAAGCCGAAGGCGACCCAGGAACAGCGGAAGGCCCTGATCGCGCGCCTGCCGGCGCTGCTGGCAAGCCTGAACAACTGGCTCGACGCCACCCGCTGGCAGGACGCCGAGCGCCTCCAGTTCTTCGCCACGCTGGCCGAATGCCATGCCTCGATCGTGCGCGCGCCGATCGAGCTCCTGCCCGAGCGCCAGCTCGAACTGGCGCTCGAGGCGGCCCAGCAAGATGCTCTGCGCCGGGTGGCGCAGGAGCAGGAAGAAGAGCGCGAGCAGGCCCGGCTCCAGGCCGAGCAAGCGCAGGCCGCGGCAAGCGATCCGGCCGCCGCCGCGCTGGCCGGCCTGGAGCGCGGCATGCGCCTCGAGCTGAGCGAGGCGCACATCGTGCGCCGGGTGCGCCTGGCCTGGGTCAGCCCGCTGCGCACGCTGTACATCTTCTCGGGTGCCGGCCGCCAGGAAGCGTTTTCGCTGCCGGCCGCGCGCCTGGCCGAGCTGCTGCGCGAAGGCGCGATGCGTGTGGTGGCGGCCGAGGGCGTGGTCGGCCGCATCCTGAGCGCGGCGGTCAAGCCCATGCCGGCAATGGTATGATGCGCGCTTTACCTCTACCGTCATAGCCGATCCACGTGCGCCTCTCTTCCATTAAATTGTCGGGATTTAAGTCGTTCGTCGATCCCACCAATTTCCAGGTGCCGGGTCAGCTGGTCGGCGTGGTCGGTCCCAACGGCTGCGGCAAATCCAATATCATCGACGCGGTGCGCTGGGTGCTGGGCGAGTCGAAAGCCTCCGAGCTGCGCGGCGAGTCGATGCAGGACGTGATCTTCAACGGCTCCACCCACCGCAAGAGCGCCGGCCGTGCCTCGGTCGAACTGGTGTTCGACAACAGCGCCGGCAAGGCCGCCGGCCAGTGGGGCCAGTACGCCGAGATCGCGGTCAAGCGCACGCTCACGCGCGACGGCACGTCCACCTATTACATCAACGGCCAGCCGGTGCGCCGGCGCGACATCCAGGACATCTTCCTCGGCACCGGACTCGGTCCGCGCGCCTATGCCATCATCGGCCAGGGCATGATCGCGCGCATCATCGAATCGCGCCCGGAAGAGCTGCGGGTCTTCCTCGAAGAAGCGGCCGGCGTCTCGAAGTACAAGGAACGGCGCCGCGAGACCGAGAACCGCCTGTCGGACACGCGCGAGAACCTGCTGCGGGTCGAGGACATCCTGCGCGAGCTGAATGCCAACCTCGAAAAGCTGGAAGCCCAGGCTGCGGTGGCCAACCGCTTCCACCAATTGCAGGCCGACCAGGAAGAAAAGCAGAAGCTGCTCTGGCTGATGCGCAAGAACGAGGCCAAGGCCGAACAAGTCAAATTCTTCCGCGAGATGGAAGAAGCGCAGACCGCGCTGGAAGCGCAGACCGCCAAGCTGCGCAGTGTCGAAGTCGACCTCGAACATCTGCGCCAGGCCCACTTCGCGGCCGGCGACCGCCTGCACACGGCGCAGGGCGCCCTGTACGGGATCAATTCCGAGATCGGCAGCCTGGAAGCGCAGATCAAGTTCGTGGTCGAGTCGCGCACCCGCCTGCAGAACCAGATCGTCACGCTCACCGCCCAGCGCGACCAATGGCTGGCGCAGGAACAGGAGCAGCGCGAGGGCCAGGAAGAAGCCGAAATGCAGCTCGAAGAGCTGGCCGCGCGCGCGGAAGGCGCCCAGATCGCGGTCGAGGTCCACCACGAACGCCTGCCCGAGCTGGAAGCGGCCTGGCGCGCCGGCCAGGAAAGCGCGACCGCTTCGCGCGCGCGCATCATGCAGGTCCAGCAGCGCATCGAACTGGCCTCGGCCCACGGCCGCAACGCCGCCGGCATCCTGAACAATCTGGCGGCGCGGCGCGAACGCCTGCAGCAGGAGAGGAATGGCCTCAACCTGCCCGATAGCGCGACCCTCGACAACCTGCGCCTGCAGCTGGAAGAAAAGCAGCTGACGCTGGAAGAGCAGACCATGCTGTTGGAGGAGGCGACCGGCCGCCAGGAGGCGGTAGAACTCGAACGCAATGAGGCGCACGCGCAGGTGCAGTCGGAGACCACGGTCAACGCTCAGCTGGAGGCGCGCCTGAATGCGCTGCGCCAGATGCAGGAACGCGTGCAGACCCAGGGCAAGGTCCAGCCCTGGCTCGAGAAGCACGAACTGGCCGGCTTGCCGCGCCTGTGGCAGAAGCTGGACGTGGAACAGGGTTGGGAGACCGCGCTCGAAGCCGTGCTGCGCGAGCGTTCCGGCGCCCTCGAAGTATCGAATATCGACTGGGCCAAGGCCTTCGTGGCCGACGCCCCGCCAGCCCGCCTGGCGCTGTATTCGCCGCAGGCGGGCGGCCACGCGGCGGCGCCCGACGGCCTGAAACCGTTCTCCAGCCTGCTGCGCGTGAACGACGCCGGCGTGCGCGGCGTGCTCGAAGACTGGCTGCACGGCGTGTATGTCGCCCATGACGCGGCCCAGGCTTTCGCCGAGCGCGCGCGCCTACCGCAGGGAGCCGCCTTCGTCACGCGCGATGGCCACCTGGTCACCCGTTCCAGCGTGCGCTTTCACGCGCCGGACGCCGAGCAGGACGGCATGCTGGCGCGCCAGCACGAGATCGAGAATGTCGGCAAACAGCTCAAGGCCCAGGCCTTGCTGGCCGACGAGGCGCGTGCGCGCGCTGTCCGCGCCGACGCCGCCGTCAGCGACCTGGCGCGCCGCCTGCAGGATGCGCGCGGCCGCGTGGCCACCTTGCAGCGCGAGGGGCATGCGCTGCAGATCGAGGTGCTCAAGCAGAGCGAGATCGAGGCCCGCTTCAACCAGCGCAGCGGCCAGATCGCGGACGACCTGTCCGAGATCGCGGCCCAGGAAGCCGAGCAGCGCCAGGCCCAGGCCGAGAGTGAACAGGAATTCGAGCAGCTCGACCTGGAACTGGCCGAGCTGCAGGAGGCGCACGAAGACGGCCAGACCGCCTTCCTCGAACAGGAACAGGCGCTGGTCCGCGCGCGCGACCACCTGCGCGAACTGGAACGCAGCGCGCAGGAAGCGCAGTTCGCCGAACGCGCCCAGCGCAGCCGGATCGAGGAGTTGCGCCGCACGATGGCGACCGCCGCCACCCAGGCCGAGCAGGTCGGCGCCACCCTGGCCCAGGCGCGCCTGGAGCTCGAGGCTCTCGAAAGCGGCACCGCGCACGAGGGCTTGCAAGAGCTGCTTGACCGCCGCACGACGCAGGAAGTGGCGCTGTCCGACGCTCGCCACGAGCTGGACCAGGTCGCCCAGCAGTTGCGCGCCGCCGAAGAAGCACGCATGGGGTCCGAGCGCAGCCTGCAGCCGCAGCGCGACCGCATCACCGAGATGCAGTTGAAGGAACAGGCCGCGCGCCTGAACCAGGAGCAGTTCGCCGAGGCGCTGGCCGCCACCGGTGCCGACGAGGCGGCGCTGGCGGAAAAACTCGACCCCGAGCTCAAGCCCCAGTACCTGCAGGCCGAAGTCACGCGGCTGACGAATGCCATCAGCGGCCTGGGCGCGGTCAACCTGGCGGCCGTCGACGAGCTGGCCCAGGCCACCGAACGCAAGCGCTTCCTGGATTCGCAGAACGCCGACCTGAACGAGGCCATCAACACGCTCGAAGACGCGATCGGCCGCATCGACCGCGAGACCCGCGACCTGCTGCAGGACACCTTCGACCGCGTCAACGGCCACTTCTCGGAACTGTTCCCGATCCTGTTCGGCGGCGGCAACGCCAGGCTGGTGATGACGGGCGACGAGATCCTGGACGCGGGCGTGCAGGTCATGGCCCAGCCGCCGGGCAAGAAGAACGCCACCATCCACCTGCTGTCGGGCGGCGAGAAGGCGCTGACCGCGACCGCGCTGGTGTTCTCGATGTTCCGCCTGAATCCGGCGCCATTCTGCCTGCTGGACGAGGTCGACGCGCCGCTGGACGACGCCAATACCGAACGCTTCTGCCGCATGGTCAAGCGCATGTCCGAGCACACCCAGTTCCTGTTCATCTCGCACAACAAGATCGCGATGGAGATGGCCAGCCAGCTGATCGGGGTGACGATGCAGGAGCAGGGCGTCTCGCGCATCGTCGCGGTGGACATGGAGTCGGCCGCCGACCTGGCCGCCGCCTGAGCCGGCGCGGACTCCCCGGGCCGCCGCACAAATACTTGCAATGACCGACCACTCCATACCACTGCAATCCGCCCCCATCCCATCGGCACTGGAGCAGGGCTTGCGGCTGATCGGCGCGTCGCCGGCGCCGATGTTCATCGTGCGCGGTGGCGGTATGATTGCCGCCAATCCGGCCTTCGCGGCGCTGCTGGAAGGCGCTCCGGCCGCATCGCCCGACAACTGGGCGCCGCTCGCATCACTGCTTCCCGGCGCCGGCGAGCTGGCCGCCCGCATCCTCGATGGCAGCCTGGCCCAGGCCCGCATCGAGGTAGAGCTGCACACGCGCGTCCAGCTGGCCCTGTCGCCCGTGTGCGAACCCGATGGCGCCATCGTCGGCGTGCTGGGCGTGGCCGCGCCGCTGCCGCCGCAGGTCGACCAGGCCGCCCGTGAACTCGACCGACTGGTCGAACTCAGTCCGGTCGGCGTGGTGCGCTACACCCTCGACGGCGATATCCTCGACTGCAACAATGCGTTTCTCGCCATGCTGGGGCTGGACCGTGACGACCTGAGCGCCGGCCTGTCGTGGCGCGCGCTGACGCCGCCCGAGTGGCGCGAGGCCGACGACGCCGGCATCGCGCGCCTGCGTGCGCACGACGTGATGCCGCTGATCGAGAAGGAATTCCTGCACCGCGACGGCCGCCGCATCCCGGTGCTGGTCGGCGCCGGCAACCTGCTGGCCGACCGCCGCCAGGGCTTCGGGGTGGTGATCGACATCTCGGCCACGCGCGCCGCCGAACGCGCGCTGGCCGAGAGCGAGGCGCGTTTTCGCGCCATCACGAACGCGATGCCGCAGATGGTGTGGTCGACTCTTCCCGACGGCTTCCACGATTACTACAACGACCAGTGGTACGCTTTTACCGGCGTGCCGGCGGGATCGACCGACGGCGAGGGCTGGAACGGCATGTTCCATCCGGACGACCAGGAGGCCGCCTGGGCGAAATGGCGCCATTCGCTGGCCACTGGCGAGCCCTACGAGATCGAATACCGGCTGCGCCACCACAGCGGCACCTACCGCTGGGTGCTGGGCCGCGCCTTGCCGGTGCGCGACGCGCAAGGGGGCATACAGCGCTGGATGGGCACGTGCACCGACATCCATGAGCACAAGCTGACCGAGGACGCGCTGCGCGAGGCCGACCAACGCAAGGACGAATTCCTCGCCATGCTGGGCCACGAGCTGCGCAATCCGCTGGCGCCGATCCGCAGCGCGGCGGCGCTGCTGCCGCTGGCCAAGGCCGATCCGGCGCGGGTCGAGCACATCGGCCGCGTGATCGCGCGCCAATCGACCCACATGACGGGCCTGATCGACGACCTGCTGGACGTGTCGCGTGTGACGCGCGGCCTGATCGCGCTGGGCCAGGAAGACGTGGCGGTGCGCCTGCTGGTCGACGAGGCCATCGAGCAGGCGCGCCCGCTGGTCGAGGCGCGCGAGCATGCGCTGTCGGTCGTCGACCAAGCCGCCGGCATCCAGGTGCACGGCGACCGCAAGCGGCTGGTCCAGGTGCTGGCCAACCTGCTGTCGAATGCCGCCAAGTACACGCCGCCCGGTGGGCGCATCGTCGTCACGCTGGCGCGCGCCGGGAATATGGTGGAGATCGCGGTGAGCGACAACGGCATCGGCATGGCGCCCGAGCTGGTCGACAGCGTGTTCGAGCTGTTCCGCCAGGGGCAGCGCACGCCCGACCGCGCGCAGGGCGGCCTGGGCATCGGACTGGCGCTGGTGAAGAAGCTGGTGCTCCTGCATGGCGGTCGGGTCCGGGCCTCGAGCCCAGGAGAGGGGCTGGGCAGCGAGGTCGTGGTCGCCTTGCCGGCCTGAGGGCGGCCTGGCCTTAAATAGGGGTTGCTCCGCCAATTCATGGCATCCGGGCGGGGGAGTTGGTATGATGGCACGAGTTTTCGTGGGGAGCGCCCGCACGGATGGCATTTCGATCGAATCAACCTTCGCGCACAACAACAGGACCCGGCGTCCGGCGCGAACTTCGCTATTGAGGCACACGCAGCATGACTGATTTCCAAATGAGCCTGATCGCAGCCGGCGGCGTCTTCGTCGTCGGCGTCATCACCTACAACAAGTGGCAGGAATACAAGGCCAGGAAGAGCGTCGAACGCGCCTTCGCCTCCGACCACGACGACGTCCTGATGCGCGACGGCGAGCAGGTCCCGGCCGTGGACCGCCACGAGCCGGTGTTCGAGGCCGACCTGCAAGACAATGCGCCAGTGGCCGCCAAGGAACCCGTGCTCGACGCCGACGCCTTCGTGCCGGCCGACGTCAAGCCAGAGCCGCAGCTGGACACGCCGGCGCCGGCCGCCACGCCGGCACCGGCACCGGCACCGGCACCAGCGGCACCAGCGGCGCCAGTCATGCCGACCGCCACCGCTCCCACGACTACCTACCGCGCTCCCGGCGCCAGCGCCGCCCAGGATGCGGTGGCCGCCTCGCTGCCGGGCACCCGTCCCGGCATGCCCCCGGCCGAACTGGCCGAATGCCTGGTCGATCCGCTGATCGACTGCCTGATTCCGCTGTCGCTCGAAACGCCTGTTCGCGGCGACAAGATCCTGCCGACCCTGCAGACGCTGCGCCGCGTCGGCAACAAGCCGATCCACTACATCGGCTTCGCCGTCAGCGGCGAATGGGAGCCGATCGTGCATGGCGGCGTGTACACCAAGCTGCAGGCGGGCGTGCAGATGGCGACCCGCACCACGGCGCTGAACGAACTCGAATACTCCGAGCTGGTCACGCGCCTGCGCGCGGTGGCCGACGAGATCGGGGCCGAGCCGGAAGTGCCGGACATGATCGAGGTGATGGCCGAGGCGCGCATCCTGCACCGCTTCGTGGCCGGCCACGACGCCCAGTTGGGCGTCAACCTGGCCGCGAATGGCGCGCCATGGGCGATGTCGACCCTGATCGGCGCCCTCGAGAACGCGGGCTTCGACGTGCGTCCGGACGGCCGCTTCGCGATGCCCGACAAGGAAAGCACGGGCGGCGGCGTGCTGTTCACGCTGTCGACCAACGTCACCCTGGGCGCCGACACCACTTCGCGCCTGACCCTGCTGCTGGACGTGCCGTGCGTGGCCCCCGGGCGCGACGGCTTCGGCCGTATGGTCGATACGGCGCGTGGCCTGACGCAGCGCCTGGACGCGACCATCGTCGACGATTTCGACCAGCCGCTGGTGGATGAGGCGCTCGACGAGATCAAGAGCCAGGTGGGCGAGTTCTACCAGGAGATGGACGCGGCCGACATTCCGGCCGGCTCGACCCGCGCGCTGCGCCTGTTCAGCTGAGGAAGTCCGGTGACCGAGCAAGAGCAACAGAATGACGGCCAGCGCAGCATTGAACGCATGCGCTGGCTGGTCGCGGAACTGAACCGCGCCAGCTACAACTACCATGTGCTGGACGCGCCGACGATCCCCGACGCCGAGTACGACAAGCTGTACCACGAGCTGCTGGCGCTGGAGACCGAGCACCCGGAAGGCGTCGACCCCGACTCGCCGACCCGGCGCGTGGGCGACGCCCCGATCCCGGAATTCGGCCAGGTCACCCATGCGGTGCCGATGCTGTCGCTGAACAACGGCTTCACCGACGACGACATCGACAATTTCGACCGCAAGGCGCGCGAAGGCCTCGAAGTGCGCCAGGTCGTCTACAACGCCGAACTCAAGTTCGATGGCCTGGCCATCAGCCTGCGCTACGAGGAGGGACGCCTGGTGCAGGCGGCCACCCGCGGCGACGGCTACACTGGCGAGGACGTCACCGCCAATATCCGCACCGTGCGCGTGATCCCGATGCGGCTGCACGGCAGCGAGGTGCCGGCCGTGCTCGAGGTGCGCGGCGAAGTGCTGATGTTCAAGCGCGACTTCGAGTCCCTGAACGAGCGCCAGCGCGCCGCCGGCCAGAAGGAATTCGCCAATCCGCGCAACGCCGCCGCAGGCAGCCTGCGCCAGCTCGACGCGCGCATCACCAACGAACGCCGGCTGCGCTTCTTCGCCTATGGCGTGGGGCAGGTGGACGGCGTCGACTTGCCCGACACCCATTCGGGCCTGCTCGACTGGTTCGAGACGCTCGGGTTGCCGGTGGCGAAGGAACGCCAGGTGGTCGCGGGCCGTGATGGCTTGCTCGAGTTCTACCGCGAGGTCGGCGAACGCCGCAAGTCGCTGCCCTACGAGATCGACGGCGTGGTCTATAAAGTCGACCGCATCGAGGACCAGCGTGCGCTGGGCTTCGTCTCGCGCGCGCCGCGCTTCGCGCTGGCCCATAAGTTCCCGGCCGAGGAAGCGCTGACCACGGTCCAGGCGATCGAGGTGCAGGTCGGCCGCACCGGCGCCATCACGCCGGTGGCGCGCCTGGTGCCGGTCTCGGTCGGCGGCGTCACCGTCACCAATGCCACCCTGCACAACGAAGACGAGGTACGTCGCAAGGACGTGCGCGTGGGCGACACCGTGATCGTGCGCCGCGCCGGCGACGTCATCCCCGAGGTGCTGGCGGTGGTGCTGGAGCGCCGCCCGAGCCCGGAACCGGCGGTCTATGAATTGCCGAAGCAATGCCCGGTATGCGGTTCGCACGTGGTGCGCGAAGCCGATGAGGCGATCGCGCGCTGCTCCGGCGGCCTGACCTGCGCGGCCCAGCGCAAGGAAGCGATCCGCCACTTCGCCGGCCGCCGCATGATGGACATCGAAGGCCTGGGCGATCGCTATATCGACAGCCTGGTCGAGGCCAACCTGGTCACGCGCGTGGCCGACCTGTACAGCCTGAGTCTCGATGACCTGCTCAAGATGAAGCGCCTGGCGGACGAGCGCGACGGCACCACGCCCGAGACCGTAAAACAGGGCAAGGTCGCGACCAAGTGGGCCGACAACCTGCTGGCTGCGATCGCCGCCAGCAGGCAGCCGCCGCTCGAACGCCTGCTGTTCGCGCTCGGCATCCGCCACGTGGGCGAGTCGACCGCCAAGACGCTGGCCGACTGGCTCGGCAACCTGGCCCTGGTGCGGCGCGCGCCGGCCGCGCTGCTGCGCGTGCTGCCCGATATCGGCGGCACGGTGGCCGAGTCGATCGCCGAATTCTTCGCCGAAGAAAAGAACCAGATCGCCGTGAACGCCTTGCTCGACGCCGGTGTGGCGCCCAAGGGCGAGCATCCGCCGAAAGCGCAGCTGCGCGAAAAGCTCGACGAGATCAAGCTGCTGGCCGCGCTCGACATCCCGAAACTGACCGAGCCGCGCGCGCGCCAGGTGGTGAGCGCCGGCCAGACGCTGGAAGACATCGGCGTGCGCACCGACTTCGGCATCTTCGGCCTGCCGGCAGCGGTTGCGATGGCGCTCGAGGAATGGATGGCAGTGCGTGAGAACCGGGAACGGGTGCAGTCGCTGGCGGCCCTGCGCCGCTCGCTGCTGGAATCCCTGCCCGAAGCCTCGGCGGCCACCGCGCCCGAGGGGCCGCTGGCCGGCAAGACCTTCGTCCTGACCGGCACCTTGCCGACCATGAGCCGCGACGCTGCCGGCGCCCTGATCGAGCAGGCCGGCGGCAAGATTTCTGGATCGGTGTCGAAGAAGACTTCCTATGTGGTGGCCGGCGCGGAAGCGGGCAGCAAGCTGGCCAAGGCCGAGGAGCTGGGCGTCACGATCCTGGACGAGGCAGCGCTGCTGGCGCTGCTGGCGCAGCTGGGATAGTGACAGGCGCAGTCATAATAATGCAATAACAACCTTCCATACTAGACCGCATGAACCTGATTCGCAAAGCCGTATTCCCCGTCGCCGGCCTGGGCAGCCGCTTCCTGCCGGCGACCAAGGCGCAGCCAAAAGAGATGCTGCCGATCGTCGACAAGCCGCTGATCCAGTACGCGGTCGAAGAGGCGGTGGCCGCCGGCGTCACTGAACTGATCTTCATCACGGGCCGCAACAAGCGCGCCATCGAAGACCATTTCGACAAGGCCTACGAGCTCGAATCCGAGCTCGAGGCGGCCGGCAAGCAGGCCCTGCTCGAGACCGTGCGCGGCGTGATCCCGAAGAACGTCAACTGCATCTATATCCGCCAGTCCTCGCCCCTGGGCCTGGGCCATGCCGTGCTGTGCGCGCGTCCGGTGGTGGGCAACGAGCCCTTCGCCGTGCTGCTGGCGGACGATTTCATGGACACCGCCGACGGCCAGAAGCCGGTGCTGGCCCAGATGGTCGACGTCTATGGCTATGAACGCAGCAGCATCCTGGCGGTGCAGGACGTGCCGCGCGAGCATACCCGCCAGTACGGCATCGTCAGCGCCTCGGCCTACCGCCAGGACCTGGAGCTGGTGTCGGGCATCGTCGAAAAGCCCCAGCCGGCGGACGCACCGTCGACCCTGGCCGTGGTCGGCCGCTACGTGCTTTCGCCATCGATCTTCGGCTACCTGGAAAACATTGGCAAGGGCGCCGGCGGCGAGATCCAGCTCACCGACGGCATCGCGGCCCTGATGCGCGACGAGCGCGTGCTGGCCTACCGCTACGCCGGCCAGCGCTACGACTGCGGCTCAAAGCTGGGCTATCTGCAGGCCACCGCCGCCATCGGCCTCAAGCACCCGGAAACGGCCGAGGGTTTCCGCGCTTCGCTGGCTGGCCTGCTGGAAGGACGGGGCCTGGCATGACGGTGCGCGACATCCTGAAAATGGGCGATCCGCGCCTGCTGCGGGTCGCGCAGCCGGTCACCGAATTCGATACGCCTGAGCTGCACGCGTTAATCGCCGACATGTTCGAGACCATGCATGCGGCCAACGGCGCCGGCCTGGCCGCGCCGCAGATCGGCGTGGATTTGCAACTGGTGATCTTCGGCTTCGGCAGCAACCAGCGCTATCCCGACGCGCCGCCGGTGCCCGAGACGGTCTTGATCAACCCCGTGCTCACGCCGCTGTCCGACGAGATGGAAGAGGGCTTCGAAGGCTGCCTGTCGGTGCCCGGCCTGCGCGGCAGCGTGCCGCGCCATACGCGCCTGCATTACGAGGGTTTCGACCAGTTCGGCAAGCGCATCGTGCGCGACGCCGAAGGCTTCCATGCGCGCGTGGTGCAGCACGAAGTGGATCACCTGCTGGGCATCCTGTACCCGATGCGGATCCGCGACTTTTCCCGCTTCGGCTTCACCGAAGTCATGTTTCCCCATCTTGATCCCGGAGCCGACGATTGAGCCGCGCCTTCCTCTCTTTGGCCGCCATCTGCGCGTGCCTGGCCGCGCCGGCGGCATCCGCCGCTGACTTCTTCACCAAGATCGACCCATCGCCGACGAGCGAGTTGTGGATCGACACCGGCTTCTATACCGCCCACTTCGACGGCGACAAGGACCTGAACGACAACAACAAGGGCCTGGCGCTCGAGTACCGCTTCAAGGGCACGATGACGGCCACCGCCGGCCGCTTCTACAACAGCGATCGCGCCTGGTCGAATTACGCGGGCGTGATCTGGCAGCCGTATGCGGTGGGTCCGGTGCGCGTGGGCCTGGCGATCGCCGCCTTCGACGGCTATCCGAAGACGCGCGACGGCGGCTGGTTCCCGGGCGCGATCCCGACCCTGACCTACGAATACAAGCGGGTCGGCGTGAACGTCGGGATCATCCCGAACTACAAGGATCGCCTGTATGGCGGGATTTCGTTCCAGCTGAAGTTCAAGCTGTTCGACAAATAAAAAAGGGGCCGCGCGATGCGGCCCCTTTGCCATCAAACGATCAGCCTTCTTTCGGATACGGGCTCGGTCCGCCGTCGGCGATGAACTGGTCGATCCGCTGCTGCAGCACCGGCAGCGGCACCGAACCCACGTGCAGCACGGTGTCGTGGAAGTGGCGGATGTCGAACTTCGACCCCAGCGCCTTCTCGGCGCGGGCGCGCGCTTCCTGGATGGCCATCTGGCCCAGGTAGTACGACAGCGCCTGGCCCGGCCACGAGATGTAGCGGTCGACTTCGGTCTCCACCTCGTGCTTCGACAAGGCGGTGTTCTGCAGCAGGTAGTTCTGCGCCTGCTCGCGGGTCCAGCCCTTGGCGTGCACGCCGGTGTCGACCACCAGGCGCGAGGCGCGCCAGGCCTGGTAGCTGAGCATGCCGAAGACCTCGTACGGCGTCTCGTAGATATCCATCTCGGTACCCAGCCGCTCTGTGTACAGCGCCCAGCCTTCGCCGTAGGCCGAGATATAGGCGCGGCGGAACGGCGGCACGCCTTTCTGTTCCTGCGCCAGCGGGATCTGGAAGGCGTGGCCAGGCGCCGACTCGTGCAGGGTCAGGGCCGGCAGGCTGTAGAGGGGCCGCGCCGGCAGGTTATACGTGTTCACCCAATAGGTGCCCGGACCGCCGCGGCCCGCGGTCCAGAACGGCGCCTGGTCGTCCGGCACCGGCACGATCGCGAAGCGCCGGCGCGGCAGGTGGCCGAAGAACTGGTCGGCCTTGGCGTCGAACTTCTTGGAGGTCCAGGCCGCGCTCTTGAGCAGCTCTTGCGGCGTCTTGGCATAGAACTGCGGATCGGTGCGCAGGAAATGCAGGAAGGCTTGCAGGTCGCCCTTGAAGCCGACCTGCTTCATGACGTCGTGCATCTCGGCGCGGATCTTCGCCATCTCGGCCAGGCCGATCGCGTGGATCTGGTGGGCCGTCATGTCGGTCGTGGTGAATTCCACGATCTTCGACTGGTAGTACGCCTTCCCACCCGGCATGTCCTGGGCCGCCAGCGTGGTGCGTGCCTTCGGCACGTATTCGTCGCGGAAATAGGCCAGCGCCTTGGCATAGGCCGGCTGTATCTTGCCCTGGATGAGGGCCACCGCCTGCGCACGCAGCGCTTCCTGTTCGGCGGCGGGCATCGAGGCGGGCATCTGCCTGAACGGGTTGTAGAACACGACGTCCTGCGGCGTCTTCGCGTCGGCCACCGAAGTCAGGGTGCCTTCGCGGCCGGCCAGCGTGACCTTCGGCGGGGTGAAGCCGCGCGCCAGGCCGGCGCGCATATTGTCCAGCTCCTGGTCGAAATAGCCGGGCAGGCCGTCGAGCATTGCCAGGTACCTGCGGTATTCGTCGGCGCTCTTGAGCGGACGGCGCGCGGCATAGGCGACGTCGGACCAGAACGCGGTGTCGGCATTGACCGGCTGCTCGTATTCCCGGAAGCGCTGGGCGTCGTGCAGGGAGGCGATCTGGGCGCGGTAGACGGCGAAGTTGATGCGCTCGGCGGGCGAGAGCGCGGCTGGCCGGATTGCATCGAGTTCCTTGAGGATGCCGGCCCAGTAGACGCGCCGCGCTTCCTGGGCCGCGGCGTCGACCCGCGCATACCCCGGGTTCGCGTTAGGCGCGTCCTCGTCGCGCGCCAGGCGCTCGGCGATGCGCCACTTCCACTCCTTGGTGTAGATGTCCTTGAACCGCGCGTCGGCCGCGGCAGCGCTCGCGGTCGTATTCACCCCGGCCGCGGGTGCGCCCGTTGCGGCCATGGCCGGCGCGAATGCCAGACCCATCACGACGACGGCCGTCGAGACGGCGGCGCCCAGCTTGCTTATTTTCATTGATCCCCTGCTTGATAAAGAGCATTATTGCTCGGCGATACACATCTTAGCGGGGAAACAGGCACATGCCTACCGCATGTTTTGTATCGTAAATACTTGCACTGGTACATGGTGCGCTGCAACTTTAATCGCGGTATGCCCTGGGAATGGCGTAAAGCCAAGATATAATGTTCGTCAACCTATCGCCGGGCGAGCGCACGACGATTCCGCGCGAGAGTGTGCATGGACCTTTCATGAAGACAACGGCAGCAATTGCTATTCAACCTAGACATGATGACGAGTAAGGGCGGCCCCGGACGTTCTGAAGAGCATATCCAGCTCATCCAATCCTGGCGCCGCTTGGCGGACCAGTTGGGTCCGCTCATCGGCGACAGCGGCTTTTGTGCGCTGTACGGGCGGGCATGCCGCTTGGTCGGGCCCGAATTCAAATGGCTGGCCGAGACGCCGCCATGCAAGACCCGCGACTCCCAAATCACCGCGCTGGACGAGCTGCTCGCCAGCGTGGCACCCGACCACGCACAAGCCGCGCACGCGGCACTGCTCCAGACGTTTACCGAGCTGCTGGCGTCGCTGATCGGCCAGGCGCTTGCGCGGCGCCTGCTCGATGCCGCGGCGCGTGACGGGGAAGAGAAGAATGCACAGGAGCACAAGTAATGAGCGATAAAGTATCCCTTGGAAAGCTGAGTACGGGCGTGCAAGGGCTCGATGTTCTCCTGGGGGGAGGGCTGAGCGAATTTTCCTTCAACCTGATCGCCGGGCCGCCGGGTTCGGGCAAGACCACGCTCGCCCACCAGATCATGTTTTCGCTGGCCAGCAACGAGCGCCGCGCCCTGTTCTTCACCGTGCTGGGCGAGCCGCCCCTGAAAATGCTGCGCTACCAGCAGCAGTACAGCTTCTTCGACATGGACATGGTCGGCAACTGCGTCCGCTACGTCAACCTGGCCGAAGACCTGCGCACCGGCGACTTCAGCGGCGTGCTCGCGCGCCTGATGAAGGAGGTCGAGGATTTCTCGCCGAGCCTCGTGTTCGTCGATTCCTTCCGCTCGGTGGCGCAGACGGCGCGCGCCGGCAACGAAGGCGTGGCCGATCTGCAGCACTTCATCCAGGACCTCGGCACCCGCATGACGAGCTGGCAGGCCACCACCTTCCTGATCGGCGAATACCTGCATGGCGACGCCGAGGCCAGCCCGATCATGACGGTGGCCGACGGCATGATTTCGCTGACCCCGGTGCACGAGGATAACTCGGTGGTGCGCAAGATGCGGGTGGTCAAGATGCGCGGCCAGGCTCACCTGGGCGGCTCGCACACCTTCCGCATCACCGACGACGGCATCCGCGTGTATCCACGCATCCTGCCGCCGCTGGCGGCGGACCACCACCAGGGCGCGCGCGTCGACCGCAATACTGGGCGCATCCCGACCGGCACGCCGGACCTCGACGCGCTGCTCCATGGCGGCCTGCCGCAAGGCCATTCGATGCTGGTGTCCGGCCCGAGCGGCTGCGGCAAGACCATCCTCGGCACCCGCTTCCTGCAGGAGGGCGCGCGGCTGGGCGAGAAGGGCGTCGCGGTCTCGTTCGAGAAAGGCGCTTCGCGCCTGCGCAACGCCGAACTGGCGGCGCTGGTCGCCAACGGCGACGTGCAGATGGTCGAGAGCCGCAAGATCGACCTCACGGTCGACGAGCTGCTCGACGAGATGAACGAGGCGATCGACCGCACCGGCGCGCGCCGGGTGGTGGTCGATTCGCTGTCCGAGCTGGCGCTGTACCTGGCGCCGGAAGGCCGCAACCAGCTGCGCTCGACCGTGTTCCAGATGCTGTCCTCGCTGGCCAAGCGTGGCGTGAGCGTGCTGGTGACGATGGGGCTGGACGACGACTTCACCCAGCTCAGGTTCGGCCAGGCCGACGTCGCCTACCTCACCGATGCCATCGTACTGATGCGGTTCGGCGAGAGCGGCGGCCAGCTGCGCCGCTTCATCTCGGTGGTCAAGGTGCGCGGCAGCGCCCACAGCACCGACCTACGCGAATTCCGCATCGGCGACGACGGCATCCATATCGCGCCGATCGCCACCGAATACGAGGGCGTGCTGCACGGCCTGCCCATCTCGCGCGGGACACCCTGAATGAGTCTCATGGCGGCGACACCAGGCATCGACGACGGCACCCTGGCGCTCCGCCTGGCGGCGCTGGAACTCGAGAACAGCCAGCTGCGCGGCGATCTCGCGGCCAGCCTCGCATTGACGGCGAGCCTGCGCGAGGCCAACGAACACCTGGTGCTGGCCGCAGTCGACGCCCAGACCTCGCGCGACGATGCCGAAGAGACCAATCGCCGCCAGAACGAATTCCTCGCCATGCTGGCGCATGAACTGCGCAACCCCCTGGTGCCGATCAATGTGTCGGCCAGCCTGCTCGAACGCTCGCCGGTGAACACGGCCACCCTCGAGCGCCTGACCGGCGTGATCCAGCGCCAGGTGGGCCATATGGCGCGCCTGCTGGACGACCTGCTCGATGCCGCCCGCCTGAGCAGCGGCAAGATCACGCTCGCGATCGAACCGCTGCGGTTGGCCGAGCTGATTGAGCATGCGGCGGAAACCGTCATGCCGCGCGTGCGCGAGCGCGGCCAGGAGCTGGCGATTGCCCCGGCATCCGATGCGCTGGTGGTCGAGGGCGACCGGGTGCGCCTGACCCAGGTGTTCACCAACCTGCTCAACAACGCCTCGAAATACACGCAGGACGGCGGCCGGATCGCGGTCGCGGCCCAGGTCGGCGCCGAGGGCGGCGTGACGGTCACCATCGACGACAACGGTTCCGGCATGTCCATTGAGACCATCGACCGCGCCTTCGACCTGTTCACCCAGGGGCCACGTACGCTTGCGCGCTCGGAGGGCGGGCTCGGGGTAGGATTGAACGTGGTGCGCAACCTGGTCACGATGCATGGCGGCAGTGTCGGCGCCGCCAGCCCGGGGCTGGGGCAGGGCAGCACCTTCACGGTATCGCTGCCGTTATCGAGCGCCGCCGCGCCCAGCGGCAGCGTCGACAGCGTCGCACCGGTTGCCGGCGTCCGGCGCCGGATCCTGATCGTGGAAGACAATAACGACGCGTCCGACGTGCTGCGCATGCTGCTCGAAGTCGAAGGCCACCACGTCGAGATCGCGGGCGACGGCAACACCGGGCTGGCGCTTGCGCTGGAAGGGCGCTTCGACGCGATCGTCTGCGACATCGGCCTGCCGGGCCTGGACGGCCTGGAGCTGGTGGCGCGCCTGCGCGCCGCGGGGGCGGAAACGGGTGCGCGACCGCTGACGATCGCCCTGTCGGGCTACGGCCAGCCGCAAGACCGCGAACGCGCCCTGGCGGCCGGCTTCGACCGCTACCTGGTCAAGCCGGTGGCGCCCGGCGTGTTGATCGAGCTGCTGGCGGGCGTGACGCCGTAGCGGCCACCGTCATTCAGGCAAACAATCGCCGCAGCCGCGCCACCGCTTCCTCGATCCGCTCGTACTTCGTCGCATACGAAAACCGCACATGGCGCTGCGGCGCCGCCACCCCGAAATCGTCGCCCGGCACGATCGCCACGTGGGCGTCGCGCAGCACCGCCATGCTGAACGCCGCGCTGTCGCCATGCAGCGGGTGCGCCACGCGATCGAGGTCGGCGTACACGTAGAAGGCGCCGTCCGGCATCACCGGCACCCCGAAGCCGAGTTCGCGCAGTGCCGGCACCAGGTAGTCGCGGCGGCGCTGGAATTCGCGCCGGCGTTCCTCGAAGATCGCCAGCGCCTCGGGCTCGAAGCAGGCCAGGGCCGCATGCTGGGCCACGGTCGGCGCGCAGATGAACAGGTTCTGGGCCAGCTTCTCGAAGGTCGGCACCAGGCTGTCGGGCACCACCAGCCAGCCCAGGCGCCAGCCGGTCATATTGAAATACTTGGAGAAGCTGTTCACCGTGATTGCGTCGGGGTCGAGCGCGAGCGCGCTCGCCAAGCGGTGGTCGTAGGACAGGCCCTGGTAGATCTCGTCGACGATGGCGAAGCCGTCGCGCGCGCGCACCGCCGCCAGCATCTCGCGCAACTGATCAGGGGTCATCGAGGTGCCGGTCGGATTCGACGGCGAGGCCACCAGCACGCCGCGCGTGCGGTCGCTCCAGCGTTCGGCCACGTGGTGGGCGCCGAGCTGGTAACGGTCTTCATGCGAGGAAGGCACGAGCACCGGCCGGCCGCCGAAGCTGGCCACGAAATGGCGGTTGCATGGGTAGGACGGGTCGGGCATCAGCACTTCGTCGCCCTCGGACACCAGCGCGGCGCAGGCCAGCAGCAGGCCGGCCGAGGCGCCGGCGGTGATCACGATGCGGCGCGGATCGATGTCCAGGCCCTGGGTGGCAGCGTAGTGGCCCGAGATCGCGTGGCGCAGCTCGAGCAGGCCGAGCGACTCGGTGTACTGGGTGACACCGCCGCGGATCGCTTCCATCGCGGCGCTGGCCACGATGTCGGGCGCGGTGAAATCGGGCTCGCCGACGCTCATGCTGATGACGTCGTGGCCGGCGCGTTTCAGTTCGCCGGCGGCCTTGACCATCTCCATGACGCGGAACGGTTCGATCGCGTGCACGCGCTGGGCAAGCTGGAGCTGGCGGTTGGGGAGGATGAGAGACATGCTGGATGGCGGAGAGTCGGAATCCCCGCCATCTTACCGGAAGCTGCGCTTATGCGTGGGCGTGGTGGGCAGCGGTCAGGCGCCGCATCAGGGGCAGGGCGGCCAGCGCGATGAAGGTGCAGGCGATGGCCGCGAGCCCCAGCTTGTTGAACAGGCTCGTATAGATCGGCAGCGTCTGCAGCGGATCCGTCATCCCTTCCGGCACGCTGGCCATGGTGGCCACCAGGCCGCCCAGGTACTGCGAGATGCCGACCGCGACGAAATAGGCGCCCATCATGAAGCCGCCCATGCGCGCCGGCACGTAGCGTGCGATCATCGCCAGCCCCAGGCCGCTCACCAGCAGCTCGCCCAGCGAATACAGGCCGTAGCCGGCGATCATGATCCACGACGAGGTCAGGCCATTCACGGCGAAGGCGCCAGCGAAGCCGTAGGTGAAGAAGCCGGCGGCCACCACCGCGAAGCCGAGCGCGAACTTGGCGGCGATCGACAGGTCCAGGCGGCTGCCGCTGGAGCGCGTGTAGATCCAGGCCAGCACCGGGGAAAGGACCATGATCCAGATCGCGTTGAGCGCCTGGAACTGGGCCGGCGACCAGGTGAACAGGTGGCTGCCGAACAGGCTGAAGTCGAGGTTGACGTTACGCAGGGCGAACAGCGACAGCGAGGTCGACATCTGCTGGTAGAAGATGAAGAAGAATACCGTCTGCAGGGTCAGCACCAGCGCCGCCACCAGGCCGGCGCGCTCGCTGGCCTGGCTGGCGCGGATCAGGTGGATGAAGATGCCCAGCACCACCAGGCCGGCGGCGTAGACGAACAGGCGCGCCAGCCACTGGTATTCGAGGATGAAGGTCGAGGCGATCACGGTGAGCACGCCGCCGGCCAGCACCAGCGCCAGCTTGCCCCAGTCCAGCGGCAGCTCGTCCGGCGGCGAGCCGATATGGTTCACGGTGCGGCGCAGCACGCCGACCGTGAGCAGGCCCACCCACAGGCCGACGCTGCAGAAGGCGAACGCCATATGCCAGCCCAGGTCACCGCCGGAAGTGGCGTTGAAATGGTCCTTGATCGCCGGCGTGGCCAGCATCGAGACGGTCGAGCCGACGTTGACCGCCATGTAGTAGATCGTGAAGGCGCTGTCGATCTTGGCGTCGTCGCCCTCGTAGATCTTGCGCACCAGGTTGGCGGTGTTGGGCTTGAACAGGCCGTTGCCGACCACGATCACGCCCAGCGCCACGAAGGTCAGCCAGGTGCCGCTGACCGGGATGCCCATCAGGGCGTAGCCCAGCGACAGTATGATGGCGCCGATGATCATGCAGCGGCGGGTGCCGAGCACCTTGTCGCCGATCCAGCCGCCGATGGCCGGGGCGACGTAGATCAGGGCCGCCGCGGCGCCCCACACGAGGGTGGCGCGGGTATCGTCGAAGCCCAGGCGCTGCACCATGAAGTAGACGATCAGCGCCTGCATGCCGTAGTAGCCGAAGCGCTCCCACAACTCGATCAGGGCCACGGTGAGGAAGGAGCGGGTCTGGGTGACAGGAGGGCTGACTGCAAACCTGGACCCGAGGTCCGGCTGGTGCTGCGGCTGCTGCATATGAATCCTTTGACAACGCGCCGGGCGGGGCCGGCGCAAAAGTGATGATTCTATGCCATTCGAATGGAATCCGCAGCCTTGACAACAGGTGGTGACATTGCGTTAACATGGTCCGGGTTTCCAGACACCGAGGTTCGCATGAGGCGATTCTGCATCACCACCGGCGCCATCTTCTACGCCGCCATGGCCGCGTTCGGCCCGGCTTGCGCCGGCGAAGCCCCGGCGCCCCTGAGGCCCGCCGCCGATCACCACCAGCACCTGTTCAGCCCCGCGGCGGCGGCCTGGATGTCGTCCTCGATCGTGCTGGCGCCGGTCGACGCAGACGAGCTGGTGGCGCAGCTGGACGCGGCCGGCGTCGGGCGCGCGGCGGTGCTGTCGGCGGCCTATGCCTATGGCCTGCCGACGCGCGCCATCGACCATGAATACGCCCGCGTGCGCGCCGAGAACGACTGGGTCGCGGCCCAGGCCGCGCGTCATCCCGAACGCCTGGTGGCCTTGTGCAGCTTCAATCCGCTCAAGGACTATGCGCTGCTCGAACTGGGGCGCTGCGCCACCACTCCCGGCTTCGGGCGCGGCATCAAGCTCGATTTCGCCGCCTCCGACGTCCAGCTCGACCAGCCCGGCCACGTCGAGCGCCTGCGCCAGGTCTTCCGCGCCGCCAATGCGCGCGGGATGGCGATCGTGATGGACATGCGCGCCTCGCGTGCGCTCGGGCGACCGTATGGCGCCGCGCAGGCGCGCGTGCTGCTGGAGCAGGTGCTGCCGTATGCGCCCGACGTGCCGGTGCAGGTGTCGCACCTGGCCGGCAACGGCCCCGGTTTCGGCGATACCCCGGCGCGCGAGGCGCTGGCCGTGCTGGCCGAGGCGGCCGCGCGCCAGGATCCGCGCATGCGCCAGGTCTGGTTCGACGTGGCGGCGGTGGTGCAGGCCGACCTGCCTGCCGACGAGGCGCGGCGCCTGGTGCGGCGCTTGCGCCAGCTCGGCCTGGACCGGGTGCTGTACGGTTCGGACCCGCGCGGCGCCAGCGAGGCGCCGGATGCCTGGGAGGCATTCCTGCGCCTGCCGCTGGAAAAGGCCGAGACGGCGCGCGTGGCGCGCAATGTGGTGCCGTATCTGCGCTGATTCATCTTTACACTTTCGCGACATTCCGCCGACAATAAACCCGAAAACGGGCATAGCCGCTTGCCTAGAATTCCCCTGGTCAAAACGACCACCCAGGGGACACGCATGCATCACCACATCAAATTCACCGCCATGGCCATGAGCTGCGCGCTGCTGCTGGCAGGCTGCGGCGGTTCGGACGACGACGACGACGCCAAGCCGCCGGTCGTGGTCCAGCCGCCGCCGGCGGCCACCACCATCACGAGCCTCACCAGCACCGCGCGCGGCATGGAAAGCGTCGCCTACCACGGCGGCAGCGCCTATCTGTCGCTGTCCAACAGCAAGACCGAAGGCTCGGCCGTGCTCAAGGCGACGCTGCCGGTCACCAACACGTCGAGCTGGACCCCTGTTCCCCTGGGCGCCTGCGCCATGGGCAAGCAGGGCGACTTCATCGTGCGCGCGCCGAAGCTCAAGATGGTGGGCGACGATATGTGGCTGATGCAGCCGTGGGCCGACCTGCCCGAGTCGAAGAACGAGAGTTCGACCTGCACCCTGATGGCGAGCAGTAACAGCTTCGTGCCGCGCGACCAGGATCTGCGTGTCTGCACCGGGGGCTTCTGCGAGACCCTGTCGATGCAGGACGTCAAGCTGCACGGCAAGCGCCTGTACAGCAATCCGGGCGCGGGCGTGAACCTGTTCACCTCGAACAACGGCGGCAATACCTGGACCGTGATGCGCGGCCAGAAGGCATCGATGGTGTGCACCCCGACCAAGTTCCATGTGCTTGGCGACCGGGTGCTGGTCGGCGGCGAGTGCCCGCTCGACATGGCCTTCGTCGAGGCCTACCAGCTCAACGCCGACGGCAGCGCCCTGGCCAGCGAAGCCAAGCTGGCGCTGAACCTGCCGGCGCTGGAGAACCGCAACGTCCAGTTCATCGAATCGGTCGCGGACACCAAGCGTGTATTCATCGGCGTCGAGGGCGGCCTGCTGCGCAGCGAAGACAATGGCGTCAGCTTCAAATTCGTGATCCAGCAGCCGCTCTCGGGCAGCAAGAACTACCCTTACATCACCTCTTTCCTGCCGCTCAAGGGCAAACCCGACACGATGATTATCGGCGGCTTCGACAAGGCCACCCAGATGGCTTACCTGGCCTGGTCGAAAGATGGCGGCGCGACCTGGACCGACATCTCGAACCTGACGCCGAACCACGGCAAGACGCCGCCCGCCGGCGCCACTGTCATGATCAAGTCCATTACCGAAGATCCGCAGGGGCGCATCCTGGTGACGATGAACGAACTCGGAGAAGGCCAGGGCAAGCTGCTGCTCCTGAACCTGGGCGGTTAAGCGGCCGGTCGCGTACTGCAGCCGCCCCCGTGCGGATGCAGTACGCTTACACATTCACGACATTCTGTCGACAATAATCCCCCAAACCGGGCAGGTGCCTTGCCTAGAATTCTCCCATTCGGGCGGGAGCCATGCCGGCCCCCGTCGTCATGACAGATTTGGGGATCCGGATGCAACGACACACTTCACTCGCCGCCATCGGCGCGGCCTGCGCGCTGATGCTGGCCGCCTGCGGCGGCTCGAGCAACGACCACCAGGCGCCGCCACCACCACCGCCACCCGTGGCGGTGGAGCCGGCACCGGTGACCACCAAACTCGAGGCGCTGTCGAGCACCACGCGCGCGATGGACAGCGTGGCCTTCTACGGCGGCAGCGCCTACCTGTCGCTGGCCAATAGCGCGACCGAGGGCTCGGCGGTGCTGAGCGCGAAGCTGCCGCTGACGGCCGGTTCCACCTGGAGCCCGGTGGGCCTGGGCGCCTGCGCCATGGGCCCGGTCGGCGACTTCATCATGCGCTCGCCGAAGCTCAAGATGGTGGGCGGCGACATGTGGCTGATGCAGCCGTGGGCCGACACCCCTGAAGCCAGCAACGGCCATTCGACCTGCACCCTGGTGGCCAACACGGCCAGCTTCGTGCCGCGCGACGGCGACCTGCGCGCCTGCAATCCCTACTTCTGCGAGACCCTGTCGATGCAGGACCTCAAGCAGGCGGGCGACCGCCTGTACAGCAATGCCGGCGCGGGCAACAACCTGCTGACCTCGAAGGACAAGGGCAATACCTGGCAGGTGATCCGTGGCTCGAAGGATTCGCAGATGTGCTATCCGTCCAAGTTCCACGTGCTGGGCGACCGGGTGCTGGTGGGCGGCGAATGCCCGCTCGACTTCGCCTTCGTCGAGGCCTATCGCCTGACGGGCGACGGCGGCGCGCTGGCCAGCGAGGACAAGCTGCCGGTCACCCTGCCCGAGATGGAAAACCGCAACGTCCAGTTCATCGAATCGGTGCCGGATACGCAAACGGTGTTCGTCGGCGTCGAGGGCGGCCTGCTGCGCAGCGTCGATAACGGCAACAGCTTCAAGTTCGTGATCCACGAGCCGCTCTCGGACGGCAAGGGCTATCCCTACATCGGCGCCTTCCTGCCGCTCAAGGGCAAGCCGGATACCCTGGTCGTCGGCGGCTTCGACAAGATGCACGGCCGTCCCTACCTGGCCTGGTCGAAGGACGGCGGCACTACCTGGACCGACATCTCGACCTTGGTGCCGGGCTACGAACGCAAGACCGACGACGAGTACAGCACGCCCTCGGTCTCGGCGCTCATGCAGGATCCGGACGGCCGCATCATCGTGGTGACCAACGAGCGCGCCGACGGCCAGGGCCGCCTGATGCAGCTGACGCTGGGTACAAAGTAACACTCAGAGACAAGCTTCAGATTGTCTTCAGCGCCCCACGCCTGCCCAGCGCAGCGTGGGGCGTTTCGTTTGCGTCAAGACTGTCTGTGCGGGCCGAATTCTGTCATGCTCTCGCCTGCACCTCACCACAACGATAATGAAGACATGACCAAAGCCCCGATTGCCCGCCTGGCGCTCAGCCTTGCCGCCATCCCGCTCGCCGCCAGCCCGCTCGCCTACGCCCAGAACGCCGAGCGCCAGCTGGCCGGCGTGACGCGCAACCAGAACACCCTCGAGATCGCGACCAACGACGGCCGCTACCTGATCAAGCCTTTTTCGAGCACGATCGTCGAAACCACCTTCATCCCCAAGGGCGAGCGCTTCGATCCGGCCTCGCATGCGGTGATCCTGGCGCCGGTGCAGGTGCAGGCCACGCTCAAGGACGAAGGCGGCCGCATCACCTATGCCGTCGATGGCGGCATCAGCGTGACGGTTGATAAGCAGCCGTTCCGCATCAGCTATGCGTATAAAGGCAAGCCGCTGGTGGCCGAGAAGCGCGGCTTCGGGCGCGCCGACGGCCATGACACGATCGAATTCGCGCTGGAAGACGGCGAGGCCCTGTACGGCGCCGGCGCGCGCGCGGTGGGCATGAACCGCCGCGGCCACCGCTTCCAGCTCTACAACAAGGCCCATTACGGCTATGCCGAGCGCTCCGAGCTGCTCAACTACACGATTCCGGTCGCGCTGTCGTCCAAGAAGTACGCGATCCACTTCGACAACCCGCAGATCGGCTGGCTCGATTTCGACAGCCGCAAGGACGGCACCCTGCGCTACGAGGTGATCGGCGGGCGCAAGACCTACCAGGTCGTGGCCGGCGACAGCTGGGACCAGCTGATGGCGGGCTACACCGGCCTGACCGGCCGCCAGCCGCTGCCGCCGCGCTGGGCCTTCGGCAACTTCGCCAGCCGCTTCGGCTACAAGACCGAGGCCGAGACGCGCGCCGTGGTCGACCGGTTCGCGCAAGAGAAGATCCCGCTCGACGCCGTGATCCTCGACCTCTACTGGTTCGGCAAGACCGTGCAGGGCACGATGGGCAACCTGGCCTGGGACCGCGACACCTTCCCCAACGCCGAGAAAATGATGGCCGACTTCAAGGAGAAGGGCGTCAAGACGGTGGTGGTCACCGAGCCGTTCGTGCTGACCACGTCGAACCGCTGGAATGAAGCGGTGGACAAGAAGGTGCTGGCCACCGACAAGGCGGGCAAGCCCTATACCTACGATTTCTATTTCGGGAACACCGGCCTGATCGACCTTTACAAGAAGGAAGGCCGCGACTGGTGGTGGAGCATCTACCGCGACCTCAAGAAGGGCGGCGTCACCGGCTGGTGGGGCGACCTGGGCGAGCCCGAGGTCCATCCATCCGACCTGCAGCACGCCACCGGCCCGGCCGACCAGGTGCACAATGTGTATGGCCACGACTGGGCGCGCCTGATTGCAGAAGGCTACAAGCAGGAGTTCCCGGCCGAGCGTCCGTTCATCCTGATGCGCGCCGGCTACTCGGGTTCGCAGCGCTTCGGCATGATCCCGTGGTCGGGCGATGTCTCCCGCAGCTGGGGCGGCCTGCAGTCGCAGATGGAGATCTCGCTGCAGATGGGCATGCAGGGCCTGGCCTATATGCATTCCGACCTGGGCGGTTTCGCCGGCGCGGTGCTGGACGACGAGCTGTACGTGCGCTGGCTGCAATATGGCGTGTTCCAGCCGATCTTCCGTCCGCATGCGCAAGAGGCGGTGGCGTCCGAGCCGGTGTTCCGCTCCGAACGGACCAAGGTGCTGGCGCGCGAAGCGGTATGGCTGCGCTACGCGATGCTGCCGTATAACTACACGATCGCCTTCGACAACGAGCAGACCGGCATGCCGCTGATGCGTCCCCTGATGTTCGTCGAGCTAGACGCGGCCCAGCCGGCCGAGCGTTCGACCACCTATCTGTGGGGCCCGGACTTCCTGGTCACGCCGATCGTGCATCCGGGCGCCACCCGCGCCGAGGTCTATTTCCCGAACAGCGGCAGCGTGTGGTTCGACTTCCATACCGGCCAGGCGCACAAGGGCGGCATCCTCGAGACCGTGAAGCCGGTCGAGGCCAATATCCCGGTCTATGTGCGCGCCGGCGCCTTCGTGCCGATGGCGAAGGTGGTGCAGACCACGCGCGACTATACCGGCCGCGAGATCGACCTGCACTATTACCACGACGCCTCGGTCGCCAACTCGAACGGCAAGCTGTATGACGACGACGGCGAGACCGCGGGCGCCTTTGAGCAGGGCAAGTACGAGATCGTGCGCTTCGACAGCAAGTTTGCCGACAAGCGTCTCGAGATCGGCTTTTCGACCGAGACCGGCAAGGCGATGCAGGCGAAGGAACGGGCGTTCTCGCTCAAGGTCCACAATGTGCAGGCGAAGCCGCGCGGCGTGACGGTCGACGGACGCAAGGCCAGCTTCATCTTCAACGCCCAGCAGCACCTGCTCGAAGTGCAGGTCCCGGCGCGCAAGGGCCAGGCGGCGCAGGTGGCGATCTCGCTGTAAGCCGCAGGGGTGCAATGGCGAACATCGCATTGCCATGAACCCCGCTACATTGGATGCTCCACTCCAAGGAGCATCCAATGACTTTCCCCAGCAATCCGATTCCCTACCGTCCCGACCTCGAGCACGCCGCGCCCGACGAGGAAGAAACCATCCACGCCCTGCAGGTCGTGTTCGCGAACATGGCGAAGAAGGTGGCCGACGCCGAGGGCCACGCCCATCGCGCCGTGCACGCCAAGGGCCACGCCCTGGTGCGCGGCAAGTTGACCATCCTCGACGGCCTGCCGCCGCAGCTGGCGCAAGGGCTGTTCGCCCAGGCCGGCACCCATGACGTGCTGCTGCGCTGGTCGTCGCCGCCGGCCGAGCAGCTCCCGGACGGTGTCTCGACCCCGCGCGCGGTCGCCATGAAGGTATTGGACGTGCCGGGTGAACGCCTGGATGCCGCAAAGCAGGGCAACTCGCAGGACTTCCTGATGGTGAACGGTCCGGCCTTCAACGCGCCCGATCCGCAAGCCTTCCTCAAGAACGTCAAGCTGCTGGCCGCCACCACCAACCGCACCGAGACCGGCAAGAAGGTCATCTCGGCCGTGCTGCGCGGCGCCGAGGCGGCGCTGGAGGCGGTGGGGGGCGAGAGCGGGTCGCTCAAGGCCATGGGCGGCGAGCCGCAGCACCATCCGCTGGGCGAGACCTATTTCAGCCAGACACCTTACCTGTACGGCCAGCACATGGCCAAGTTCTCGCTGGCGCCGGTGGCGCCGGCCCTGCAGGCGCTGGATGGTTCAGCGATCGAGGGCGGGGACGACGCCCAGCGCGAAGCGATCCGTGCGCACTTCGCGGCCGGGGGCGGGGAGTGGGAACTGCGGGTCCAGCTGAACGTCGATACCGACAAGATGCCGATCGAGGATGCCTCGGTCGCCTGGCCGCAGGACCTGAGCCCCTATGTGGCGGTGGCGCGCGTGACGCTCGCACCGCAAACCAGCTGGGACGCCGGCTCGCAGCGCCTGGAAGACGAAACCGCCTTCGACCAGTGGAACTGCCTGGCCGCTCACCGTCCCCTCGGCGCCGTCAATCGCGCGCGGCGCCAGGTGATGGCCGTGTCGCGCGACTTCCGTTCGGAGTTCAATCGCTGTCCGATCCACGAACCGGCGGCCTGAATCAGCGCGCCACGATCAGGCGCAGCCCCAGTCCGATGAACACCGCGCCCGCGATCCGGTCCAGCCACATGCCGGCCGTGGGCGTGCGGTTGAGCCACTGGCCGATCGTGCCCGAAAAATAGCCGAGCGCGCCGAAGATGACGGCCGCCTGCAGGGTGAACACGATGCCCAGCAGGCCGATCTGGAGGTTGGCGTCGCCGCGCGCGGCCACCACGAACTGCGGCAGGAAAGACAGGAAGAACAGCACCACCTTTGGATTGATGGCCGCGGCCACCAGTCCTTTCACGAACAGCCGTCCGGCGGGTTCGTCGGATGCGCCGGCCGTCGCCACGCGCGCGCCGCCGCGGCTCCTGATCGCGCCCCATCCCATCCAGATCAGGTACAGGCCGCCCACCACCTTGAGCGCGGTGAAGGCCGCCGGCGAGGCCGCGATCAGCGCGCTGACGCCGATCACCGCCAGCACGGTATGGCTGATGCAGCCGAAAGCGCAGCCGAGCCCGAAGGCGATGCCGCGCACGCGGCCCTTGGCGATGCCGGTGCTGAGCACCATCAGGTTGTCGGGTCCGGGGGAGAGGGTGACCAGGATGGCGGCGGCGAGAAAGCCGAAGAGTTGTTCGGGCGAGAGCATGGGGACGTGGAAAAGAAAACGGACGAACAGCTTAACGCATGTTCGCCCGCAGATGTCAGCTCGGCAGAGCCGGCCTCAGAGCCTTACGACTTCTTGCAGCTCAGTTCCTTGGCCTTGGCGCCCCACTTGATGGTGACCTTGCCCTGGTGTTCCTTGAATTCCTCGCTGCGGTTGCCATAGGCGATGCCGCTGGCGGTTCGTTCGCCGCGCAGCAGCACGTTTTCCTTGTTGCGCGCCGCGACCATCGAGGCCGGCGTGGTATCGAAGAAGGTGGCGCTGATCTTGCTGCCGTCGCTGCAGGTGAAGGCGACCGGGCCGGTGGTCTTGACCAGCTTGTAGCTCGACTGCAGCTGCAGCATGCGGGTGCCGTAGGCGTTGTTGATACAGCCGTTCATATCCTTGGACTCGGCACACGCCTTGACGCTGTCCCACCACTTGGTGTGCTGTTCCTGCAGTTCCTTGCTGGGGCCCGCGTCGAGTTTTTCGAGTGCGGCGCGGTACAGCGCAAAGACCAGGCCTTCGGATTCTGCCGAGCCGGGATGCTGGCAGACCTTGGCTTCGGCGCTGCCGATGCCGCGTGCGCAAAAGCCCGGCATCGAGACTGCCTGGGCGCCCAGCGGCAGGGCCAGGACGGCGGCGGCGATGAGTAGTCGTTTCATGGTGTGCTCCTTGTTATGCAATGGTGGTGGTGGCGATGCGGCGTCATGCGCAAGCGCCGGTTTATAGATTCAAATTTTTATGGTGTGATCTTCGCCAGGTCCAGCTCGATCCATGTCGGCGCATGGTCGCTCGGCTTTTCGCGGCCGCGCACGAACTTGTCGACCCCGGCGTCCTTCAGCGCCGGCTGTAGCCTGGGGCTGAGCAGCAGGTGGTCGATGCGGATGCCGGCGTCGCGCCCGAAGGCGTTGCGGAAGTAATCCCAGAAGGTGTAGATGGTCTCGTCCGGGTGGATGGCGCGCAGCGAATCGAGCCAGCCCTGTTCGATCAGGCGTTCGAAGGCGGCGCGGGTCTCGGGACGGAACAGGGCGTCGTCGACCCAGCGCTCCGGCTTGTAGACGTCGCGCTCGGTGGGGATGACGTTGAAGTCCCCCGCCAGCACCGCGGGGATGCCCTGCGCCAGCAACTCCTGGCCGCGCAGGCGCAGGCGCTCCATCCAGGCCAGCTTGTAGTCGAACTTGGGGCCGGGGGCCGGATTCCCGTTCGGCAGGTACAGCCCGGCGATCAGGATGCCTTTGTAGACGGCCTCGATGTAGCGGCTTTGTTCGTCGGTCTCGTCGCCCGGCAGGCCGCGCTGGACCTCTTGCGCCGGCTCGCGCGTGAGGATCGCCACGCCGTTCCAGCTTTTCTGGCCGTGCCACAGCGCGTGGTAGCCGGCGTCCTGGATCGCCTGCAGCGGGAATTTGTCTTGCGGGGCCTTGAGCTCCTGCAGGCAGACGACGTCGGGCGCTCGCTCGCCGAGGTACTGGACGAGGGCGTCCAGCCGGCTGTTGATGCTGTTGACATTGTAGGTTACGACGAGCATGGCTTCTCCGATCGGGTTGAGGTAATTATGACAACAATTTGCGGCGCGAGGCGCACGGGTCGCCCCCTTGTTGCGCCGCTATATGAGTTTTTCGACATTTTCTTATGGCAAATTAGTCGTTTTTCGATATAAGCGTTTGTTCTATAGTCGAAGGAATCGCAATCGTCACCGTTATCGTAGCCGGAGCATCAATGATCACTCGCCGTCACCTCATCCTGAGCACCTTCGCCCTGGGCGCCTCCTTGTCCGCCGGCCTCGCGCAAGCCGACCAGCTGGCCGACATCAAGCAAAAGGGCCAGATCGTGTTCGGCGTGCTCGGCACCGATGAACCGAACAGCTTCATCGACCCGAAATCGCGCCAGCTGGTGGGCTACGAGATCGACATCGCCAATGCGGTGGCCAGGAAGCTGGGCGTCAAGCCGGTGTTCAAGCAGATTTCGGTGGCCGCCCGCATTCCCGAGCTGCAGCAGGGCCACGTCGACATCCTGGCCGCTTCGCTCACCCACAACAAGGAGCGCGAATCGCAGGTGGACTTCGCGCTGACCCACTTCGTGACCGGTTCCAAGGTCATGGTGCGCGCGGCCAGCGGCATCACCGGCTTGCCCCAGCTGGCCGGCAAGAAGGTGCTGACCGTGCGCGGCGGCACCCAGGAAACGAATATCCGCAAGGCGGTGCCGAACGTCGAGGTGGTGACCTTCGAAAATACCCAGCAAGCCTTCCAGGCGCTGCGCCAGGGGAAGGGCGTCGCCTACGTCAACGACGAATCCTCGCTGCTGTCCGACTACGGCAAGCTGGGCCAGGCCGCCAAGGGCTTCACCATCCTGGCGCCGTCGATCGGCAACGAACCGCTCGCGCTCGGCCTGCGCAAGGGCGAGAAGGGCCTGAAGGCCGTGATCGACCAGACCCTGCGCGAGCTGGAAAGCAGCGGCGCCGCCGAGCAGCTGTTCAATAAATGGTATGGCCCCGGCACCCGCACCAACCTGGCCAAGCGCAGCTTCAAGATCCACACCGATCAGATCTGAGTCTGGTCTTGTTCTTCGATCCGACCATCCTGCAGTCCGGCGAGTACCACGACTGGCTGGTGCAGGGCTTCTTCCTGTCGATCCAGCTGACCGTCATCAGCTTCGCCTTCGCGCTGCCCTTCGGCGCGCTGGTGGCGGTGATGCGCACCTCGACCTTCGCGCCGCTGCGCGCACTGGGCGCGACCGTCGTCGAGGCGATCCGCAACGTGCCGCTGCTGGCGCACCTGCTGTTCTGGTACTTCGCCTTTCCCGAGCTGCTGCCGGAAGGCGCGCGCGAAGTCCTGTACGCGAACAACCCCGAAGTGATCTGCGCCGTCATCGCCCTCTCTCTGTACGCCGGCGTGCACATGGCCGAGGACATCCGCAGCGGCATCCGCGCCATCCCGGCGACCCAGCTCGAGGCCGCGCGCTCGCTGGGCCTGGGCCGGGTGGCCGCAGTGCGCCTGGTGCTGCTGCCGCAGGCGCTGCGCGCCTCGGTGCCGCCGCTGCTGTCGCAGACCGTCAACCTGTGGAAGGACACCAGCGTGGCCACCGTCATCGGCGCCGCCGAACTGATGTACCAGGCCGCGCGCGTGGAAACGGCCAGCTTTCGCAGCCTGGAGGCGTTCACCTTCGCCACGCTGGCCTACCTGACGGTCTCGCTCGTGATCTCGCTGCTGGCGCACCTGTTCCAGCGCCGTTATCCGGTACGGACGACCTGAGAGGCGACGCATGCTCGAACTGATCGATACCTACTGGCTGTACTTCCTGGTCGGCCAATATCCCGAAGGGCCGCTGGGCGGCCTGGTGCTGACCATCCTGCTGTCCGGCGCGGCGCTGGTGCTGGCGATGCCGCTCGGCCTGCTGCTCGGCATCGCCCGCGTCAGCCCGTATCGCGCCATCAGCCTGCCGGTGGCCGGCCTGGTGCAGGTGGTGCGCGCCGTGCCGCTGCTGCTGGTGCTGTTCTGGGTGTACTTCTTCCTGCCCGCCGTCACCGGCGTCAAGACTTCGCAGGCGACCACGATGCTGATGGTGCTGGTGGTGTTCGACAGCGTCTACCTGGCCGAGATCGTGGCCGCCGGCATGCGCGCGCTGCCCAAGGGGCAGCTGGAAAGCGCCCGTTCGCTGGGGCTCGGCTACGGGGCCGCGCTGCGCCACGTGGTGCTGCCGCAGACCCTGCGCCATGGCCTGCCGTCGATCGTCAACCAGCTGGTCTCGACCATCAAGGCGACCTCGCTAGGCTACATCATCGGCCTGTCCGAAGTTTCGTTCATCGCCACCCAGATCAATACCCTGGTGTTCACCCGGGCGGTCGAGGTCTACCTGATCCTGGCGCTGACCTATTTCATCCTGTGTTTCGGCCTGTCCCGCCTGGCCTTCCTGCTCGAGCGGCGCCTGCAACGGCGCGCTGTGCAAGCGTCATGAAAGTGCATCAACGATGATCGTTCTCGATAAAGTCAATAAATACTATGGCGACTACCACGCGCTGGTGGACATCACCGAGCGCGTCGACAACAACGAGGTGCTGGTGGTGTGCGGGCCTTCCGGTTCCGGCAAGTCGACCCTGATCCGCACCCTCAACCGGCTCGAGGAAATCGACGCCGGCCGCATCGAGATCGACGGCCGCGACATTCACGCCAAAGGCTTCGATGTCAACGCGCTGCGCGCCGGCATCGGTTTCGTGTTCCAGAGTTTCAACCTGTTCCCGCACCTGACGGTGCTGGAGAACTGCATGCTGGCGCCGGTGAAGTTGAAACGCGCGACGAAGGCCGAGGCGCGCGACTACGCCATGCAGCTGCTCGAGCGGGTCGGCCTGGCGCACAAGGCCGACGCCTATCCGAACGCGCTGTCGGGCGGCCAGCAGCAGCGGGTGGCGATCGCGCGGGCGCTGGCCATGCGGCCGCCGATCATGCTCTTCGACGAGCCGACCAGCGCGCTCGACCCCGAAATGGTGGGCGAGGTGCTGCAGGTGATGCGCTCGCTGGCGGGCGAGGGCATGACCATGGTCTGCGTGACCCACGAGATGGGATTCGCGCGCGACGTCGCCGACCGGATCTGGTTCATGGCCGAGGGGAAGATCCTGGAGAAGGCCACGCCGCAGGAGTTCTTCGCCCATCCGCAGCATCCGCGCGCACAGCAGTTCCTGGCCGACCGCCGCCGCGACTAGCTGTCGCTTATGATGAAGGCCTCGGCTATCATCCTAGGACGGCAGCATGGCGCACCAGACCATCCTCGAATTTTCGACCAGCGGGCGCGGCACCCGCGACATCACGCGCGACGTCGCCGCGGTGGTCGCGGCGTCGACGCTGCAATGTGGCCTGGTCCACGTCTTCGTCCAGCACACCAGCTGCTCGCTGCTGCTCACCGAGAATGCCGACAGCGACGTCCGGCGCGACCTGGAAACCATTATCTCTCGCCTGGCGCCGGACGGCGACCCGGCCTACCGCCACGACGCCGAAGGACCGGACGATATGTCGGCCCATGGCCGCACCATGCTGACCGACACCGCGCTGACGATTCCGGTCGGGGCAGGGCGCATGCTGCTGGGTACCTGGCAGGGCATCTACCTGTGGGAACACCGCACCGCGCCGCACCGGCGGCGGGTGGTCGTCACGGTGCTGGGCGGCTGAAGGCGTATGCACATCATGATGGGTGCATGGAATCCGCTCCCGGCGTAGATCGGGGCTGCGACTTCTGGTAGTGTGAGGCGCTAGAGCTCTTCCACCTCCAGCCCGGGAATCCCACATGCACGCCGCCTCCAGCCGTCGCCGCACCCTCCTGACTCTCCTGGCGCTGTGCGCCGAACTGGTCCTGCTCGCGCGCGAGCATCTGCATGGCGGCGTGGTGGCGCATCACCTGCTGGCCAATCCCGACCTTCCGGCAGTCTCCAACTGGTGGGGCCTGCTGCTGGTGCCGCTGCTGACCTGGTGGACCGTCGGCAGGATCGATCGTCGCGCGCGACTTGCCGCCAGCGGCGGGTCCTCGCTCAAGCCGGCGCCCATCATCGCTTTCCTGTGCGCGCTGGCCTATGGCGCCACGCTGGCGGCGCTGTTCGCGGCCGGCAGCCCGCTGGTCGATTACATTTTCTTTGGCCTGCTGGCGCTGGCCCTCGTGGTGCGCCTGTGGCATGCCGAGTATCTGCTGGGTTTCGTGCTGGCCATGAGCTTGGTGGCCGGCCCAATTCTGCCGGCCATGTTCGGGGCGGTCATCGCGCTGCTTTCCTGGCTGGTGCATACGGCGGCGCGCGCGCTGTGGCGCAGGCTGCGTCCCGGTCTGGCCTGAAAGGTCCGCCTGTCATGGGCCATCCCTTCCTGCTGTTCGCCGCGATCTTCCTGATCCTCTCCATCGTGCTGTATGCCGCGCCGGGGCGTAAGCTTCTCAATTTCGTGCACTACCCGGCGGCGCGGGACCAGGTTGCGCGCCTGAACCGCTACGCAGCGCTGCGCGTAATGCTGCCGGCCCTCGTCAACCTCGGCTGCGCCTGGGTCGTGGCCGGGCGTCCGGGCCTGATGGTGCCGATGATCTTCCTGACGCCGTTGTCGGTGCTGGGCGTGGTGGTCTGGATCGCGGCTGGGGCCAGGCGCTTCGGCGCCTGACCACCGTCCAGGCGCGATTGCAAGACCCAGGGCAAACTTTCCAGGACGTTCCGTGTGGCCGGGTGCGCCGCTTTGTTTCTATAATTGGCTGCCAGCCGGCGTGTTGTCGGCCAGATTACGCCACCTCCGACCACCCATGACGTCCAGCACCGCCACCCTCGACGAAGAAGCGCGCCTCGCCGTCCTCGATTCCTACGGCATCCTCGACACGCCGCCCGAGCGCTCGTTCGACGACGTCGTGCGCCTGGTCAGCCAGCTGCTGTCGGCGCCGATCGCCGCGGTCAACCTGATCGCGCGCGGGCGCCAGTGGTTCAAGTCCGAGATCGGCCTGGGCACGCGCGAGATGCCGCTGGACGACTCGATCTGCCGCTTCGCGCTGCTCGAGGAGCAGCAGTTGATCGTGCCCGATACGCGCGAGGATCCGCGTTTCAGGTGCAATCCGCTGGTGACGAAGGATTCCGGCTTGCGCTTCTATGCCGGAGCCCTGCTCAAGACGCGCGACGGCGTGCCGCTCGGCACCTTGTGCGTGCTGGACGACAAGCCGCGGCCGCAGGGCTTGAGCGAGCAGGAACAGTTCGTGCTGGCCACCCTGGCGCACCAGATCATGAGCCAGATCGAGCTGCGCAAGGCGATGGCCGAGCAGGACGCCCTGATCGCCGCGTTGCGCGAGGCCGACCAGCGCAAGGACGAATTCCTCGCCATGCTCGCCCACGAGCTGCGCAATCCACTGGCGCCGATCGTCTCGGCCGCCACCATGCTGTCCAACTTCAACCTCGATCCCGCCATGGTGCAGCGCGCCAGCGAGATCGTGGCGCGCCAGGCCGGCCACATGACGTCGTTGATCGACGACCTGCTGGACGTCTCGCGCGTCACCCGCGGCAAGGTGGAACTCGAGCTGCGCGAACTTGACTTCAAGGACGTCATCGCCGACGCCATCGAGCAGGTGCGGCCGCTGATCGAGAAGCACCGGCACCGCCTGACACTGGACTTGCCGCCGGCGCGCGCCGTCGTCGTCGGCGACCGCAAGCGCTTGGTGCAGGTCATGACCAACCTGCTCAGCAACGCCGCCAAATATACCCTCGAAGGCGGACGCATCGCGGTGCGCCTGACCACCGATGGCGCTGCGCTCGGCCTCGAGATCCGCGACGACGGCATCGGGATGTCGCCCGAGCTGATCGCCAGCGCCTTTGACCTGTTCGCGCAAGGCGCGCGCGGCCTGGACCGCAGCCAGGGTGGTCTCGGCATCGGGCTGGCGCTGGTGCGCAGCCTGCTCAAGCTGCACGGCGGCGCGGTCAGCGCCAGCAGCGATGGCCCCGGACAGGGCAGCACCTTCCATGTCAGCCTGCCGTTGTCGACGCGCGCGCAGATCGAGCGGCGCGCGCGTGACCGCAACGCGCCGCAGGGCAAGCTGCCGGCGCTGCGCATCGGCGTGGTCGACGACAACGAGGACGCGGCGGTCACCTTGTCGCTGCTGCTCGAAACCCTGGGTCATACGGTGCTGGTGGCCCATTCCGCGCGCGAGGCCTTGAGCGCGCTGCCGGCCTTCGGGCCGGACGTCTGCCTGCTCGACATCGGCCTGCCCGAGATGAACGGCTACGAGCTGGCCGCCGCGCTGCGCAAGAAGCCCGGGGCGTCGGGGGCGATCCTGATCGCGGTGACGGGTTATGCGCAGGAGAAGGACCGGGCGCTGGCGCTGGCGGCGGGCTTCCACGACCTGTTCGCCAAGCCGGTCGACCTCGACGTGCTGGGCGCCGCACTGGTGCAGATCGAAAGCCGGCGCGCGGCCTGAAGGCGAGGTTGCGCCGCGGCGCTGGCGTGCGCCGACGTCGTGGTCCGGCAGGCAGAATCTGTCCCATCATGAGCAGTCGAGAAAGGACGGAATAATGACGCAGCGCTATCAACCCCTCACACGTCTCGGCCTGGGCGGCACCGGCCTGGGCGATATGTACCACCACACGAGCGAAGAGGCGGCGCAAGCCACCGTCGATGCCGCCTGGGACGCCGGCATCCGCTATTTCGACACCGCGCCGCACTACGGCGCCGGCCTGTCCGAGCACCGTTTCGGCCAGGCGCTGCGGCGCCGTCCGCGCGATGAGTACACGCTGTCGTCCAAGGCCGGCCGTATCCTGGCGCCGAGCGCGACACCCGAGATTGCCGCCCCCTTCGTGGGTGGCCTGCCGTTCCGGCGCATCACCGACTACACGGCCGACGGCGCGCGCCGCTCGATCGAGGACAGCCTGCAGCGCATGGCGCTGTCGCACATCGACATCGTCTACGTGCACGACCTGTCGCCGGACCGTTTCAGCCAGGCCGAGTACGAGCACTACTACGCCATCGCGGCCGGGCGCGGCGGCGCCTTCGAGGGACTGGTGCAGCTGCGCGAGGAGGGCGTGATCAAGGGTTGGGGACTGGGCGTGAACACGGTCGACCCGTGCCTGCGCGCGCTGCGCGATTCGGATCCCGACATCTTCCTGCTGGCCGGCCGTTACACGCTGATGGAAACCACGCCATTGGACGAACTGTTCCCACTGTGCGAAGAGCGCGGCGCGAAGGTGGTGCTGGGCGGGCCGTTCAACTCCGGCTTCCTGGCGGGCGGCCCGAACTACGACTATGGCCCGGCCGATGAAGACAAAATCGCGCAGCGCGAGCGCCTGCGCCAGGTGGCGGCGGGCCACGGCGTCGACCTGCCGGCGGCGGCGCTGCAGTTCGGCCTCGCGCATCCGGTGGTGGCGGCCACCATCCCCGGCGCCAGCAGCGTGGCCCACCTGCAGCGCAATGCAGCATTGATGGACATCGTCATCCCGCCGGCGTTCTGGCAAGAACTCCAGGCCGAGGGCCTGCTCGCCGGTGCCGCGCCGCTACCGCAAGGCAAACCGGCATTGTAGGCGGCAACTGCCGGCCGCGCCGTGCCGTGCATACTCGTTGAACCGCAACTCTTTCGAGTTGCGGTCTGTCCTGGACAGAACGGTGCTACCGTCCTTTCAATAAAGTCTCATACCTTAATTCTCAGAAGACATATTTCCCCTGGAAGTTTTTCGTCGAGCAATGAAGCCAATGGCAGCAATGCCGAACAGAGCCATGCTGCCTGGCTCCGGCACATCGAATTCGTGGTATGAGTCAAGTGTCACCGTACCGGTAAACAGGGAAGCGGTTTCCCATCCGTCGCCATTAAAAAACATGGCGCTTGTGCCGAACAAAAATCCCGGCAGGGCATCGGATCGACCATTTGTAATGGCAAACGTTTGTCCCAGACGGGACTCCATATCCGAAAAGCCAGCCGCCGCCCAGATAGATAGGTCCACGCCGTAGAAAATATCTCCGCAAATAATAAAATCAGGAACAGCTAGCGGATTGCTGCTAACGTATCCGTTTTCGGCAAGCCAACCACCCAGTCCCTCGAACTCGACCAGGCTCGGAGTCAGCTCGCCTTCATTGTTGAAGGCAGCAGCCTGCAAGATCCCGTTGCCAACGGTTGGATTGGAATGGGTTTGGAAGATATCCGTTACAATTTTGTTATTGACTATGCCAGGCATGACGAATTGGACGCCATCATGAACGTCAGTAACTGTTTCTTGATATGTTGGTACAGTTCCGTCGTTATTTGTGATAACTACGCCATTCGAGGTCATGGTCGCTGTCATCGTATCGCCCACCGGCAGTCTTTGCTTTACATGAATAGCAGGGTTGGCGCGACTGAACCCCGAACTGTTCGGCGGGTTGATCAATTTGGCAGTGATATAACTAGCCGATGCACTTGTGGAGTAAAACAGCATCGCCAAGATGATCAATTGGAAATTTTTCGCAACCTTTCGGACTGATTTCATCGGTTTCTCCAGATAGGGAACGCACTTCCAATTTAATGGAGAGATGTCGATGTCGCTTGACGTTTCTCAGCACATAGAGAATTCCGTTGTGGAAATTAATTCCTAATAATTGACGACACTCGGTGAGGAGGTGAGGTTGGGAATGGTCGAAGTCGAATGCATTGTCTTGCATTCGACCTGAGTGTGACAGCACTGTGTTCGACAGTACTGAAGAGCAGTGGCGCTGCTAGACTTCGCTTAAAGGCGACCTGCAACTGCGCCGTCAGAACACTTCGTCGGCGCCCAGGTAGCGCCATTGTCCCTCGGGCAGGTTGCCCAGCTTGACCTTGCCGATGCGCACGCGCTTGAGGCCCACGACCTTCAGCCCGACCATATCGCACATGCGCCGGATCTGGCGCTTCTTGCCTTCGCGCAGGGTAAAGCTCAACTGGTCGTCGTTCTGCCAGCGCACCTTCGCCGGCAACAGCGGTTTGCCGTCCATCCACAGGCCGTGGTTGAGTTTTTTCAGGTCGCTCTCGGGCAGCTTGCCCGGCTTGGTGTACTGCACCCGCACCAGGTATTCCTTGTCGACCGAGGTGGTCTCGCCGATCAGGTGCTTGGCGATGCGGCCGTCCTGCGACAGCACCAGCAGGCCCACCGAATCGATGTCCAGGCGTCCGCACGGCACCAGGCTGCGCAACTGGGTAGGGTGGAACTGTTCCGGCGCCGGATCGTCCGCCCAGCGGTTCTCGGGCTTGATCAGGGCGATCGCCGGCGTGTAGCCATCCTCGGCCTGACCGCTGACGTAGCCGACCGGCTTGTTGATCAGGATGGTCACGCGTTTCGACTGTTCGGCCGCGGCCTGGCGCTCGACCGTGATGCGCTGGGTCGGCAGCACTTTGCTGCCCAGTTCCGAGACGACCTTGCCGTCCACCCGCACCCAGCCGCGGGCGATCCATTCATCGGCTTCGCGGCGCGAGCACAGGCCGAGTTCGGACATACGTTTGGAGAGGCGGAGCGGTTCGGTCATCGGTAAAACTTTACTGTAAAAGGAGGTGAGTCAAACTTTAAGGGCTAGACCTTCAGTGCATCAAGCAAATCGGTCTCGAGCTGCACCTGGGTGCGTGGATTGTTCAGGGCCGGGCCGTCGATCAGGAACACGTCCTCGACGCGTTCGCCCAGGGTCATGATCTTGGCCGTGTGCAGGTTGAGCCGGTAGCGCGCCAGCACGCTGGCGATCGCGTACAACAGGCCCATGCGGTCGTTGGCGGCGATCGACAGCACGTGGAACTGGCCGCGCTCGTCCGGCCGCAGTTCGACCGTCGGCGTGATCGGGAAGGTGCGCGCCACGCGCGACAGGCGTCCGCGCACCAGCGCCGGCAGCGGCTCCTGCGACAGCAGCTGGGAGCACAGCTCGTGCTCGATCAGGCTGATGATGTCGCGGTAGCTGCCGGCGAAGTTCTCGTCCGCCACCAGGAAGCTGTCCAGCGCATAGCCGTGGCGCGTGGTGTGGATCTTGGCGTCCAGGATGCTGAAGTTCTTGCGGTCGAAGTAGCTGCAGATGCGCGCGAACAGGTCGGGCTGGTCTTTCACATAGACCGCCACCTGCAGGCCTTCGCCGATCGGCGCCAGCCGCGCCCGCACCACGGGTTTGTCGGCGTCGACCTTGTCGACCAGCGCGCGCGTCTGCCAGGCGATGTCGGAGGCGTCGTGACGCAGGAAGTAGGCCACGTCGAGCTGCTTCCACAGCGCTTCGTGGGCATTGGCGTCCAGGCCGAACAGGCGCAGGGTAGCCAGCGCTTCCTTCTGGCGCGTGCGCAGCTCGCGGTCGGCCGAATGCGGCTCGCCGCCCAGCACGCGCAGGGTGACCTTGTACAGGTCTTCCAGCAGCTTGGCCTTCCAGGCGTTCCACACCTTGGGACTGGTGCCGCGGATGTCGGCCACCGTCAGCAGGTACAGCGCGGTCAGGTGACGCTCGTCCTTCACCACGGCGGCGAAGGCCTGGATCACGTCGGGGTCGGACAGGTCCTGCTTCTGCGCCACGGTCGACATGGTCAGGTGCTGCTCGACCAGGAATACCACCAGTTCGGTGTCTTCCTCGCTGATGCCGTGCTCGCGGCAGAAGCCGCGCGCATCGTCCATCCCGAGCTTGGAATGGTCGCCGCCGCGGCCCTTGGCGATGTCGTGGAACAGGGCTGCCACGTACAGCAGCCAGCGGTCGTGGAAGTCGGCGATCAGCTGGCTGCAGAACGGGTATTCGTGCGCGTGTTCCGGCATCGTGAAGCGGCGCAGGTTGCGGACCACCATCATGATGTGCTGGTCCACGGTGTACACGTGGAACAGGTCGTGCTGCATCTGGCCGACGATCTTGCGGAAGGCCGGCAGGTAGCGGCCCAGGATGCCGAATTCGTTCATGCGGCGCAGCGCGTGCACCAGGCCGCGCGGCGCCTGCAGCACGCGCAGGAACAGCGCCTTGTTGCCAGGGTCGGCGCGGAAGGCCTCGTCGATGAAAGTGCGCGCATGCCACAGCGCGCGGGTGGCGCGCGCCGTCATGCCCTTCAGTTCGCGGCGCTCGGTCATCGCCACGAACAGCTCGAGGATGGCGGAGGGGTGCTTCTCGAAGGTGTCGTCGGCCACGACGTCGATCAGGCTGCCCACCTGGGTGAAGTGGGCGCTGATCGGGATGGCCACCGACGGCTGCGGGAACAGTTGGGCCTCGATGTTCTGCAGCAAAATCGTATTCAACTGGGTCACGGTCTTGGCCGCCCAGTAGTAGCGTTGCATCAAAAATTCGCTGGCGCGGCGCGCATCAGGACCTTCGCCGCTGGCGGTCAGGCCCAGGGTGCCGGCGATCGCGGTCTGGACGTCGAACACCAGCCGGTCTTCGCGCCGTTTCGTATGCAGGTGCAGGCGGATGCGGATGTCCTTGAAGGCGCTTTCCTTTTCCAGCAGCTGGCGCGCTTCCATGCGCGTGATCAGGCCGCGCGTGGCGAGCTGGCCGAAGGTGTCGGCCAGGCCCGCGGCCTTGGCCACCCACAGGATCACCTGCAGGTCGCGCAGCGCGCCGGGGCTTTCCTTGACGTTCGGCTCGAGCGCGAAGGCGGTGTATTCGTGCTTGGCGTGGCGCAGCCGCATCTCGGCGGTCTTGGCCTGGAAGAAGGCCTGCGGATCGAGGGCGTCGCGGTAGCGCCGCTGCAGCTCCTCGAACAGCGGCGCGCTGCCGGTGACCAGGCGCGCTTCCAGCAGGCTCGTTTGCACGGTGATGTCGGCGGCCGATTCGCTCAGGCACTCGTCCACGGTGCGGATGCTGTGGCCGATCTCCAGGCCCAGGTCCCACAGCAGCTGGACCAGGCCTTCCAGGCGCGCCTGGGTGATGGCGTCGGCCGGCTGTCCCAGCAGGATCAACAGGTCGACGTCGGAATAGGGGAACAGTTCGCCGCGCCCGTAGCCGCCCACGCCCACCAGCGCGGTGTGCTCCGGCAGGCCGGCGGCCTGCCAGGCATCGAGCAGCACGCCGTCGACCACCTGGCGCAGGCTGCGCAGGAGTTTTTCGGGCTTGCCGTCTTCCTGGAAGGCCTGGAATACCAGCTGGCGTTCGGCTTTCAGGCGCTGGCGCAGCGTGGTGCGGGCGGTGTCGAGCAGGGCGGCCTGTCCCATGGGCTTTCCTTTAAGCCGCGGCCAGGGCCGGCACCGCGCCCGGGTTCAGCAGCGGCAGCACGATGGCGGGCGGCGGCGGGCTGCCGGCCGACATGGTCAGCACCTCGACCCCGGTCTCGGTGACCAGCACCGTGTGCTCCCATTGGGCCGACAGGCTGCGGTCTTTCGTTTTGATGGTCCAGCCGTCCGGCATTTCCTTGATGTCGCGGCGGCCGGCGTTGATCATCGGCTCGATGGTGAAGATCATGCCCGGCTTGAGTTCCTCAAGGGTGCCGGGGCGGCCGTAGTGCAGCACCTGCGGCTCTTCGTGGAACACGCGGCCCACGCCGTGACCGCAGAATTCGCGCACCACGCTGTAGCCGGCTTTTTCTGCATGCTGCTGGATCGCGTGGCCGATGTCGCCCAGGTGCTTGCCCGGCTTGACGGCGGCGATGCCCAGCCACATGCATTCGAAGGTGATCTCGGACAGGCGGCGCGCCATGATCGACGGCTCGCCGACCAGGTACATGCGGCTGTTGTCGCCGTGGTAGCCGTCCTTGGTGATCGGGGTGATGTCGATATTGAGCGCATCGCCCGATTTCAGCACGCGGTCGCCCGGGATGCCATGGCAGATCACGTCGTTGAGCGAGGCGCAGATCGAGCCGGGGAAGGGCGGGTAGCCGGGCGGGGCGTAGTTCAGGGTCGCCGGGGTCGTGCCCTGGACGTTGACCATGTACTCATACGCCAGGCGGTCGAGTTCGCCGGTGGTGACGCCGGGCTTCACGAATGGGGTGATATAGTCGAGCACTTCCGAGCCGAGGCGGCAGGCGACGCGCATGCCTTCGATTTCTTCGGGAGTTTTGGGAGTGGAGGCCATAGGGGATTCTTATCCTGCGGTAGTCGATGCACTGAGTGTGCAATAAGGGTCCATTATAGAGGAAACATTCCTTCCTCAGGGTCGCTGCGGCCGCCAGCTCCACGTCACGCTTGAATAAAACGGCAAATCCCGCTAGAATCTCGGGTTGCTCGGATTCGCATTGAGCAATGTTGTAAAAACTGTACCTTTAATTTATTGAAATCGCGAATGTGGCCCTAAAAGGGTGCCTGACTGGTGACTGGCCACATTCAAGACCCAACCCTGGAGAATTACATGTCCGTTACTATGCGTGAAATGCTGGAAGCCGGTATCCACTTCGGCCACCAGACCCGTTTCTGGAACCCAAAGATGGCGCCGTTCATCTTCGGTCATCGCAACAAGATCCACATCATCAACCTGGAAAAAACCATGGCGATGTACCAGGATGCGATGAAAACCATCAAGCAGATCTCGGCCAACCGCGGCACCATCCTGATGGTCGGCACCAAGCGTCAAGCACGCGACATCATCGCCGCTGAAGCTCAGCGCGCTGGCGTGCCTTACGTCGACCAGCGCTGGCTGGGCGGCATGCTGACCAACTTCAAGACCATCAAGACCTCGATCAAGCGCCTGAAAGACATGGAAGCCCAGGTCGAAGACGGTTCGGTCGAGAAGATGTCGAAGAAAGAAGCGCTGCTGTTCTCGCGCGAAATGGAAAAGCTGCAGAAGTCGATCGGCGGCATCAAGGACCTGGGCGGCGTGCCTGACGCGATCTTCGTCGTCGACGTCGGCTACCACAAGGGCACCATCACCGAAGCCGGCAAGCTGGGCATCCCGGTCATCGGCATCGTCGATACCAACCACTCGCCAGAAGGCGTGACCCACGTCATCCCAGGCAACGACGACTCGTCGAAAGCGATCACCCTGTACGCACGCGGCGTCGCCGATGCGATCCTGGAAGGCCGCGCCAACGCCACCAACGAAGTCGTTGAAATGGTCAAGGCTGGCGGCGACGACTTCGTCGAAGTTTCCGAGCAGGCATAAGTGACGGCGGGTCCTTGACCCGCTGGCACATCTAAGGGGGCGCCGCACACGAGCCCCCCTTTTTTTAAGCTGAATACCTGTGGGGCGTTTTATAACGACCTGCAACCCGGATAAAACATTTAGGAGAAATCAACATGGCAGCGATTACTGCAGCGATGGTAGGCGAACTGCGCGCGAAGACCGACGCGCCAATGATGGAATGCAAAAAAGCACTGACCGAAGCCGACGGCGACATGGGTCGTGCTGAAGAAATCCTGCGCGTCAAGCTGGGCGGCAAGGCATCGAAGGCATCGGCACGCATCACCGCCGAAGGCGTCGTGGCTACCTACATCTCCGGCAACGTCGGCGCGCTGGTCGAAGTCAACAGCGAAACCGACTTCGTCGCCAAGAACGAAGAATTCCTGGCCATGGTCAACCTGGCTGCCAAGCTGGTCGCCGAGAACAACCCGGCTGACGTCGCTGCCCTGGCAGCACTGCCGCACGACGGCAAGACCTTCGACGACGTGCGTACCAGCCTGATCGGCAAGATCGGCGAGAACATGACCGTGCGTCGCTTCCAGCGTTTCGAAACCACCGGCAAGCTGGCTTCGTACCTGCACGGCACCCGTATCGGCGTCATCGTCGACTTCGACGGCGCGGACGAGCAAGTCGGCAAGGACCTGGCCATGCACATCGCTGCAATGAAGCCAGTCGCTCTGTCGTCGGAGCAAGTGCCTGCTGAAATGATCGAAAAAGAGCGTTCGGTCGCCGAACTGAAGGCCAAGGAAGACGCTGAAAAAGCTGTCGCCGAAGGCAAGCAGCCGCAATCGGACGAAATCGTCGCCAAGCGTATCGACGGTTCGGTGCAGAAGTACCTGAAAGAAGTGTCGCTGCTGAACCAGGCATTCGTGAAGAACGACAAGCAGTCGATCGAGCAATACCTGAAAGCATCGAACACCAGCGTCAAGGCATTCACCATGTACGTGGTGGGCGAGGGCATCGAGAAGAAGGTCGACGACTTCGCAGCAGAAGTTGCAGCCCAGATGGCTGCAAACAAGCAGTAATCAAAAGAACGGGCCGCAAGGTCCGTTTTTTTAAGGTGGGATCGTTTGTGTGTTGCGGCCATGAAGTATTTCTTGGCTGCACGGCGAACTGGGGTTCCCGCCGTCGCGGGAACGACGTTCATGGGGTGCGGGCCGAAGAAGGCTCCACAGTCCGCACCTTCCGCACGTCGTTCCCGCGCAGGCGGGAACCTAAGTTCGATGCACACCGTAGCGCCTCACGCGCAGCGCCCGCCTTACAATGCCATCGCCCTCGAGGCAGATGAGATCGCAGCCCACGGGCCGCGATCGGACCCGAATTCGCACCATCGAAACATCACATTAGGAGCCGCTTCATCATGTCAAAACCAGCCTACCAACGAGTCCTCCTGAAACTGTCCGGCGAAGCGCTGATGGGCGACGACCCGTTCGGCATCAACCGCGCCACCATCGAGCGCATGGTGGCCGACGTGGCGGAAGTGGCGAAGCTGGGCGTGCAGGTGGCGGTCGTGATTGGCGGCGGCAACATCTTCCGCGGCGTCGCCCCTGGCGCCCAGGGCATGGACCGCGCCACCGCCGACTACATGGGCATGCTGGCCACCGTCATGAACGCGCTGGCCCTGGCCGACGCCATGCGCCACGTCGGCATCACCGCCCGCGTCATGTCGGCGATCGGCATCGAGCAGGTGGTCGAGCCGTATGTGCGCCCGAAAGCGCTGCAATACCTGGAAGAAGGTAAAGTGGTCGTGTTCGCCGCCGGCACCGGCAACCCGTTCTTCACCACCGACACCGCGGCCGCCCTGCGCGGCGCCGAGATCTCGGCCGAGATCGTCCTGAAGGCCACCAAGGTCGATGGCGTCTACAGCGCCGACCCAAAGAAAGACCCGCACGCGACGCGTTACGAAAGCATCACGTTCGACGAAGCGATCGCCAAGCACCTGCAAGTGATGGACGCCACCGCCTTCGCCCTGTGCCGCGACCAGAAACTGCCGATCAAGGTGTTCTCCATCGTCAAACCCGGCGCGCTCACCCGCGTGATCATGGGCGAAGACGAAGGTACACTGGTACACGTTTAAATATTTACTGAACAACAAGGAGAGCAGCATGTCCCTGGCTGACGTCAAAAAGAACGCGCAAGAGCGCATGATCAAGTCCATCGAGACCCTGAAAGCCGACCTGGCCAAGGTCCGCACCGGCCGCGCCCACACCGGCATCCTCGACCACGTGCTGGTCGACTACTACGGCAGCCCGACCGCGCTGCCGATGGTCGCCAACCTGACCCTGGTCGACGCGCGCACCATCGGCGTCCAGCCGTTCGAAAAGAAAATGGCCGCGACCATCGAAAAAGCGATCCGCGACGCCGACCTGGGCCTGAACCCATCGTCGCAGGGCGACATGATCCGCGTGCCGACCCCGCCGCTGACCGAAGAGCGCCGCAAAGAAATGGTCAAGCTGACCAAGTCGGAAGGCGAAGATGCGAAGATTGCCGTGCGCAATATCCGCCGCGATGCCAACGAAGCGCTCAAGAAAATGGTCAAAGACAAGACCGCGTCGGAAGACGACGAGCGCCGCGCCTCGGACGAAATCCAGAAGCTGACCGACAAGGCCGTGGCCGACATCGACAAGCTGCTGGGTGAAAAAGAGAAAGAAATCCTGACGGTGTAAGGTCTGGCTCAACGGCTTTCTTGCGGACCGGCCCCGGCAACTTGCCGCGGCCGGTCCGCCTACCTTATGATTGTCCAATTCTGATTGGCCATATGCGCACCGCCGGACGGGAGTCCGGGCGCAGCACTGCTGGATACAAGATGTTCAAAAGTTCGACCACCGCCGTTCCCGAGACGCCCGCCGTGCCGCGCCACGTCGCCATCATCATGGATGGCAATGGCCGTTGGGCCACCAAACGCCTGCTGCCGCGCGTCGCCGGCCACGTCAAGGGCGTGGAAGCCGTACGCGGCATCGTCGAAGCCTGCGTGCTGCGCGGGGTCGAGTACCTGACCCTGTTCGCGTTCTCGTCCGAGAACTGGCGCCGCCCGGCCGACGAGGTTTCGCTGCTGATGCGCCTGTTCGTGACGGCGCTCGAGCGCGAAGTCTCGAAGATGCACGCCAATAATATTCGCCTGAAAGTCGTGGGCGACCTGAGCCGCTTCGACGCCAAGCTGCAGGAGATGATCGCCAATGCCGAGCGCCGCACCGCCGGCAATACCCGCCTGACCGTCACCGTGTGCGCCAACTATGGCGGCCGCTGGGATATCATGCAGGCAACGGGGAAGATGGTGCAGGCCAACCCCGGCGTGACCGAATTTACGGAGGAAATGCTGGCTCCGCACCTGGCGATGGCGTATGCGCCCGAACCCGACCTGTTCATCCGGACCGGCGGCGAGGAACGCATCTCCAATTTCCTGTTGTGGCAGCTGGCGTATGCCGAACTGCATTTCACAAGCACCTTCTGGCCCGATTTCACGCCCGAGGCGCTGGATGAGGCCATCGCCTCGTTCCAGGCGCGCGAACGGCGCTTCGGCCAGACCAGCGCCCAAGTAGCGAAGAAGACCAACTGATGCTCAAGACCCGGATCGTCACCGCGCTCGTCCTGCTGGCAGTCCTGCTGCCGGTGTTGTACTCCAATAACCCCACGGCGTTCGCGGTGGTCGCTTCGGTGTTCTTCGGAGCGGCGATCTGGGAGTGTTTCCGCCTGTTCAATCCGGGCGCGAAGAGCGCGGTGGCGATCGCGGCGGCCTGGACCATCGCCTTCGCCTATGCCTTCTTCATGCGCGAGCAGGGCGATCCGACCTTCTGGTTCGCCATCGGCGCGCTGCTGTGGGCGTTGCGCTTCGCGCCCACGCTCAAGCTCGGCCTGCCGCCGCTGGCCAGCACGCCGAACACGCTGCTCAGTCTGCTGTACGCGATTTCGCTGGTGGCCTGCTTCGCCGCCATCGTCATGCTGTTCCAGTACTCGGCCCTGTTCCTGCTGTCGGTGCTCGTCATCGTCTGGTCGGCCGACATCTTCGCCTATGTGTGCGGCAAGACCTTCGGCAAGAACAAACTGGCGCCGTCGATCTCGCCCGGCAAGTCGTGGGAAGGCGCCATCGGCGGCGGCATCGTGACCGTGCTGCTGGCATCAACCACCGTCCTGTTCGGCGGCGAGGCCCTCGCCAATACCTTCGCGGTGCGCGTGCAGGCCAGCTTCGGCTGGGCCGGCATGCTCGGCGTCATCGCCCTCATCGTCGTCGCCAGCGTGGTCGGCGACCTGTTCGAATCCCAGCTCAAGCGTCGCGCCGGCATGAAGGACAGCAGCAATCTGCTGCCTGGCCACGGCGGCGTGCTGGACCGGATCGACGCACTCGTGCCGGTCCTGCCGCTGGCGGCCCTGATCGCCACCCGGCTCTAGAAGGAAGTCTCCATGCAAGGCATTACCATCCTTGGCGCCACCGGTTCGATCGGCGCCTCGACCCTCGACGTGGTGGCGCGCCATCCAGGCCGCTACCGCGTCTACGCCCTCAGCGCGCATTCGCGCGTGGAAGAACTGGCCGCGGCCTGCCGCCAGTTCCGCCCGCAGCGCGCCGTGGTCGGCAGCCCTGAAGCCGCCGCGCAGCTCGCGGCCCTGATCGCCGACCTGCCGACCAGTGTCGAATATGGCGAGCAGGCGCTGTGCGATATCGCCTCCAGCGCCGACACCGACATCGTGATGGCCGCCATCGTCGGCGCCGCGGGCCTCGCGCCGACGCTCGCCGCGGCCCGCGCCGGCAAGAAGATCCTGCTGGCCAATAAGGAAGCGCTGGTGATGTCGGGCCAGCTGTTCATGGATGCCGTGCGCGAGCACAAGGCGACCCTGCTGCCGGTCGACAGCGAACACAATGCGATCTTCCAGTCGCTGCCGTCCTCGTATGCGCGGGTTCCAGCCGCCTCGGGCGTGGCAAAGATCCTCCTGACCGCATCCGGCGGCCCGTTCCTGAACCGCGCCGTCGAGACGCTCGACAGCGTGACCCCCGATGAAGCCTGCAAGCACCCGAACTGGGTCATGGGCCGCAAGATCTCGGTCGATTCCGCCACCATGATGAACAAGGGCCTGGAAGTGATCGAGGCCCACTGGCTGTTCGGCGCGCCGGCCGACCAGATCGAAGTCGTGATCCATCCGCAGAGCGTGATCCATTCGATGGTCTCGTATGTGGACGGCTCGGTGCTGGCGCAGTTGGGCAATCCCGATATGCGCACGCCGATCGCCAATGCGCTGGCCTATCCGGAGCGGATCGACTCGGGCGTGGCCCAGCTCGACCTGACGCAGATGGCCGGGCTGCAGTTCTTCGCGCCCGACTTCGAGCGCTTCCCTTGCCTGGCACTCGCTTTTGACGCGCTGCGCGCGGGCGGCACCGCCCCGGCCCTGCTCAACGCGGCCAACGAGGTGGCGGTGCAGGCCTTCCTCGAGCGCCGCATCGGTTTCCGCGACATCGACCGCGTGATTCGCCACGCGCTCGACGTCGTGCCGCACGGCCCGGCCCCGTCGATCGAGGCGGTGCTGGCCCAGGACGCGCGCGCGCGCGCGGCCGCCGACGACGCCGTATCGAACCTCGCTTCAGGCTTGCAGCGCTGATCCCACGGAGCGCACCATGACCATGCTTTACACCGTGCTGGCCTTCGTGCTGGCGCTCGGTCCCCTGATCGTGATCCACGAACTGGGCCACTACCTGGTCGCGCGCGCCTGCGGCGTCAAGGTGCTGCGCTTCTCGGTCGGAATGGGCCGCGTGGTCTGGTCGCGCCGCTTCGGCAAGGACCAGACCGAATGGGCGGTATCCATGCTGCCGCTGGGCGGCTACGTCAAGATGCTCGATGCGCGCGACCCCGAAACCGCGCCGACCAGCGACGCCGACCTGGATCGCGAATTCACGCGCCAGAACGTCTGGAAGCGGATCGCCATCGTGGCCGCCGGCCCGCTGGCCAACTTCCTGCTCGCGATCGGCCTGATGGCCGCGCTGTATATGCATGGCGTGGACGAGCCTTCGGCGCGCCTGCGCGAGGCGCCGGCGGCATCCGAGGCGGCAAAAGCCGGCGTGCGTGGCGGCGATACCGTGGTGGCGGTGAACGGCAACGGGGTACGTTCGTGGACCGAGCTGCGCTGGCAGGTCTTGCAGGCGGCGGTCGACAAATCCGACGCGCGCCTCGAACTGCGCAGCGCCAACGGCGGCACTTATGGCGCGACCTTGCCTGCGGCCGTGGTCGGCCGGCTCGACGTCGAGACCGACGTGATGGCCGAACTGGGCCTGGACCTGTGGCGCCCGCAGCCGCGCATCGAGAAGGTGATCGCGGATGGGGCAGGGCAGCGCGCCGGCCTGCAGGACGGCGACCTGGTGCTGCGCGCCGGCGGCCAGCCCGTCGTCGATGGCATCGCCTTCATCGAGGCCGTGCGCGCATCTGCAGGCAAGCCGATGGCGATCGAGGTCGAGCGGGGCGGACGCCCCGTGGCGCTGACCCTGACCCCGGAGCCGGATGCGAATGGCCGCGGCGTGATCAAGGCCATGGTGGCCCAGGCCCCGGAGATGGTGACCGTGAGTTCGGGCCCGTTCGAGGCGATCGCGCGCGGCGCGGAGCGCACCTGGGACACCAGCGTGATGACCCTCAAGATGATCTGGAAGATGATTACCGGGGAAGCGTCGTGGAAGAATGTGACCGGTCCCATTACCATCGCCGATTATGCCGGACAGACTGCAAGAATAGGTCTCGTAAGCTATTTACAGTTCATCGCCTTTATTAGTATCAGCTTAGGAGTAATGAATTTGTTACCAATTCCAGTTCTGGATGGTGGCCATTTACTGTATTATTCGCTGGAAGTTTTGACCGGGCGTCCCCTTCCTGCGCGCGTCGGAGAGTTCGCGCAGCGCGCCGGGGTCGGCCTGCTGTTCATGCTGATGGCGCTCGCCGTCTTCAATGACCTGGTGCGGCTGCTTTAGCGGCCCGCATGCGCTCCCGGAATCGGGCGTGCAATTCCCGGCACAGAATAATATGCAATCGTTGTCCAAATGACTGACCCTTTGATCCAGCCAATGAAATCACAACCAGATCGTTTTGCCCTGCCGTTCATTCGTCGCAGCTTGATCGGCGCGGCCGTGCTGACCCTGTGCGCAAGCAATGCGCTGGCCGCCAACCCGTTCGTCGTCAAGGATATCCGGGTCGAAGGCATCCAGCGGACCGAAGCAGGCACCGTGTTCAGCTATCTGCCGGTGCGCGTGGGCGAGACCTTCGACGACGCCAAGGCCTCGAGCGCGATCAAGGCACTGTACGCCACCGGCTTCTTCAAGGACATCCGCCTTGAGGAAGAAAATGGCGTGCTGGTGGTGCTGGTCGAGGAACGCCCGGCGATTTCCTCGGTCGATTTCACCGGCACCAAGGAATTCGAAAAAGACATGCTGGTCAAGGCGCTGTCCGAGATCGGCGTGGCCCAGACCCGCATCTTCGACAAGGCTTCGGTCGACCGCGCCGAACAGGAGCTCAAGCGCCAGTACCTGTCGCATGGCCTGTACGGCGTCAAGATCACCACCACCGTGACCCCGATCGAGCGCAACCGCGTGACGGTCATGTTCAATATCGACGAGGGTGATGTCGCCAAGATCAAGGGCATCAACATCATCGGCAACAAGGCCTTTTCCGACAAGCAGCTGCGCCAGTTGCTCGAACTGCGCCCGTCGGGCTGGTTCACCTGGTACTCGAAGGCCGACCAGTATTCCAAGCAAAAGCTGACCGGCGACCTGGAGACCATCAAGTCCTGGTACCTGAACCACGGTTACCTCGAAGCCAACGTCGAATCGACCCAGGTCTCGATCACCCCGGATAAACGCGACATCTACCTGACCCTCAACATCACCGAGGGCGAGCAGTACACCGTCTCGAGCGTCAAGCTCGAGGGCGAGATGTTCGGCCGCGAGGAAGAGCTCAAGGAGTTGATCGTGCTCCAGCCGGGCAAGACCTATGTCGGCGACCTGCAGGAAGCGACCAACAAGTTCATCGCCGACCGCCTGGGCACCTACGGCTACGCCTTCGCCAACGTGACGGCCAACCCGGAACTCGACCGCGAGAAACGCGAAGTCGCGTTTACCTTCTTCGTCGATCCGGGGAAGCGCGCCTATGTGCGCCACATGAACATCTCGGGCAACACGGTCACCCGCGACGAAGTCATCCGCCGCGAATTCCGCCAGTTCGAAAGCTCGTGGTACGACGCCAACCGCGTCAAGCTGTCGCGCGACCGTGTCGACCGACTCGGCTACTTCAAGGACGTGAAGGTCGAGACGCCGGAGTCGCCAGGCACCTCGGACCAGGTCGACGTGAACATCGCGGTCGAAGAAAAACCGACCGGTAACTTCATGATCGGCGGCGCCTTCTCGCAGTCCGAGAAGTTCACCTTCACTGCGTCGATCTCGCAGGCCAACTTCGCCGGCAGCGGCAACACGGTCGGCATCGAGCTGAACACCAGCAAGTACAACCGCACGATCGCGTTCTCGCAGACCAACCCGTACTTCACGGATGACGGCATCTCGCGCGCCTTCTCGCTGTACCTGCGCACCTCGCGTCCGCCGGCGCTGAACATCGGTTCCTACACCGTCAAGCAGATGGGCGGCAACCTGACCTTCGGCGTGCCGTTCTCCGAATCCGACACCGTCTACTTCGGCGCCGGACTCGAACGCACCGAGCTGGAAACCGACCAGACCTCGCCGACGGTCTACCAGACCTTCGTGCGCCAGAATGGCGGCCCGGCCAGCGGCATCGGCAAGGCCACCACCAATGCGATCCCGCTGACCGCGGCCTGGGGCCGCGACACCCGCGACAGCGCGGTGACCCCGACCCGCGGCCGCTTCCAGCGCGCCAACTTCGAGATCGACGCCATCGGCGACGCCAAGTACTACCGGATGGTGTACGAGCATCAGTGGTGGAAGCCGCTGACCCGCTGGATGACGCTGGCCCTGCGCGGCGAGTTCGATTACGGCAAGGGCATCGGCGGCAGCGCCTACCCGGTGTTCAAGAACTTCTACGCGGGCGGCATCGGTTCGGTGCGCGGCTACGAGAGTTCGTCGCTGGGTGTGGTCGATCCGCGTTACTACGATGCGATCGGCGGCTCCAAGCGCATCATCGGCAACGCCGAGCTGCAGTTCCCGTTCCCGGGCAGCGGCACCGACCGCAGCCTGCGCTGGTTCACCTTCGTCGATGGCGGCCAGGTGTTCCAGGAAGACGCGAAGATCCGTTTCGACGAGTTCCGCTACTCGGCCGGTATCGGCCTGTCCTGGATTTCCCCGGTCGGTCCGCTCAAGTTGAGTTATGCTAAGCCGCTGAATTCGCTGCCGGGCGACCGCCTGGAGCGCTTCCAGTTCCAGATGGGTACCGGCTTCTAAGCGACCCACGGCGACCCGAAGAACGATTGCGAGAGACTTATGTTGAAAAATCTGATTGACTCGCTGCCTGGTGAACGCAGGTCCACGGTTCGACCCGCGCTCGGCGCCTCGCTGGTGCTGGCCGCAGTTTGTGCCGCGCCGCTGGCGCAGGCGCAGGCGACCGTCAGCCGCATCGGCTTCGTCTACACCGAGCGCCTGATGACCGACTCCAGGATGGCCAAGGCGGCCGACGCCAAGCTGGCCGCCGAGTTCTCGAAGCGCCAGAAGGCGGTCGAGGAGATGGTCGGCAAGTACAAGCAGACGTCCGAGAAGTTCGACGCCGAAGCGGCGGGCCTCAATGAGCTGGACCGCACGCGCCGCGCGCGCGAGCTGTACAACATGCAGAAGGACGTCGAGCGCATGCAGCGCGAGTTCCAGGAAGACCTGCAGCAGCGCAAGAACGAAGAACGCGCCGCGATCGCGCAAAAGGCCTACAAGCTGGTCGAGCAGGTCGCGGAACAGGAAAAACTCGACGCCGTGCTGGTCGAGGCGGCGTGGGTCAGCCCACGCGTGGACATCACCGACAAGATCCTGAAACTGCTCGACAAGTAAAGCAGTACCGATTTTGACTTACACTGGAAAGACCGAGATGGGCATTCGACTGGGCGATTTGGTCGAGCGCTTCGGCGGACAGCTGGTGGGCAACCCGGACCTCGAGGTCCAGGCGATCGCCCCCCTGGACAGCGCCGGCGCTTCGCACATCAGCTTCCTCAGCAACAGCAAGCTGCGCGCACTGGCCGCGCAAAGCCAGGCGGCGGCGCTGATCCTGTCGCCGCTGGACGATCCGACGGTGGCCGCGACCTATGAAGGCGCGCGCATCGTCACCACCAACCCCTACGCCTACTTCGCCCGCGCGGCACAGTATTTCGTGTCGCTCACCGAGCAGGCGCCGGCGCCCGGCATCCATCCGAGCGCCGTGGTCGATCCCGGCGCCATGGTCGACCCGACCGCCCACGTCGGGCCGCACGCGACGATCGAGGCGGGCGCAGTCATCGGCGCCCACGTCGTGATCGGCGCCGGCTGCTTCATCGGGCGCGAAGCCGCGATCGGCGAACACACGCAGCTGTTCGCGAACGTGACCTTCCACGCGCGCTGCCGCATCGGCAAGCGCGGCATCCTGCATTCGGGCGCGGTGATCGGCACCGACGGCTTCGGTTTTGCCGTCGAAGCTGGCGCCTACATCAAGATTCCGCAGACCGGCCGCGTGCTGATCGGCGACGACGTCGACATCGGGGCCAACACGACGATCGACCGCGGCGCGCTGGACGACACCGTGATCGAAGACGGCGTGAAGCTCGACAACCAGATCCAGATCGGCCACAACTGCCGCATCGGCGCGCACACCGCGATGGCCGGCTGCGTCGGCGTGGCCGGCAGCGCCAAGATCGGCAGCCGCTGCACCTTCGGCGGCGCCGCCATGGTGCTGGGCCACCTCGAAATCGCCGACAACGTCCATATTTCCTCGGGCAGCATGGTGTCGCGCTCGGTCCTCGAACCGGGCCAGTACACCGGCTTCTACCCCCTGGCCAAGAACGCCGAATGGGAACGCAGCGCGGCGATCGTGCGCAATCTCGATTCGATGCGCGCCAAGATCCGCACGCTCGAGAAAACCATCAGAAACCTGACAGAACAAAAATGACCACTCCAGAACTCAAGACCCTCGACATCACCCAGATCAAGGAATACCTGCCTCACCGCTATCCGCTGCTGCTGGTCGACCGCGTGCTGGACGTCGAACTGGGCAAGCGCATCGTCGCGATCAAGAACGTCACCGTCAACGAAGAATTCTTCAACGGCCACTTCCCGCACAAGCCGGTGATGCCTGGCGTGCTGATGATCGAAGCGATGGCGCAGACCGCGGCCATCCTGTCGTTCATGACCATGAACGTCAAGCCGGACGAAAACTCGGTGGTGTACTTCGTCGGCATCGACAACGCCCGCTTCAAGCGTCCGGTCGAGCCGGGCGACCAGCTGCGCATGGAAATCGAGATCCTGCGCGTGTCGCGCGGCATCTGGAAGTACAAGGCGGTGGCGACCGTCGACGGCAAGGTGGCGGTCGAAGGTGAGCTGATGTGCACCATCCGCGGCGCCGCCGAAGCCACCATGAAAGGCCCTGATAGCGCGGCCGAGTAAGGAGAGCCAGATGAGTAAAATCCATTCGACCGCGATCGTCGATCCGAAGGCGGAGCTGGACAGCTCGGTCGAGGTCGGCCCGTATTCGGTCATCGGGCCGCATGTGCGCATCGACGCCGGCACCGTGGTCGGCCCGCACGCGGTCATCGAAGGCCACACGACGATCGGCAAGGACAACAAGTTCTTCCAGTTCTGCTCGATCGGCGGCGCGCCGCAGGACAAGAAGTGGGACGGCGAGCCAACCCGCCTCGAAGTGGGCGACCGCAACACGGTGCGCGAGTTCGTCAGCTTCAACGTGGGCACGGTCCAGGACGAAGGCGTGACCCGCGTCGGCAGCGACAACTGGATCTCGGCCTACGTCCACGTGGCGCACGACTGCCAGGTGGGCAGCAACACGATCTTCTCGAACAACGCCCAGCTCGCGGGCCACGTGCAGGTGGGCGACTGGGCCATCCTGTCGGGCTTCGTCGGCGTGCACCAGTTCTGCAAGATCGGCGCCCATGCCTTCATCGGCATGTACACCAGCCTGACCCAGGACGTGCCGCCCTATGTGCTCGTCTCCGGCAATCCGGCCGGCGCGCGCGGCGTGAACCTCGAAGGCCTCAAGCGGCGCGGGTTTAGCCGCGAACAGCTGGACGGCATCCGCAGCGCCTACAAGCTGCTGTACCGCTCGAACCTGACGCTGGAAGAAGCCAAGACGGCTCTGCTGGCCGAAGAAGAGCGCCTGCCGGCGGCCAGCGCAGACATTCGCCTGCTGCGCGAATTCCTCGGCACCGCCACCCGTGGCATCGTCCGCTAACGAGATGAACAACGACGTTTCGCTGGCGTTGGTGGCCGGCGAGGCGTCCGGCGACATGCTTGCCGCGCGCCTGCTGGCCGGGCTGCGGCCGCATTTGCCCCAGGCGCGCTTCCACGGCATCGGCGGGCCGCGCATGATCGAGCTGGGCTTCGTCAGCGAGGTCCCGATGGACACGCTCACTGTGCGCGGCCTGTTCGAAGTCATTCCCCGCTACCCTGAACTGAAACGCATCCAGAGCCGGCTGCGCGACCGTCTCATCGCCGAGCGGCCGGCCGCCTTCATCGGCGCCGACTATCCGGGCTTTAATCTCGGCCTCGAAGAGCAGTTGCGCGGCGCCGGCATTCCGACCGTGCACTTCATCGGGCCGCAGATCTGGGCCTGGCGCGGCGGGCGGATCAAGAAGATCCAGCGCGCTGTGTCGCACATGCTGGTGATCTTCCCGTTCGAGGAAGCGATCTATCGCGAGGCCGGCGTGCCGGTGACGTATATCGGGCACCCGCTGGCCGAGACCATCCCGCTGGCGCCGGACGTGGCCGCGGCGCGGCGCGCACTCGGCCTGGATCCGGATGCGCGCGTGGTGACGGTGATGCCGGGCAGCCGCATGGGCGAGTTGAAATACCTGGCCGAGCCGTTCATCCGCGCGGTCAAGCTGCTGGCCGCGCGCGATCCGGGCTTGACCTTCGTGGTGCCGATGGTCGGCGAACGCCAGCGCGCCTACTTCGACGAGCTCGTGGTCAAGGCCGGCTTGCAGGACGTCGAACTGCAGGTGACCGCCGCCGGCTCGCACACGGCGATCGCCGCCGCCGACGCGGTGCTGGTCGCTTCCGGGACCGCGACCCTGGAAGTGGCGCTGTTCAAGAAGCCGATGGTGATCGCCTATAAGGTGATGGCGGCCTCGTATGCGATCATGCGTCACATGGGCTACCAGCCCTGGATCGGCCTGCCGAACATCCTGGCGCGCGAGTTCCTGGTGCCGGAGCTGATCCAGCACGCCGCCACGCCCGAAGCCATGGCCGACGCCGTGTGGGCCCAGTTGCAGGATGCGGCCGGGCGCGAGCGGCTGGCCGCGCGTTTCCTGGAGATGCATCACAGCCTGCTGCGCGACAGTGCGCGCGAGAGCGCGGAAGCGGTGTTGCGCGTCATTGGACAGGGCCGCGTGAGCTGACATGAGGAAGAAGAAAGTCAATCTGTATCCCGGCCTGCCGCCCAGGCTGCGGCCGTTCACCGAACTCGATATCGTCTGCGGTGTCGACGAGGCCGGACGCGGTCCGCTGGCGGGGCCGGTGTTCGCCGCCGCCGTCATCCTCGATCCGCTGCGGCCGATCGAGGGCTTGCGCGATTCCAAGAAGCTGAGCGAGGCGCGGCGCGACCAGCTTGCGCCCCTGATCCGCGAGCATGCACTGGCCTGGGCCATCGCCGAATGCTCGTGCGAAGAAATCGACAGCATCAACATCCTGCAGGCGACCATGCTCGCGATGCGACGCGCGGTGGAAGCGTTGCACACGCTGCCGACGCTGGCCCTGATCGACGGCAACCGGTGCCCGCAGATGGACGTGCGTGCGCATGCGATCGTGGAGGGCGACGACAAGGTCAACGCCATCTCGGCCGCCTCGATCCTGGCCAAGACGGCGCGCGACGCCGCGCTGGTGCGCCTGCACGACCTTTACCCGCAATACGGCTTCGACCAGCACAAGGGTTACGGCACGGCGCTGCACCTCGAGCGCCTGCGCCTGCACGGCCCGTCGCCGGCACACCGGCGTTCGTTCGCGCCGGTACGCAATATGCTGCAGGTCGACCTGTTTGCTGAATTGATTGAAGCATGAGCAGTATGAAAACCATCACCTCGCGCGACAACGCGTTCTATAAAGACCTGAAAAGCCTGGCCACCAGCTCGCAGGCGCGGCGCAAGGCCGGGCAAAGCCTGCTCGACGGCGTGCATCTGTGCCAGAGCTGGCTCGACCTGCGCGGCGCGCCGCACCACTGCGTGGTGTCGGAGGGCGCACTTGGCAACCACGAAGTGCAGGCCATCGTCTCTCGCTGTGAAGACCGGAATGCGCCGGTGACGGCGCTGCCCGACGCGCTGTTCAACGCCGTCAGCCAGGTCGAACATGGCGTGCATCTGCTGTTCGTGATCGATTCGCCTCAGCCTTCGGCGGCGCCGGCCCTGGTGGGGTCGAGCGTGCTGCTGGACGGCGTGCAGGATCCGGGCAACGTCGGCTCGATCCTTCGCAGCGCGGCGGCGGCCGGCATCAAGCAGGTCTACTGCAGCCCCGGCACCGCCTTCTGCTGGTCGCCGAAGGTGCTGCGCGCGGCGATGGGCGCGCACTTCGTGCTCGACATCTTCGAGGGGGTAGAGCTGGCGCCGCTGGTGCAGGGCGCCTCGGTGCCGGTGCTGGCCACCAGCGGCTATGCGGCCGAGCGGCTGTATGCGCTGGACCTGCGCGGGCCGGTGGCCTGGGTGCTGGGGCACGAAGGGCAGGGCGTGTCGGATCAATTATTGAAGCTCGCCACGCACCGGGTCGCGGTGCCGCATGCGGGCCAGGTCGAGTCGCTCAACGTCGCTGCCTGCGCGGCCGTGTGCTTCTTCGAAGGACTGCGCCAGCAGCAGATGTAGCTTAAATATGGACGGCTTCCCGCGCATCGCGTAGGCTGGCGGCTGGGAAACTGGAGCAACGATGGACATCGCGCATTTGCATTTTTTGGTGGCACAAGCCGACCCGGCCCAGCGCAGGGCGCTGGTGGACTTGCTGGGCCAGCTCGGCGCCAGCCGCGTCACCGAGGTGCCGGACGGGCATCACGCGCTGCAGACCCTGGAAGCCGGCCTGGCGCCGGCGGTGAACATCGCCATCATCGATCTCGCGTTGCCGGGCATGGATGGCCTTGAGCTGATCCGCAAGCTGGGAGAGATTCAAACGCCGGCGCGCCTGGTGGTCACGGGCGCGCAGCCCGCCGACTTGCTGTTCTCGGTCGAGACCCTGGCCGAGGCTTACGGCGTCGAGCTGCTGGGCGTGATCGCCAGGCCGGTCAGCGCCGCCAAGCTGAAACCGCTGCTCGACAACTATGCCCCGCTGGCGCGTGCACCGCGCAAGCCGGGCGGCCCGCGCTTCACCTTCCAGCAGATCGGCATCGGCCTGCAGAAGCGCCAGTTCGAGCCCTTCTTCCAGCCCAAGATCGAGCTCGCGACCGGCCAGGTGAAAGGCCTGGAAGCCTTCGCCCGTTGGCGCCACCCCGAGCACGGCGTGCTGGGCCCCGCATCCTTCATGGAAGCGCTGGAAGAAAGCGGCCGCATCGACTTCCTGGACTGGAGCATGATCGAGCTGTCGGTGGAGCGTTGCCGCTGGTTCCAGGAGCAGGGCATCCCGGTCCCGATCTCGCTGAACATCGCCCCCGAAACGCTGGCCCATCCGGCCTTCGTGCGCCAGATCGTGGCCTCGCTGGAGCGCCACAAGGTCCTGCCCGACTACATCACCTTCGAGTTGCCGGAATCGTCGGTCCTGAACACGAACCCCGATTTCATCGAACGCCTGGTCCGCCTGCGTATGATGGGCTTCGGCCTGGCGATCGACGACTACGGCACAGGAAGATCGAACCTGCAACTACTGGCGCGCATCCCCTTCACCGAACTGAAAATCGACCGCAGCTTCGTCGACGGCGCCTCAAAGCGCCGCCCCTTGGGTACGGTCCTGCGCAGTTGCCTGAACCTCGCCCACAGTCTCGACCGCATGTCCGTCGCCGTCGGCGTCGAAACCCGCCAGGACTGGGACTTCCTCCAAAGCCTCGGCTGCACCTACGCCCAGGGCTACCACATCGCCAACCCCATGGAAGCCACCGCCTTCCCCCCCTGGCTCGCCGACTGGCGCCAATTCTTCTAACCCCCAATTAGGGTCAGAGTAGAATTGTTGAGCAATTTCCCAAACTCGGCCCGCAAATAAATAGGGTCGGAGTCGAATTATTGGCCAATTACTCGACGGATAATTAGGGTCGGAGTCGAATTAACGGCTCAGCTGTTAATGTTGTCAAATAATTCGACTCTGACCCTATTTAATTTGTGGGTGATATAGCGCTAACAGTTGGGGACTGTAGTCCTCTGCGGAATCTTATCTCCAGAGTGCTCGGCCGACGGTGCTCAAACCGCGGAAATTAATTAGGGTCAGAGTAGAATTGCGGAGCAATTCCTCAAAGCTGTCAAACAATTCGACTCTGACCCTAATTAATGTGCACGAGCTTTTAGGCAAGTCGAGGCTGGCTTGTGCAGAATTAATGGGCACTCCGAAAGCTTTCTCGATAATTCGACTCTGACCCTAATGGGCGTTAGTACTCGCGGCGGTCGGGTTTGATTTCTTGGAGGATGGTGGTGGCGATTTCTTCGATGGATTTCGTCGTCGACGAGAGCCAGCGGATGCCTTCGCGGCGCATCAGGTGTTCGGCTTCGTTGACTTCGTAGCGGCAGTTTTCCAGGGAGGCGTATTTGCTGCCGGCGCGGCGCTCGTTGCGGATTTGCGAGAGGCGCTCTGGGGTGATCGTCAGGCCGAATAGTTTGGCCTTGAATGGCGGCAGCGAACTCGGCAGCTTGCCGCGTTCGAAGTCGTCGGGGATCAAGGGATAGTTTGCGGCCTTCAGGCCGTATTGCATCGCCAGGTACAGGCTCGTCGGCGTTTTGCCGGAACGCGAGACGCCGACCAGGATCACGTCGGCCTCGGCCAGGTTCTTGTGCGATTGGCCGTCGTCGTGCGCTAGCGAGAAATTGATTGCCTCGATGCGGTTCTTGTATTCCTCGGTGTCCACTGCATTGTGGATGCGCCCGATCGTGTGCGTCGACTTGACGTCCAGCTCCTGCTCGAGCGGCGCGACGAAGGTCTGGAACAGGTCCATGTGCATGCCGTTGGCCGAGCGGATCACGCTCGACAGGTCGTGCTTCACCAGCGTCGAGAACACGATCGGCCGCTGGCCGTGCAGCGCGAAGCTTTCGTTGATGCGGCGCGCGGCGTCGTGCGCCTTCTCGATCGAATCCACGAACGGCAGCCGGATCTGGCGGAAACGCAGGTCGAACTGGCTCAACACGGCGTGACCGAAGGTCTCCGCCGTGATGCCGGTGCCGTCCGAAACGAAGAAGACGGTGCGCGAAGCGGTGACTGGAGGAGGCAGGGAATCGTCGGTCATGATGGCTGGATCGGTATGCTTTGCTGACAAAGTAACATCAAAAGTGCGCTGCACTTCACCCTGTCGCGGGGTAAAATGCTCGGCAACGGGTTTTGCATTGTGCTGCACGCGGGCCAGAATAACAAGAACACGTCAAGACGCCCCCGCTTACCGGCACCGATGCGCCAACAGATTTCCATCATCAAGTAAGGGTGTTTTATCATGACTAACCTAGCTACTCCAGCATTGACGCCAGACGCGGCCAACCGCGTCTACGTGGCCTCGTTCGAGGACTTGCGCATGACCGACGTCGAGTCGGTCGGCGGCAAGAACGCCTCGCTCGGCGAGATGATCAGCCAGCTGGCCACCGCCGGTGTGCGCGTGCCGACCGGCTTTGCCACCACCGCCGACGCCTTCCGCGACTTCCTCGACCATAGCGCGAACGGCGGTCCATCGCTGGGCCAGCGCATCGCCACCCGCCTCGAGAACCTGGACGTCGATGACGTGCGCTCGCTGGCCGCCGCCGGCGCCGAGATTCGCGGCTGGATCGTCGAGACCCCGTTCCAGCCACGCCTGGAAAGCGACATCCGCTCGTTCTACGAGCGCCTGGTCGCCGGTTCGGAAACCGAAGTCTCGTTCGCCGTGCGCTCGTCGGCCACCGCCGAAGACCTGCCGGATGCGTCCTTCGCCGGCCAGCAGGAGTCGTTCCTGAACGTGGTCGGCATCGACAACGTGCTCGAGGCGATGAAGCACGTCTTCGCCTCGCTCTACAACGACCGCGCGATCTCCTACCGCGTGCACAAGGGCTTCACCCACGCCGAGGTCGCGCTGTCGGCCGGCGTGCAGCGCATGGTGCGTTCCGATACCGGCGCCTCGGGCGTGATGTTCACCATCGATACCGAGTCGGGCTTCAAGGACGTGGTGTTCATCACCTCGAGCTATGGCCTGGGCGAGACCGTGGTGCAGGGCGCAGTGAACCCGGACGAGTTCTACGTCCACAAGCCGATGCTGGCCCAGGGCAAGTCGGCCGTCATCCGCCGCAATATCGGCTCCAAGCTGATCAAGATGGAGTTCACCAGCGAAGCCAAGGCCGGCCGCTCGGTCAAGACGGTCGACGTGCCGATCGAGCTGCGCAACCGCTACTCGCTGGTCGAGGAAGAAGTCATCGAGCTGGCAAAGTACGCGATGATCATCGAAAACCACTACGGCCGTCCGATGGACATCGAGTGGGGCAAGGATGGCCGCGACGGCAAGCTGTACATCCTGCAGGCGCGTCCTGAAACCGTGAAGTCGCAGCAGAAATCGACCGATGCCCAGCAGCGCTTCAAGCTCAAAGGCAGCGGCACCGTGCTGACCCATGGCCGTGCGATCGGCCAGAAGATCGGCGCCGGCCCGGTGCGCGTCATCACCGACCCATCGGAGATGGAACGCGTGCAGCCGGGCGATGTGCTGGTGGCCGACATGACCGACCCGAACTGGGAACCTGTGATGAAGCGCGCAGCGGCGATCGTCACCAACCGCGGCGGCCGTACCTGCCACGCGGCGATCATCGCGCGTGAGCTGGGCGTGCCGGCGGTGGTCGGCTGCGGCGACGCGACCGACGTGCTCAAGGACGGCACCCTGGTCACCGTGTCCTGCGCCGAAGGCGACGAAGGCATGATCTACGACGGCCTGCTGGAAACCGAGGTCACCGAAGTCGCGCGCGGCGAACTGCCGCCGATCAAGACCAAGATCATGCTCAACGTCGGCAACCCGCAACTGGCCTTCGACTTCCAGTCGGTGCCCAATAACGGCGTCGGCCTGGCCCGCCTCGAGTTCATCATCAATAACAATATCGGCGTGCACCCGAAGGCCATCCTCGAGTACCCGAACATCGACGCCGACCTGAAGAAAGCGGTGGAATCGGTGGCCCGCGGCCACGCCTCGCCACGCGCCTTCTACGTCGACAAGCTGGTCGAAGGCGTGGCCACCATCGCTGCCGCCTTCTGGCCGAAGACGGTGATCGTGCGCCTGTCCGACTTCAAGTCGAACGAGTACAAGAAGCTGATCGGCGGTTCGCGCTACGAGCCGGACGAAGAAAACCCGATGCTGGGCTTCCGCGGCGCGGCGCGCTACCTGGCCGAGGACTTCGCCGAATCGTTCGCGATGGAATGCGCGGCCATGAAACGGGTGCGCAACGAGATGGGCCTGACCAACGTCGAGCTGATGGTGCCGTTCGTGCGCACCCTGGGCCAGGCCGAAAAGGTCGTCGACCTGCTGGCCAAGAACGGCCTGAAGCGCGGCGAGAACGGCCTGCGCCTGATCATGATGTGCGAAGTGCCGTCCAACGCCATCCTGGCCGAGCAGTTCCTCGAGTACTTCGACGGCTTCTCGATCGGCTCCAACGACCTGACCCAGCTCACCCTGGGCCTGGACCGCGACTCCGGCATGGAACTGCTGGCCAAGGACTTCGACGAGCGCGACCCGGCCGTCAAGGCGATGCTGTCGCTGGCGATCAAGGCCTGCCTCAAGCAGGGCAAGTACGTCGGCATCTGCGGCCAGGGGCCGTCGGACAATCCGGACTTCGCCCAGTGGCTGGTGGATGAGGGCATCGAGTCGATGTCGCTCAACCCGGATTCGGTGATCGAGACCTGGCAGAAGCTGGCCAAGGGCTGATCCCCGACATTCCCCATCGGGGGGCCGCCGGTGCTACACTGGCAGGAATGATCGCTTTCCAAGCCCTCACGACCAACCGCCGCAGCCCACCGCGCGGTCATGCAAACCCTCCTTACCCTCTCCGGGTAGCGAGGGTTTTTTCATTCCATGACAAGAAGGAGACCCTGACATGTCCGACTGGACGTACTGGCTGATTGGGGCCGGCGTGCTGATCGTGGCCGAGCTGTTCATCGGCACGTTCTACCTCTTGATGATCGCGATCGGGCTGCTGTCCGGCGCCGCCGTCGCCTGGCTCGGCGCCAGCGGCCCGCTGCAGACGCTGGCGGCAGCCGTCGTCGGCATCGGCGCCACCATGATCCTGCGCCGCACCCGCTACGCGCGGCCCGGGCGCGGCAAGGCCGCGAACGACCCCAGCATCAACCTGGACATCGGCCAGCGCGTCACCGTGCCGCAGTGGCAGGAGCGGCGCGCGCGCGTGATGTACCGCGGGGCGCTGTGGGACGTCGAGCTGCGCGCCGGCCTGGACCCGGAACCGGGCGACTTCGAGATCGTCGAGGTCCAGGGCAACCGCCTGATCGTCGCCCGCCGCCAGGCCTGAACGAGAACAACCCAAAAACAGGAAGGGATGCACATGGAACTGTCTTTCAGCGTGGTCGCGATCGTGATCTTTGCCATCGCCCTGGTCTTCGTGTTCAAGACCATCAACGTGGTGCCGCAACAGAACGCCTGGGTGGTCGAGCGCCTCGGCAAGTACCATGCCACCCTTGCCCCCGGCCTGAACATCGTGGTGCCGTTCATCGACCGCGTCGCTTACAAGCACAGCCTGAAGGAGATCCCGCTCGACGTGCCGCCCCAGGTCTGCATCACGCGCGACAACACCCAGCTGCATGTGGACGGCATCCTGTACTTCCAGGTGACCGACGCCATGCGCGCCTCGTACGGGTCGTCGAATTACATCCAGGCCATCACGCAACTGGCCCAGACCACCTTGCGCTCGGTGATCGGCCGCATGGAGCTGGACAAGACCTTCGAAGAGCGCGACCTGATCAACACCCACATCGTGAACGCGATCGACGAGTCGGCCGCCAACTGGGGCGTCAAGGTGCTTCGCTACGAGATCAAGGACCTGACGCCGCCGGCCGAGATCCTGCTGGCGATGCAGGCCCAGATCACGGCCGAGCGCGAGAAGCGCGCCCTGATCGCGGCCTCCGAAGGCCGGCGCCAGGAGCAGATCAATATCGCCAGCGGCGAGCGCGAGGCGGCCATCGCGCGCTCCGAGGGCGAAAAGCAGGCCGAGATCAACCGCGCCCAGGGTGAGGCTGCCGCCATCGTGGCGCTGGCCGACGCCAGCGCAGCGGCATTGCGCCAGGTGGGCGAGGCGATAGCTTCACCGGGCGGCATGGACGCGGTCAGCCTGCGCGTGGCCGAGCACTACGTGGACGCGTTCGCGAACCTGGCCAAGACCAACAACACCCTGATCGTGCCGGCCAACCTGGGCGATATGAGCACCGTGATCGCCAGCGCGCTGCAGATCGTGAAGGCGCAAAAATGAGCCGGGTCATCGTCATCACCGGAGGGTCGGACGGCATTGGCGCCGAGATGGCGCGCCAGCTGGCGGCCCGGCACGGCGCCGGGATCAAGCTCGTGCTGGGCGCGCGCAACCAGGGGCCGCTCGACCTGGTTGCCGGCCAGTGCCAGGCGCTCGGCGCCGACACGCTCACGGTGACCTTCGATGCCGGCCGCCAGGACGATTGCCTGCGCCTGATCGCGCAGGCGGTCGAACGCTTTGGGCGCATCGACGTCCTGGTCAACAATGCCGGCCGTTCGGCGCACGCCCTGTTCGAAGAGGTCGAGAGCCTGGCCTGGTACGAAGAGCTGATGCGCGTGAACCTGTGGGGCAGCGTATGGTGCACCCAGGCCGCGCTGCCGTATTTGAAGGCGAGCCGCGGCGCCATCGTGGCCGTGTCGTCGCTGGCAGGGCTGGTCGGGGTGCCGGGACGCACCGCGTATTGCGCTACCAAGTTCGCGATGAGCGGCTTCTTCGAAGCGCTGCGGGTGGAGCTGAAGGAGGCGGGTGTCAGCGTGACCACGGCCTATCCAGGTGTGGTGGCCACGCGCATCCGCTACCGTGGCTTCAACGCCAGGGGAGAGGAGGCCGGCGCCAGCGCGCTCAAGGAAGAAAAGGCGATGCCGGTCAAAGAATGCGCGCGCCTGATCGTCAAGGCGATGGAGAACCGCGAGCGCGAGATCGTGATGACCGCGCAGGGCCGGATCGGGCGCTGGCTCAAGCTGATCGCGCCCGGGGTGGTCGACAGGATGGCGCTGGCCGCCGTGAAGGACGACCTGCGCCTGCAATGACTACGGCTTAAAAACCGACCGTCGCCGACAACACCACGCTGCGCGGCGCCGCCAGCACCAGGTAGCCCGCGCCCGGATAGCCGCCGGCCGACGCCCAGTAATTCTTGTCCGTGACGTTGTCCACGCGCGCGCGCAGGGTCAGGTCGCGGTCCATGAAGCGGGTGTTGTAGGTCGCGCCCAGGTCCAGGCGGGTCCACGACGGCAGCTTCTGCAGGTTGGCGCCATCGGCATACTGCTTCGAGGTGTACACCGTGCGCGCGTTGACCGACAGGCCGTCCACGCCCGGCACGTCCCAGTCGGCGCCGATGTTCAGCTGCGTTTCCGGCACGCCGATTGCGTCCTTGCCCTGGTTGATGCCGCCGATGGTGATGCGCTGCTCGGCGTCGATCAGGGTCAGGCCGCCCAGCAGCTTCAGGCCGCGCACCGGGTTGCCGAACACCGACAGCTCGAGGCCGCGGTTGCGCTGCTCGCCGAACACGCCGAACACGCGGTCCTGGACATAGGCGCTCGGCTGGCTGGTGGTGAACACGGCGGCTGTCAGGCCATAGCGGCCGCTGTCGTACTTGACGCCCGCTTCGCGCTGGCGTGCGACGTAGGGCGCGAAGATCTCGCCCTGGTTGACGATGTCGGTGCCCGAGGCGACCGGGCCGCGTTGCAGGCCTTCGCTGTAGTTGGCATACACCGACAAGTCCTTGCGCGGCTTGTAGACGATGGCGGCGAACGGTGTGTTTTTGCTCGATTCGTAGCCCGAGTTCTCCAGCCCGGTGTTGTAGTCGTAGCCGAAGTCCTTGATGCGCTGGTGGCGCAGGCCGACGTTGACCAGCACCTTGTCGTCCATGAACGACATGGTGTCGGCAACCGCCAGGCCCGACAGGATGGTCTTGGAGGTAACCAGCGGGCTATCCATGTCGCCGCCGACGAAGGCGGTCGGCGACGGCGCCGCCGCGTCGCGCGGGCTGTACAGGTTCGAGGCGAAATTGGCGCCCATCGCATAGGCGTTGCGCGACTTCGAATGGAAGCCCGAGGCCGAGGCGCTCAGCACGTGCTTGACGAAGCCGGTGCGCAGCGAACCGCGCACGCCCACTTCGCCGGTGCGGACCTGGTCCTTGCGGATATTGTCGAAACGGCCCATGGTGGCGTCGCCATTGACGGCGTTGACGTCGATGCTGGACAGGATGTTGAATTCCTGGCCGTTGCGCAGGCCGGCGGCCGCCCAGGCCACCGCGTTCGCGCCCAGGTCGACCTCGGCGCGCACCGTGCCGAAGGTGTGGCGCTCATTCGAGACGGTCCATGGCTGGGCGAAGTTGCGGCCCGCCTCCGGCGCCGCGATCATCGGCAGGCCGGCGGCGAGGTCTACGCTCGGACGGGCATTGGTCAGCTGGTGGTCTTGCGCGCCGACGTCGGCCGACAGGCGGTAGCCGCGGCCGCGGTAGTCGACGCCGATCGAGTACACGCTCAATTCGCGTTCTTCGCGGTCGACCGCCGTGTCGCCGTTGCGGTGCGCCACGTTGACGCGCACGCCGGCGCGGCCTTCCTCGCCGAAGCGGCGGCCCAGGTCGATGGCGCCGTAGCCCTGGCCGCCGGTCTCGACGCCGACGGTGACTTCGCTCAGTTCCTGGTTCGGCGCGCGCTTGGGCAGGATGTTGATCGAGCCGCCGATGCTGCCGCCGGCCGGCGCCGCGCCGTTGATGAAACTGTGCGCGCCGCGCAGCACTTCCACCCGTTCCATCAGCTCGGTCGCGACGAACTGGCGCGGGAGCAGGCCGTACAGGCCGTTATAGGCCGTGTCGTCCGAACCGACCGCGAAGCCGCGGATCATGTACAGCTCCTGGTAATTGCCGAAGCCGCGCGCCACCCGCACCGACGGGTCGTTTTGCACCACGTCGGCCACGCTGCGCGCCTGCTGGTCCTGGATCAGCGCATGGGTGTAGTTGGTGCTGTTGAACGGGGTGTCCATGATGTCGACGTTGCCCAGCAGGCCCAGGCGGCCGCCACGCGCCACCTGGCCGCCGGCATAGGCGGCCGGCAAGCCCTGGGCCGAGGCGTCGGCCGAGGCGGTCACGACCACGGTCGTGATGTTCTCATCGGTTTTCGGCTCGGCTTGCTGGGCAAACGCTGTGGAAGACGCAGTCGTGGCGATGAGGAGAGCGGCGGCCAGCGCGGCCGGAGTTGGAGTGAAGCGCAGCGTGTTCATGTGTCTTGCTCTTTTTATGCATTAAAAGTAACGCGCATTCTATGCCCGATACTTGCTTATGTAAATGAGAACGATTATTATTCATGACCTGTATCTCTAGCTATAATGCATACCCAATAACATGTCACCCGTATCCCTGCGCCGCTGGGGCTGGATTCACAAATGGTCCAGCCTGGTCTGCACCATCTTCATGCTGCTGCTGTGCCTCACCGGCCTGCCGCTCATCTATCACCATGAGATCGGCCACCTGCTGGGCAACGAGGTTGAGCCGCCGACCCTGTCGCAGCCTACGCCGATGGGCAACGTCGACGCCGTGATCGCCTCGGCCAAGGAGCTGTACCCGGCCAAGAAGCCGATGTTCATCTCGCAAGAGGCGGACGTGCCCGAGATCTGGCATGTGACGCTGGCCGACCACATGCACGACCACGACTACAAGCCGATCGCGGTCGATGCCCGCACCACCAAGGTGATCGTCGAACCGGCCTTCGAGGGCGGCGTGTTCATGTCGACCATGCTGGCGCTGCACGTCGACCTGTTCATGGGCCTGGCCGGCAAGCTGTTCCTGGGGTTGATGGCCCTGTTGCTGCTGGTCGCCATCGTTAGCGGCGCGGTCCTGTACTCGCCCTTCATGCGCAAGCTCGATTTCGGCACCGTGCGCAAGGAAAAGAGCAGCCGCCTCAAATGGCTCGACATGCACAACCTGCTGGGCATCGTCACGCTCACCTGGCTGTTCGTGGTCGGCGGCACCGGCATGATCAATACCTGGGCCGACCTGATGCTCAAGTATTACCAGCACAATGAGCTGGGCCAGATCCTGGCCCAGTACAAGGACAAGGCGCCGCAGCCGCACACCGCCTCGGTGCACGACGCGATCGAAAAGGCCAAGGAACGCTTGCCGGGCATGCGGGTTGCCTTCGTGGCCTTCCCGGGCACGGACTTCAGCAGCGCCCACCACTACGGCATCTTCATGAACGGCGACGAGCCGTTCAGCTCGCGCATGTACCAGCCGGTGCTGGTCGACGCCCATACCGGCGAGCTGACCGACGCCCCGCAACTGCCGTGGTACCTGAAGGCGCTGCTGGTGTCGCAGCCGCTGCACTTCGGCGACTACGGCGGCCAGTGGATGAAATTCCTGTGGGCGGTGCTCGACATCGCGACCATCGTGATCCTGGTGACGGGCCTGTACCTGTGGGTCAAGCGCGGCAAGACCGCCAGTGCGACGACCAAGGCCGCGGCCCTGGACAAGCACGTGCCGGCCCGTGGCCATGAAGCGCCGGTGCTGGCGCGCGACGGAGGCGCATCGTGAGCAAAACGCCCATGCAGATCTGGGGCGCGCCGATCGTGCTTGCCATCCTCACCACCATCGGCCTGATCTCGGCCCTGCTGGGCGACGGCATCTGGGACGCCCTGTCCGCCGTCACGCTCGGCATTCCCTGCCTGGTCGGCGCCTGGTACTGCCTGCGCCGCCGCCCGGCCGCCCGCCAGCACCGCTGAACGGGCCGCGCCGCGCAACACCCGGGACACTTTTCGTGTGCCGGGGTTGGTGGCGGCCCGTGCCACGCTGTATACTTGGCGTCTAATCGATCCCGCGCAGCATGAGCTGGCCGCGGGATTCGTCCATTTTCGAAAGGACCTCATGTTTGCAGCCGTCGACCTCGGGTCCAACAGCTTCCGCCTGCACATCGGCGAGCCGCTCGGCGCCCGCATGCACATCGTGCGCACCGCGCGCGACCCGCTCCGCCTGGCGGCGGGGCTCGACAGCAATAACATGCTCACCGAGGCGGCGATGCGCGGCGCGGTCGCCTGCCTGCACGACTTCCGCAAGATCCTCGACGAGTACCACCTCGACGCCGTGCGCGTGGTCGCCACCAATACCATGCGCGTGGCGAAGAACGCCGACCAGCTGCTGCCGCAGCTCGAGGCGGCGATCGGGTATCCGATCGAGATCATCTCGGGCGAAGAAGAAGGCCGCCTGATCTATATGGGCGTGACGCGCGCGATCGAGCGCCAGGACGAGCGGCGGCTGGTGATCGACATCGGCGGCGGCTCGACCGAGGTCATCGCCGGGACCGGCCCCGAGATCCACCTGGTCGAGTCGTTCGGCATCGGCACCCAGCCTCAGGCCAGGGACTATTTCCCCGACGGCCGCATCACCGCGCGCTCCTTCGATGCCGCCGTCACCGCGGCGCGCGCCCGTTTCGAGGACGCCGCCTCGCTCTATCACGCCCAGGGGTGGGACGCCGCTTACGGCTCATCCGGCACCATGCGCGCCATTTCGGAGGTCATCGGCCGCAATGCGATCGGCGACGGCACGGTGTCGCAGGCCAGTCTGCACGCGTTGCGCGACATCCTGATCGAGCTGGGCCACGTGGAGGCGTTCGCGCTGCAGGGCGTCAAGCGCGACCGGGTGCCGGTGATGGTGGGCGGCCTGACGGTGCTCATCGGCGCCATGCAGGAGCTGAAGGTCGAGCGCCTGCACGCGGTCAATGCCGGGCTGCGCCTGGGCGTGCTGTCCGACCTCGAACTGCGCGCCAACCGGCGCGACCGGCGCGACGCCGCGATCCGCTCCTGCATGCAGCGCTTCCGGGTCGACACCCAGCGCGCGCTGCGCACCTGCGGCATCGCGACCCTGCTGTACGAGCGCCTGCAGCCGCAGGCCGACAGCCAGCCGCACTACCTGGCCTGGAGCGCCATGCTGCACGAGATCGGCCTGGCCATCTCGATGAGCGGCGCCCACAAGCACGGCGCCTACATCGTCGAGCACGCCGACCTGGGCGGCTTCACGACGCGCGAGCAGCGCCTGCTGGCGACCCTGGTGCTGGGACAGAAGGGAAATCTGCGCAAGATCCGCGAGGCGCTGGTCGAGCCCGACCTGGCCAAGGCGGTGCTGGCGCTGCGGCTGGCGGTGGTGTTGATGCATGCGCGCGCCGACAACGACATCGGCGGCCTGCGCCTGCGCATGAAGGGCAAGATCGAGATCGACCTGCCGCCGGAACTGCTGGCGCGGCATCCGACGCTGGCGCCATGGTTCGAGAAGGAAGAGTGCAGCTGGAATGAGGTGGGGGTCGGGTTCCAGGCGAAGTGAGGTCGATGCTGGCCACGCGCGCTCGCATCTCGTCGTTCCCGCGGAGGCGGGAACCTAAGTTTCTTGAGCAGTAGGCAACATCGAACATCTCCTCAGCGCGAGCACGCTTGGGTTCCAGCCTTCGCGGGAACGACGTGCCGGGACTGGTGGTTTCGTTCGGCCTTAGCGCAATTTGCCGATCACATCCGGCCCCGCCACCAGCCGGATATATGGCACGCCATCCGCCTCCTTGTGTTCGATCCAGAACACGCCCGCCTTGCGGATGCGCCAATCCTGCTTGGTCCCGCACAGCACCATCGACGCCACCTGGCCCAGCAGCGGCTGGTGGCCGACGATCAGCGCCGGCTGGCGGTGCTCGGGCCAGCCGCAGGCTTCGATGATCGCTTCCGCGCTCGATTCGGTGCCCAGCGCCTCGACCACCTCGTAGCGCCGCCCCAGCGCCTCCACCGTCTGGATGCAGCGCGTGGCGGGGCTCACCAGGATGCGGCAAGCGGGCGGCAGCTTGCGGTCCAGCCAGGCGCCCATGCGCGCGGCGTGGCGTTGGCCCTTGGGCGTCAGTTCGCGGGCGGAATCCGGCTCTCCCGGCTCGGCCTCAGCGTGGCGCCACAGGATCAGTTCCATTATCGTTTTCCTTGTCGTCGGTATCGTTATTGAGGTTGGCGGCGCCCAGCAGCTCCATCAGCACCTGTTGTGCGCTGTACTGCCCCTGCTTGCCGCGCGCCTTGCGGCGGCGGTAGCGGCCGTCGGGAGCCAGTTCCCAGGCATTGACGTTGTCTTTCAGGTAGGGCTGCAGGCCCTCGCGCATCACGCGCCGCTTGAGCGCCGTCGAGCGGATCGGGAATGCCACTTCGACCCGGCGGAACAGGTTGCGGTTCATCCAGTCCGCGCTGCTGAGTACCACGTCGTGCTTCAGGTCGTTGCGGAAGTAGAAGATGCGGGTGTGCTCCAAAAAGCGCCCGACGATCGAGCGCACCTTGATGTTTTCGGACAGGCCGTCCACTCCCGGGCGCAGCGCGCAGGCGCCGCGGATGATGAGGTCGATCTTGACCCCCGCATTCGAGGCCTCGTACAGCGCCTTGATCACCGATTCGTCAGTGAGCGAATTCATCTTGGCAATGATGCGGCCCGGCCGGCCGTGGCGCGCGATATCGGCTTCCTGGCGGATCGCGCGCACGACTTCCTTCTGCAGCGAGAACGGCGCCAGCCAGATGCTCGACAGCTGCTTGGGCCGGGTCATGCTGGTGAGGTGGATGAAGACCTCGTTGACGTCCGAGGTCAGGTCCGGGTCTGCCGTCAGCAGCCCCATATCGGTATAGAACTTGGCCGTGGTCGGGTTGTAGTTGCCGGTGCCCAGGTGGGCGTAGCGGCGCAGTCCACTGGGCTCGCGGCGCAGCACCAGGGCCATCTTGGCATGGGTCTTGAGGCCGACCACGCCATACACGACTTGGGCTCCGGCCTGCTCGAGCTTCTCGGCCCAGTTGATATTGGCCTCCTCGTCGAAGCGCGCCATCAGCTCGACGATGACGGTGACTTCCTTGCCGCGCCGCGCGGCCTCGATCAGGGCTTCGACCAGTTCCGAATTGCTGCCGGCGCGGTAGATGGTCTGCTTGATCGCCACCACGTTCGGATCGGCCGCGGCGCAGGCGATGAAGTTGATCACCGGCTGGAACGACTCGAACGGGTGGTGCAGCAGCGCGTCGTGCTTGCGCAGCGTGGCGAACAGGTCGGGGCCGGACAGCTTGCCGGCATAGCCGGGGACGAACGGCGGGAATTTCAGCTCGGCCTGGTCGTTGGCGTTGACGATCTCCAGCAGGCGGCCCAGGTTGACCGGACCGTCGACCTTGAACAGGCGGCTGCGGTCGATCTGGAACTGGTTGAGCAGGAAGTTAGACAGGTGCTCGGGGCAGGAACGGCCTACCTCGAGGCGCACCGCGAAGCCGTACTGGCGGCCATGCAGTTCGCTCTGCAGCGCCTGGCGCAGGTTCTTGACTTCTTCCTCGTCGACCCACAGGTCGCTGTTGCGGGTAACGCGGAACTGCGAGTAAGAGACCACTTCGCGGCCGGTGAACAGGTCGGCCATATGGGCCTGGATCACCGACGACAGCATGCAGTAGGAGGCGCCTTTCTTGTCCGAGAGCTCGTCCGGTAGCCGGATCACGCGCGGCAGCACGCGCGGCGCCTTCATGATGGCGATGCCCGAGCCGCGCCCGAAGGCATCCTTGCCCGCGAGTTCCACGATGAAGTTCAGGCTTTTATTGATCACGCGCGGGAAGGGGTGGGCCGGGTCGAGTCCGATCGGCGTGAGCAGCGGGCGCACCTCGCGGTCGAAGTATTGCTTGACCCAGGCGCGCTGGGCGGCGTTGCGCTCGCTGCGGTGCAGCAGATGGATGCCGTGCTCGGACAGCTGTGGCAGGATCTCGGTGTTGAACAGGCTATACTGGCGCGCGATCAGGTGACGGCATTCGGCGCTGGCGCGTTCCAGGCTGGCTGCGAGGCCATCGGGCAGGGCGCCGCTGGCGCGGTCGAGCTGGTACTGGGCCAGCAGGCTGGCGACCCGCACTTCGAAGAATTCGTCCAGGTTGCTCGCCACGATGCACAAGAAGCGCAGCCGTTCGAGCAGGGGCACCGACGGGTCTTCGGCCTGGGCCAGCACGCGGCGGTTGAATTCGAGCAGCGACAGTTCGCGGTTCAGATAGGCGCCGCCGTCGGAAAATTGTTTGAGCTCAGCCTCGATGGCCTTTTTCTTCATATCCATATTCTGCGGTCGTAGTCGTCCCGCAGGCAGTGTAGATGTCAAATATGACAGCCCGGTGACACTCGTCCCCGCCGCTGCCGCCATTTCCTTAATGAACTGCTAAGCCTCGTATCGAAGGCGGCGGCTATGCTTGGCGCTCCATTCACCGAGGAGTCGTCCATGAAAAACTTCGTCCGCGCCAACAAGGGCTTCCTGATGTTCCTGCTGTTGTTCGGCGTGTTTCGCAGCGCGGTGGCCGACTGGAGCCCGATCCCGAGCGGCTCGATGCGCCCCAATCTGCTCGAGGGCGACGTGGTGCTGATCAACCGCATGGCCTTCGACCTCAAGATACCATTGACTGAGCACAGCGTGGCGCACCTGGGCGAGCCGGCGCGCGGCGACATGGTCGTGTTCCATTCGCCGCAAGACGACACGCGCCTGATCAAGCGCGTGCTGGCGGTTCCGGGCGACCTGGTCGAAATGCGGGGCGACCGCCTGTTCGTCAATGGCGAAGGCGCCAGTTACGCAGTGCTGGGCGAGGCGCGCGAGCGCAGCCGCGGCATCGAGGTGGGCGCGATCCGCATGGAAGAGCGGGTGGCCGGCACGCGCCAGCGCATCCAGGTCTTGCCGGGCGTGCCGGCGCCGCGCAACTTCGCGCCGCAGCGCATCCCGGCCGGCCAGTACCTGATGTTGGGCGACAACCGCAACGACAGCGCCGATTCGCGCGTGATCGGCCTGGTGCCGCGCGAGAAGCTGATCGGCCGCGCCGAACGGATCCTCGTGTCGGCTGCCTATCAGGAGAACTGGATGCCGCGCCTGGACCGCTTCGGCATGTCGCTGCGTGAGGATCGGTGAAGATTGGCGGGATCGAAATAGCGTACAATCGCGTCCCCCCAATGCCGCATCCTGCGGTGTTGGCAATGATCCCGAAAGTGCAGTACATGCAAAAGCTCCTCACCGTCATCCTCGCCTGCCTCGGCATGATCGGCGCCCTGGCCATCGACACCTATCTGCCGTCGATGCCGGCCATTGGTGTCGAATTCGGGGTCGGCCCGGTGGCCGTGCAGCAGACCCTGAGCGTGTTCCTGTTCACGTTCGCCTTCATGATGCTGTTCTACGGCACCCTGTCGGATTCCTTCGGCCGCCGCCCCGTGATCCTGGCTGCGCTGTCGGTCTATACGCTGGCTTCGATCGGCGCGGCCTGGGCGCCAAGCTTCGGCTGGCTGCTGGTGTTCCGCGCGCTGCAGGGCCTGTCGGCCGGCGCCGGCTCGGTGATCGGCCAGGCCATCGTGCAGGACCGTTTCTCGGGCGCGCAAGCCCAGCGCATGATGTCGCACATCATGATGGTGTTCGGCCTGGCGCCGGCCATCGCCCCGATCCTGGGCGGCTGGCTGCACGTGACCTTCGGCTGGCGCTCGTCCTTTGTATTCCTGGCCGTGTTCGGCGCGGCGATGATCCTGATGGTCATGAAGCTGCTGCCGGAAAGCCTGCCGGTCGAGAAGCGCCAGGCCTTCCATCCCGGCACCATCGGCCGCAACTACCTGATGGTGCTGCGCAACCCGCAATTCGTGTTCCTGGCGCTGTCGGTGGGCCTGGCCTTCAGCGGCCTGTCGCTTTACATCGGCTCGGCCTCGAACTTCGTGATGGAGATCCTCGGCCTGCCCGAGACGGCGTTCGCGTGGATGTTCATCCCGCTGGTGGGCGGCATGGTGGTGGGTTCGGCCTGGGGCGGCAAGCGTGCCCACAGTTCTACGCCGGGCGGCATGATGTGGACCGGCTACGCCGTGATGACGCTGGGCGTGGTGCTCAACGTCGGCTATCACGGCCTGTTCCCGGCCAGCGTGCCATGGTCGGTGCTGCCGCTGTTCGTGTACACCTTCGGCCTGGCGGTGGCGATGCCGGCGGTGCAGCTGACCGCGATGGGCCTGTTCCCGAGCAACCGGGGGCTGGCCTCGTCGATGGTCGGCTTCATCCAGATGATGTCGTTCGCGCTGGTCTCGGGCCTGGTGGCGCCGCTGCTGTTCGACAGCGCGCTGAAACTGGCGCTGGGCGTGGCGGGTGGCCTGTTGCTGAGCTTTGGGGCCTGGCGCCTGTCGGTGCGCAGTGCGGTGGCGCCGAAGGTGCAGGAGGCCTGAGGCGGGCGCATACCGTCAACGGCATACCAATACCACCAACGTCGCTCCCGCGAAGGCGGGAGCCCAAGTCATTCAATAGGTCCGCTACGTCGAACGGAGAGCGGGGGCGTGCGAACTTGGGCTCCCGCCTTCGCGGGAGCGACGTGGTAGGTGCGGGAGCGACGTGGAGATTGCCGAGCCGCGTTTTTATTCGTCAGCGGCGGTTGGTCTTCATCGCCTGGTTGACTTCGCGCTTGGCGTCGCGGTCCTTCTCGGTCGCGCGCTTGTCGTGCTGCTTCTTGCCCTTGGCCAGGCCGATCTCGCACTTCACGCGGCCTTTCTTCATGTGCAGGTTGAGCGGCACCAGCGTGAAGCCGGCGCGCTCGACCTTGCCGATGAGCTTGTCGATTTCGGCCCGGTGCAGCAGCAGCTTGCGCGAGCGCAGCGCCTCCGGGTGGCTAAAGGTGGAAGTCGTCGTCAACGCACTGACGTGCGCGCCGAACAGGTAGAGCTCGTTATTGCGCACGAGCACATAGGCTTCCTTGATCTGCACCCGCCCTTCGCGGATGGCTTTTACTTCCCAACCCTCCAGCACCAGACCCGCTTCGTAGCGGTCTTCGATGAAGTAGTCAAAAAAGGCTTTTTTATTGTCAGCGATGCTCATGAAAAGGCGAAAATTCGCGTGTCGGTTAAACTACTGCCATTGCGCCAACGAATGGCGCATGCAACTTGACCAACATCATAACAAACGGTTGACCAATGGCAGTAGTGCACAAATCAGTTTTCCTTGGCTATAGCGCAGAACAGATGTTCGACCTCGTTGCCAAGGTCGAGGATTATCCAAAGTTCCTGCCCTGGTGCGCAGGCGTCAAGGTCGTCGAGCGGACCGATGACAAGCTGGTCGCCAGCCTGCAAATCAATTTCCACGGCGTCAAGCAAAGCTTCACGACATCGAACCACAACCAGCGCCCGACCCAGATGAAGATGCACCTGGTCGACGGTCCTTTCAAGATGCTGGAGGCGACGTGGAGTTTCAAGGCCCTGCGTGAAGACGCCTGCAAGATCGACTTCGACATGCAGTACGAATTCTCGAGCGTGATCCTGGCCCAGATCGTCGGCCCCGTGTTCGGCATGATCGCCAACAGCATGGTCGACTCGTTCTGCAAGCGCGCCGAGGCGGTGTATGGCTGAGCTGCTGGGCATTTCGGTGTGCTATGCCAGCGACAAGGTCGAATGGCTGCACCAGATGCAGGTGGAGGCGGGTACGACGATCGGCGAGGCGATCGAGCGCAGCGGCGTTCTCGCAGCCTTCCCGGATATCAACCTGACGACGCAGCCGGTCGGCATCTACGCCAAGAAAAAAACGCTCGACACCGTGCTGCGTGAGCGCGACCGCATCGAGATCTACCGGCCGCTGGTGGCCGATCCCAAGGAGTCGCGCCGCAAGCGCGCGGCCAAGAAAGAGCGCAGCGCGACGGACCCGGCGGCCGACGGCGCCTAGCACCCGTGCAGGGCGTGCTAGCCTTAATTGTTGCGCAACTGCAATAATTGGATAGATTTCTCGGGGTTTCTTGGTATCATGAAGGATCCCATGGGGCAGAGGCAACGTTTCCACCTGCCGCCTTTCTACCCGCCTTATTGCTGTGCCGATGTTGAATGCCCTGAGTCTGATATTAGTGACCACCGCCTTGTCGGGGGTCATGCTGCTGGTCCTGTCCTCGCTCGCCAAGAGCGGGGTGGCGGGCATTCGCGAGTGGCGGCGGGCGAACCTGCTGGCGGTGGCGGCCCTGCTGTTGTTCGCGGCGCGGGGAGCGGTCCCCGAGTTCCTGACCATCGAGGTGGCCAACGCGCTCTACCTCGGCACGATCACGATGAGTTACGTCGGTTTTCGGCGCTTCCTGGGACGCTCCGTCCCGTGGCGCTGGCTGGCCGGCGCCGCCCTGGCCGCGATGTCCGCGCTCGTCTTCTTCCACCATGCGGTCGAATCGGCGCCGCTGCGCATCGTGGCGATGTCGCTCTACCATGGCGCCGTCTGTTTCGCGATCGGCACCACCCTGCGCGGGACGGTGGAGCCGAGCCTGCGCTATTCGTTCACCTTCACTCGCTGCGCCGCCCTGGTGCTGGGCGTCGGCCACGCCTGGCGCGGAACCTTCTACGCCATCGACGCCTACCAGCCTTATTCGCTGCTCGAGGCAAGCACCTATAACCTGGTGTTTTTCGCGATCGGCACCCTGGCGCTGCCGGCGCTGACCCTGGGCGCCGTGATGATGGCCAATGCGCGCCTGATCGCCGCCAGCACGCATGCCGCCGACCACGACCACCTGACCGGGGCCGCTTCGCGCCGCGCCTTCTTCGCTTTCGCCGAGCGCGAGCTGGCGCGGGCCGAACGCCGCGGCAGCGGTCTGGGCCTGCTGCTGGTGGACGCCGACCACTTCAAGCGCATCAACGACACCCATGGCCACGGCGTGGGCGACCAGGTGCTGCGCGACCTCGTCGAGCGCACCCAGCAAGTGATCCGCAAGATCGACTACTGTGCGCGCCTGGGCGGCGAGGAGTTCGCGGTACTGCTGCCCGATGCCGACGACGGCACGGTACTGGCGGTGGCCCAGCGCCTGCGCGCCGCGCTCGAACGTGCGCCGCAGGCGGAAGTGGGCGCGGCCGGCGTGTCCTGTACGGTCAGCATCGGCATGGCCATGCTGCAGCCGGGCGAAGGCATCGCGAGCCTGATGGCGCGCGCCGATACGGCCCTGTATGCGGCCAAGGCGGGCGGGCGCAACCGCGTGGAGGCCGCGTCCGAGCCAGTGAGCGCGCCGGCCGCGTAGCGGATCAGCGGCACTCCTGCAGTGCGCGCCTGACCTGTTCGCTGCGCGCGGCCTTTTCTTCGTCGCTCATATAGGTTTTTTCGCCATCGGGGCCGACCCGCGCGACGCGGATGCCCGAGTTCAGGCTGGCCTGCGTCTCGCGGGCCGCCGCGCAATGCTCGGCCAGGCGCTTGCGGCGCTCAGCGTCTTCCTGATTCTTCTGCTCCAGCTCCGCGCGCGCCTTGCTGCGTTCGCGGAAAGCTGCCTCCTGCTCGGCCAGCGTGGGCGGCCTGGCGGCGTCCTGGCTCCCGGCAGCAGGCTCGGCGCTGGTCTGTGAAGAGGTCGCCGGTTCCATTGCGGGGCGGCCGGGCGCCTTGAGGATCTTGCCGGCCGGCGTGCCCGGCGGTGGCGGGCGGTCGGAATACTGGCGCGTGCCGTTAGGGCCGATCCAGACGTACTGGGCGTGGGCGGCGGTGGCGGCGACGAGGAGCAGGGCGCCGAGGGCGTGTCTGGAAAAAAGAGGCATGAAATGGTTCCCGAATGATCGCGTCGATTTCGCCATGTCCTGGCTCGGCTGTCAATTGCCTGGAGCACCGAGCAAAAGAAATTTTGGCCTCCCCGGCGACGGAAATTGAGAGTTTCTGTATAATTTGCTTTTGCGCCTATAGGAAATACTATGCGTCTCCTCCAAAAAGCACTCACCTTCGATGACGTGCTGCTCGTCCCCGCTTACTCCAACATTCTTCCGGCTGCAACTTCGCTCCGCACCAAGCTGACGCGTAATATTTCGCTGAACATTCCGCTGCTGTCGGCGGCGATGGACACCGTGACCGAAGCGAATCTCGCGATCGCGATGGCGCAAGAAGGCGGCATCGGCATCATCCACAAGAACCTGCGTCCGGCCGACCAGGCGCGCGAAGTGGCGCGGGTGAAGCGTTTTGAAGCCGGCGTGCTGCGCGATCCGATCACGATCCCGCCGACCATGAAGATCCGTGAAGTGCTGGCGCTCTCGCAGCAGCACGGCATCAGTGGCTTCCCGGTGGTCGAGGGCAGCCAGGTGGTGGGCATCATCACCAACCGCGACCTGCGCTTCGAAGAAGACCTGGAGGCCGAAGCGCGCGCCAAGATGACGCCGCGCGACAAGCTGGTGACCGTGAAGGAGGACGCGGACACCGCTGAAGCCAAGCGCCTGATGAACAAGCACCGCCTGGAGCGCGTGCTGGTGGTCAACGACGAGTTCGAGCTGCGCGGCCTGATCACCGTGAAGGACATCCAGAAGTCGCACGAGCACCCGCTGGCCTCGAAGGATTCGCAGGGCAAGCTGCTGGTCGGCGCCGCCACCGGCGTGGGCCCGCGCGACGAGGAGCGCATCGAGCTGCTGGTCGCCGCCGGCGTGGACGTGCTGGTGGTCGACACCGCCCACGGCCACTCGCAGGGCATCCTGGACCGCGTGAAATGGATCAAGGAGCGCTTCCCGCACGTGGACGTCATCGGCGGCAACATCGCCACCGCCGCCGCCGCACTGGCGCTGGTGGAAGCGGGCGCCGATGCGGTCAAGGTCGGCATCGGCCCAGGCTCGATCTGCACCACCCGTATCGTCGCCGGCGTCGGCGTGCCGCAGATTACCGCGATCTCGAACGTGGCCAAGGCACTGGAAGGCACCGGCGTGCCGTGCATCGCCGACGGCGGCATCCGCTTCTCGGGCGACATCTCGAAAGCGCTGGCAGCCGGCGCCCACACGGTCATGATGGGTTCGATGTTCGCCGGTACTGAAGAAGCACCAGGCGAAGTGATCCTGTACCAGGGCCGCAGCTACAAATCCTATCGCGGTATGGGCAGCCTGGGCGCGATGGCCGACGGTTCGGCCGACCGCTACTTCCAGGAAGCCTCGAGCAAGGCCGACAAGTTTGTCCCGGAAGGCATCGAGGGCCGCGTCGCCTACAAGGGCAGCGTGCTGGCGATCATCTTCCAGCTGATCGGCGGCGTGCGCCAGTCGATGGGCTACTGCGGCTGCGCCACCATCGAAGAGCTGCGCGAGAAGGCGGAGTTCGTCGAGATCACCTCGGCCGGCATGCGCGAATCGCATGTGCACGATGTGCAGATCACCAAGGAAGCGCCGAACTATCGTTCGGAATAAGCCATATCGCGCGGCCGCCCGGCGGCCACTCGTGGGGTGGACGGCTTGCCGTCCACGCGTTCAACCATCGCTCGCGTTGCCTGGACGCGTGGAAGGCGGAGCCTTCCACCCTACCGAATTCCTCTCCACGAATTCCTCACCATAGACGCATCCCATGCATTCCAAAATCCTCATCCTCGATTTCGGCTCCCAGGTCACCCAGCTGATCGCGCGCCGCGTGCGCGACGCCGGCGTGTTCTCCGAAGTCTTCCCCTATGACGTCAGCGACGAGTTCGTCCGCGAATACGGCGCCTCGGGCATCATCCTGTCGGGCAGCCACAACTCGACGCTCGAAGGCGATTCGCCGCGCGCGCCTCAGGCGGTGTTCGAAGCCGGCGTGCCGGTGCTGGGCATCTGCTACGGCATGCAGACCATGGCGGCCCAGCTGGGCGGCAAGGTCGAGAACGGCCTGAAACGCGAATTCGGCTACGCCGAAGTGCGCGCCCGCAATCACACCGCGCTGCTGAACGGCATCAACGACTTCGTCACCGACGAAGGCCACGGCATGCTGAAGGTGTGGATGAGCCACGGCGACAAGGTCCTGGACATGCCGCAAGGCTTCAAGCTGATGGGCTCGACCGACAGCTGCCCGATCGCCGCCATGGCCGACGAAGAGCGCCGCTTCTACGCGCTGCAATTCCACCCGGAAGTGACGCACACCACCCAGGGCGAAGCCATCATCGGCCGCTTTGTGCACGAGATCTGCGGCTGCAAGTCGGATTGGAACATGCCGGACTACATCGGCGAAGCCGTCGCCAAGATCCGCGAACAGGTCGGCACCGATGAAGTCATTCTTGGCCTGTCGGGCGGCGTCGATTCGAGCGTCGCCGCTGCGCTGATCCACCGCGCGATCGGCGACCAGCTGACCTGCGTGTTCGTCGACCACGGCCTGCTGCGCAAGGATGAAGGCAAGATGGTCATGGACATGTTCTCCAAGAATCTGGGCGTGAAAGTCATCCGCATCGATGCCGAGGCGCAGTTCATGGGCCACCTGGCCGGCGTCACTGATCCAGAGCAGAAGCGCAAGATCATCGGCCGCGAGTTCGTCGAGGTGTTCCAGGTCGAGGCGGGCAAGCTGTCCAACGCCAAGTGGCTGGCGCAGGGCACGATTTATCCGGACGTGATCGAGTCGGCCGGCAAGGGCAAGAAGGGCCAGACCATCAAGAGCCACCACAATGTGGGCGGGCTGCCCGAGACCCTGAACCTGAAGCTGCTCGAGCCGCTGCGCGAGCTGTTCAAGGACGAGGTGCGTAAATTGGGTGTGGCGCTTGGGCTGCCGCACGACATGGTCTATCGTCATCCGTTCCCTGGCCCGGGCCTGGGCGTGCGTATTCTCGGCGAAGTCAAGAAAGAGTATGCGGACCTGCTGCGCGAGGCGGATGCGATCTTCATCGAAGAGCTGCGCAATACGCCGTTCGAAGTGCCAATGGTGCCGGGTATCGATGCTGGCAAGGCGCCGGTCAATTGGTATGAGGCGACCAGCCAGGCGTTTGCGGTGTTCCTGCCGGTGAAGTCGGTGGGCGTGATGGGCGATGGGCGTACTTATGAGTACGTGGTTGCGCTACGCGCGGTGCAGACACTGGACTTCATGACGGCGCAGTGGGCGCATTTGCCGCATTCGTTGCTGGGCAAGGTGAGCAATCGCATCATCAATGAAGTGCGTGGTTTGAACCGTGTCGTATATGACATTTCGGGCAAACCGCCGGCCACGATCGAGTGGGAGTGAGGGATTTTTTTAAGTTTTTGATTTCTAGTTAAAAAATAAGCCGCTGATTTTTTCTAACCGAAAGATCAGCGGTTTTTTTGTTGGGACAGTTTCTTTCTCCGACGGAGCTATATCGGAACCCGCATACGCACCTGCCGCCGGCTGTTCATTAGTCGGCAGATCTTTTATCCCCCAAGAGTACTTACGGACGTTCCCCGTAAATATGTAGAGGCTGTTTCCACATTTGCAATTCTGTTGCTAATTAGGCACATGGGGGAGCGATCCTCGGGCTGGCTCTTTGTGGACGATTTAACATCTCTCGCGAAGGATTAGCGAATTTTTTTATAGTGCTAAAGGTCACTACAGCCAAAACTGTCTAAGTGCAGGTTTAACACTTGAGATAGATTTGGTGAGTAATTGGTAAATCTCATTGTGTTACCGTTGAAGGTGGACTTATGTCTTCGTGAGATCCACGTAGAACAGGATGAGTTGGTTTGTGACCGGGATTGGGGGATGAGTGTGGAACAGGTTTTGGACTCGGCGGTAAATACCGTCGTGGCGCGAGTAGATTACGAGATTCATATTTCGAACGCCAGTAAGCTCAACCTCGCTGATTTCCAGAACGCGGTGCCGCTTTTGCGCGAATTGGCGATCGCCAACCAGAGTGACCGGGAACTCTTGCAATTGCAGGTACGTCTTGAGTCCTTCCCGCCGTTCGTGAAGCCAAAGACGTGGTCCATCGACGCATGCGATGCAATATCGCGGTATCACATCAAGGATTGTGACGTTGCGCTGGACGGCATCCTGCTCGCCAGGTTAACCGAAGCCGAGACCTCGACCATTACGGTATCACTTCTTGAGTTTGCAGGAACGGACAAAGAGCGGGTCCTGGCAACCGAAGAGCGCAAGATCGAACTGCTGCCTCGTAATCAGTGGGGTGGATTGGCTCATCTGCCGGATCTCGTAGCCGCTTTCGTGCAGCCGAACGAACTGGCCGTCGACCGGCTCTTGAAACGCACTGCCCAAGTGCTGCGCGAAGCCGGCAAGAACTCAGCACTAGATGGCTATCAAGGTGGTGCAAAGCGGGCCTGGGAGCTTGCCTCTGCATTGTGGACCGCAGTGGCGGGACTTGGTCTTGATTACGCATTGCCACCTGCGAGCTTCGAACACCGGGGACAAAAGGTGCGCAGCGCTTCGCAGATACTCGATGCCGGTATCGGCACCTGCCTGGACCTCACGCTGCTGTTTTGCTCGGCCCTCGAGCAGGCGGGCCTGAACCCGATGGTCGTGTTCACGAAAGGGCACGCCTTCCCGGGGGTCTGGCTGCGGCATGAAGAGTTCTCGACGGTGGTGGTGGATGACGTTACCGCTATCCGCAAGCGCGTGCGACTCAAGGAATTGGTGTTGTTCGAGAGCACGTTGATCACCCATCGTCCAGCGCCGAGCTTTACATATGCCACCGAGTTCGCCGCACGTGCAATCGCAGAAGAATACGAGGAAGCGTTCGAGCTTGTCGTCGATATCCGGCGTGCGCGGATGCAGCGAATCAAACCGCTCGCCAGCGGCGATAGCCAGGTCGTCGTGACGCCTGACGACGCGACCCAGGCGACTGCGGCGACCTTCGATAGTGGCGCTCCCGATTTTTCTGACGATGCTGCCGTCGCCGAGGAGCCCGTGCTCGATCCCAAGGACAGGCTCGCGCGCTGGCAGCGCAAGCTCCTCGACCTGTCGCTACGCAATAACCTACTCAATTTCAAGGCAGGCAAGAAGGCAGTCCGGATCGATGCCCCGGACCCCGGGGCGTTGGAAGACGTGTTGTCTGGCGGGGCGACAATCCGGCTGCTGCCGCGACCCGATCTGATGGATGGACGTGACCCGCGCGACCAGGCTGTGCATCAGCAGCGCTCCCAAGAGGACGTACGCCGCGAACATGCGCTGGACGCGCTCAGGCGGCGCGAGGTGTTTATCGGCATGCAGGATACTGAACTCGAGACCAGACTAGTCGACATGTATCGCCATGCGCGCACGACGATGCAGGAAGGGGGCGCTAACACACTGTTCTTGGCGCTCGGCTTCCTGAACTGGACGCGCGACGATAAGGGCGGGCAGAAGTACAAGGCGCCGCTAATCCTGATTCCGGTTTCTCTGCACCGCAAGAGCGCCCGCTCTGGCTTCACGGTATCCCTTCATGAGGATGAACCACGCTTTAATCCTACCCTGGTCGAGATGTTGCGCCAGGATTTCAGTTTGAACCTCGGCGTCGTCGATGGCGATCTTCCGCAGGACGACGCCGGCCTGGACATCGCACGCATCTGGAAGACCGTGTCGCATGCGGTCCGCGATGTCAAGGGATGGGAGGTGTCGGACGAAGTCGTTCTGGCATCCTTCTCCTTCGGAAAATACTTGATGTGGGTCGATCTGGCGCAGCGAACCGACCAACTGCGGCAGAACGCGGTCGTGCGCCATCTGATCGACACCCCGCGGGAGCCGTATCCATCCAGTATCGCATTCCCGTTGCCGAAACAGCTTGACGCCGACTTTGCGCCCGAATCGACCTTCTGCCCGTTGCCTGCCGATTCGTCACAGCTGTCGGCCGTCATGGCGGGTGCACGCGGGAAGGACTTTGTCCTGATCGGGCCGCCTGGCACTGGTAAGAGCCAGACCATTGCCAACCTGGTCGCTCAATGCCTCGCCGAGGGCAAACGTGTCCTCTTCGTATCCGAGAAGATCGCGGCGCTGGACGTTGTCTACCGGCGCCTGCGCGAGGTGGGCCTGGGAGAGTTTTGCCTGGAGCTGCATTCGAGCAAAGCACGTAAGCTCGACGTGATCGCGCAATTGCAAAAGGCCTGGGATGCGCAGGGCGATGTTGATCCCGAAGAATGGCGCGCCCAGGCCGTCAAGTTGAAGCGCTATCGTGACGACCTGAACCATTACGTCGAGCGATTGCACCACCGGCACCGGAATGGCCTGACCATCTACATTGCGATCGGCAAGGTCGTCGATGGCATGGATGTGCCCGTCGTCGAATTGTACTGGGCCGATGCGAATGCTCATGACCTCGGGCAGCTCGACCATCTGCGTGATCTGGCCGAACGCCTCGAGGTCAATGCCGAAGCGGTCGGTGCTGGCGATCTGGTCGAAGGCCCGCTGACGGCAGTCGGGCGCGCTGATTGGACGCCGACCTGGCAGCAGAGCTTCATCACCGCAGCGCGCACGGTCGTCCCGGCAGCGCAGAACACCCAGCGCGCGATTTCGGCACTGCAGGACGTTACCGGCTTGCTGGGTCTTCCGACAAACCGGCGTGCCCGCACTGCGATCGCCGACCTGTCGCGCTGCCTTCCCGACGCATTCGGACACCAGTGGGGCTTCGTCTTCCGTCCCGATGTGCGAATGCTGCTGGATCGACTGGGCGAAGGAATGCAATATGTGCTCCAGCATCGCGAACTGACTGCGCAAATCAGCGTCGCCTGGCCCGAGGCTGTCGTCGCCCGCTGCAAGAAAGCGCTCGCATTGCTGGCCGAACGTGAAGGTCTGCATGCACAGCTTGGGAAACCATGGTCGTCCGATGTAGTGTCCGAGCTCGAGAAAGGACTGCGGCTGCTGGAGGAGCTGGCGGCAAGCGAAGATAGCTTGTCGGTCCGGTACGGCGAGCAGGTCGAGCAAGTGAACGTCCATCAGTTGCAGCGGGGCTGGGTGGAGGCAGAGCGCAGCGCCTGGCCGATGTCGTGGCTGCGCAAACGTGCGATCACCAAGGCCGTGCAGGATTGCGTGACGGGAGACGGCGATGCCGACATCGCCGGGGACCTTCCGCTCCTGGTACGCATTCGCGACCTGAAATCCGAGCTTGCGGGGGTCGAGATCGGTCCCATGGTTGAAGGAATCTGGACAGGCTTGAAGACCCGGCAGGAATTCGTTCGAACCGCACTACGGTTCCAGGAATCCTTGACCCAGGCACGTCGGCGCGCCGAATGGGCAGACCAGGAATTCGAGGCAGTCGAGAATGGTAGATGTGGTACCGCGCTGGCCAACGACCTGAATCGATTGCGCACGCTGCGCAGCCTCGACGCCGAGATTGCCGGCATGCAGACGCTGACGGCGGAAACGCAGGGACTGTGGGCTGGCGACGCTACCCAGCCGCATTTACTGGGTGCCGCGCTGCGCTTCGCAACCGCCCTCCGCGCTGTCCAGGACGCGGGGACGCTGCAGGGCGAACACGACGAGGTCGCAGCATCCGGTTGTGGTGCGATACTGGCAAGCGATTACCAGCGGTTGCGCGAGCGCGACGCCGTCGAGGATAAACTGCGTGGATTAGATGAGCTACGCGAGCTGACTGGTGGTATATGGGCAGGGCTGCAGACCAGCGCGGAGGCGATTGAGCGCGTGGCGTCTTTCCATGCCGTGGTCTCTGCCGCAATCGCCAACCTGGCCGAGTCGCCGGATGACGCAGCCGCGCTGCGACAGGCATTCGAGCAGATGGTGGACGAAGGCAACGCCTTGCTCGATCCCTCTGGGCCTTTTGTCGAGGCGGCCAAGCAGTACCGGAGCACGCTCGAGGTATTGCAGGAGGCGATCTCTCCATTGGCAACGATTGGCGCTTTTGACGAAGGTGTAGTACTGCAATTTAACGCCATGGCGCTCGACGATCTGATTGCCTGTTGCGGCCATATCGCGGCTGCCGAGCCGCGTCTCAGGGCTTGGTGCGCGTGGCGAAAAGTGCGAGACGAAACACTGGCGCTTGCGCTGGGCCCAATCGTTCACGCGATGGAAAGCGGCTTGATTGGGCCAAACCAAGTATTACGCGTATTCGAGACCAATTACAGCCGCTGGTGGCTCAATCGTGCGGTCGACGACGAACCCGTCGTCCGCGGTTTTGTATCTGCCGAACACGAGAAGCGAATCGGCGACTTCCGCGCGCTCGACAAACAGTTCACCGACGTGACCCGGGCATGGGTGCGGGCGTCGCTATGCGCTGGCATGCCGAAGGCCGATAGTGTGCCTCGCGCGTCCGAGTGGGGTGTGTTGAGGCATGAGATCGGCAAGAAGAAGCAGCACATGCCGCTGCGCGAACTCATGCAGAGCATTCCGACCGCCCTGGCGAAACTGACGCCGTGCTTGCTGATGAGCCCGCTATCGATCGCCCAGTATCTGGCGGCGGATGCCAGCACGTTCGACGTCGTGGTGTTCGACGAGGCGTCGCAGATCCCGGTGTGGGACGCGATCGGCGCCATGGCACGCGGCCGTCAGGTCGTCATGGTCGGCGACCCGAAGCAACTGCCGCCGACGGCGTTCTTCGATCGCGCCGAATCGTCGTCGGATGACGAGGATGTCGAGACCGATCTGGAAAGTATTCTCGACGAGTGCATGGGTGCGAACTTGCCCACGATGAATTTGGCATGGCATTACCGCAGCCGCAATGAATCGCTGATAGCCTTCTCAAATCACCGCTACTACGGCGGCGGCCTGGTCACCTTCCCGTCTCCAGTCACCGAAGACCGTGCCGTCAGCTTCCATCACGTCGCCGGCGTGTATGAAAAGGGTGGCGCGCGCATCAATAAATCGGAGGCCAAGGCGCTGGTGGCGGACATCGTTGCTCGCCTGAAATCGCCGGGGTTCAAGGAATCGAGGTTGACCATCGGAGTGGTGACCTTCAATACCGAGCAGATGAATCTCATCGAAGACCTGCTTGACGAAGAACGCAGGAAAGATCCGACGCTGGAGTCGTACTTCTCGGAGGTGGAACTGGAGCCGTTGTTCGTGAAGAACCTGGAATCGGTCCAGGGAGACGAGCGCGATATCATCTATTTCTCAGTCACGTATGGGCCTGACCTGTCGGGCGCGGTATCGATGAACTTCGGGCCGATGAACCGGGATGGCGGCGAGCGCCGTCTGAACGTGGCGATTACCCGCGCCCGGCAAGAGCTACGCATTTTTTCAAGTCTCAAAGCTGAACAGTTCGATCTGTCGCGCACGCAAGCGGCAGGGGTCAGGGACCTGAAGCATTTCCTGGAGTTCGCTGAACGAGGGCCTCGTGCATTGGCGGAGGCGACCAAGGGCAGCCTGGGCGGGTTCGAGAGTCCGTTTGAAGAGGCGGTCGCGGCTGCTCTGGCGTCGAAGGGGTGGCAGGTGCAGACGCAGATCGGCGCATCGTCATTCCGCGTGGACCTGGGGGTCGTTCATCCCGATGCTCCTGGTACCTATTTGTGCGGTGTCGAGTGCGACGGTGCAACCTACCACCGTTCAGCGACCGCGCGCGATCGCGACATGCTGCGCGAGCAGGTACTACGTGGCTTGGGTTGGGAAATCGTCCGGATTTGGTCGACCGACTGGTGGGTCGACCGGGAGGGAACGCTCGAGAGGGTGCATGCGGCTCTCGAGCACCTGCTGGACGCAAGCCGTCAGCGGCGCAGTCATGAGAGCCAGCGTGAAGCAGCGTCGGCGCAGGCCAGGGAAGCGATTGCCAAGGCCAGGACCGAGGACAGCGTGCTGGCCGACACCCAGGTTGCAGCAGATATGGCGGGACCGGTCGGAGCCGCTGCGCAGGGTGATGGCGATGCCCATCGCGAAGCGCCTGCTGTCAGGGAGCTGGAGCTCGAACATTCAACTGGCGCCTCCTTGAATGCTGACGCATTCTTTGCCGCGGCGTACGACGATCAGCTTCGAGACTTGGTGCGAGAAATCGTCGGGAACGAAGGACCGATCAGGGACACTGTGCTGGCGCGCAGGATTGCACGCCAGCATGGCTGGCAGCGAACTGGGGCGCGCATCCAGGAGCGCGTTTCTTCGATCGCATTCTCGTGTCTAACGCACACCGCGGAAGACGTTGGGGTGTTTTTCTGGGCGGAAGGTCGAGGGCCTGGGACTGCTGTTGCGTTCCGCGGCGATATTGAAGGCGGGCGAACTCTGGACGAAATTTGTATGGCCGAGCTGGTGTCCGTAGCCTTTTCGGTCATTGCTGAAGGCGCGCCCAGGGAAGGGGCCGTGGTTGCAATGGCGAAGCGGCTGGGGATGACCCATGTCAGGACCGCTGGTCGCGGGCGACTTGAAAGCGCACTTGCCGCTGCTGGACAGGGGGGGTAGGAGGCAGGGGCGTCGTGAGTGTGCATTCGTTTCCGCGTACGGTCTTGGGATGGCGGCCCACACAACCTTGGGCGATGTACTCACAATGGTACGATCTCTCCAACATCTCCGAACTACGCGGACCGTTGCCATGAAACCATCTATCGCCTTACGCGCACACCGGGAAGCTATTCGCACGATTGTGGCGGAACATCGTGCCAGCAACCCTCGAGTATTTGGATCTGTGGTTCAAGGTCGCGACACGGATGAGGGTGACTTGGATCTACTTGTCGACCCGACGCCGGAAACCACACTTTTCGACATCGGGGCGATCCGACACGAACTCCTGGAATTGCTTGGAGTACCAGTTGACGTGCTTACGCCGAGGGCGCTTCCCGAGACATTCCGGGCAACAGTGCTTGCCGAAGCTGTGCCGGTATGAGCAAGGATCGGCAGCGGTTGGTCGATTATCTGGCCCACATTCAAGAGGCGATCGAGAGAATCGACCGCTACACCGAGGACATAGATAAAGTCGCTTTCCTGCAAAATCGAGTGGAGTGATTCCCGACCCGGCAGTTGCTGGCAGATTCAGGCATTAAAGACACCCCAAGCCCCTAATGGCGTTAAGTTAAGGCAAAAGGCTTCTTGAGTTAGCATAAAAACGTCGTCCCCACGAAGGTGGGGACCCAATCCTGCAAGCGTTTCAACGACGTTTGCAGGACTTGGGTCCCGCCTTCGCGGGGACGACGTATTTGATAGTTGGCTCAGCAGCTTAACTTAACGGCATTACCCCAAGCCCCTGATTTCAGGGGCTTTTTTAATTTTCGGCTGGCATCCGCTGGAAAGTGTGCGCATGCTGAAGCACTGGTTTTGATGACACCGGACATGGCCCGAGGAAGAACGCCCCGGCGAATCGCGGCGGTGGCGCTGTTGTGCGGCCCCTCCGTACGCGGCCAGTTTGCCATCCTGCCCGGACTGCGAAATAGCATGTTTATCGAACACGGAGGCCTCGAACCTGGTCTCGCCTGGGAGGCTTGTGACCCTACTGCTGCCGCTACCACGCCAACCGTTTTATGCCAGCGTCGTTCGCGCGATTCGGGCTTCCCCAGCCGCCTGGTCTGCAGGGCTGGGCGATCAAGCGACAGGCCGAGTTCCTGGCTGGCCGCTACGGTGCCGCCCGTGCCCTCGAGTGCACGCCTGGAGCCTGCTTATCCGCAGTCGGGACGCATGCTGTCCGACGAGTCAACTGTCCTCACCGGCCTGGCGCTTGCCGATTTGCCGTGGCTTGTCGATTAGGTCCCTGAGCGCGCGTGCGGCCCGCCCGCGGGCGTGTCCGACGTCACGAATGGCGGCTGTCGATCAGGCAAAGCCCGTCATTTCCCCGCGCGGAGTACTGTTCGCCAGGCCGAGGCAGCCGCACGGGCTGCGCGCGTGCTGCCAGCCCTGCGGCATGCGAGGCGCGCCCGGTTCGCGCCCGATGTTCCTATTCGCGGTCGGCAAAACGATATATCCTGTTAAAAATTGCCTTGGTCGCGCCATCGGCGCAACAGGCTGCCACAAGACGGACGACACGACCCTGACTCATGAGCGACAACGAACAGCATGTGCTGGACCATTTTCCATCCGATCCGGGCATCGTGCCCAGCACGCTGGACTTTCCGGTGGTGGGCATCGGTGCCTCGGCCGGCGGCATCGTTGCGTTACAACGATTCCTGACGGAACTTCCAAGCAGCACAGGCATGGCCTTCGTCATTGTGCTGCACCTGGCGCCGGACCATGAAAGCGCCATGGCGGCGATCCTGCAACTGAGGACCAGGATGCCGGTGAGTCAAGTCTCCGGCACCGTCGCCATCGAGGCGGACCATGTCTACGTCATTCCGCCCAACCAGGACCTGGTCATGAATGACGGCGCGCTGCATATCGTCCCGGCGGCGCGTACCAGGGGCGTGCGCACCGCCATCGATAAGTTCTTCCGCGCCCTGGCGGAGGTGCATCGGGAGCGCTCTGTCGGCGTCATCCTGTCGGGGGCGGGTTCCGATGGCGCGGTGGGCATCGCGCGCATCAAGGAGATGGGCGGGGTGACCATGGCCCAGGTGCCGGATGACGCCGAGCACACGGGCATGCCACAGAGCGCGATCGCGACCGGGACGGTCGACTTCGTGCTGCCGGTGGTCGAGATGCCTCAGAAGCTGATCGAAATCGCGCGCAACTCGCGCATGATCGTGCTGCCCAGGGCCGGTGAGCTCAGCCTGGCCATCGGTCGTGGCAGAAGCGTGGCCGACGACGATCATGAGCAGGCCTTGCGCGACATCCTGACCATCATTCACCAGCGCACCGGACATGATTTCCGGCAGTATAAGCGCGCCACGATCCTGCGCCGGATCGAACGCCGCTTGCAGGTCTCGATGCTGCCCGACGTGCGCAATTACCGTAACCTGGTCGAGACCGATCCCGGCGAAGTGTTCGCGCTGCTGCAGGACCTGCTCATCAGTGTCACCAACTTCTTCCGCGACCGCGAGGCATTCGAGGCCCTTGAGCGCGAGGTCATTCCCCGGATTTTCCAGACCACCCCGGCCGACGAGCAGATTCGCAGCTGGGCGCTGGGCTGTGCGACCGGCGAGGAGGCCTATTCGGTGGCGATGCTGCTGGCCGACCAGAATGCGCTGGAGCCTGCCGGCCAGGCGCGCTCGCTGCAGGTGTTCGGATCGGACATCGATGCGCGTGCGCTCGCGGTCGCGCGCGCGGGAACGTACCCCAAGTCGATCGTTACCGACTTGCCGCCGGCCCGCCTGCGCCGCTATTTCGACGGGCGTGACGAGCACTACTGCATCAAACGCGAGCTGCGCGACTCCGTGCTGTTCGCGATCCACAATGTGCTGCGCGATCCACCCTTTTCGCGGGTGCACCTGCTGACCTGCCGTAATCTGCTGATCTACCTCGACCGCGATGTCCAGCGCAAGGTGTTCGAGATGATGCACTATGCGCTGCAGCCGAATGGCTTCCTGTTTCTCGGAAATGCCGAGTCGGCCGACTCGGTCCCGCATCTGTTCACCGCGGTCGACAAGCGCAATCGCATCTACCGGCCGGTCAAGAGCCGCGTCAACCAGTACATCGCTCCCATGGCCACGCCAGGCGCGATTGCTCCGGCGGCCTTCGTGCCGGCGGTGCCTGTCGCCGAACGCAAGGAGCGGCCGATCCAGCGGATCTATCTGGAGCTGATCCAAGATATCGCGCCGCCCAGCATCATGGTCAACGAGCACAACGACGTCATGTACGCGAGCAGCTCCGCCGTCCGATTCATGCGGCCCCCGGCCGGCGAGTCGACGCAGCAGGTGCTCGATCTCGTGCATCCCGACGTGCAGCTCGAGCTGCGCGCCGCGCTGTTCCAGGCCAACAAGACCGGACAGGTCGTCGAAACAGGGGAAATTCCGGTGAGTCTGGACGGCCAGACGATCGGCCTGCGTCTCACGGTGCGGCCTGACCGGCGGCAGAACGGCGGCACCGGCATGAGCATGCTCTTGTTCGAGGCGAGGGAGATCAAGGTGGACGCGCCCCCGGTGCGGGTGAATGCCGCTGAACTCTCGATCGCGCGCCACCTGGAAGACGAGTTGCACAACACGAAGGAACAGCTGCGCGGATTGATCGACCAGTATGAAGCGACCATGGGCGACCTCAAGGCATCGAACGAAGAACTCCAGGCGGTCAACGAAGAGCTGCGTTCGGCGATGGAAGAACTGGAAACCAGCAAGGAAGAGCTGCAATCGGTCAACGAAGAATTGTTGACGGTGAACCTCGAATTGAAGGGAAAGATCGACGAGACGACGAAGTCGAACGACGACCTGCAGAACTTCCTGGCCGCGACCGAGATTTCGACGATCTTCGTCGACCGCCAGCTGCGCATCAAGCGCTACAGCAAGCCGACCGACAAGTTGTTCAACCTGATTGACAGCGATATCGGACGCCCGCTGGCCGACATCACGCACCGCCTGGCCTATCCGAACTTGTTGACCGATATCGAGGATGCGGTCGAGCACCTGCGATCGACGGAACGCGAAGTGCGCAGCAGCGACGGCGGCTGGTATTTCGCGCGGCTGCTGCCGTATCGTACCTCGGCCGACAAGATCGACGGCGTGGTGGCGACCTTCGTGAACATCAGCCAGCGCAAGGCGGCCGAGGAGCAGCTGCTCGCCAGCGAGCAGCGCATGCGCCTCATCGCCGCCAGCACGCAGGACTACGCGATCGCCACGCTCGACCAGCAGGGGCTGGTCACCAGCTGGAACCGCGGCGCCGAGCGCGTCTTCGGTTATGCCGAGTTCGAGATGCTGGGCCGCTCCATCGATACACTGCTGCCGCCCGAAGAGCGTAACCGCGGCCAGGCCGAAACCGAGCTGCGGCGCGCGCTCGACGACGGACGCATGGAGCGCGAGCGCTGGCTGTTGCGCAAGGATGGCACCGAAGTCTTTTGCAACGACATTACCACGCCTTTGCAGGACGAACGGGCGCGTGGATTCGTCAAGATCGCGCGCGACCTGACCGGCTCGAAGCGCATGCTCGAGCAGCAGGCTGCCCAGCTGGAATGGGAGCAGCACGAACGGATGCGCGCGGAACAGGCCGCGCGTGCGCGCGATCATTTCCTGCTCGTGCTGTCGCATGAGTTGAAAGAGCCATTGAACCTGATCCAGCTGACCGGCGAATCCCTGCTGCGACAATCGGGGGCGGGCAACGCCGATACGTTCGCGCGCTTCGCGGCCACCATCAGGGATGCGATCCAGACCCAGGCCCGCATGATCGACGACGCGAACGACCTCACACGCCTGCGCACCGGCAGGTTGGGCATCGAGCGTGGCAGCGTGGACATGCGCGAGGCGCTGCAACAAGCTGTTGACATCATGCAGCCGAGCGCGGCGCAGCACGAGGTGACGATGCACGTCGAGTTGCCGGCCGACGTCATGGTCGACGGCGACGCAGTCCGCATCCGGCAACTGGGCTGGAACCTGTTGCGTAGTGCGATTACGCGTTCCGCACCCGGCGACACGGTCGCGCTGCGGCTGTCGACCGAGGGCATGCTGGCCTGCGTCGAAGTGCAGGATGCGGGCGGCGGCTTCGCGCCGGCCCAGGTGCGCGACGTGTTCGAGCCGGCCCGCAGCGGCGCCCTGCAGCAAACCGGCGCCGCGGATGTCGCCGCGCTAAGCCTGACGCTGGTGAAGGATCTGGCGACCAGCCATGGCGGATGGATGGAGGTCGAATCCGCCGAGGGCGTGCCGGGCGCGCGTTTCCGGGTCTATCTGCCCCGCATGCGCGCGGGAGCGCCGGCATCGGCAGCCGGCCCGGACCGGTCTTTGGTGCTGCGCGGCAGGCATATTCTTTTGATTCATGGAAATGGTCGCACAATACGGACACTGTCGAACCTGCTGGTGCACGAACAAGCCGTCGTCGGCAGCGCGAGCACCGCCAGGGAAGCTCTGCAGGTCGCACGCGAAGCCGCAACCCCGTTCGATCTGGTGTTGTCGGATGTAATCCTGCCAGACATGAGCGGCCTGGAACTACTGAGCCTGTTGCGCCAGCAGCCGGGCTACGCCCAGGTGTCGGCCATCGCAATGGGCGGTCAGTTGCGCGACGGCGAACTCGCGGCGCTGCGCTCGGCCGGTTTCGCGCGCTACCTGGGAATGCCGATTTCGCTGGAGCGCTTGACCGACGCCGTTGCGCAACTCGCGCCGCATGGGCCTTGAGCTGCGCCGGCCGGTAAGGTATCCCGGTCAGACGATCGGCAGCATCAGCAGGCGATGCGCGATCGCATGCGGCACCAGCTGGGATACCGTACCCATCCCCGTTCCCGGGCCGCGGGGCGTGATCGCTTCCGAGACCGAGCGGTAGGCGCTTTCCCGGCCGCGCAGCGCCACTTTCCCGGCGCGCCCGGCCAAGCTGCGCGAAAACGACTATCATGAACGCCTTACCAATCTGGACCTTGATGCTCATGACCACTTCCAGCTATCCCGACATCCGCCTCCTGATCGCCAACGAATGGGTCGACGCCACCGGCGGCAAGACCATTGCCGTGGTCAATCCGGCCACCGGACAGCCGATCGGCAGCGTGGCCCATGCCGCCATCGCCGACCTGGACCGCGCACTGGCCGCCGCCCAGAAAGGTTTCGAGGCCTGGCGCGTCGTTCCCGCCGCCGAGCGCGCCGCCACCATGCGCCGCGCCGCCAACCTGCTGCGCGAGCGCGCCGGCGACATCGCGCGCCTCCTGACCCAGGAACAGGGCAAACCGCTGGCCGAGGCGAAGATGGAAGCCATGGCCGGCGCCGAGATCATCGACTGGTTCGCCGCCGAAGGCATGCGCGTGTATGGCCGCATCGTCCCGTCGCGCAACCCAGCCGCCCAACAGCTGGTGCTGAAGGAGCCGGTCGGCCCGGTCGCCGCCTTCACGCCGTGGAACTTCCCGATCAACCAGGTCGTGCGCAAGCTGGCCGCGGCGCTGGCCACAGGCTGCTCCTTCCTGTGCAAGGCGCCTGAAGAAACCCCGGCGTCGCCGGCCGCGCTGTTCCAGTGCTTCGTCGACGCCGGCGTACCGCCGGGCGTGGTGGGCCTGGTGTTCGGCGACCCGGCCGAGATCTCGGGCTACCTGATCCCGCACCCGGTCATCCGCAAGGTCACCTTCACCGGCTCGACCCCGGTCGGCAAGCAGCTGGCCGCCCTGGCCGGCGCCCACATGAAGCGCGTGACGATGGAGCTGGGCGGCCATGCGCCGGTGATCGTCGCGGCCGACGCCGACGTCGCGCTGGCCGTCAGGGCCGCCGGCGGCGCCAAGTTCCGCAACGCGGGCCAGGTGTGCATCTCGCCGACCCGCTTCCTGGTGCACAACGCGGTCAAGGACGAGTTCACCCGCGCGCTGGTCAAGCACGCCGAAAGCCTCAAAATCGGTGACGGCCTGCACGAAGGCACCACCCTGGGGCCGCTGGCCAATCCACGTCGCCTGACGGCGATGTCGCAGCTGGTGGACGACGCGCGCGCCAAGGGCGCGGTGATCGCCACCGGTGGCGAACGCGTGGGCGACGCCGGCAACTTCTTCGCGCCGACCATCCTGGCCGACGTGCCTTTGGCGGCGAGCGTGTTCAACGACGAGCCGTTCGGCCCGGTGGCGGCGATCCGCGGGTTCGACAGCCTCGAAGACGCAATCGCGGAAGCCAACCGCCTGCCGTTCGGCCTGGCCGGCTATGCGTTCACCAGCTCGATCAAGAACGCCCAGCTCCTGATGAACCGCGTCGAAGTCGGCATGTTGTGGATCAACCAGCCTGCCACGCCGAGTGCCGAGATGCCGTTCGGCGGCATCAAGGATTCGGGCTACGGTTCCGAAGGCGGTCCGGAGGCGCTGGAGTCCTACCTCAACACCAAGGCCGTTTCGATGGTCGGGGTTTGATCTTGTGCCAGTGAGTTGGGCGCCAACTCTTCCATCGTTCGCCTGAAAACGTCGTTCCCGCGCAGGCGGGAACCCAAGTGCTGCTAACGTCGTCGAAACGCTAGCAACTTAGGTTCCCACCTTCGTGGCAACGACGTTCTTAAGGTAGCTCAAAAAGACCTTTGCCTTGACTTGACGTCATCAGGGTCTGAATCGCTAGCCGCCACAGCCCGGCGCCGGATTGGCTGCCGGGCCGGTGCGGGTCTGGGCGACGTGGGGAATCGCGCCGTCCTTCCCGTAGCTGAATTCCTCGACCGCGACCGAGCGGCGGTAGTCGGCGCCCGACAGCATCTCGTTGTGATAGAAGATGTAGGATTTGCCGTTGAAGTCGGCGAAGGCCTGGTGGATCGTGTGCGTCACCTTGTTCTTGTCCATGATCACGCCGCGATAGGTCCAGGGGCCGGTCGGGCTGGGCCCCGTCGCATAGGCGATCACTTCGGGCAGGCCGCTCGCATAGCTCAGGTAATACACGCCGTCGCGCTTGTGCAGCCAGGGCGCCTCCTCGAAATTGAACAGGCCCACCGTCTGGATCGGCCCATCGAGCTCGATCATGTTCGGCTTGAGCTTGACGTATTTGAGCACCTTGTTCCCGAAGTACATATAGGCCTGGCCGTCGTCGTCCACGAACACGGCCGGGTCGATGTCGTCCCAGCCGTTCGGCGTCTCGCGCGTCATGTCGTTGGTCACCAGCGCCGAGCCGCGCGCATCCCTGAATGGCCCGGTCGGCGTGTCGGACACGCCGACGCCGATGGCGAAGCCGGGGATCGTGGCGTGCTTGACCGGCGCATACAGATAGTATTTCCCCTTGTGCCTGACCACGTCGGCGGCGAAGGCATCGGCCTTGGCCCAGGCGAAGGTCTTGACCGTGGCGGCCACGCCGTGGTCGGTCCAGTTGCGCATATCGCAGGTCGAGAACACGCGCCATTCATTCATCTTGTAGGTGGTCTCGCCCGGCTTGGCTTCGTCGCGGCCGGTGTACAGATAGAGGCGCTTGCCGTCGACCACGACGGCCGGGTCGGCAGTAAAGATGTCGGTGGCGATAGGGTTATCGGCGTGTGCGCCGGCGGCAAGGCAGAACAGCAGGGCAGGCAGCAGGTATCGCTTCATGGCAGGCTCGCCTTCGTTGGTGCGGCCCTCTGCCACCGGGCCTGGATGCGCCGGTATTCGTCGGTGCTGATGTTCAGGATGGCGCCGTGGCGTTTCTTGTTTTGGCCGTAATCGATCCTGGCCGGGTCCGCGCGTCGGAAGCGCTCCGGCCGGGACAGGTCGTCGCTGGTCAATGCCAGGTAGCCGGCCTTGCGCGCATACTGGTCGACCCACATGGCCCATTCGCCGGTCTGTGCGATCCTGAACAGGATCGGACCTTCGACATCCTTGCCGGTCAGGCCGAGTGGGCGCAGGTCGCCCAGGACATCCCACTGGCCCAGGAGTTCATTGGCGCCTTCCAGCGTCAGCTGGCCGTCGCCCGAGGCGCGCACGTAGCGGTAGTGTGAGCGCGGATCGTCGACCTTGACGATCTGGGTGTCGATCAGGCCATGCGTGCCGGGACGGTCGATGTACAGCGTGGCCGGCGTGAAGCTGACGAAGTCGCGCGTGCGTGAGTAATAGATGCGCGGCTTGGTGACGCCGTCGGCCGGCGAGATGGTGGCCCAGTAGACCAGGTAGTCGCCGCTGCGCTCGTCGTAGATGGCTTCGGGCGCCCAGGCGCTGCCGGCGTCTGGAATGGCGCCGGCCACGTCCACGAGGCGCGGCGCCGACCAGTCGACCAGGTTGTTAGACTCCCAGATCACCAGTTTCGTGCTGCCCTTGTGCATGGCGGCTTGCCAGCCCTTGCCACTGGCGATGCGCAAGTCGGTGGCGAGGATCCAGAATTTATCGCCCCGTGGCGAGCGCACGATCGCCGGATCGCGCACGCCTTGTACGCCGATCGTGCTGCGCAGGACCGGCTTCGAGCCATTCAGGTCGGTCCAAAGGTAGCCGTCCTGGCTGGTGGCGAAGTAGATCTGCTCGCCGTCGGTGGTCTCGCTGGTAAAGTGGGCCAGCAGGTAGTTGGGGCGGTCTGCCGGTGCGGCGGCGTTCAAGCCCTTGCCGTCGACGATCGGCTCGCCGACGTCGCCGGGCTGGAAGGCGCTCTGCATGGGGTCCATCGGCAGGATGTTGCCGTCGATGTCGAAGTTCATCTTCGCCAGCACCGTCTGGCGCTGGTAGCCGTTGCCTTCCGGGATGGCGTGGCGGTGGTAGGCCACGTACCAGCGATCGGTGCCGGGGACCTGGACCACGCTGTGGTGGGCGGTGCCGACCGCCTGGCCGTTCTTTTGCAGGACGATGAAGTTGTTCGTGGCCGCCTTCACCGGCCCCAATGGCGAATCCGCCGTGCCCCAGCCGACCCGGTAATTCGGGCTGCGCGCATCGTCGATCGACCACATGAAGTAGTACTTGCCCTGGCGCTTGAAGACCACCACGCCTTCGCGGAAATCCTTCATCGGGATGCGATGCACCTCGCCCTCGACGGTGACCATGTCAGGCTTGAGCTTGTAGGCGTTGGCTTCATCGCCGTTGCCCCAGTACAGATAGGCCTGGCCGTCGTCGTCGATGAAGGGGTAGGGGTCGATCGTATTCGTCGTCATCTGGGCGGTGAGGACCAGCAGCGGCGCGCCGAGGGCGTCGACGAAGGGGCCGGTAGGCGACTTGGCGGTGGCCACGCCGATCTTGTGATCGGCGCTGAAGTAGAAGTAATAGGTGCCGTTACGCTCGATGGCGTCCGGCGCCCAGGCCTTGATATTGGCCCATTTCAGATCGTTGGCGACGTCCAGCACCATCCGCTCTTTCTTCCACTTGACGAGATCCTTCGAAGACCAGACCGAGAAGTCGGTGGTCATCCAGTTCGGCTTGTCGGAAGTCGGGTAAAGATAATAGGTGTCTCCGAATACCCTGATCGACGGGTCCGCGGTGAATCCCTCAAGGGCGGGCGCGGGGGCGAGGCCTTGCGCCTGCACGGCGATCAGGGCGCTGGCCGCGTAGGCGATGATCGAAGACAGGAGACGATGCATGCTGGGTTGGACTCCGTGCGGGATGGACAGATTGCGATTATGGGCGATGTGTTCCGGGGCAGACCGCCCCGGAAAGGATTGCTCAGCATGTTGATCGGATGGGCGTCGTCGCGGGCGGCAGAGCACTCTTATACTGCCGGGCGGGACGCGACGTTCCCGCATGCCCGACGCGACGGGCGTCATACTGGAGAATCGATGATCGAGCATTTCTTTCGCAGCGGCGGGTTCGCCTGCCTGGCGCTGGCGCTGGCCCTTGCTGGCGTGACGCAGGGGGCAACTGCCGCCGACACCACCATCCGCAACGGCATCTTCTGGAAGGACACCGCCGGCAGGCCGATCTACTCGCAGGGCGGCGGCATGCTCAAGGTCGGCGCGAAGTACTACTGGTATGGCGTCAAGTATGCCGAGGCGGTGAGCTATGCCGAGGCGCCGGGAAAGGCGCTGGATCAGCCGCACTTCAGCGCGGTCACCGCCTACTCGTCGACCGACCTGGTGAACTGGACCTTCGAGGGCGACGTCCTTACGCCTCAAGGCCTGGGCAAGCAGTACGATCCCAAGGCCTGGCTGGGACGCATGGGCGTGGTCTACCACAAGGCGACCCGCAAGTACGTGCTGCTCACCCAGTACAGCAGCAAGGGCACTGGCGGCGGCGTGCTGTTCGCCACCAGCGCCAGTCCCAACGGCCCCTTCGTGTTCGAGCGGCTGCAGGCGAAGATCGACAACGTCGCCACGCCCACCTCGGGCGACCAGACCGTGTTCACCGACGACGACGGCCAGCCTTACCTGATCTTCAGCAGCAACGGCGACCGGCGCCAGTTGTACGTGGCGCCGCTGCGGCAATCCGACTTCCTGCAGGTCGAGGCGGCGACGAACATCCACAGTACGCCGGCCGGCGGGCGCGAAGGCAATGCGATGTTCAAGCACAAGGGCCTGTACTATTTCTGCTCGTCCGACCTGCACGGCTGGAACGCCTCGCGCAGCTTCTACATGACGTCGCCGAACATCACCGGCCCGTACACGCCGGAGCGGATCATCGAGGGCACCGAGGCGGACTTTTCGCACGTGTCGCAGAACGGCTTCTTCATTCCGCTCCAGGGCAGCGCCGGCACCACGGTGCTGTATGCGGGCGACCGCTGGAGCAATTTTGCCGGCAACGGGCATGGCTACCACGTCTGGACGCCGCTGTCGTTCGAGGGCACCGCGCCGCGCTTCAACTCGCTCAGCGAATTCACGCTGGACGCCGCGCGCGGCACCTGGGCCGTCGGCAAAGGCAATAACTACCTGCTCAACCCCGGCTTCGAGGCGGACCGGGTGCGCGAGACGAGCGTCGCAGGATGGGTCAGCAGCTGGACCAGCATCAAGGGCGATGCGCCGTTCATGAACGTGCTGGAGGGACGCACCGGACGCTGGGCATTGAGCCTGCGTCATGCGGGGCAGACGATGGGCAGTGCGATCCAGAATGTCACGCTGCCGAATGGCCGCTATACCCTCAAGGCCTGGGTGAAGAGTAGCGGCGGCCAGCGCGTGGCGCGGCTGTACGCTTCCGGGCACGGCGGCGCCGAAATCGCCCGCTCGCTGCCGGACCCGCTGGCGCAGTGGACCGAGGTGACGCTGCCCGGCATCCAGGTTGCCACCGGCAGTGTGCAGATCGGCGTCTACTCGGAAGGGAAGGACGGCGATTGGCTCACCCTCGACGACTTCAGCCTGGTGCGCGAATGATGAACATGGTCTTGATCCTGATCCGTGCGGCCCTCCTGGCGCTGGCACTGGCCGCGCCTGTACAGGCGGCAGAACTCAACCTGAACGCATCATGGCAGTTCTACCGCGACGAGGCCGGCCAGCTCGTTAGCCCGGACCAGGTCCCGGACGGCGCCTGGTCCGAGGTGAACCTCCCGCACGCGGCGCGCATCGAGCCGCGCGTACCGACCGCCCCCTGGCAGGGCACGGCGTTCTACAAGAAGCGCCTGGACGTCACGCTGCGGCCGGGCGAGCGCGCGATCCTGCGTTTCGAGGGCGTGATGAACGTGGCCGACGTCTGGTTGAACGGCCGCCACCTGGGACAGCATCTGGGCGGCTACCTGCCGTTCGCGTTCGACGTCACCGATGCCTTGCGGCCCGTGGGCGCGAACGAACTCGTGGTGCGCGCCAATAACGAGGACAACCCGATCACCGGCCCCAAGCCGCTCAAGCAGCTCGACTACATCCAGCACGGCGGCATCTACCGCGACGTGCGGCTCGTGATCAAGCCGCCGGTGCACGTCACGGACGAAATGCTCTCGGCCACGCCGGCCGGCGGCGGGATATTCGTGACCTATCCGCGCGCCGACAAGGGCGAGGCGCAGGTAGAGGTCAAGGCCGAGGTCAGCAACACGTCGAAGAGCACGCAGGCGGTCACTGTGCGCCACACGCTGGCATGGGAGGGCAGGCAAGTGGCCCAGGCCGAGCAGCAGCTGCGTCTGAAGGCGGGCGAACGCCGCCACGTCACCATGCCGCTCACGGTGCGCACGCCCAGGTTATGGTCGCCGCAGACGCCGAACCTGTATCAGCTGAAGACGAGGGTCTCCGCCGCCGGCCGCGAGGATCTGGTCGCGACCCGCATCGGCGTGCGCCGCCTGGCCTTCGAGGGCGGCCTCCTGCTGCTCAACGGCGAGCCCCTGCGCCTGCGCGGCGTCAACCGCCACCAGGAATACCCATACGTCGGCTATGCGCTGTCGCCGCAGGCCGATGCGCGCGATGCGCTGCTGATCAAGCGCTACGGCTTCGACTTCGTGCGCCTGTCGCATTATCCGCAGTCGCCGGCCTTCATGGCGGCGGCCGATGAACTGGGCCTGATGGTCTTGCCGGCCATCCCCGGCTGGCAGTTCCACAATCCCGACCCGGCTTTCGCACGCCAGGCGCTGCGCACCTGCGCCGACATGATCCGGCGCGATCGCAACCATGCGAGTGTCGTAGCCTGGGAGTGCTCGCTCAACGAGACCGATATGCCGGATCCGCTGGTGCAGGCGCTGCACGCCACCGTGCACCAGGAATACCCGGGCGACCAGGCCTGGTCCGCCGGCTGGGTGCCGCAGACCTATGATCTTTATCTGCAGGCGCGCCAGCACAGGATAGGGAGTAAGCATGCCTTGCCGGCTAAGCCGCTGATCGTGTCCGAGTATGGGGACTGGGAATACTATGCAATGAACGCTGGCCTGAACCAGGACGCCTGGGCCGACCTCAAGCCGGTCGACCGCTCGAGCCGCCAGGCACTGGGTAGCGGCGAAACCCGGTTGCTGCAGCAGGCCCGCAATGTGGCCGAGGCCCACGACGACAACGCCGCCACGCCTGCCTTCGCCGACGGCTATTGGGTGATGTTCGACTATGCGCGCGGTTATGCGGCGGATCTCGAGGAATCGGGATTGCTCAGCATCGAGCGCCTGCCCAAGTTCGCGGCCGAGTTCTTCCGCTCCCAACGTAGCGCCACCGAGAGTTCACCCCGCTGGGGTGGCGGCCCGATGGTCTTCATCGCCAGCTACTGGCAGGCCAACTCGAATCCGCGCGTGCGCGTGTTCAGCAATGCCGAGGAGGTCGAGCTGCGCCTGAACGGCAAGCTGGTAGGCCGCCAGAAGAGCGCACCTTCCAGCACCCACCCGCGCCTGGCGCATCCCCCGCTCGAATTCGACACCGGCGGCTATGCGCCCGGCGAACTCGTGGCGCTGGCCTATGCTGGCGGACGAGTCGTGGCCGAGCACCGCGTGCGCACGCCCCAGCAGCCGACGACGCTGGCGCTGGAACTGGACGACCTCGGCGTGCCCGCCGTCGAGGGCGACCTGGTCTTCCTGCGCGCCCGCCTGCGCGACGCCAACGGCACCACGGTGCCTGCGACTGGCACCGAAGTTGCATTCTCCGGCATCGAAGGCGCGCAGATCGTCGGTAGCCACGTGGTGGAAACCGAGGCGGGGATCGCGAGCGTGCTGGTGCGCGTGACCGGGCCGCGCGCCGGCGTCAAGGCGCGGGCCCAGGCACGCGCCCTGGGCTCCTCAGAACTTGTACGCCATCCCTAAGGCGAAGGTCCGCCCCGAGTGCGCGTACAGCAGCGTGTCGTTGCGCTGCGAGTCGCGCCCGTAGCGCAGCGGCTCGTCGGTCAGGTTGGAACCCTCGAGCGTGACGCGGAGTTGCGGCGTCAGGTTATACGACATCGAGAAGTCCAGGTTGGTGGCGGCGTCGACGAAGGTGAAGTCGTGGCCGTTGACGTCGCCCAACACGTTAAACAGGTACTCGGAGCGGTGCGCCGCCGAGATCCGTGCGCTGAACTTCGGATCCTCGTAATACAGGGTCAGGTTGCCCGCCTTGGGTGACATGCCGACCAGGTTCGCATCCATCGACAGCTGGGGCAGGGTGGCGGTCGCGGTGCGCGTGATGTAGGTGATGGTCGATTTCACGCGCGTGTAGTTGGCCAGCAGGCCGAAGTTGCGCCATACGCCGGGCAGGAAGTTGAACGGCGCCTGCAGGTTGAATTCGAGGCCGTTGAGCGGCCCGCCCGGCGTGTTCACCGCGCGCCTGACCGTCACCAGTGAATCCGGCAGGGTAGGGCAGGCCGGCGTGCCGCCCGTAAGCGAGCAGCCGGCGCCGGCCAGGAGCGCGTCCGGCAGGCCCAGCGAATTGTACGGAACCCGCTCGCCGACGCTCTGGATATAGGTGTCGATCTCCTTGCGGAAGAAGCCCAACGACACCATGGCGCCCTTGTCGTAGTACCACTCGGCCTGCAGGTCGTAGGTCCTGGCGCGGATCGGGTCGAGTTCTGGATTGCCGATGCCGACCGTCTGCGCCTGCACATTGACGGCAGCGGATGGCGCCAGGTCGATGTATTCAGGCCGCGACAGGGTCTTGCCGGCCGAGAATCGGAGGAACACCTCGCGCGGCAGTTGCGCGGTCAGGTTCAGCGCCGGCAGGTAGTCGCGGTAGGTCTTGTCGAAGCTGATCTCTTCCAGGCGCCCGCCGGCATTGACCAGCGCCGCCGCCGTGGCCTTCGTTTCGGCGGCGCGCACCCCCGCGTTGCCGCGCAAGGTGACGGGGCCGACGTCGTAGTGGAAGTCCGCCGACAGGTACAGGGCATCGATCTTCTCGCGCACCCGGCGGTTCGACTGGTTCAGCAGATTGTATTCGGAGCCCGGGACCGCGGCGCAGTGGCATTCGATGTCCCACACCTTGCGGAACTTGTCGAGGTCGATGGCCACCCACTGGCTGGGATAGCCGCTGCCTTCCAGGCCGCGGCCGAAATTGCTGATCATGCGTGTCACGCTATCCATGCGGAATCCCGCCGGATTGGGCAGGCCGTTCGGCGCGCCAGAGCCGACCTCGAAATTGGTCCAGCTGTTCTCGCGCTTGGACCAGCCGGTACGCAAGGTGAGGTTGTCGTTGATGTCCCAGCTGGCGCCCACTGCATGGGTCTTGAGCTTGTTGCCGGTTTCGAGCTTGCGGCCGACGAACTGGCCGTGTACCGTGCCGTCCGGGTCCACCGGGCCCCAGCTGAAGTTGTCCGGGTTGGCGACGTCGACGCCGAAATCGATGGTCGGGACGTTGCGGTTGCCACGGAAATCATAGGAAAAGCCGTTGACGTTGGGCGCGTCGATCTGCACCGTGGCGCGCATCGGCGAATCGAGCGTCGAGCGCGACACGCCGCTCATGAAATCGAGCTCGATGGTGTCGGTCAGCTTGTGCGTGCCCGAGAAGACGTGCTGGCGGAATTCGGTATTGTTCACGTCGAGCAGGCCTTCCGAGCGCACGTCGACGCCGTTGAAGCGGCCGTATTCCCAACTGCCGTTGCCGTTGAACGAGGTCTCGACGATCGAGGTCTGCGGCTTGCCGTTGGCGGCGGCGAGGCTGCGGCCGAAGGAGATCGCCGAGATGTAGTTGTCATAGCGGTCGTTCTTGAAGTCGCCGCCCAGCAGGTCGAGATTGAGTTCGGTGCCGGCGGCGGGGCGCCACTGGAAGGCCGCGGTCAGGCCCGCGCGTTCGTATTCGGCCACCGAGCGGCGGTAGCGCGGAATGCGCGGATGGAAGGCGCCCGACCCGGGCGCCGGCGTGGCCACCGTATTGCCATAGCTGTCGGTGCGGCCGAACACGTCGTTGTAAGCGGCGCCGGTTGAAGTGCGAGGCAGGTTGAAGCCGCAGTTGGCCGGGGTGATGCCCTTGACGCCCGAGTTGGCGGGGTTTTGCGGCGTCGCGCCCAATGGTGAGCAGAAGCCGCCGTCCGAGTCGGCCGACAGCAGTTCGACCGCCTCATAGCCTTCCTCCGTCGCATGGCGCTTGGAGTAGGCAGCCGAGACCAGGAAGCCCACCTTGCCGATGCCGGTATCCCAGCGGTTCGAGTACAGCGCCGTGGCGCGCGGGGCGGGGCGGTGCGCGAGCGTGTTGTAGGCTTGCTGGCCACCGATGCTGATGGTCTCGCCCTTGAAGTCGAACGGGCGCGCCGCGCGCAGGTCGACCGTGGCGCCGAGCGAACCTTCCTCGATGTCGGCCTGCGAGGTCTTGCGCACTTCCAGGCTGTTGAACAGTTCCGAGGCGAACACCGAGAAGTCGAAGGCGCGCGAGCGGTTGGTGCTGCCATTGATGTCCGAGGCCCCGGTCGCGGAGATCGCCTCGATGCCGTTGATGCGCACGCGGGTGAAGCCCGCGTTCAGCCCGCGCACGCTGATCTGCTTGCCCTCGCCGCCGTCGCCGCGCACCAGCGACACGCCCGGCACGCGCTGCAGCGATTCGGCCAGGTTCGCATCGGGGAACTTGGCGACGTCTTCGGCCTTGATGACGTCGACGATGCCATCTGCATTCTTCTTGGTGTTCAGCGCGCTGTTCAAGCTGGCGCGAAAGCCGGTGACGACCACGGTTTCGAGCGGCGCAGCCTCCTGCGCTTGCGTATCGAGCGTGGCAAGCATGCCGAGCACGCCGAGGCTGGTCAGGCTGCGGCGCAGGACTGCGGCGCCGGGGGAAAGCTGATGTCTGGATCTCATGGTCGCTGTCTCCGATATCGATGTTATGTTTTCTGGGTAGGTGGCGATATGCCGTCTACCGCATCAATGACGAATTCGGACACGGTTCCCGCCGCCGCCGACCGTAAAGATCAAGTTGTTGATTGAATGGCGATAGAGGGCCCAACGGAACCAAAAGGTGTAAATACTGAGGGGCCTTCAAGCCACATGAGGATCCAGCGAACCATGTCGTTGAACAGCGGATGGGTCACTGCCAACGTAATGCCGTTCGAGGCGGAGCTGCGCGCCGGCATGCGGCGGCTGTGTGCGACGCCGGACGATGTCGACGACCTGGTCCAGGAGGTCTACTGCCGCCTGCTACGCAGCGCGTCGGTCGAGCACATCGCGACGCCCAGGGCGTTCGCGATGCAGGTCGCGAAGAACATCATGCTGGACCGCTTTCGCCGCGACTGCGCGCTGCGGATCGATATGCTGGCCAGCCTGGACGACCTCGATATGCCCGAGGCCAGCCCGTCGACCGAGCGCGTCGCCATGGCGCGTTCCGAGCTGCGCTGGGTGCTGCGCCTGATCGACCGGCTGCCGCGGCGCTGCCGGCAGGTCTACCGGGCGCGCAGAATCCAAGGGCTGTCCCAGCTCGAAACCGCGGCCTGCCTGGAGCTGTCCGAGAACGTGGTTGAGAAGGAGATGATGAAGGGATCGCGTTTGCTGGCGGAGATGATCTGCGAGCTGGCGGCTTGCGCGTGAATCGATCCATTGCTTGATTATTTCTGCTCAGGAAGTCCAACGCGCAGCCCACGGCCGCATAATCCATCGCACTGAAATATCAGATGGAGACGCCGCTTGCCACCATTCCTCCCATCCCGCAGACGCTTCGTGCAGATGGCGGCCGCGCTGGCCGCCGTTCCGGGAGCACCGATCGCATCCCACGCCGCCACCGCCAACGTCGGCGGCAAAGGCAAGCCGGTCTCCGGCACCGCGTTGCGCTGGCTCGACGGCCAGGCGCCGGCGCGCTTCGAAGGCGCCACCCTGGGCGTGCCGTGGCCGCGCGGGACGCTGCGCCTGGCCGCCAACAAGAACCTGCGCTTCACGCTGGGCGCCGGTGGTCCCGCGCTGCAATCGTGGCCGCTGGCCTACTGGCCGGATGGCTCGCTCAAGTGGACCGCGCATGCGGTGGCCGGCGGCGCGCCTGCCTCCGGCTGGAACCTGGAGCCGGGCGGGGGCACGGCGAAAGCGGGCGTATCGGTCAGGCAGTCTGCTGAGGCGCTCACGGTCAGCGCCGGCGAACTGACGTGGACCGTGCCGACCAGCGGCGAATACCTGGTCGAGCGCGCGACCCGCGCCGGCAGGGTGACGATGCAGCACCTCCGCCTGGTCGCGCTGCGCCAGGACGGCCCCGAGCCGGAAGACGCGGGCAGCGTGCGTCGCGAACTCTTCACCAGCAAGGTCACGCGTGTCACGCTGGAGCAGGAGGGACCGGTGCGGGCCGTCGTCAAGCTCGACGGCGTGCATGCCGCGCGCGCAGGGGCCGGGCGCGATTGGCTGCCATTCTCGGTGCGCCTGTATTTCTACGCCGGTTCGGACAGCGTGCGCATCGTCCACTCCTTCATCTATGACGGCGATCCGGCCCGGGATTTCATTGCAGGACTCGGCGTGACGGCGAGGGTAGCCATGCCTGATGCGACCCACGACCGCCATGTGCGCTTCGCCGGCGAAGGCGTCGGCGTGTGGGGCGAGGCGGTGCGGCCGGTGACCGGCCTGCGGCGCGATCCCGGCCAGGAATACAAGGATGCGCAAGTGGCCGGCCAGGCGCTGCCGCCGCTGGCCGGAATGGCCAAGCCGGTGCAGGATGGCCTGCGCTGGATTCCTGAGTGGGGCGACTTTACGCTGGCGCAGCCCACGCCGGACGGCTTCGCGCTGCGCAAGCGCACCCGCAGTGGCCACGCCTGGATCGACGCCAACGCCGGCGCCAGGACCCGCGGCCTGGTGTATGCCGGCGGCGCGACGGGCGGCGTGGCGCTCGGCTTCAAGGATTTCTGGCAGCGCACACCCAGCCAGCTGGACGTGCGCAAGGCGGCGAGCGACATGGCCGACGTCACCGCCTGGATGTGGTCCCCTTCAAGCCCGGCGATGGACATGCGCTCCTACCGCTCGGCCGACGGCATGGACACCTTCGAGGAGCAAATCGCGGGCCTGAACATCACTTACGAGGACTACGAGCCGGGCTGGGACGCCTCGCCCGGCGTGGCCCGCACCACCGAGCTGCAACTGTGGGTGCTGGGCGCCACGCCTTCGCACCAGGACTTCTCGGACATGGCCGAGCAGGTGGCCAATCCAGCCCGGCTGGTGCTGGAACCTGCCCGCATCCACGCCTGCGGCGTGTTCGGCGACTGGGACGTGAGCGACCGCAGCACGCCGGCGCGCCAGCTGATCGAGGATCATCTCGCCTTCAGGCTGGACCAGTACCTGCGCGAAGTCGAGCAGCATCGCTGGTATGGGTTCTGGTCCTATGGCGACGTGATGCATGCCTACGACAACGACCGCCACATGTGGCGCTACGATATCGGCGGCTATGCCTGGGACAATTCGGAGTTGTCGACCGACCTGTGGCTGTGGTACAGCTACCTGCGCACCGGACGCGCCGACATCTTCAGGTTCGCCGAGGCGATGACGCGGCATACGGGCGAAGTGGACGTGTACCATGCCGGTCCGTTCAAGGGCTTCGGTACGCGCCATGGCGTGCAGCACTGGTCGGATTCGTCCAAGCAGCCGCGCGTATCGAACGCTGCCTATCGACGCATCTACTACTTCCTCACCGCCGACGAACGCACGGGCGACCTGATGCGCGAGCTGCTCGATTCCGACGCCGACCTGCACAAGGTCGACATCGGCCGCAAGCTGCGTCCCGGCTCCACGCCCGGCGCGCTGCCGTCGGCAGGCAGGTCGGCCAATGCACCGGCGCTGGTCGACGCCTCCTTCGGCACCGTCTGGGGCTCGCTGGTCGCGGCCTGGCTGGCCGAATGGGAACGCACGGGCGACACCCGCTGGCGCGACAAGATCGTGAACGGCATGCGCACCATCGGCGCGCTCGAGCGCCGCTGGTTTGCCTCGGCGGCGCCCTACGATCCCAGGACCGGGAAATTCAGCGGGCCGGGCGACCAGGCCCGCATCTCGCAACTGAACGGCGTGTTCGGCGTGGTCGAGATGAGTTCCGAGCTCCTGACGCTGATCGACGAACCGGGCTACCGCAAGGCCTGGCTAGAGTACTGCCGCTACTACAACGCGACCAGTGAAGAACTGGTCGCGCTGCTGGGCAGCGCGCCGCGCGGCCGGGCCCAGCCAGACTCGCACTCGCGCCTCTCCGCCTACGCCGCCCATCACGAGCGCGACCGGGCGCTGGCCCTGCGCGCCTGGCGCGAACTGTTCGCCTCGAACTTCATGAAGTCGCACGCGGCCGCGAGAAAGGTCGGCGGCGTGGCGGTCTTGCGCGAGCTACACGAGCTGCCGAATATCGGCACCAACGGCTCGGCGCAGTGGAGCCTGGCCGCGATCCAGAACATGGCGCTGGTCGGCGATTCGCTGGACGAGGCGGCGCGCGCGGCTGGCCTGGTGGGACCATGACACACGAGGAGAAAAGACCATGCCGCACACTCACTCCCATCGCCGGCGCCTGACGCTCTCGTTGATGGCTGCGCCATTCGGCGCCTCCGCGGTGCCGGTCCTGGCGGTAGGCGCCGAGCGCTCCGACATCACCTCTCATGGCGCCGTGGCCGACGACAAGACCGTCAACACCGCCGCTATCCAGCAGACGATCGATGGGCTGGCCGCGCGCGGCGGTGGGACGGTGGTCGTGCCGGCCGGCGTCTTCGTCAGCGGGGCACTGTTCTTCAAGCCCGGCGTGCACCTGCACCTGGCCAAGGGGGCGGTCCTCAAGTGCTCGACGGACCTGAAACATTTTCCGGCCCGGCGCACCCGGATCGAAGGCCACTTCGCCGAGAACTTCAACCCGGCGCTGGTCAATGCCGACGGCTGCGACGGTTTCCATCTCAGCGGCGAGGGCACGCTCGACGGTGCCGGGCGTCCGATCTGGGACCGCTTCTGGAAGCTGCGCAATGCCTACAAGGACCCGGGCAACTTCCCGAACATCAGCGTGCCGCGCGCGCGCCTGGCCCTGATCGAGCGTTCGCGCGGCGTGACGGTCGAGGGTGTGACCTTCAAGGATTCGCAGTTCTGGAACCTGCACCTGTACCGCTGCCAGGACGTGACGGTCAAGCATGCGCGCTTCGTGGTGCCGGACGATTACAAGCAGGCGCCAAGCACCGACGGGATCGACCTCGATAGCTGCCAGCGGGTGACAATCGACGGCTGCTACTTCTCGGTGACCGACGACTGCATCGCCGCCAAGGGCTCCAAGGGACCGTTTGCATTGCAGGACAAGGACAGCCCGCCCGTAACCGATGTGCGGGTGCGTAACTGCGAATTCAGGCGCGGCCACAGCGTCATCACACTGGGCAGCGAAGCGACCCTGGTGCGCGATATCCTGGTCGAGGATTGCCGGGTGACGGGCCACGTGCTCAATGTTGCGGTGCTCAAGCTGCGCCCGGACACGCCCCAGCACTACGAGAACGTCCACCTGCGCAACCTGGTCCTGCAGTCGGAGCGCGGCGCCATCGTGTCGGTACAGCCGTGGACCCAGTACGTGGACCTCAAGGGCGTCCCGCCGCCGAAGTCCATCGTGCGCGATATCCGGCTGGAGGGCATCACGGGCCGCTATGGCGGCTTCGGGCGCATCCGGCCGAATCCCGGGCAGACCGAGATTAGCGACATCGTGTTCAAGGACATCGAGCTCACGCTGCGCGACCCCAGGCTCGACATTGCCGGCGCCACCGGCGTACGGCTGGACAACGTGATCGTCAACGGCAAGAAAGCGTCGCTGTAGTCCTTACAGGCTGCCGGCGCCGGCAGCCGCGCGGCAGACGTGCACGGTGGCCTGCGCGCCGTTCGGCGCCCGATAGTCGCGGGCCAGCGCCTGGCGCGCGGACTCCACCAGCGCTTCCGGCACCAGCGCCACCACACAGCCGCCGAAGCCGCCGCCCGTCATGCGCACGCCGCCGGCCGCGCCGATCGCTCCCTTGACGATGTCGACCAGGCGGTCGATGGCGGGTACCGTGATCTCGAAGTCGTCGCGCATCGATGCGTGCGAGGCCGCCATCAGTTCTCCCATACGTTCCAGGTCACCGGCGGCCAGCGCCTCTGCCGCCGCGACGACGCGCTCGTTCTCGCTGACGACGTGGCGTGCGCGGCGCAGCACGACCGGATCGAGTTCGCCGCCTTTTTCGGCAAGCGTGGCCAGGTCGACGTCGCGCAGTGCCGGCACGCCGAAGTGGCGCGCCGCTTCCTCGCACTGGGCGCGGCGCGTGTTGTAGGCGCTGTCGACCAGGCCGCGGGTGATGTGCGATTCGACGATCATGATCGCCGCGCCCGCGGGAATCGGTACAGGACTGACTTCCAATGAACGGCAATCGATCAGCAGCGCATGGTCCTGGACGCCGCAGGCGGAGCTGATCTGGTCCATATTGCCGCACTTGCAGCCGACGAAGTCGTTTTCGGCGCGCTGGGCCACCAGGGCCGCCTCGATCGGTCCCAGGCCCGGATAGTCGGGGAGGGCCGAGAACAGGGTGCACACCGCCACCGACAGCGAGGCCGAGGAGGACAGGCCCGCGCCCTGCGGCACGTCGCCGGCGATGACCATGTCCAAGCCGCGCAAGCCCTGGCCCCCTGGCTCGCGCTGCAGCAGTTCGTGCACCACGCCACGTACGTAATTGGCCCACATCGGCGCGGCCAGGCGTTCGATCGGCGCGTCGAGCGCATACTCGTCGATGGCGTCGTCGTAGTCGGCGGCCACCACCCGCATGCGGCGGTCGGTGCGCGGCCGCGCCACGATCACCGTGCGGTAGCCGATGGCGCAGGGTAGCACCAGGCCGCCGTTGTAGTCGGTATGTTCGCCGATCAGGTTGACCCGGCCCGGGGCCTGCACCCGGATCGTGGCCGGCTGGCCGAAGGCGGCCAGGAAGACGTCGGCCGCTCTGGCCGTCAAAGAATCGTTCATCGTACGCTCAAGGGTTGGAAGCAGAGGTGTCGGCGGCGTCGAGGTAGTGCACCTCGTCGGAGACGGCGCGCAGCATGGCGGCCGCCTGTTCCGGCGTCAGGTCGCGCTGGGCCTCGGCCAGCATCTCGAAGCCGACCATGAACTTGCGCACCGAGGCCGAACGCAGCAGCGGTGGATGGAAGTGGGCATGCAGCTGCCAAGCCTGGGTATTGTCACCCTCGCCATACGGCGCGCCGTGCCAGCCCATCGAATACGGGAACGAGGTCTGGAACAGGTTGTCGTAGCGGGTGGTCAGGCGCTTGAGGGCGAGCGCCAGGTCGGTACGCTGCTCGTCATCCAGGTCTTCCAGCCGCTGGACCGGGAACCGGGGCAGCAGCAGCGTTTCGAACGGCCAGGCCGCCCAGTAAGGCACCACGGCCAGCCAGTGCGCGGTCTCGACCACTACCCGCTCGCGCGCGCCGGCTTCGCGCTCGGCGACATCCAGCAGCAGCGGCCGGCCATGCTCGGCGTGGTAGGCGCGCTGCAGGCGGTCTTCGCGTGCGGGCAGGTCGGGCAGGAAGCTGGTGGCCCACACCTGGCCGTGCGGGTGCGGATTGGAGCAGCCCATCGCCGCCCCCTTGTTCTCGAACACCTGGACCCAGCGGTAGCTGGCCCCCAGCTCGGCGGCCTGCTCGCACCAGGTGTTGACCACGCCGCGCAGCGCCGGCAAGGGCAGCTGCGGCAGCGATTTCGCATGGTCGGGCGAGAAGCAGATCACGCGGCTGGTGCCGCGCGCACTCATGCTCTGGAACAGCGGATCGGCGCCAGGCGGCGCGTCCGGGGTGTCGGGCATCAGGGCCGCGAAATCGTTCGCGAACACATACGTACCCTGGTAATCGGGGTTGCGCTCGCCATTGACGCGCACATTGCCGGCGCACAGATAGCAGCCCGGGTCGTGCGCCGGCCTGGGCGCGCGGTCCGGGGCTTCCTGCTGCCCCTGCCAGGGGCGCTTGGCGCGGTGGGGAGAGACAAGTACCCAGTCGCCGCCGAGCGGATCGTAACGGCGGTGCGGGTGGTCGGTAGGATTGAACATCGCGTTCCTCGTCATGGTCGGTTGGTCGGTCTTGAGCTTACCACCCGATGCCATAGATGGCGACCAGCAGCACGCAGATCACGGCCGAGCCCAGCGCGAAGCCGCCATCGACCCGGAACAGCGAACGGTCGATGTGCATGCGCTTGAGCGTGCCGTCCTGCGCGGCCATCTTGCTCATCACGACCATGCCGATGACGACCATGATGAACACGATCAGCATGCGGTCGAGGAAGGGGATTTCGTACACGCCGGCGCCGTTGTCGACCGCGAAGCCGATCGGAGCCAGGAACGACAGGTCCATCGCCAGCGGCAGGAACTTGAGGAACACCGAGAACACCAGGCCGCCGATGGTGGCGAACATCGCCGCCGCCGCCGTGGTCTTGCGCCAGTAGAACCCGAGCAGGAACATCGCCAGGATGCCGGGCGAGACGAAGCCGGTGTATTCCTGGATGTACTGGAATCCGCCCTTCTTGTCGATGCCCATCAGTGGCGCCAGCAGCACGGCGATGGCCATCGAGGCCACTACCGACACCCGGCCGATCCACACCATCTTCTGCTCGCTGGCTTCGCGGTTGAAGTGCTTGTTGTAGATGTCGAGCGTGAAGATGGTGGCGATGCTGTTGGCCTTGCCGGCCAGCGAGGCCACCACGGCCGCCGTCAGCGCCGCGAAAGCCAGGCCCTTGATGCCGGCCGGGAGCAGGGCGAGCAGGGTCGGATAGGCGCGGTCGGGATTCAGTTCGCCGTTCGGACGCATGGCGTCGCCCAGCGTGCCCGAGCGGTCGAGCGCATAGGCGGCGATGCCCGGCAAGACGACGATGATCGGCATCAGGAGTTTCAGGAAGGCCGCGAACAGCAGGCCCTTGCGCGCCGTGTGCAGGTCGGCGCCGAGCGCGCGCTGGATGATGTACTGGTTGCAGCCCCAGTAGTTCAGGTTCACGATCAGCATGCCGCCGATGATGGTCGACATGCCGGGCAAGTCCATATAGGCCGGATTGTCGCGCGACAGCACCATGTCGAAATGTTCGCCGGCGCGCAGATACAGCTCACTCATGCCGCGCAGCGCGCCCTGGCCGCCGGCCAGCGCCGCCACCAGGTCGAGCGCGATCCAGGTGGTGACCAGGCCGCCGATCACGAGGCACAGCACCTGCACCACGTCGGTGTAGCCGATCACCTTCATGCCGCCCAGCGTGATCACGGTTGCGAACACTGCCAGGAACAGCATGCAGGCCATCACGTCCAGGCCGGCGATGCTGCTGATCGCCAGCGCGCCGAGGTAGAGGATGGCGGTGAGGTTCACCACTACGTAGAGGCCCAGCCAGAACACCGCCATGGTGGTGGCCACCGCCTTGCCGTAGCGCTGTTCGAGGAATTGCGGCATCGTATAGATGCGGTTCTTGAGGTAGACCGGCATGAAGAACACGGCCACGATCACAAGGGTCACGGCCGCCATCAGTTCATAGACGGCGATCGCCATGCCGATGCGGTAGCCGGAGCCGCTCATGCCGATGAACTGCTCGGCCGAGATGTTCGAGGCAATCAGCGAGGCGCCGATCGCCCACCAGGTGAGGGACCCCTCCGCCAGGAAGAAGTCGTGGGTGGCCTTGCCGCTGGTGCGCTTCTTGCGCCAGTAGATCCAGATGCCGTAGGCCGAGATGGCCACGAAGTAGACCAGGAAGACAAACGTGTCGAGCGTGGTGAATGGGGTCATGGGTCGATGTCTCTATGCCGCCGGGGTCTTGTGTCCCGGTCGTGGTTGTCAGTCAGGCGCAGCCTCGTTTGCCAGGCCGTCGCCGTTGCTGTGGTGCGTCATTGCGCCAGCTCAGCGATAGTACCGCAGAACTTTCGTTTTCGGGTGGCCGCTCTGCTCGAACTGATAATTAATGAGGAAAATGGCCGTTTCGAAGGGTTTCGAAAGTGTTTGTCGTCGTTTCCTTTCGATTCATGCGTTGCGTTTACCTTTGTAGTTGGCGACCTGCGCCGCGTCAGTCAGCAGACGGCATGCCGTAGTATTCCGGCGCCCCGTCCATCACGACGTCGATGCGGTCCAATACCACACCCGGATCGAGCGCATAGACGCGCAAGGTATGCAGGCCCGGATCGAGCCGCGCCCGCGCGCTGCTGCGTACCGCCATATTGCCCAGCACATTGCGCTTCCATTCGTCGCTGCGGCCGACCGTCGTGTAGTCGAAGGTCTCGAGTGGCCCATCGTCCAGCTGCACGGCGATGCGCAGGCGGTTTTCGGCCGTCAGTGCATGTACGGGCACGGCGACCAGGCGCAGCGTGGCGCCGCCTTCAGTGCGGGTCTGGAAGCGGTATTCGAGCGGCGCCACGCCTGCCAGCGCCTCCGGGCCGCGCGACGGCAGGTCCAGGCGCGCACGCATGGCCTTGCCGGACGTGCCCAGGCCGGGCAGGGCTTCCCAGTCGGGCGATGCCGTGGCGCTGGCCGCCGGCAGCACGACGATGCGTTCGCGCTCGCCCGGCAGGGCAGTGTCGGCGGCATGCGCCTGCAGGTTCACCTTCAGCGCCTGCGCGCCGCAGCGCAGGGTAAGCGCGGGGCTGGCGCTTCCGTCGACATGCAGCACCAGGCGCTGTTCGTGGCCGTTGGCCGCGTCGAGACGGCCCGACGCCGCATCCAGGCGCACGCCGCGCGCCTCGGGCGCGACCGACCAGGCGGCGTCCTGGCCGCCATGGCTGACCAGGGTCAGCGTGCGGCTGACCGCGCGTCCGGCCGGCACCGCCAGCTGGCTGGCTTCGACCGAATGCGGCGCCGGGTAGACCAGGCCGCAGCCGCGCCGCGTGGACGTGTCATAGGTCGGGTAGACCGGTTCGGCGAACACCGGCAGCCGGCGCGGCGCGACGTCCATGAAATGGGCCCACTTGCCGTTCGCCAGGGCGTTGTAGGCGGCGGCATCGGCCGCGATGGCGGCATGCGCCCGCCGCGCCTGGCGTACGTACAGGTTCGAGGAGGGCCGCTGCTGGCGCGCGTACTCCGCGGCCAGGTCGAGCTTCAGGATGCGCTCGTTCAGGCTGGCGCTGGAGCGCACCGGATACAGCACCAGCTGGAAGTAAGCGTCTGCCAGCTGCGCAGGCAGCCGGTCCTGGAGCGCCTCGGCACGCCGCACCAGGGCGTGGTAGGACGCCAGGCGCCGCTCGGCTTCCTCGCCGCCGGTGCGGACGTATTCGGTGGTGCGCACCGGGCGCGTGGGTTCGGTCTGGCTCCAGCCCATGAATTCCGGGCGCCTTTCCCAGGCCAGGCGATAGTATTCGAGCTTGATCGCCGCGACTTCTTCACCGTGGGCGGCGCCGAACTGCCGTCCGGCCCAGGCGGACAGGTGGCGCGCCGGCTCCTGGCCCAGCACCCTGGCGTCGAAGGCGGCGTCGAGGAAGTACTCGGCCAGGTATTCGTTGGGCTTGATGTCGCCCACGTTCAGCATCCACAGGCGATGCGCGCCGGTGGTCCAGGCGCGCTGGAGCTGGTCGCGGATCAGCGCCGGGTGGGTGGTGCCGAGCCACAGGTAGTCGTGCGGGCGGCCCCAGTACGAGACGTGGTAATAGATGCCATTGCCGCCGCTGCGCGCGCGTTCGCGCGCCGTGCCGAGCTGGTTCAGGTAGCCGTAATTATCCTCGGGCCAGACCAGGGTCACGTCGTCCGGCACCCGCAGGCCGCCGTTGTAGTAGTCCAGCACCTCCTTGTACATCGTGAACGCCTGCGGGATGCGGTCGGGGCTCTGGCCGACTCTGCGCGCCAGTATCGCGCGCTGCGCCGTGATGACTTCTTCCACCTTCGCCCGGGCCTGGTCCGGCCCGCTGGCGCCTTCCATGGCCGAATCGTGCACGCCGCGCAGGCCGAGGGTGTAGACGTTGTCGAAGCCCTTGACCTCGTCCACACGTTGCTGCCAGTAGCCCAGCAGCGCGTCGCGGTTGGTGAACCAGTTGAATTCTCCGAAGCCGGCCTGCCATTCGCCGACGTTATTGCGCATCATCGGCTCGGCATGCGAGGTACCGATCACGATCGCATGGTCGTCGGCTGCCTGGGCATTGCCGGGGATCGTGTAGAACGCCTTGGTGCTGTCATGCATCGCGGGCCAGAGCAGGTTGGCTTTCAGGCGCCACATCAGCTCGAATACGCGGGAATAGGTCCGCGGGCCGATGTCTTTTGCTGGATCGTGGGTTTTGGCGGCCCACGGCTGCAAGCCCCAGTCCTCGTCGTTGATGAAGATCCCGCGCCACGTCACCGAGGGCGCGGGGGACAGGCGCTGCGTACCGTCGAGCGTGAGCCCTGTCTTGCGCGCAGGCCTGACGTCGGCCCACCACTCCCAGGGCGAGATGCCCAGTTCGCGCGAGGCGTCGACCACGCCGTACACGGCGCCACGCCGGTCGGCGCCGACGATCAGCAGTACCTCGCGTCCGTCGGCGCGGCCCATGGCGCGGACGTAGCGCTCGCGCTGCCCGGCGAGCGGCGCCAGGTCGGCGCCGATGGCGCCGGCGACCTCGCGCACCAGGGCGGTGCCGGCGCTGCCGATCACAATGCAGCGCTGCGGGCAGTCGCCAAGTCGTTCTACACGCCGGCCGGCAATGCCGGTCAGCGCCTCCAGGTCGCGGCCCAATAGGTCGGCGGCCAGGCGGGTGGTAGCGCTGCCGTCGGTGACGAGCAGGGGCAGGGCGCCATCGCGGTCCAGCGCGAATGGCTGGGCATGGGCAGCGCCGCCACTCAGCAGCGCGGCAAGGGCAAGCAGGCCGGGAATCTTCATCGAGGCCTTATTGCGGATATTTCGGACCGGTAGTCACGAACGCGCCACCCTGCAGGAAGGTGCTCAGGTCGTCCTCCGGCGGATAGGCGAACGGTTGGCCGCCATCGACGGTGAACCGCGCCGAGCTGTCACCGGCCTGGAACGCCAGGTGGCGCGCCTCGCGGTCATCCCACCAGCGCCCCGGGTTGTCGGAGACGCCGAAGGCGATGGTGTGACCGACACGCGGCGTGACCAGCGCGCGCCGCAGCAGTTCGACCAGGTCGTCCAGGCTGAGCCAGGTGACCATCTGGCGATGGGTCACCGGCTCGGGGAAGCAGTAGCCGATGCGGATGCAGACCGTCTCCACCCCGAAGCGGTCCCAGTAATAGCGAGACAGGTTCTCGCCCCAGACTTTCGACAGGCCGTAGTAACCGTCGGCGCGCGGCAGCATGCCGGCGTCGACCCGCTGGCTCGTCTCGTACATGCCCATCGTGTGGTTGCTGCTGGCGAAGACGACGCGCCGGATGCCCAGCTTGTGCACCGCTTCATAGAGATTGACCATGCCCAGGATATTGGCCTGCATGATGGGCGCGAACTCGACCTCGGTCGACACGCCGCCGAAGTGCAGCACCGCGTCGACGCCCTCGCACATGCGCATCACCTGCGCGCGGTCAGCCAGGTCGCACTGCACCACTTCCTCGTTCGGACCGGCGGGACCGATATCGGCCACGTCGGCCAGGCGCACGATGTCGGCGAAATCGTGCAGGCGCTCGCGCAGGCGGCGGCCCAGGTTGCCGCCGGCGCCGGTGAGGAGGATGCGTCTGAATGGTTTGCTCATGATGTCGCTGCTGGTGAATGAAATACGTCAAGGCCGCCATTACCGGATGATTCGGCGCGCCCGTCAATCCGGATGACGCGATCGGTCACGATGTTGAGTGATTCGAGACCGGGCCGCACAGGCGGGTCCGGATGCTGAACAATACCGGCACTGGCGCACTAATACATTAGCCGGATGGAGACATTCATGGATAGCACCGCACTGGCCCTGGCCGTCCTGTTGGCCGCTGCATCGGCAGCCACGCCTGCCTGGGCCGCCCGGGCCCAATACGATTTCAACCCCGGCTGGAAGCTGACGGTCGGCGACCCTGCCGGCGCCCACCTGCCGGGCTTCGATGACGGCGCGTGGAAGCCGGTGACCTTGCCGCGCGCCTGGAACGAGGACGACGCCTATGCCAGGGACATCGTCGACCATTCGACCGGGATCGCCTGGTACCGCAAGCGCTTCACCATCGAGGACCGCGCGCCCGGGCAGAAGGTGTTCATCGAGTTCGAAGGCGCGCGCCAGGCGGCCGAGGTGTTCGTCAACGGTCGCCGCATCGGCCTGCACGAGAACGGGGTGACGGCCTTCGGCTTCGATATCGGCGCCGCGCTGGTCGCGGGCGAGAACGTGGTGGCGGTGCGTACCGACAACCGCTGGGACTACCGCGAGCAGGCCACCGGCCAGCGCTACCAATGGGCCGACCGAAATTTCAACGCCAACTATGGTGGCCTGCCCAAGAACGTGCGCCTGCACGTCACCGAATCGCTGTATCAGACCCTGCCCCTGTTGTCGAACCTGGGCACGACCGGCGTCTACGTTTACGCGCGCGATTTCGATATCCCGGGCCGCAGCGCGACGGTGACGGCAGAATCCGAGGTGCATAATGGGTCACACCAAGTGCGCAGCTTCACGTATGAGGTGGAAGTGCGCGACAAGGACGGCAAGGCGGTCGCCCGTTTCGCCGCCGCGCCACAGACTGTCGCCGCCGGCGCCACCGTCACCGCGCGCGCCGGCGCGAAGGTCGAGGGGCTGCATTTCTGGAGCTGGGGCTACGGCTACCTGTATGACGTGGTCACTACCCTCAGGGTCGACGGCAAGGCGCTCGACAGCGTCGTCACGCGCACCGGCTTTCGCAAGACCGGGTTCGGCGACGGCATGGTCAGGCTGAACGACCGCGTGCTGCAGATGAAGGGCTACGCCCAGCGGACCTCGAACGAATGGCCGGCGGTGGGCCTGTCGGTGCCGCCCTGGCTGAGCGACTACAGCAGCGGCCTGGCGGTGGAGAGCAATGCCAACCTGATCCGCTGGATGCACGTGGCGCCCTGGCGCCAGGACGTCGAGTCGCTCGACCGCGTCGGCCTGATCCAGGCCATGCCGGCCGGCGATTCGGAGCGCGACGTCGGCGACCGGCGCTGGGGCCAGCGGGTGGAGGCGATGCGCGATGCAATCGTTTACTTTCGCAACAACCCCAGCATCCTGTTCTACGAGTCCGGCAACAAGGGCGTGAGCGCGGCCCACATGGCCGAGATGCGGGCGCTGCGCGACCGCTACGACCCGCATGGCGGGCGCGCCGCCGGCAGCCGCGAGATGCTGGGCGGCGCGTTGCAGGAGGTGGCCGAGTACGGCGGTGAGATGCTGTACATTAACAAGAGCGCGCGCAATCCGATGTGGGCCATGGAATACATGCGCGACGAGGGCGCGCGCAAGTTCTGGGACGATTTCTCGCCGCCGTTCCACAAGGACGGCGATGGCCCGCTCCACAAGGGGCAGAGCGCCGCCACCTACAACCGCAACGGCGACAGCTTCGCGCTCGAGACGGTGCGCCGCTGGCATGATTACTGGCGCGAGCGTCCCGGCACCGGCAAGCGTGTCTCGAGCGGCGGCGTCAACATCATTTTCTCCGACAGTAATACCCACCACCGCGGTGCCGAAAACTACCGCCGCAGCGGCGAGGTGGACGCGATGCGGATCCCGAAGGACGCGTTCTTCGCGCACCAGGTGATGTGGGACGGCTGGGTCGACGTCGAGCGCCCGCGCGCCCATATCGTCGGGCACTGGAACTATGCCCCGGGAACGGTCAAGCCGGTACACGTGATCTCCAGCGCCGAGCAGGTCAGGCTGATGCTCAATGGCCGGGACCTGGGGCCTGCGCGCCAGAGCGACCGCTTCACCTTTACTTTCGATGCGGTGGCGTTCGAGGCGGGAGAACTGAAAGCGGTGGGCATCGATGCGCGCGGGCGGCAGGTGTGCGTGGCGGTGCTCATGACCGCCGGGCCGCCGGTTGCCTTGCGCCTGTCGGCGATACCGTCCCCGCACGGCCTGCGCGCCGACGGCGCCGACCTGGCCCTGGTGCAGGTTGAGGCGGTCGATGCCGCCGGCCGGCGCAATCCGGTCGCGCTCGATACGGTGCGCTTCGAACTGGCAGGGCCGGCCGAATGGCGCGGCGGGATCGCGCAGGGAGCGGACAACCACGTGCTGGCGCGCACGCTGCCGCTGGAAGGTGGCGTGAACCGCGTCCTCGTACGCAGCAAGACCGACGCTGGCAAGATCGTGCTGCGTGCCCGTTCCGACGGCCTGGCCCCAGCTGAATTCGCGCTGGCGTCGACACCGGTTGCGGTCAATGGCGGCCTGGCGGCGCTGCCGGCGCCGCCACCACTGCGCCTCGCACGCGGCCCGACCCCGCCGACGCCATCGTTCGCGCCATCACGTATCGCGGTGCCGGTGGCAGGCAGCACCGCGGCAAGCAACGGCGAGCGCGCCGCGCTGTCGGTCGACGATGACGAGACCACGAGCTGGGCCAACGAGCCCGGTGTGCCGGCCGAGATCACGTATCGCCTGGCGCGGCCGGCGCTGCTGCGCGAGCTGGTCCTGAAGCTGACCGGATGGCGCGAGCGCAGCTATCCGCTGCGCGTGTTCGTCGATGGCGCCGAGGTGTACCGGGGCACGACGCCGAAGAACCTCGGTTACGTTACCTTGCCGCTGGCTCCGCGCAGCGGCAGCGAAGTGAGGATCGCGCTCGACGGACAGGCCGATGACGCGGGAGCGATCCGGATGCTCGAAGTGGCCAACCAGGCCAATGCCGACGCCGGCGCGCAGCAGGTCGCGCGTTCGCAGCTGTCGATCGTCGAGGCCGAGTTCTACGAGCTGCCCTGATGCGGGGAGTGCGGCTTGCGCACCATGCACATCCCGGGAATCGCTCAGTCGATTGAGCGATTCCCGGTTGGAAGTACGCCTTTCGATCAGGTGCATGATTCTTTCAATGCCATATGGGATCGGGCAACTATACGCACATAGAATGTTTTCAAGGCCAGGCAGTACATCTAAAACAGAGCCCTTGGAGACAACGACCGATGAACCATGCAACGACACGCACGCAAGTGCTTCACCCGACCCGCTGCGCGCGGGCGGTAGCCGCAGTGATCGCCATCCTCGCCGCGCACGGCGCGCTGGCGCAGGAAGCCGCCCAGACCGCACCTTCGGCCAGCGCGCCGCCGGCCACAATCAGCGATGCCGCGACCGCGCCCGCAATCGTCCACATCGCCGGCACGCGCCGCTCGGTGGCCTCGGCCATCGACCGCAAGCTGCGCGCCAGTACCGTATCCGATTCCATCGTGGCCGAAGACATCGGCCAGTTCCCCGACAAGAACGTGGGCGAAGCGCTGTCGCGCGTGACCGGCGTGCAGTTGTCGCGCGATTTCGGTGAAGGCTCGCAGATCTCGATCCGCGGCGTCGAGCCTGACCTGAACCGCATCGAGATCAACGGCATGTCGGTGCTCGGCACCGGCGGCGGCGCCGGCCGCGGCGCCGAGCTGCGCGAGCTGGCGTCGGAGCTGATCGGCTCGATCGACGTCTACAAAGGCATCACCGCCGACATGACCGAGGGTGGCGTCGGCGGATCGGTGTCGATCAAGACCCGCAAGCCGCTCGACTTCAAGGAGCCGACCATCGGCACCAGTATCGCGGCCGAGCACTCGACCTCGCGCGGCGGCGTGCAACCGCGCGGCAACCTGTACATGGCCGACAAATACCTGAACGGCAAGCTGGGCCTGATGGCCAACTTCGTGTACGACGAGGTACACACCCGCAACGACTACGCGCGCAACACGTCTTGGCGCTTCATCCAGGACTGGGACAAGTCGCCCGAGAAGACCGTGGTCAGCACCGATCCGCGCCTGGCCGGGATCGGCGACGCGGCCAGTTGCGGGACTTCGGGCCTGACCAGCGCCCAGGCGGACGCCTGCCGCCGCCAGTGGTTCGATTACTCACCGGGCATTGCGCGCTACGGCATCTGGACCCGCGACCACAAGCGCTCGTCGGGCGAGGTCACCGCGCAGTACGAATTCAGCAAGAACTTCAATGCCTGGGTCAGTTACCAGGCCAATACCCAGCGCCAGCGCCTGAACGACCGCAACTTCGGCACCGATTTCCCGGATGCGAATCGCCTGGCAAACGCCGGCCAGGCGCCGGTCTACAATCAGGCCACCGGCGTGCCGACCACCGTCGGCACCTGCGTCCCGGCGGCCACGACGCCGGACGATATGGTGATCACGAACCACCACGTTACGTCCTACACCGTCGGCAACTGCCTGTACGCGGCAGGCCGCGGCGGGCAGGGCGCCTTTGGCACCTCGGCGCGCGACTTCCAGCTCGACATCGATTCGCGCTACACCACTTCGGGCTTCCTGTACAAGCGCGACCGGCTCGAGATGGAAGGCCTGTTCGGCACCTCGCGCTCGATGTACGACAGCGACAGCAACAATATCGCGCTGACCCAGAATGCGCCGGGCCTGAAGGTGACGCTGGACGACCAGGGCCTGCCGCGCTTTACCTTCCCGGCCGGCTACAGCCCGGATGACCCGGCTTCCTACGTCCAGGCCCAGCTCCAGTACCGCCCGAGCGAGACCAAGAACCAGGAAGACCAGGCCAAGATCGACCTGCGTTATCGCCTCACCACGCCGTTCTTCACCAGGGTGTCGTTCGGCGCCCAGGCGCGCAAGGCTGAATCGACGCAGTACAACGGTGGCGGCTACCTCGCCAGCAATGGCGCCAATCTGAGTTCCACGGCCGACGACATCAATGTGCGCGGCGCCAACGTCAATCAGACCGCCATCTACGATCCGTTCTATACCGGCGGCGCGCAGCGTCCGAACGACGCGCAGTCCTTCATCAACTCGGGTTATTCGACCAGCTACATGAATGCGGCGCAGATGGCGGCGCTGATCAACGCCGTCAGCGGCCGTTCGCCCGGCACGTTCTTCGGCGGCCTCGGGGACGTCAAGGGCATGCCGTCGGGCTGGATGTCGCCGGTGTTTGCGAATGCGGCGCCGTACTTCGACACCTCGGCCTTCAACCACGACTACCTGTATAACTCGCCTGGCAGCGACGGCAACACCTATGCGCAGATCCCGGCGTTCGGCGTGGAAGAGAAGATCGCCGCCACCTATCTGCGCCTGGACTGGGCCACCCAGCTGTTCGGCTATGAGGTCGACGGCAATATCGGTATGCGCTACACCCGCACCGACAACAAGTCCTCGGGCCTGCAGCGCTACTCGGTGCGTACCGCAACGTCTCCCGGCTCCTCGACCTACACCGACGTCGTCATGAGCAACGGGGTAGTCACGATCGACAATACCTACCACGACTGGCTGCCGAGCTTTAATGGCGCCTTCTGGTTCATCGACAACAAGTTCCTCGCTCGTGTCGGCTGGGCCAAGGCGATGGCGCGTCCGCGCATGGACTTGCTGGCGCCGAACGCCACCTGCGTCCTGGGCAGCGGCAATCCGCAGTTCGGGGGCGAAGGCATCGATACCTGCACCGCCGGCAATCCGGACCTGAAACCCTACCGCTCGACCAACAGCGACTTCAGCCTCGAGTACTACCCGACCCCGGACAGCCAGCTGTCGCTGGCCGTGTTCGAGAAGGACATCTCGAGCTATGTGATCGAGCGCGTGCTCACCCGCGACGTCGACATCTTCAAGAATGGCCAGCGCTTCAACGTCACCCAGGCGGTCAACGGCGAGGGCGCCACCACCAAGGGTATCGAGCTGGCCGGCCGTACCGCGCTGACCTTCCTGCCGGGCTGGCTGAGCGGTTTCGGCGTCGACGCCAACTACACCCGCATGGACTTCAAGTACGCGCCAGGCAAGGAGCGCCTGAACCTGCTCGACGACACCGTGCTGCCGTATCCCGGCATGTCGAAGAGCGCCTACAACCTCTCGCTGTGGTATGACCAGGGTCCGGTCAATGCGCGCCTGGCCTATACCTACCGTGACCGCTTCTTCACCGGCGCCAACGACGTCTCGGGCAATCCGGTGTTCCAGGAAAAGACCGGTTTCCTCGATGCGAAGATCCAGTGGCGCTTCAACGACCGCGTGTCGCTCGCGCTGGAAGGCAAGAACCTGACCGACGAAGTGCAGCGCAGCGATGCGGGCGACCCGTTCCGGATCAACGAACTGGCCTGGTCGGGACGCCGCTACTTCCTGACCCTGGGCGTCAAGATCTGATTTCGCTCCCGATGTCTGCAGCCAGCCGCCCTTGATGGGGTGGCTGGCTTTTTCGCTTGAGAGGACTCCATGAAACCCACTGCACTGCCGGTACTGTGCATGCTGCTGGCGCTGACGGGCTGCCAGGCGCCTCCCGCATCCGATGTTGATGCGGGCTTCGCCAACCCCCTGGTGCGCCAGCGCGCCGATCCCCATGTCACGCTGCATCCTGATAGCTGGTACTACTTCACGGCCACCGTGCCCGAGTACGACCGCATCGAACTGCGCCGCGCGCGCAGCCTCGACCAACTCGGCAAGGCCGAGGCCGAGGTGGTCTGGCGCAAGCACGCGGGCGGCGAGATGGGAGCCCATATCTGGGCGCCCGAGCTGCACCGCATCGATGGCAAGTGGTATCTGTACTTCAGCGCCGGCCGCGCCGACAAGGTGTGGGAGATCCGGCTGTACGTGCTGGAGAACAGCGCAGAGAATCCGTTCGAGGGCGAGTGGATCGAGCGCGGCCAGCTCAAGACCGGTTGGGAGAGCTTCGCCCTCGACGCCACCACCTTCGCGCACCGTGGCCAGCGCTATCTCTCATGGACCCAGGTCGCGCCGGATGGCAGCAAGGGCACCAATATCTACCTGGCGCAGATGGACGGGCCGCTGGCGATCCGCCAGCCGGCAGTGCTGCTGACACGTCCCGAGCACGCCTGGGAGAAGCGCGGTCATTGGGTCAACGAGGCGCCGGCGGTGCTGCTCAGGAATGGCCGCGTGCTGATGACGTATTCGGCCAGCGCGACCGACGCCAATTATGCGCTCGGCCTGCTGTGGGCGAAAGAGGACGCCGACCTGCTCGACCCGGCCGCGTGGACCAAGTCGCCGCAGCCAGTCCTGCGCAGCAGCGACAAGACTGGCCAGTATGGACCTGGCCACAACAGCTTTACCACCAGCCCAGACGGCAAGACTGACATCCTGGTCTACCACGCGCGCAACTATCGTGACATCGTGGGTGAACCGCTGCGCGACCCGAACCGTCACACGCGCGCGCAGGCGATCGGCTGGCGCGCCGACGGTATGCCGGACTTCGGTGAACCTGTCGCCGATAGGAAGGTAAGAGATCAATGAGGGAAACTGACGTTTCAAGTAACGATGTGCAGCAAAGGAGTAGGGTATGAAGTGGCATCTCTCGATGGCGGCCTGCGCCGCCCTGTGGTCGGCAGGACTGGCATCGGCGCAGGAGCTCGGCATTCCCCAAGGCTCGGGCCAGCAGGCTGCACGTGACGCCGGCAAGGCCGGCGACAGCGCCGGCCAGGTCGTCCTGATGCCGGCGCTGACGGCCGGTGCGGCCAATGCGTTGAGCATCCTGGTGTCGAACGATGGCGCCGATTTCACCTCGCTGGCTTCCGAGACCTGGACGCCGCCATCCGGCGCCCTGCGCGAGCCGGCGCTGGCGCAGCACGCCGATGGTCGCTACTACCTGGCATATGCGAACGGCGCGGGCGGCATCGGCCTGGCCCGTTCCCCCGATCTGCGCCAATGGGAATTCGTGCGCGACATCCCGCTGGGCGGTGCCGGCCAGGCCGGCAAGCCTGGCTGGGTGCGCGAGCGCGATGGTACGCTCAAGCTCGTGTTCGCGAATGCCGGGGGCATCCAGGTGGTCGCGCCGGACTCACAAATGAACGACTGGTCGGCGCCACGGCGGCTGGAAGGGCTGGCCGGCCACCTCGACGCGGCCGTGCTGCTTGACGGCGAAGGCTATGTGGCGGTGGTGCGCCAGCAGGGCGGCCGGCTGGTGCTGGCGCGCGCCGGCGCCCTGGCCGGCCCGTGGAAGATCGAGACCACCCTGGATAAACTGGGCGCCGGCATGACGGCGACGGCCCTGGTGCGTCATGGCTCGGCCTTGCGCCTGTATGGCAGCGACGCCGCCCGGCGCGCATGGCATGCCGACAGCCTCGATGGGGGCCGCAGCTGGGGTGAACGGCGGCGCCTGACCGGCACTGCCGCGATGGCGTCCGGCTTCGGCGCGCTGGCTGCCGATGGCATGGCGCTGGCCGGCGTTTCGGTTTCCAAGAGCCAGCCGCGCAAGGTCAGTTGGGACCAGTACTCGCTCAAGATCGACGGCAAGCGGGTGGTGGTGTGGTCGGGCGAGATCCACCCGTTCCGCCTGCCGAATCCGGCCCTGTGGCGCGACGTGATGCAAAAGATGAAGGCGCTGGGCTTCAATGGCGTGGCCTTCTATTTCGACTGGGGCTACCACTCGCCGGCGCCCGGCGTCTACGATTTCTCCGGCATCCGCAACGTCGAGCGCGCGCTGCAGATTGCCAAAGAGGAGGGCATGTACATCATCGCCCGCACCGGCCCTTACATCAATTCGGAACTGACCGGCGGCGGCTATCCCGGCTGGATGTTCCGCAACCGCGGCGAAGCGCGCACCGACGATCCGGTGTACCTGGCGGCGGTGGACGAGTGGATGACCCAGGTGAATGCGATCATCGCACGCCACCAGGTGACCGATGGCGGCGGCAACGTGATCGCCTACCAGCTCGAAAACGAGTTGGGCAAGGTAGAGCCCAAGCACGTGCGCCAGATGGAGCACCTGGCGCGCAAGGCGCGCCGCGACGGCATCACGGTGCCGTTCTTCCACAACTCGGCAGGCCGCCTGCCCGACTGGACGCCGAAGGACTCGAGCGCGGCATGGGCCAATCCCGGCCCGACCGACATCTACGCCTTCGACGGCTACCCGGGCGGCAGCTGCGACGTGCACGCCAATCCGGCGGGCGCCAACAAGGCGCCCGACTGGGGCATCTACGGCGCGCCGGGCCCCCGCGCGGGCGCGCTGTCTTCCCCCGCCACGCCGGGCTTTGCGGCGGAACTGGGCGGCGGCTGGTTCGACTACTGGGGCTCGAACGGCACCTATGCCTGCACCGCCGAGCGCCAGGGCAAGGGCTACCAGCGGGTGTTCTATGGCACTAACCTGATCAATCGGATCACGATCCACAACGTCTACATGACCTTCGGCGGAACGTCCTGGGGCTGGCTGGCCGGCCCGGTGGTCTACACTTCGTATGACTACGGTGCGGCGATCTCGGAAGACCGCAGCCTGCGTCCCAAGGCCTACGCGCTCAAGCAGCAGGGCATGTTCGTGCAGGCTGCCGAGGCGGTGCTGGCAGAGATGGACAAGGGGCCATCGCTGGCGCCGTTGGACGGCAAGGTCAAGGTTTACCACAACGTCAACAAGCGCCTGGGCACCCACGTGGTGTTCGCGGCCCACAACCCCGTTGATGGCAAGGGAGAAGAGCGCTTCAGCGTCAGGCTGACCACGCGCGACGGCGAGTACACGATCGCGTCGCTGCTTCGCGGCCAGGACGCGCGCATGCTGCTGGCGTCGTACGACATGGAACGCCAGCGCCTGGTGTATTCGACCTCCGAGCTGCAGACCCACCTGCGCGACGGCGAGCGCGACATCGCGCTGCTGCACGGGCGCGATGGACTGGAGGGCGAGACCGTGCTGCGCTATGCGGGCGCGCCCAAGGTCGAGGTGCTGGCGGGCCAGGTGCAATCGCGCTGGGACGCAGCCAAGGGCGACCTGGTGCTGAACTATGTGCACGACGGCCTGGCGCGGGTCCGCATCTCGGGCGGCGGGCGAGCCCCGATGTTGCTCCTGCTGGCGGACGAACAGACCAGCATGCGCTTCTGGACCCAGGACACCGGCGCCGGTCGCGCCTTGCAACTGACGCCGGCGCTGGTGCGTTCGGCGCGGCTCGCCGACGGCGAGCTGGCAATGACGGGCGACGTCGACCAGGATGGCGCCATCGAAATCTGGGGCCCGGCGTTCGAAACGGCCAGCTTCAACGGCCAGCCATTGGCGCTCACGCCCCAGCCGGACGGCAGCGTGCGTGCAAATGGCGTGAAGGGACCGGATGCGGTGCGCGTGCCGGACCTGGCGCGCCTGGCCTGGACCCGTCGCATGGACAGCCTGGAAGCGGCGCCGCGCTTCGACGACAGCGCCTGGGTGCAGGCTGACCGGCGCGCGTCGGCGGCCCAGACCTGGACCATGCCCGAACGCGGCCAGCCAACGCTGGCGATGAGCGACTACGGCTTCCACCACGGCGACGTGTGGTATCGCGGCCGCTTCACCAGTACCGATCCGAAGGCCAACCAGCTCGAGTTGTTCTACGGAGCCGGCGGCGCCGGCATGATCCAGGTATGGATCGACGGCCGCTTCGTCGGCCAGCACGAGCTGGACACCGGCCGCTCGTTCCCGGAGACCACCGACAGCGTCAAGCTCGACCTGGGCAAGCTGACTCCGGGCGAGCACGTGATCGCGGTCATGGTGCGCAACAACGGCCACAACTGGAACCTGATGGCGGACGACTTCCACCGCGAGGCGCGCGGCCTGATCTCCGCCTCGCTGACGAGCCGCGGCGGCCAGCGCTTCGGCACGCCCATCGCCTGGCGCATCCAGGGCCGCCAGGGTGGCGAGGAACTGGTCGACCGCGTACGCGGCCCGATGAACAACGGTGGCCTGTACGGCGAACGCGTCGGCTGGCACCTGCCATCGGTCCCGTCCCAAGGTTGGCAGTCGACGCGTCCAACCGACGCCCCACCAGCCGCCGGCACTTATTGGCTGCGCACGCAATTCAAGCTCGACCTGCCGCGCGACCACGACGTCCAGCTGGCCCTGGCCTTCGGCGACACGGCCAAGCCCCGCTCCGACCGCGACAACCGCGCGCTAATCTTCGTCAACGGCTGGAACATGGGCCAATTCATCGCCCACATCGGCCCCCAACGCACCTTCGTTATCCCCCCGGGCATCCTGAACCCGAACGGCGAAAACACAGTAGCGCTCGCAGTAACCACCGACGGCCGCCCCGAAAACGCCCTGGAGCCCATCAAGCTCCTCCCCCTGCGCACCACCCGCGGCGGCGTCCCCCTCGAAATCATGACCGGCCACGACGAGCACCCCCAAAAATAGCGCGCCCATCCAATCAACAAATAGGGTCAGAGTCGAATTGTTTGCCAACTTCAGTAAATCAATTGGCCAATAATTCGACTCTGACCCTAATAATTTGCTGGGCAATTGCTTGGAAATTTGACTCTGACCCTAATTAGGAGGCTAGATCGTGCCGATCAATGGCTTTTGCGCATTTATGTGGTCGTCAGAGAAAGCGGCCGCCGTTGGCCGTCACGGTTTCCCTATCATGGGCCTGCCGTGGCACTCAAACAAATAGGGTCGGAGTCGAATTGTTTGACAACTTCAGTAAATCAATTGGTCAATAATTCGACTCTGACCCTAATTGTTGGGTTATTGGGCGTGGGATAGGTGCGGGGTGGCTGTGGGAAGGGCGGCGCGCCAGGCGGTGCGGTAGGCGGAGAGGCCGGTGACGCTGCGCGGGGGCTTGGGGTGGTGTTGGGTGGTTGGGGTGGCGTCGCGGTAGCGCAGGAGCCAGCCGCCGCAGGTGGTGCCGCTGGCGTCGTCGGAATAGGCCAGGGCCTGGTGGGGGCGCAGGCTGGCCAGCAGGGGGCCGAACCAGGGGTTGGCGGTGAAGGCGCCTTCGACGGTGATCGGGCCGCGGGCGCCGAGCGCGTCGAGGCAGTAGTCGGTCATTAGCACGCAATACAGCGTGGCGAGCGCGAAGCGTTCGCCGACGTCGAGCGGAGGCGGTCCCTTGATATGGCCTTGCCGGCCTGCGAAAGGGCCGCCGCCGTCGGCGAATCCCGGGAGCGCCATCGTGCCGCGCGCGATTATTTGTTCGAGTTGTTCGAACGAGCAGGTGGCCGGCTGGTCGCCGGCCAGTGCGCCGAATTCGCGGCCGCCCATGAAGCGCATGCAGGCTACCGGTTGGCCAAGGGCGTTGGTGTTGGCCAGCATGTCGGCATCTTCGCGCAGGCCATCCAGGCTGGCGCCGAAGGCGGCCGCGATCAGCCAGGTGCCGGTCGAGAGCACCGTGCGTGGTGCGGTGGCGCCATCGCGGCCCAGGTGGCGCAGCAGCGATGCGTTGCTGTCGTGGATGCCGCAGAGGACTTCGCAGCTTGGCGCCAGCCCGGTGGCTTGCGCGACCTCGGGGCGCAGCACGCCGAGCGCGGTCCAGGCCGGCGCCAGCGGTGGCAGCTGCGGCTCCCAACCCATGCGCGTCACGAGCGACGAGTAGTCCTGGTGCACCGGGTCCCACATATCGGTGTGGCAGCCGAGCGATGTCACCTCGCCGGCCGCCACGCCGCACAGGCGCCAGGCCCAGTACTGCGGGTACATCAGGATGTGGCGGGTCCGCGCGAAGGCTTCCGGGTGCTGCTGCTGCAGCCAGGCGAGCTGGCGGCCGAGGTTCAGGCCAGACGGCAGCAACGGAGAGTAGGTCTGCGCATAGGCCGGCCGTAGCGCGGCGTAGTCGAGCCCCGGCAGCGCCGCCTCGTAGTCGAGCACCGGCAGCACCAGGCCGTCGTCGTCGACCAGGGCGGCGGTGGCGCCGTGCGTCACAGGCACGATCGCCGTCACCCGCGCCTGGCCGGCGTAGGCGCGGCAGGTGGTCAGCATCCAGTCCCAGATGCCGTCGGTATCGTGGTGCGGATAGGGGCCGTCGTGCAGGATCGCGTTGGGCCGGCGCCGTTCGGCCAGCAGCCGTCCGGTGGCATCGACCAGGGCCAGCTTGACGTTGGTCTTGCCGATGTCGAGTACGATCAGGGCGTCGTCCGGGGTCGCTTGCATGGGATCGCGCTCCATCAATGGCGGGTTGGCTTGCCGCGCAACAGGCGCGACAGCGCGATGGTCGCCAGCAGCAGCACGCCCACCACGATCGTCATATAGATGCCGGGCACGTTGGCCAGCGCCAGGCCATAAGTGACCGCGCCCATCGTCAGTACCGCGAGCAGCACGCCGCCGATGGTGCCGGCGCCGCCGGCGATGCTCACGCCGCCCAGGATCACCATGGTGATGATCTCGAGCTCCCAGCCGGTGGCGATGTTGGGCCGCGTGCTGCCGATGCGGCCGGTCAGCAGGAAGGCCGCCAGGCCCGCCATCGCGCCGGTGAGCATGAACAGTCCCAGGCGGTAGCGGTCGACCGCGATGCCCGAGAAGCGCGCGGCATCCGGATTGTTGCCGATCGCGTAGATGCGGCGGCCCGCCGTGGTGGCATGCAAGACCACGGCAAACAGCAGCGCGAAACCGAGCAGGATCACGAAGGCGCGCGGCACCACGCCAAAGAACGTTCCCTGTCCCCAGTCGGCCATCAACTGCGGATAGTTGGTGAAGGCCTGGTCGCCCAGCGCCACGCTGGCCAGGCCCCGGTACAGGGCGATGGTGCCGATGGTGACGACGATCGAGGGCAGCATGAAGCGCGTCACCAGGAAGCCATTCAGCCAGCCGCAGGCCAGGCCGGCGCCGACCGCCACGAACAGCAGGGCCCCAGCCGGCACGCCTGCCGTGTGCGCCATGCCCATCGCCACGGACGACAGCGCCAGCGTGCCGGCCACCGAGATGTCGATCTCGCGGCAGATGATCAACAGCGCCATCGGCAGCGCGATCAGGGCCTTCTCGCTGAAATTGACCGTCCCGTCGAGCAGGTTGTAGGGATCGAGGAAGTGCTCCAGCGTGACGCCGCCGGCGACGAATACCGCCAGCAGCAGCAGGGCGAGCAGGGTCTCCCAGCGCGCCAGCACATGGCGCAGGCCGGGCCGCTGGCGGTCGAGGATCGTATAACGCGAGGTGTGGCTGGATTCGTTCACGGTCTTGGTGTCAGGTAGGGTTTCGACCTCGGCGATGCTGGTCGCATTCATGCTGCGCTCCTTGCGGCATTGGGTTCGGTCTGGTGCAGCGGCAGGATCTGGCGGCTGCGCTTGCGGTTGCCGCCGGCATTGAGCAGCACGGCGACCAGGATCACGGCGCCGGTCAGCGCGCTTTGCCAGAATGGCGAGACCTGCAGCACCGGCAAGGCATTGCCGATCACAGACAGGAACAACGCGCCGAGCACGGTGCCGAGCACCGAGCCGACGCCGCCGGCGATGCTGGCGCCGCCGATCACGCAGGCGGCGATCACGGTGAATTCAAAGCCATAGGCGATCTCGGTATAGGCGACCGCATAGCGCGCCACCCACAGGTAGCCGCACAAGCCCGCCACCATGCCCGAAAGGCCATAAGTCCACAGCAGGCGGCGCGCGGTCGGAATGCCGATGTAGGCGGCGCATTGCGGCGCATTGCCGATCGCGTACAGGTCGCGGCCGAAGCGGGTGTGACGGGCCAGGAAGGCCATCGCCAGCACCGCGCCGAGGGCGATCCACACCAGGTGCGGCAGGCCGAACAGGCGCTGCAACGGGAAGCCGATGAAGTTGGCCGGCATCTGGTGCGCCGACACCCAGGCGCCGCCCGAGATCACGAACACCAGGCCGCGGTACACGCTCATGGTGCCCAGCGTGACCACGATGGGCGGCAGCGCCAGATAGCCGATCAAGCCGCCGTTGACGAGGCCCAGCGCCAGGCCGGTGCCGGCCGCGGCCAGCATCACGAACAGCAGCGGCAGTTCCGGGTTGTTCGACGCCAGCATCGCCGCGACCATGCCCGACAGGGCCAGGTTCGAGGCCACCGACAGGTCGATACCGCGGGTGACGATCACCAGCATCTGGGTCAGGGCCAGCATCACGAGCAGGGTGCTGTCGGTGAGCAGGTTGGCCAGCGAGGCGGTGGTGAGGAAGACCGGGGCGCGCAGGCCGACCAGCAGCACCAGCGCGACCACCATCACGGCCAGCAAGGCTTCACGCTGCCTGAATATCCCAGTCAGGGAGACACGCTTGTTCATGGCGCCGCCTCCAGTCCCAGGTCGACCCCGGACGCGGCCGCGACCACCGTCTCGGGCGAGGCCTGCCCGCGCGTGAATTCACGCACCACGCGCCCCTGGCGCATCACGACCACACGGTCGGCCAGACCCAGCACCTCGGGCAGTTCGGACGAGACCAGGATCACCGACAGGCCGCGTTCTACCAGCCCGCTCACGAAGCGGTGCACGGCGGCCTTGGAGCCGATGTCGATGCCTTTGGTGGGTTCGTCGAGGATGATGACCTTGGGATCGGTGGCCAGCCATTTGCCGAGCACCACCTTCTGCTGGTTGCCGCCAGAGAGCTCGTCGACGTTCTGGCTCAGATAGGCGGCCTTCAGTTCGAGCTGTTCGGCGAAGCGGCGCGCCAGCGCGGCCTCTGCCCGGGCGCGGGGAAAGAAGCCAAATGTCGACAGGATCGGCAGCGTGATGTTGTGCATGATCGGCATGGTCAAATGCGCGCCATGATGCTGGCGGTCCTCGGGCACATAGGCCAGACCGCGCGCGATCGCTTCGCCCGGATGACAAAATACCGCCGGCTGGCCCTCCAGCCGCACGCTGCCGGTCACCCGCGACGTCAACCCGAACAGCGCCTGCATCACCTCCGAACGGCCGGCGCCCACCAGCCCATAAAAGCCGAGGATCTCACCCTTGCGCAGGGTGAAGCCGACATCCTGGAATTCGGTCGGATGGCACAGCCCCTCGACCTCCAGCAGCGGCGCGCCGATTTCCACCGCGGCCTTGGGATAGGCCTGGTGCACCGCACGGCCGACCATCAGCGCCACCAGCTCCGGTTCCTTCACGTCGGCCAGGCGGCCTTCGGCCACGAACTGGCCGTCGCGCAGCACCGTGTAGCAGTCGGCCACCTCATAGATTTCGTCGAACTTGTGCGAGATGAAGATGACGGCGGTGCCGCGCGCACGCAGCCCGTCGATGATGCGATACAGCTCGCGGATCTCGCGCTGCGACAGCGCGGCGGTGGGCTCGTCCATGATCACCACGCGCGCATCCTGCGACAGCGCGCGCGCGATCTCGACGAAGTGGCGCTGCGCCACCGACAGGTCGCGCACCCGCGCACGCACCGGCAGCGATACCTCCAGGCGCGCAAACAGCTCCTCGGCCTCGGCCTCGATGCCGGCCCAGTCTATGCGCCGCGCCGGGCCGCGGGTCGGATGGCGCCCAACATAGATGTTCTCGGCCACCGACAATTCGTCGAACATCACGGTTTCCTGGTGCACGGCGGTGATCCCGGCGGCCATCGCTTCCTGCGGGCTGCCGAAGGAGACGGGCTTGCCGTCGAGCAGGATCGCGCCTTCGTCAGGACGGTGGATCCCGGTCAGGGTCTTGACCAGGGTCGACTTGCCGGCCCCGTTCTCGCCGATCAGGGCCATGACTTCGCCCGGGCGGATGGACAGGCGCACGCCATTCAGGGCGCATACGCCGTTGAAGCGCTTGGTGATGCCGGTCAGCTGCAGTACCGGCGCGGCGGGCGCGCCGTCGTGCGGGCGCAGGGGAGGGCTTGTCAGTTGGGTCACTGGCATATTGGTGTTGCAAACGGATGAAAGGCGCCGCGCGCATCGACCAGGCGGTCATGCGCGCGGCGAACGGGCCGGGTCAGAACAGCTTCGCGAACTGGTCGACGTTGCCGGCGTTGTAGGTGAACGGCGGGCCGAGGGCGGTTTCGCCATTCGCATCCAGCGTCACGGCGCCCAGGCGGCCGACCGAGACGATCGCGCCATCGCCCGTTTGCGCCTTGCCGGCCACGAACTGGTGGGCCGCGAAGGTAGCTGCGTAGCCGAGATCGATCGGATTCCAGATCGCGAACTCGCGCACCGCGCCGCTCTTGACGTGGCCGGCCATCTCGGACGGCAGGCCCAGGCCGGTGACGAAGACCTTGCCCACCAGGCCTTCGTCGGCCACCGCCTTGCTGGCGGCAACGATGCCGACCGTGGTCGGGGCGATGATCGCCTTCAGGTTGGGGTGGCTGCGCAGCAGGCCGATGGCTTCGCGGTAGCTCTTGTCCGACTGGTCGTCGCCATAAACGGTCGCCACCAGCCTGAGGCCCGCGTACTGGGGCTGCTCGAGCGTTTTCTTCATGACGCCGATCCAGATGTTCTGGTTGGTCGCCTGGGCCGACGCCGACAGGATTGCCAGGTCGCCTTTGCCGTTCAATTCGGCCGCCGCCATCTCGATCTGCTTCTGGCCGATCAGCTCCGCGTTGGAGGGATTGAGCTGCATCTGGCGCCCGTCGGGGGCCAGCGCGCTGTCGAAGGAGATCACCTTGATCCCGCGCTGCATCGCCTTCTTGGCGATCGGCACCAGGGCGTTGGGGTCGTTGGCCGAGACCACGATCGCATCGACCTTCTGGCTGATCAGCGAATTGATGATCTCGATCTGGCCTTCGGCGCTGGGCGTGGTCGGGCCGGTGTAGATGATCTCGACCCCGCCGATCTCGGCGGCGGCGTCCTTCGCGCCCTGGTGGGCGGCATCGAAGAAGCCGTTGCCCAGGCTTTTCACGACCATCGCGATGCGTGTCTTTTCAGGCGCGGCTTCGGCCTTCTTGTCGGCGCAGCCGGCCAGGCCGGCAATCATGCCGACGGCCGCCGCAGCGAGCAGGAGCTGTTTGATCTTCAATGCGAAATCTCCATCAGGGCTGCGGACTGCAAGTCATATTGGGGGCTGTAGCGCGTGGTGCGCAGCGCCGGCAGGTCGCCGTCGGGTTCGACGGTGACGACCTTCACGCCATACTGCTCCAGCAGCTGCACCGCCTTGTCGGAGGCATCGGTGTCGGTGATCACGGTGGACACGCGGTCCAGGCCGCACAGGATCAGGCCGGCCTTGCGCGCGAACTTCGAGCTGTCGGCCAGCACCACCAGTTCCTCGGCCTGGCTGATCAGGCGCTTCTCGGCCTGGATCAGCAGCGGGTCGGCTTCCATCAGTCCCAGCAGCGACAGGCCGTAGACGCTCATGAACATCTTGGTGGCGTAGTGGTGCTGGGTGATGTCGTTGTCGAACGGCGAAAGGATGACATTCTGCTCGCGGTACACGCGGCCGCCCGGCACGATGATCTCGTTCTCGCTCGAGACCAGCAGACGCTCGGCCATCAGGAAAGAGTTGGTCAGGATCTTGAGCTGCTTTTCGGTGAGGAATTCGGCCATCATGAAGGTGGTGGTGCCACCGTTGATGATGATCGTCTCGCCGTCGTTGCACATGCCCGCTGCATGGCGGGCGATGGCGCGCTTGCGCGAGGCGAAGCACTGGATATTGTTCTGGAACGTTTCGCTGGTCAGCGGGAACTGGCGCGTCTTGGGCAGCAGGTTCTCTGCGCCGCCCCGGGTGCGGGTGAGTAGATTGCGTCCCGCCAGCCAGCTGATGTCGCGCCTGACCGTTGCCGGGGACGCGTTGAGCCATTCGACAAGCTGCTGGACCGTTGCCGTCTGGTGCTCGGCAAGCAGTTTCAGCAAACGCTTGCGGCGTTTGTGATTCACCATATTGTGTCTCCTCCGTAAGCCGTCCGGATGTGTGCGGCATGGGGCCCGTCGTTCCATGCCTCTTTTGGGCAGGAATCGCGGGGTGTTCGAAAAGAGTAGTTTCTAGATGCAATATCGTCAATCACCAAATGATCAATTGACTGATTATTTCCCCGCGCTGCAGCGCACAAACGCTCAAATCGATCAAGTCGGTGATTGATTCTGACTTGGTCAGCAAGTTGATTGTTTCCGCGTTGACACCCCGTGGGCCGCTGCTTTCTACTGTCTGCCGATGCCGTAGCGCTGCCCGATCAGCATGCGGACGCAGGACATGGAAGAGACGCATCGATTCGATGACAAAACAATCAACTAGGAGATATTGATGGGCGCTTTGAGCGAAACGAAGCAGCGCGAACCGATCACTTCGCGCTGGGATGAAGCCGTCGCGGCCACGCTGAGTGAGCCGGAACTGCTGCTGTACCGGTCCAACCTGCTGGGTTCCGACCTGCGGATCACCAATTTCGGTGGCGGCAATACCTCGGCCAAGATCGATATGATCGACCCGCTGTCGGGCGAGCAGGTCGAGGTGTTGTGGGTGAAGGGCTCGGGCGGTGACCTGGGCAGCATCAAGCTGGACGGATTCTCGACCCTCTACATGAGCAAGCTGCATGCGCTCAAGGGACGTTACCGCGGCCTCGAACACGAGGACGAGATGGTCGGCTACCTGCCGCACTGCACCTTCAACCTGAACCCGCGCGCGGCCAGCATCGACACCCCACTGCACGCCTATATCGCACGGCGCCACGTCGACCACATGCACCCGGATGCCTGCATCGCGATCGCCGCCTGCAAGAACAGCAGGGAGCTCACCGCGAAGATCTTCGAGGGCGAGCTGGGTTGGCTGCCATGGCAGCGTCCGGGCTACGACCTGGGCCTGAAGCTCGAAGCGGTGTCGCAGGCGAACCCGCAGCTGAAAGGCATCATCCTCGAAGGCCACGGCCTGTTCACCTGGGGTGATACCTCGCAGTCGTGCTACGAGACCACGCTGGCGATCATCAAGCGCGCCGAGGATTGGCTGGCGCAGAACGTCCAGCAGCCGGTGTTCGGCGGCCAGGCCAGCCCGATCCTGCCGGCGTCCGAGCGTGCGGCGCTGGCGGCGCGCCTGATGCCACTCCTGCGTGGCAAGATCAGCAAGGACGAGTACAAGCTCGGTCACTTCGACGACAGCGACGCCGTGCTCGAATTCGTGAGCAGCGCCCACCTGGCGCCGCTGGCCGCGCTGGGCACCTCGTGCCCGGACCACTTCCTGCGCACCAAGATTCGCCCGCTGGTGCTGGACTTCGACCCAAGCGCGCCCGATTTCGAGCGCCTGGCGGCGAGTCTCGACCAGGCCTTGGTCGACTACCGCGCCGACTACACCGCGTATTACGAGCGCTGCAAGCGCGCCACCAGCCCGAAGGTCCGCGACGCCAACCCGATCATCTACCTGATCCCGGGCGTGGGCATGCTGTCCTTTGCCAAGGACAAGGCCACGGCGCGCATCGCCGGCGAGTTCTACGTCAATGCCATCAATGTGATGCGCGGCGCGAACGGCGTCGACACCTATGTCGGCCTGCCGGAACAGGAAGCCTTCGACATCGAATACTGGCTGCTCGAAGAAGCCAAGCTGCAGCGCATGCCCAAGCCGAAAAGCCTGGCCGGACGCATCGCGCTGGTAACCGGCGGCGCCGGCGGCATCGGCCAGGCGGTCGCGCGCCAGCTGCTGCAAGAGGGCGCCTGCGTGATGGTGACCGATATCGACCCCGAGGCGCTCGAGCAGGCCGGGAAGGACCTGGTCAAGGTGGCTGGCAAGGACAGCATCGGCACCGTGCGCGCCAATATCACGAGCGAGGAAGAAGTGGCCGGCATCCTGGAAGCGGCGTCGCTGCGCTTCGGCGGCGTCGACCTGCTGATCTCGAACGCCGGCATCGCCTCGGCAGCGCCGCTGGACGAGACCACGCTGGACATCTGGAAGCGCAACCAGGACATCCTCGTCACCGGCTATTTCCTGGCCTCCCGCGCCGCCTTCCGCATCATGAAGCAGCAAGGGCTGGGCGGCAGCATGGTCTTCGTGGGCAGCAAAAATGGGTTGGTAGCATCAGCCGGCGCCTCGGCCTACTGCACCGCCAAGGCGGCCGAGCTGCACCTGGCGCGCTGCGTGGCGCTGGAAGGCGCAGAACACGGCATCCGCGTCAACGTGGTCAATCCGGACGCCGTGATCCGTGGCTCGCGCATCTGGGACGGCAAGTGGAAGGAAGAACGCGCTGCCTCCAACAAGATCGAAGCCGACGACGTCGAGGAGTTCTACCGCAAGCGCAGCATGCTCAAGCTGTCGGTGCTGCCGGAAGACATCGCCGAAGCCGTGTACTTCTTCGCCAGCGACAAGTCGGGCAAGAGCACCGGCAACATCCTGAACGTGGATGCCGGCAACGCCGCTGCCTTCACCCGCTGACCACGATCGATACGCTAAGATAGCAAGACATCACAACAAGCCGGGACGCCGACCCATCAAGGTCGCGTTACCGGTCATCGGCGGCTTATGCCGCCTGCATGGAGGAGACGAGAATGACAAGCGTAATCGACGCTGGCCTGGTCGCGGACCAGAACGCCAAACTGGACGCGCAATTGCAGGCCGACTACGAGGGATTGGGCGGCATGCTGGCGCGCCGCGGCCTGGACATCGACAAACTGACCGCGCTGGCGCAAACCTTCGCCGTGTCGGTGCCCAGCTGGGGCGCCGGCACCGGCGGCACGCGTTTCGCGCGCTTCCCGGGCCACGGCGAGCCGCGCAATGTGTTCGAGAAGCTGGAAGACTGCGCCGTCATCCACCAGCTGACGCGCGCCACCCCGAGCGTGTCGCCGCACTTCCCGTGGGACAAACCGACCGATGCATCGGAGCTGCGCGAAACGGCCAAGGCGCTGGGCCTGGCCTTCGACGCGGTCAATTCGAATACCTTCCAGGACCAGCAGGGCCAGGAACAGAGCTATAAATTCGGCAGCCTCACCTCGACCAGCGCCGCCGTGCGCGCGCAGGCAGTGGCTCACAATATCGAATGCATCGAGATTGGCCGTGCGATCGGCTCGCAGGCGCTGACCGTGTGGGTCGGCGATGGCGCCAACTTCCCCGGCCAGCACAATCTGCGCGGCGCGCTGGAACGCTACCTGGACAGCATGCGCGAGATCTACGCCGCGCTCCCGAGCGACTGGAACGTGTTCATCGAGCACAAGCTGTTCGAGCCGGCGTTCTATGCCACCACCATCGCCGACTGGGGCACCAGCTTCGCCTGCGCCACCGAGCTGGGGCCGAAGGCCAAGTGCCTGGTCGACCTGGGCCACCATGCGCCGAACACGAATATCGAGATGATCGTGGCGCGCCTGGCGCAGTTCGGCAAGCTTGGCGGCTTCCACTTCAACGACAGCAAGTACGGCGACGACGACCTGGATTCCGGCTCGATCAACCCGTTCCAGCTGTTCCTTGTGTTTAACGAGCTGGCCGATGCGGCGCGCCGCGAGGGCGAGGCCTTCAAGCCGGCCTATATGCTGGACCAGTCGCACAATGTGACCGATCCGATCGAGAGCCTGATGAGCAGTGCGGCCGAGGTGCAGCGCGCCTTCGTGCAGTCGGCCCTGGTCGACCGCGCCGTTCTGACCGGCCTGCAGGAGCAGAACGACGTGCTGGAAGCGGCGCAGACCCTGAAGCGCGCCTTCCGCACCGACGTCAGCCCGATCCTGGCGATGGCGCGCGTGCGTGCGGGTGGCGCCGCCGATCCGGTGGCCTGCTACCGCGCCAGCGGCTACCGCGATCGCGTGGCCGGCCTGCGCCCGGCAAAGGCCGGCGCCAGCGGCAGCGGGATCGTCTGATCATGAGCGTTCACGCCACGCGGGCCTTCCGCATGAAGCTCACGGCCGGCAACGAGGCGGAGTATCGTCGCCGGCACGACGCCATCTGGCCCGAGCTGGCTGCGCTGTTGTCGGACGCCGGCATCCACGACTATGCGATCTTCCTCGACGAAGCGACGCTCGACCTGTTCGCGGTGATGAAGCTGCATCCGGGGCACGAGCTCGGGCCGCTGCCCGATCATCCGGTGATGCGCAAGTGGTGGGACTACATGGCCGACTTGATGGAGGTCGAGCCGGGCAACCGGCCGAAGGAGTGGCCGCTGACCCAGGTGTTTCACCTGGCTTGATTCAGATTGATCCGACGGCCTGGCATTGCCAGGCCGTTTTCCCATCCGGGTCAGCGCGCCGGGAAGCTGCGTTCGAGCCAGGCCTTCGGCACCGGCACCACCACGATATTCATCGAGCGGCCGTCTTCCGACAGCATGGCCGACTGGATCTGGATGCGGGTGCCGTCGGCATTGAAGGTCGGGTGCGGGTGGTCGGCCGCGGTGGTCTTGTGGCCGGTGGTGAGCATCATCATCTCGCGGTTGCGGCGGTCGATCAGGTAGACGCTGCGGCTGAAGTCATCGCCGACGGCGAAGCGGCCGTCGCTCGAGCCGTGCACGTGCCACAGGCCGCTGCCAGACTCGGTCTGGCCGACGATCTGCATCTGGCGCGTGCGCAGGTTGACGATCGCCAGGCCGGTCGGCTTTTCGCGGGTGCCGGTGGCGCCCCAGCCGTCGTCCTGGCCCGGGTTGGCGCCGCCGACGTCGGTGGCGGGGCCGGCCACCGACGCCGCCGCGCCCGGAATCGCGCGGTGCCCCATGATCGCCATCGCGACCTCGTCCTTCGTGATTACCGCCTCGTGCGTGACCCATTCGTACTGCGCTTCCGGATACAGCGGACGCAGGCCGCTGCCGTCGGCGCGGACGGTCCAGGTGCGCTGCGGCGACTTGCCGCCGGTCTCCCAGCAGAACACGATCTCACCCGGATTCCATAGATTGGCCTGGATGTGGCCGACCTGGAACGGCACCGATACCACATGCTTGATCTCGCCGGTGCGCACGTTCAGGCGCGCGATGCCTTGCGGGCCGGCGCCCATCTTGCGCGGGCCGAAGGCCGGCTCGATTTTCGTTCCCGGCGCCAGGTGTTTGGCGGCCTGGCCAGGGCCGACCTTGAAGTAAACCCACTCTTCATCGGCGTCGAGCGCCAGGTCGCCGCCGGCTTCCAGTTCGGCCGGCAGGTTGGAGACCACGCGCTGGTAGGTCGCCGCGGGCTGCATGCGCTTGGCGGCGCTGTCGGCCAGTACCCGCGCCAGATCGGTTTCGACGATCTGCAAGCCAGCATCTGCCTTGCGCATGTAGTACAGCTTCATCGACTTCTGCGCCAGGTTCAGCATGCCGGTGTAGCCGCCCTCGGTCACTTGCACCAGGTCGCCCGTCTCTTCGTTCACCGCAAGCGCCTCGCTGCCGGCCAGGCGCGAGCGGAATACCAGCCACTTGCCATCGGCCGTCCACTGCGGGTGGGTTGGATAGATCTTCGAGTCGCCGTGCGGTTTGCTGGTCAGGAAGGTCAGTTCGGTGCCGGTGACCGGATCCTTGACGAGCTTGCGCTCGGAGGGAAAGCGTTTGCCGATCTGGGCCGAGGCGTCGGCGCACAGCAGCAGCGCGACGGCCAGGCCGATCGCGGAATGCATGAGGGGTCGCATGAGGGTGTCTCCGTCTTGTGGATGTTGTCCGCTCATTGTTACAGTACGAGTTGCTCATTTCCAATCATATTGCTGATTCTTTCTGCGTATTGACTGCCGTGGTTGATCGCGCCGCATAGAATCTGCCTATAACAACGACCGACGGAGACCGTGGCAATGACTGTTTCGCGCGCCCTACAGCGGGTATTCGCATGGCTGGTGCTGGCCTGCGCCATCGCGCCGGTCCATGCACAAGGCCAGTCGGCTGCTGTGAACACCGACCCTGCGCGCGCACAGGTCGTGCTCCCCGAACCGGCCAACCCGGCCCTGCCTTCGATCATCCTGATCGGCGACTCCACCGTGCGCAACGGCCACGACGACGGCCAGGGCAAGGGCGCTCAGGGGCAGTGGGGCTGGGGGAATCCGCTGGCGGCCCACGTCGATGCGGCACGCGTCAATCTGGTAAACCGCGCCGTGGGCGGCCTGTCCAGCCGTACTTACATCAGCAGCGGGCATTGGGAGCGCACGCTGGTCCTGGTCAAGGCGGGCGACGTCGTCATCATGCAGTTCGGGCACAACGACGCATCTCCGGTCAATGACGACAAGCGCGCGCGCGGCACGATCCGCGGCGTGGGTGAAGAGTCCACCGAGATCGACAACCTCCTGACCGGCCAGCGCGAGACGGTGCACAGCTACGGTTGGTATCTGCGCAAATATATCGCCGACATCCGCGCCAAGGGGGCGACGCCGGTGGTGGCCTCGCTGGTCCCGCGCAAGGCGTGGAGCGACGATGGGGGCAAGGTGCGCCGCAATCGCGCCGATTACGCGGGCTGGGCGGCCGAGGTGGCGCGCAGCGAACAGGTGGGTTTCATCGACCTGAACGAAATCGTGGCGACCCGCTACGATGCAATGGGGCGTGATGCCGTCATGGCGCTGTTTCCGGCCACCGTGCCGGACGAGCGCGTCCACACCAATTGGGCCGGCGCGGTCCTGAACGCCCAGGTCGTGGCGACCGAGCTGGCAAAGCTGGGCGACCCGCGCATGAAGACTTTCCTGAAACCGGTGGACGACGTGCGGCCGGTGGTCGATGCGCGCACCGTGCGCGACGAGGCGGCGCGCGATCCGTCCTTGCCGACCCTGTTCCTGGTCGGCGATTCCACCGTCAAGAGCGGTGGCCAGAACGGGGCGATCGGCTGGGGCGAGCGCATCGCGCCGTATTTCGATACCGGCAAGATCAATGTGGTCAATGCCGCGATCGGCGGTCGAAGCAGCCGCACCTTCTTTACCGAGGGCCGCTGGGAGCGGGTCAGGGCGCAGCTCAAGCGCGGCGACGTGGTGCTGATCCAGTTCGGCCATAACGACGGCGGCCGCATCGGCGACCCGGCCTCGAAGAATCGTGCTTCCGCACCCGGCATCGGTCCCGAGACGGTCGAGGATACCCGCCCGGACGGCAGCAAGGAGCAGGTGCACAGCTTCGGCTGGTATATGACGCGCTACGTCGCCGACGCCAGGGAAAAGGGCGCCACCGTGGTCATTGCCGCGCCCATCCCGCACCGCGACAAGTGGCAGGGTGAGCGCGATTTCGCCAATTTCGCCGACTGGGGCCGGCAGGTGGCCCAAGCCGGCGGCGCCCACTTCATGGACTTGACGATGCTGGTCTCGGACGCCTATCGCGACATCGGCGCGGCGACGGTCGACACCTTCTTCTCGGACGCTCGCACCCATACCAATGCCGCTGGCGCCGAATTCAATGCGCGTCAAGTCGTCGCCGGCCTCGCAGCGCTGCCGGGTAACCCGCTGGACGCTTATTTTTCGCCGCAAGCCTGCGTGCGCTGGGGCGAGCGCGGCGCCTTGCTCCATCAGGATGATTTCAATGGCTCCTTGACCGGCTATGTGAGCGAATATGCGCGCAAACCCGGCAACGTCGTCGCCAACCGCGACGGCCGCCTGCTGATCGACGTCGATTCGGGCGCCACCGTGTGGCTCGACAAGCCCCTGTCGGGCAACCTCCTGATCGCCTACACGCGCCGGGTGGTGATGGACGGCGGGCCGAACGACCGCCTGTCGGACCTGAACCAGTTCTGGATGGCGCGCGATCCGGCGCGCGATTCGCTCTTCACCCGCTCCGGCAAATTCGAGGACTACGACAACCTGGAGCTGTACTACGCCGGCATGGGCGGCAACGGCAACACCACCACGCGCATGCGCCGCTACGGCGGCGGCGAGCGCGCGCTGGTCGCCGAGCGCCTGGGCCGCGACTTCCTGCTCGAACCCAATCGCGACTACCGCGTCGAGATCGCGGTGCGCGACGGCTGCACGCGCATGCGCGTGGACGGCCGAGACGCCTTCACTTATTACGACCCGCGGCCGCTCACGCGCGGGTATTTCGGTTTCCGCACCACGTGGTCGCGCCAGACCATCGCCGGACTGACCATCCACCAAATCCAATAAAAGGAGACACAAGCAATGCAATCATCGAAGCCGCGCCACACCCTGATGGCCATACTCGTGGCGGGCCTGTTCCCGTTTTCCCTGAATGCGATCGCGCAGGACGCGCCGCCGCCGCAAGAAAAAGGGCCGGCCCCGGCCGACGCCATGCTGCATGCGCTCGACGTGAAGTACCCGACACCTTACCGCGCAATGGAAGCGGCCGAAATCAAGGCCGTGCTCGATCGCGTGTTCGCCTACCTGGACCGCACCACGCCGGCGGAGCTGATCGACAAGACCACGGGCGCCGCCATCACCGATGTGGCGTCGGCCAATCCGAACGCCGTGCTCAAACCCGGCGACTTTCGCCTGAACAGTTATGAATGGGGCGTGACCTATATCGGCATGCTGGCCGCGACCCAGGCCACCGGTGACACCCGCTACCAGGATTACATGACCAAGCGTCACACCCTGCTGTCGCAATTGACCCGCGCCTATCTGCCGGCGGTGAAGGCGGATGCACAGAACGCGCATGCGCCGATCAAGGGCTTCCTGAACCCGCATGCGCTGGACGATGCGGGTGCGCTGTGCCACAGCTTCCTGAAGGCCAAAGTGGCCGGCTCGAAGGTCGACTACGGCCAGATGATCGGCGTGTGCGGTGACTTCGTCACCAACAAAGAGTACCGCCTGAAGGACGGCACGCTGGCGCGCGGCGGCCCGGACGGAAAAGGCGGCCGCAAGATGCGCCCGCTGCCGGACACCCTGTGGCTGGACGATATGTTCATGGGCGTGCCGACCATGGCCTACCTGGGCAAGACCACGGGCGACAGCAAATATTATGACGACGCGGTGCGCCAGGTGCAGCAGTTCTCCAAGCGCATGTTCAACCCCAAGCTCGGCATCTACATGCACGGCTACGTCGAGGGCAAGCGTGATCACCCCGAGCTGCGCTGGGCCCGCGCCAACGGCTGGGCGGTGATGTCGATGGTCGAGGTGCTCGAAGTGCTGCCGAAAACCCACAAGGGCTATAACGCCGTGCTCGAGCAACTGCGCGCGCACATTCGTGGCCTGGCCAGCTACCAGACCCGCGACGGCTTCTGGCACCAGCTGATCGACCGCAACGACACCTACCAGGAGACTTCGGCCACCGCGATCTATGCCTACGCGATCGCACGCGCGGTCAACCGCGGTTACGTCGAACCCGAGATGTATGGTCCAATGGCCAACCTGGCCTGGAATGCGGTGGCCAGCAAGGTCACGCAAAACGGCCAGATCGAAGGGATCTGCGTGGGTACCGGGATGGCGTTCGACCCGGCCTTCTACGCTTATCGGCCGACCAGCGTGAAGGCGGCGCACGGCTACGGTCCGGCCCTGCTGGCCGGCGCCGAGATCATCGAGATGAACAAGAAGTTCAAGTTCGGCCTGAACGACAGCGGCCTGATGTTCCAGGGCGGCCGCGACTGACCTTCACCCTCAGGGCGCCAGCGCCCTGAGCCGCTCCACCAGGCTCGCCGGGGCCGCGAAGGCGGTCCCATGGCGTATCTTGGGCGGAAAGCGCATGCGCGTGCTGACGTCTTCCCAGTGCAGCATGTCGCGCGAGCGTAGCGCGCCGTAGTGGCCGGCGGTGTAGGCGTCGAAGTACAGCAGCACCTCGTCGCCAACCTGCAGCGCGCTCGGTCCCTCGGCCCACAGGCCCGCCGGCGTGATCGGTGTGCTCAATGTGCCGAACGGGCCGTCCAGGCTCGCCGCCTGTGCGACCTGCAGGTATTTGCGCGGCGGATGGCGGGTCTCGTCCTTCACCACCAGCCAGTCGCGACCCAGTGTCCGCACGAAGGTGGCGTCGATCACCGAGAAACCCGGATCGTAGAACAGCCGGGTCGGCGTGAAGCTGGAGAAATCCTTGGTGGTGGTGGCGTAGATGCGGTGGTCGTATTTCTTGTCGCCGGCAGCGTCGCCGCCGGCCTCGGTCCGGGGGAAGCGGCCCGGGATCGTCGATGACCACAGGATCAGGAAATGTGCGTTTCCGGCGTCGTAGAACACCTCGGGAGCCCAGGCATTGAGCGCCGTCGGTTCGTGCGCCATCACCGGCAGGCTGCGCTGGTTCGACCATTGGACCAGATCTGGCGATGACGCGTAGCCGATGCCGGTATCGTTCCAGCCACTGGTCCAGACCATGTGGAACAGCCCGTCCGGCCCGCGCGCGATGCATGGGTCGCGCATCAGCTTCGTCGGGCCGACGGTGGGCGCCAGGAAGCTGGCGCCGCCGCGCAGCGCCTCCCAGTGGTAGCCGTCGCGGCTGGCGGCGAAATGCAGGCCGTCGGCGCCGTTGCCCAGGAAGTAAGAGAACAGGTAAGCCTGGTCTTCGGTGGAACGACTGGCCGACCGCGGAACGGCGCATCCGCCGAGCAGGCCGCTCGCCAGCAGGGCCAGGGTGGTACGGCGCTTCATCGAGCAGCCCCGGTGGTCACTTCGCGCTGTCCGTCGTCGCCGAGCGGCCGTGGTTGCGTTCGACCGGGGCTGGGCGGCACCGTGAAGCCAGCCATCGGATCGGGATGGGCGGGGTCGAAACGGAAGTCGGGCACGAGGTGGGCGGCATGCGCAAGTTTCGCCTCTCGCATGCCCAATGCTACCGACTTGGCCAGCAGGTAGCTGCCATAGGGGTTGTGATGGGTATTGTCCAGCTTTCCCGGCGCCGGCGATGCGAACGCCGCCTTGGAGCCTTCGACGCCGAGGGCGGCGTACATGGTCTTGCTCATCGCGTTCAGGTCGATGAAGGGTGCGCCCAGCTCGCGGGCCGACTGGCGTGCCGCTTCGGCATAGTCGGTGAGCGAGGGCTTGACCTGGCCTGCGGCGTCGAAGGCGCGGCGCTCGACCGGCGAAACGATCACCGGCAGGCCGCCGCGCGCACGCGTCATGTCCACGTGCGTCTTGATCTCGGCCTTGTAGGTCGTGAACGGGCCGCTGCGGTTATCCTTGATCTGCTTCTGGTCGTTGTGGCCGAACTGCATCAGGAGCAGGTCGCCCGGCTGCATCATGCTCAGGATCTTGTCGATGCGGCGGCGCGCCATCGAGTCGCGGTAGGTTTCGCCCGATTGCGCGTGGTTCGATACCGCGACGGTGGGACCGAAAAAGCGCGGCAGCATCTGGCCCCAGCTGTTATATGGTTCCCCTGGCTGGTCGCTGACGGTCGAGTCGCCCAGCAGGAAGATGGTCGGCACCCTGGCCGGTACGATCTCGAGGCGCTGGACGGCGCTTGGATCGCCATTGAACTCCAGGGTCAGTCGCTCGTCCCAGTTCCAGGCCTCGGACTCGGTCTCTCTCGGAGCCTTGAGGGCGACCGCGCCGGCCGCGACGCCGGGAACGGCGGCGATGCGCGCGGTGCGCACATTGGCGACGAAGGTGCGCAGCACGCGCTGCCCGGCGGCTGCCGGCACGTTCTCGAGCATGAGCCGGCGCAGCTCCGATTTTACGGTGGTCGCCGTCGGCTGCGTGGCATGGCCCAGCACGACGGTGACGGCGTAGTTGCCCTCGGGGAGACGGACCGAAAAATAACTGCCGCCGTCCTCGAAGCCGTAGCCGCGCCCCGCATCGTAAGGTGTGCCGTGGGCGACGCGGGTGTAGCCTGCGGGAGCGTCGGCGTCGCCGAACACGTATTGAGCGGGCGCGGCGGCGTGCGCCTGTGCCGCCAGCAGTGCGCCGGCCGCCAGGCAGAGAGCGTGGAAAGTGTGGGTCATGGCGGATCGGATAAAAGGGTCAGAGGGCGTCACCGATCAGCGCCAGGTTCTGGATCGCGGCCAGGCCCCATTGCGCGGTGTCGTTGGTGGTGGCCCACGGCACCTCAGTGACTGGATTGAGCGTGGCCGCGCCAGTGACCTTGGTTGCCACGAAGGGTGGATAGGGGCGCACGCCCGCGAACTCATGCCAGGCGCGGCGCGCCAGCGCCGGGTCCTTGCGCCGCCAGGCCGCATACGCCGTCAGGCGGGAGTGACCGACCACCAGCACATCGGAGCCGCCATGCGGCTTGCCCAGGCGGCGCTGCTGCTCGTCCTTGGGCGCGTTATACAGTGCGCAGTAATCGAGCCAGGCGCGCTCGAAGGCTTGATCTCCGGTGAGGGCGATCAGCTCGTCGAATACTTCCACTGCGCCAAACACGGCATTCAGGTGCGAGGCCTTGACGCTGTCGCCGGCCATATTGTGCAGGCGCCCGGTTCGGGGCTCATAGCCCATGCGTTCGCCGCTGAAGAAACCGTGCGGCATGGCGGCGATATCGCGCATGCCGGTCAGGATCTTGTCGCGGTAGCGGATGTCGCCGCTGCGTTCCCATTCGGTGAGCCAGTTGGCGGCCAGCGACGCCCAGTCGGTGCCGAAGCTGGCGCGCACCGGATACGGTCCCTTGGGCGGCTGGTTCGGCAGCTTGCGCACCGGGTCGACCGCATCCAGGCGCAGGTCGGCGTCCAGCAGCTCGCGCATCACGTCGCCGGTGCGCTCGTCGGCCGTGAGGTAATAGTACATGCGGCGGTAGACCGCGGTGCTGATGCGCACCTGCTTGGCGCTGCAGCCCCAGTGCTGGACATTGTGGCGCGTGCCCAGGCCGGCGAAGCGGCCCAGGTGGTAGGTGTCCACGTCCGTGGTATGGCGCACCATGGCTTCGCCCATGCGGAAGATGTCGGCGCGGCCGCTGCGCAGGAAGGCGTACCACAGCCACAGGTCGGGCGAGAGTTCCGAATTGGCCCACGCATAGCCGCCGACGTCGTAGCGCCATTCGTGGCGGTCGGCATCATAAGTATGACGCACGTCGCCATGGTCCCAGAAGCCGTACCAGCGTCGCTGCTCGACCTCGTCGCGGTAGAACGCGAAGTGGGCGTCGAGCCGGTCTTCGATATTGGCCTTGGCTGGCGTCGAGCGGTCCGGCAGGCCATACAGATTGCCGAAGGCGCGTGTGGCCAGGATATGGGCTGGCGCGGCGCACAGCTGCGGCGGGGATTGGACCTGGGTCGCCATGCGCACCAGCTGCTCGCGCGCCGGCGTCGTGTCCAGGGCCCATAGCGTAAACTCGCTGCTACGCGCCACGCCGACCGGCGTGCCGAAGCCCTTTTCATAATCCTCGTAGGTGACGTCCAGCGCCTGCAGCTCGTCGGCATGCGTTTCCATGCCCATGCCGTCGTGGTAGAAGCGCAAGTCCATCGCCGGCGCTTCGGGCGACCAGATCCACAGCGTGACCTGGGCGGCGTCCGTGTGTGCGTTGCGGATGTCGAGCTGGGTCGGATGGCGCTGCCAGAAGTCGCGCATGCCGAAGGCCAGGCCGCCTCTGGCGCCGCCGATATAGCCCAGGCCCGGCGCGCGCCGGCCCCAGGCGGCGTCGATCCAGCCATGGCCGGCCTTGGTGCGTTTGCGGATGCGGAAGCTGTCGGGCGAGAGCTGGGCCAGGCTGTAGTCGCCCCAGGCCGGGATCAGGTGCAGCGACTTGTTCACGCGCTCGGCGACCGGCGGCACCGCCTGGCCGGCCAGTTGCGCCTTGCGCACCGCCTCTCCGGGATCGCGCCGCAAGCCGGTGAGATTGCGCACCCCCTCGGCCCACAGGCCGCCGGCCTCGCCGCCGAAGCGTACGTGGCGGTCGTGCGGGGCGTCGACCAGGGGAACGTCGAAGCGCAGGCCGAGGCCGCGCACGAAATCCTTCTGCTCGTCGCCGTCGAATACGAAGGTGTGCATGATGCGCACCGATTCGGCGCCGGCGTAGAAATACAGGCGCAGCACGAACGGCAGCCAGGAACGTCCGCCGTCCTGCGTGCGGTGCATGCCTTCGACCTTGACCACGCTGCGCTGCGGGCCGCGCTGCTCAAGCGTGACGCGCTGCAGCCGGCTTTCGTAGGCCGTCTGCCGGGTGCTGCCGTCCGGGCTATCGTCGCAGAGGGCGACCAGCTTGCCGGCGCGCGCGATGTCGCGTCCTCCACGGCGCAGGCTGCGCACGATCTCGGCGCCCTGGCGCGGGACCGTGCATTCGATGACACCGGTGTCGATCACGATGGCGTCGGGGCTTTCCTTGACCGTCAATTGCTTGCCGCCCTTGGCGCCCGAGTTACCCGGGCGCAGTCGCAGCCGCCCGGGCGCCGCATCCATGGCTGGCAGCGCGTGCGCAGTCCACTTCAGCGAGCCGTCCGGCCAGTAGGCGGTCGGCCAGCTCTGGCAGGGCAGGTCGCCGTTGTCTCCCGACAGGACGAAGGCCTGGTCATTGCGCAGCGCGCCGCGCGGCCAGGGCACGCCGAAGGTGGCGCCGGTCATCAAACCAGGCCTGCCTTCGAGCCAGGATAGTTCCACGCTGCCCGGCGCGGCCGGCGCGGCCGGCGCGGCATCGGCCTGTGCGGCGTTCACCCCCAGCGGCAATGCGGCGGCCAGCGCGCCGGTCTTGAAGAAGGTGCGTCGGGACAGCGGGGCCACTGCTTAGCGTCCCGCCGCCAGGCTTACGCTCACCGGTGAGCGCAGGCGCGCCGCCTCGTCGGCGACGTGCTTCTGCCACAGCGCCTGGGTCGCGAACGGGCTGCCGCGGGTCCAGGCGGCGCCGACGTGGTAGCGCAGCGGCTTGCCCGACGTGACCGGCGCCGTCACCAGGCCGTTGCGCGCATCGGAGGCGAAGGCCGATGCCGACGGCACGATCACCGCCACGCCGAAGTCGCCGAAACTGCGCTGCGTGACCCATTGCACCAGGCTGCCGTCCGCCTTGTTCTCGGCAAAGTCGACCCTGACTTCCTGGCCCTTGTCGCTTGGCGTCTTATGCAGGCCGACGGCGGCATTGAGCGTGGCCGGACCGCTGAAGGTGAAGGTGCTGTCGATGCGGTCGAAATAACGGCCGGCGTCGACCGTGAAGCGTTTGACTTCCGCGACCTTGGCGCCGTTGGCATCCCAGGCGTCGTAGTGCAGTTCGAACACGGTGCGGATCGGGCCATTGGCCAGGATCCGCCACTCGCGGTAGTTGGCGCCGACGTGGAGCTGCTTGCCATCCCAGATGCCAGTGCCGCCGGCGCCGCGGGTCGGGCCGACGTTGTACATATCGATGCCTTCGCCCTGGTCTTCATGGTAGTGGTCGTGGCCGATGTTGTACCAGCGGTCGACCACCGGATACGGCACCCGCTTGAACCAGATATCGAGACCGCTGGTGACCAGCACTTCCTTGTCGCTGCCCGGCGCGGCCGGCGCCTTCAGCGCGGGGCCATAGGCGCGGTGCGCCAGCTTGTCGTTTTCCCAGGCGAAGTCGTCGAGCCGCTCCTGGACGAAGCGCGCATAAGTCCTGGGCGGGAACGGCGGCACGGTGGCGCCGGACTTCTCGATCGTGAAGGTGGCGGACTTCTCGCCGGCCTTGAAGTCATACTGGAACAGCAGCTCGCCATAAGCGGCGCCGATCATCTTCGGGTCCTTGGCGGTGGCGTCGACATTGGTCACCTGGTAGGCCAGGGTGCGGCCGGCGGCGTCCTTGATCACGAGTTGCTGCGAGCGTGCCTGGGGCAGGGCGTCGTTGACGCGGGCCCAGGGGACCGAGATCGTCTCGGCCGGGCGCGCGATGTCGAGTGCATGGCTGGCGGTCACGCTCAGGCGATCAAAGGCGCTGGCATCGAAGGAGAACAGCGCGGCGACGGCGGCGAGGGGAAGGGTCAGGCGAAGATTCATATCGAAAGCTCTATCTGGATTGATCGGAAGTCTGCAGCGGCAGCGTCATGCCTTCGCCGAGGAAGAAGCTGGGGTGGGGTGGCTGGTTATAAGCGGCATTCTGCGCCGCCACCTGCACCCGGTACTGGGTGTCGTGCATCAGGGTCGGGATGCGGTGCCGGGTCGGCGCCGTGGTCGAGAACACCAGCAGCGCCTCGTCGTTGGCGCTGCGCCAGACCACTTCTTCGCGCCAGTCGCCGAACAGGTCGGCCGACAGCACGGGATTGGCCTTGGTGCCGTTGATCGAGGCGGCGCCATGTTTCGCGCCATCGAGCAGCGGTTCGAGGCGCTGCGCCTGCGGGTTCCATTTTTCGATCCGGGTGCCGTCGAGCGATTCGCGCAGCAGGTCGCCATCCCACCACAGGCCGAAGTTGTAGGCCCGCGGACGGGTAGTCGAGATCTGCACTCCGGCGGCGTTCACCAGGCCGCCGGCCGGGTCGTTGATGCCGCCGATCGCGGCCCAGCACTCGTTGCCGGGGTGCGCGGGATCGATGTCCATGCAGATGCCGCGTCCCACATCGATGCTGCTGGCGATGCCCCACAAGACCTTGCCGGTGGCGGCGTCGTGCATCTCGGCGCCGTTGCCGCGGTAGCACGATGGCGATTCGTGCACCATGAATACCTGCAGGCCGGGGCGGCTGGGGTCGTGCTTGCCGACGTGCAGGGCGTCGCCGTGACACAGGCCGGTGCTGTACATCAGCGTGCCGTCGCTCCTGATGGTGGCGGCGCCGTAGACGATGTCGTCGCGGCCGTTGCCATCGGCGTCCGCCACGGCCATCCAGTGCGCGCCCTGGCCGGCGGCGGCCGCATTGGCAGGAAGGTCGCTGTCGAATACCCAGCGCTGGGTGAGCTTGTTGTCGCGCCAGTCCCAGGCCGCGAGCACGGCGCGGGTGTAGTAGCCGCGCGCGAAGACTGCGCTCGGCCGCTTGCCGTCGAGGTAGGCTACGCCGCCCAGGAAGCGGTCGACCCGGTTGCCGTAGGCATCCCCCCAGGCCGCGACGTCGCCGCGCAGCGGCGTGTAGTCGGTGCTGGCCAGGGCCGCGCCGGTGCGGCCGTCAAACACGGTCAGGAACTCCGGGCCGGCCAGGATGTAGCCGGCCTTGTTGCGATGGTCCGCCGCCGGGTCGCCGATAGTCTTGCCCACGCCGTCGACCGTGCCGTCGGCGGTCTTGGCCATCAGTTCGGCGCGGCCGTCGCCGTCGAAGTCGAAGGCGAGATAGGTCGTGTAGTGGGCGCCGGCGCGGATGTTCTTGCCCAGGTCGATGCGCCACATGAACGTGCCGTCCAGGCGGTAGGCGTCGATCAGGGTCGAACCCGTGTAGCCGCGATGGGCGTTGTCGTGGGCGTTGGTCGGCTGCCACTTGACCAGCAATTCGTAGACGCCGTCGCCATCGAGGTCGGCAGCGGAACCGTCGTTGACGCCATAGGTATAGGCTTCGCCGTCCGGGGTGACGCCGCCAGCGGGCTTGCGCAAGGGGATGGTCTTGAACGGCTGCGGCCAGGTGGCGCCGGCGCCCGCGTCGACGGCGCTCTCCGCCCCTTTGCTGACGGCGCGTACGCTGTAGGCCGCGCTGGCGGCGGCGCCGGCATCGACGAAGTTGGTTGCGCTCAGCGGCGTGGTATTGAGGCGCACGCCGTCACGGTACAGGTTGAAGGTGGTGGCCGGGTCTTCCGGGCCGAGCGCGCGCCAGCTGACGAAATTGCCGTCGCCGGTGTGGATCGCGACGACGCCGCGATCGAGCGGTTCGAGCTGGCGGCCAGGGGTGGCGCAGGCGGTGCAGGCCAGTGCCAGCAGCGCGAGGGCCGTGCCACGTTTGAGTGCTTGGTATTGGGAGGAGGACGCCATGGTTATCCTGTCGCTGATCAAGGCTTGCCCGGCCGAGTATTCATTTTCCGTTCGGGGAGTGTCAACGGGCGGGCGGCTTCGTGGTCCATTTAATCAGGCGCTTGAGCGTTTGCGGCCCATGTCAATACCGCGCGCGCGATCAGGACACTGATTATCCCGGCCCTGTCGATGGACGAGGAGGCGGGCGACGGCGTAGACTGCGGATTCGATCCGCTCATCTGCTCATCATCTGCCCATCTCGACCTCGTACATGATCATTTCGTCCGCCACCGACTTCCGCCAGGCCGCGCGCCGCCGGCTGCCTCCCTTCCTGTTCCACTATCTCGACGGCGGCGCCGGCGCCGAGCAGACGCTGCGCAGCAACGTCGACGATCTGCAGGCGATCAGGCTGCGCCAGCGCGTGCTGCGCGGCTCCGAGCAGCTTGACCTGGGCGTGCAGTGGTTCGGAGAAGGCTATTCGCTACCGATCGCGCTGGCGCCGGTGGGCCTGACCGGCATGTATGCCCGGCGCGGCGAGGTGCAGGCGGTGCGCGCCGCCTGCCACCGCAACATCCCGTTCATCCAGTCGACCGTCTCGGTGTGCCCGCTGGCCGAGGTGGCGGCCCAGGCCGCGCACCCGATCTGGTTCCAGCTCTACGTGCTGAAGGACCGCGGCTTCATGCGCGACGTGATGCGCCGTGCATGGGAGCTCGGCTCACGCACGCTGGTGTTCACGGTGGATATGCCGGTGCCAGGCGCGCGCTACCGCGACGCCCACAGCGGCATGAGCGGGCCGAACGCGCCGCTGCGGCGCATGCTGCAGGCCGCGCTGCATCCGCGCTGGGCCTGGGACGTGGGCCTGTTCGGGCGTCCGCACGACCTGGGGAACATCACGGCCTATCGCGGCAGCGCTACCGGCCTGGCCGACTACATTGGCTGGCTCGGCGCCAATTTCGATCCCGGCATTGCCTGGCCCGACCTGCAATGGATTCGCGACGAGTGGCAGGGCAAGCTGGTGATCAAGGGGATCCTCGATCCGGAGGACGCGCGCGATGCGCTGGCCTTCGGCGCCGACGGCATCGTGGTGTCGAATCACGGCGGGCGCCAGCTCGATGGTGCGCCGTCCAGCGCCTCGGTGCTGCCGGCCATCGCGGCCGCGGTCCAGGGGCAGATGACGATCTTCGCCGACGGCGGCGTGCGCACCGGGACCGACGTGTTCCGGATGCTGGCGCTGGGGGCGGACGGCGTCCTGCTGGGGCGCGCCTTCGTGTATGCGCTGGCCACGCAGGGCCAGGCCGGGGTCGAGCGCCTGCTGCAGATCATGGAGAAGGACTTGCGTACCAATATGGTCCTGACCGGCGTGCGCTCGGTCAGCGAGATCGGGCCGCACTTACTGGCGGCCTGACAGTTTTTCACGCGCTGCTCACGCTTCCGGATCGGGCTTCACGCGGGTTAGCTTGTAGTCGGCAGCGGAGCGCTCGAGCGCCAGGCCCAGCACGTCCTTCAGTTCGTCGGGACTCGCGCCCTGATCGAGCTGGCGCTTGGCGAAGGTGTTGCGCAAGGTGCGCCCGCCCGAACGCGACAAATCCATGCCGGCGCGTTCGAAGGTGGCGCGCATCTGCATATAGACGGTTTTCCTGGTCATCCTGGCGCCGGTGAGGTTGGCCGGGAAGACGAACTCGCCCGGGATCGCCATCGCGTCCCGCTCTTCGAGCCAGGCGCGCAGCTCGTCTGCGCCTTCGCGGGGGAGGGCGACTTCGTGTTCATGGCTGGTATCGAGCTTTTCCTCAGGGGTGATCGTCAGCACGAGCGCGCCGTCGATCGAGGCCTGGCGGCCCACTTCGGTGGTCAATAGACCCACCGCTTCCGTTACCTTCAGTCCCGCCAGCGCGATGACCACCTGCATGGCGCGATCGCGGCGACGCTTCCAGCCATCGAACGGCGTGTTGCGGCGTTTTCGCGGCGCCTCGGCCGGCAGGGCGGCGAAGAAGCGCTGCAGCTGGTCTTCCGACAGGGTGCGTCCGGCTTCGTCCCTCGCGATGTGGGCGCGGTCGATGCCGAGGATCGCCTCTTGCGCCGGATTGGGCACGACCCCAAGATGCTCGTAGCAGCGTTCCAGCAGGCGCAGGTAGCGGTAGGCGATTTTGCTGTTCAGGACGCGCTTGCCCTTGACCGTGCGGCCGATGAAGCGCAGCAGGTCGGTCTGCGTCACCCGGGAGAACGTGAGTCCCTGTTCCTGCAGCCAGCTCGCCAGGTTGTTGAACATGAACAGGTAGATCTTTGCCGATTCGGCGGACAGCACCCGCAGTGTGCCGTCGGCGCGCTGGCGCCGGCCGGTTTCGGCGAAAGCCGTGGTGGATATGAATGCCTTGAAGGATTTGACGGGGTCGGCGTCCCATGAAGTGGCGGTGTGCATGGCGAGACGTGTTGGATGGGTGTGGCGTCACCATATCATAAAACGTAACTAACCAACATAAAATGAAAGAAATACCAAATTCAGCTAACGCTAACGACTACGAAAAAGCTGACAACCCATAAACAAGGCTGGCAAGAAGGGGGCCTTACGCACCGCTGGACCGGCCCGTCACGGCCGGGACGACATTCGCCCGGCGCGCCAATGTCGCCCCCAGCACTGCACCGAGGCCCAGGCAAAAGGCGATGCACAGGATCGCGACGATGAAGGCGTCCGTGATCGCCGCCGGTTCGTCGTGGACGCCGCGGACGGTATAGAAGATGCCCCCGATCAGGGCCACGCTGAGCGCGGTGCCGACTTGCAGGGTCGAACTTGCGACGCCGGCGATCATCCCGGCATGGGTGGGCACCACGCGGCCCGTGATCATCCGCATCAGCGACGGCAGCGCCAGCCCCTGGCCGAAGCCGATGGCGAAGAGCAGGGCGGCCAGCGTTGCCCCCGGCGGCGCGACGCCTACCGGGATTGCCGTCACCAGCGCGGCCAGGCCGACGAAGCCCGCTGCCATCAATGCCATGCCGATCGGATTGACCCAGTCCCCGAGAAAGCGCCTGCCGAGCGGTGTCGCCAGGGGCCCGAGCAGGTAGCCGACGCCGAACGGCAGGAAAACCAGGCCCGCGTCCAGGGCGCTCACGTGCAGCGCATTCTGCAGATAGATCGAGAACAGCAGGAAAAACGCGGCGAGCGCGTATAACAGCAACGCAATCGCCAGCGCGCGTCGCATGCCCGGTGCGCGCAGGGAGGAGGGATCGACCAGGGGCGCACCGCCTGCGCGGACAAGTCCGCTTTCGTAGCGCCAGAAGCTCCATGCCAGCAAGGGCGCGGCGCACAAAGCCAGCCAGGACCACCACGGCCAGCCCGCTTCCCGGCCTTCGATCAGCGGCACGATCAGGGCGCCCAGTGCGAGCACCGACAGCGCCGTGCCGCCAGGATCCAGCCTGCTCGAGCGCGGCGCCCGCGCTTCCTTCAGCAAGGGAGGGCCGAATGCCAGGACCAGTAGCACCACCGGCAGGTTGACGAGGAAGATCATGCGCCAGCCCATGCCGAACAGGTCCAGTGAAATCAGGATGCCGCCCAGCGCCTGTCCGATGACGGAGGCCAGGCCGAATACGGCGCCGTACAGGGCGAGAGCACGCGGCTTGTCGGCTTCCGGAAAGATCGCATGGACCGACGCGAGCGCCTGCGGCGCCATGATGGCCGCCGTCACCCCCTGCAAGGCGCGCCCAGCGATCAGCGCCGCCGGCGACCACGCCAGGCCACATAGCAGCGATGCCGCCGCGAAGCCGGCCAGTCCGACCAGGAACATGCGGCCACGGCCGAACAGATCGCCCAGGCGTCCGCCGCTGATCAGGGTCACCGCATACAGCGCGGCATAGGATGAAATGACGAGCTGCTCGGCCGATGTCGACGCGCCCAGTTCGGACTGGATCGACGGTAGCGCCACGTTGACGATGAAGAAATCCAGCGGCGGCAGGAAAGAACCGACCAACAGGATGGCGAAGATCGCCCAGCGGCGGGGTTCGGGTGGGGTTGTGTGGGTCATCAGATTCCCTTTACGGAACCAAGTGGTTCCAAAGTCGGCAAAAAAATTTAGTCGAGAATGCGCATGGCGGTGTCGACGAGCGCGGTCATATCAGCCTCGCCAACGCCGGTTTTACCCAGCACGCGCATGCCCTGGATCTGGCAGACGAGAAAGTAGGCCAGCACCTGCGGGTCGCGTGGCGCAATCTCGCCGCTTGCCTGGCCGCGCACGATCGCCTGCCCATACAGCTGTTGCAGGCGGCGGAACATGCGGCCGCTGCGCTCGGCGATGTCCGGGTCGTGTGTGCCGACCTCGGTGGCCATCGCCACGATCAGGCATCCGCGCCGCCCCGCATCGCCGGAGGAAAGGGCGGCAAGTCTCATCAGCGAAGCGCGGATAGCTTCCCTGGCCGAGCCCTGCCCGGACAGGAGGTCGGCCGTGGCTTGCAGCCCCTTTTCCATGTACAAGTCGAGCGCGGCCAGCAGCAAGCCCTTCTTGTCGCCGAAGGCCTTGTACAGGCTACCGCGCGACAGGCCCGTGCCTTCGATCAGGTCGGGCAGGGACGCGCCTTCGTAACCCCGGTCCCAGAAGACGTTCATCGCGTCGCGCGCGGCGACGTCCAGTTCGAATTCGCGTGGGCGACCGAGACCGCTATGGTTTGTCATCGATACTCCTGGGTGCGGGCTAATATGTGAACCGATCGGTTCCTATATTAGCACCGTGCGTAAGGACAACGCAAGCAGGACCCACGTGGACCGGCGGGATTCAGGGCGCTGGCCAATCCGGTTTATTTCGTTCGGTCCAGCAGCCCACGCGCCTGCAACCACTCCTCGGCGCGCCGCGGCCACGCCGACGCTGTTCCCAGATTGGGCCGCATACCCATGCCATGCTCGCCATGCTCGAACAAATACATCTCGGCCGGCACCTTCGCGCGCGTGAGCGCCTGGTAGAACAGGATGCTGTTCTCGACCGGCACGGCGGCGTCGGCCTGGGTATGGATCAGCAGGGTCGGTGGCGTGCGCGCCGTCACCTGGCGCGCCACCGACATCAGTTCCACGTCCGCCGCGCTGGGCGATGCGCCGAGCAGGGCGTTGCGCGAACCCATGTGTGCGGCCGGCCCGTCGAGCGCGATCACCGGGTACATCAGCACCAGGAAGTCGGGACGCGCGCTGACGGCGTCGAGCTGGGCGCCGGTGCGTCCCAGCGGATGATCGAACAGGGTGCCGGCGCTGGCGGCGAGGTGGCCGCCGGCCGAACTGCCCATCACGCCAATGCGCTCCGGCTGCAGCTTGTACTGCACCGCCTGCGAGCGCACCAGGCGCACCGCGCGCAGCACGTCCTGCAGCGGCGCCGGATGGCCGAATTCGCGCATCCGGTATTTGAGGACGAAGGCGGTCACGCCCAGGCTCGACAGCCAGCGCGCATACTGTTCGCCTTCGCGCTCGATGGCCAGGCGCTCGTAGCCGCCGCCGGGGCAGATGATGACGGCGCTGCCGTTGGCGCGGTCGACCGCCGGAGGATAGATGGTGAGCGTGGGGTCGGCAACGTGGCTGATCCTGCCGTCGACATAGCGTTCCGGTTCCAGTCCGGCGCGGGCGCCGGGCACGCCTTCGGGCCAGAGCGGGATCGTGGTGGGCGCCGATGGCCAGCTTGCTGCCGATGCGGGCGTGGCTGACAGCGCGGCCCCCGATGTGGATGCGGCCAGCATTGCGGCCCCGACTTGTTTCAAGATGCGTCTCCGTGTCGTGTGCATGGGTTACCCTTCTTAATTATTATCCTTATGGTAACCCAGTGACGGCTGGGCAAGCACTGCAATGCACCATCCGGCCGGGCGGCGATGGGGCACCCGCGTGTTAAAATACGCGCGCTATCTTGGCAGTAGCGGATCGAGCGAAGCGCGACTCTCCACGAGAAATTCCGTACTGTACAGTGACCCCCATGAGCCCTGTTCTGACAGGGCTTTGTATTTTTACCCACCGTATCTGGATTTTTCCATGGAAATTAAAGTCAACTTCCTCGACAAGCTTCGCCTGGAAGCCAAGTTCGACGATTTCACCGTCATCGCCGACCAGCCCATCCGCTATAAAGGCGACGGCTCGGCGCCAGGCCCATTCGATTACTTCCTGGCCTCGTCCGCCCTGTGCGCGGCGTATTTCGTGAAGTTGTACTGCAATACCCGGGATATCCCGACCGAGAATATCCGCCTGTCGCAAAATAATATCGTCGACCCGGAAAACCGTTACCAGCAAATCTTCAAGATCCAGGTCGAGCTGCCGGCCGACATCTCGGAAAAAGACCGCCAGGGCATCCTGCGTTCGATCGAGCGCTGCACGGTGAAGAAGGTCGTCCAGGCCGGCCCCGAATTCGTGATCGAGGAAGTGGCCAACCTGGACGCCGACGCCCAGGCCCTGCTGACCCTGCAACCCGACGCGGAATCGCGCACCTATATCGCGGGCAAGGACCTGCCGCTGGAACAGACCATCGCCAATATGTCGGGCATGCTGGCCAGTTGGGGCATCAAGATCGAGATCGCGTCGTGGCGCAATATCGTTCCCAATGTCTGGTCGCTGCATATCCGCGATGCGCATTCGCCGATGTGCTTTACCAACGGTAAGGGCGCGACCAAGGAAAGCGCGCTGGCTTCGGCCCTGGGCGAATACATCGAACGCCTGAACAACAATCACTTCTATGCCGGCGTATTCTGGGGCGAGGACATCGCCAACGCCGACTTCGTGCACTATCCGAACGAGCGCTGGTTCAAGCCCGGCCCGGACGATGCGCTGCCGGACGGCATCCTCGACGAATACAGCCTGTCGTTCTACGATCCCGATGGCGAATTGCGCGGCTCGCACCTGATCGACACCAATTCGGGCAATGTGGAGCGCGGCATCGTATCGCTGCCCTTCGTGCGCCAGTCGGATGGCGAGGTCGTGTACTTCCCGTCGAACCTGATTGAAAACCTGTATGCCAGTAACGGCATGAGCGCCGGTAACACGCTGGCAGAAGCGCAGGTGCAGTGCCTGTCCGAGATCTTCGAGCGCGCCGTCAAGCGCGAGATCCTCGAAAGCGAGATGGCCTTGCCCGACGTGCCGCAGGAAGTGCTGGCGAAATACCCGGGCATCGTGGCCGGCATCAAGGGCCTGGAAGAGCAGGGCTTCCCGGTGCTGGTCAAGGACGCGTCGCTCGGCGGCCAATACCCGGTGATGTGCGTGACCCTGATGAACCCGCGCACCGGCGGCGTCTTCGCTTCCTTCGGCGCCCACCCGAGTTTCGAGGTGGCGCTGGAGCGCAGCCTGACCGAACTGCTGCAGGGTCGCAGCTTCGAAGGCCTCAACGATTTGCCGCGGCCGACCTTCGCCAGCGAAGCCGTGACCGAGCCGTATAACTTCGTCGAGCACTTCATCGATTCGAGCGGCGTCGTCTCTTGGCGCTTCTTCAGCGCCAAGTCGGACGTCGATTTCGTGGAGTGGGATTTCACCGCGCAGGGCGACAATGCCAACGTCGAGGAAGCCGCGACCCTGCTCGCCATCCTCGAAGAGATGGGCAAGGAAGTCTACACCGCTGTGTACGACCAGCTGGGCGCGGTGGCTTGCCGCATCCTGGTGCCCGACTATTCCGAGGTGTATCCGGTCGAAGACCTGATCTGGGATAACACGAATAAATCGCTGCTGTTCCGTTCCGACATCCTCAACCTGCACCGCCTGGACGACGACAGCCTGGAGGCGCTGCTCGAGCGCCTGGAAAACAATGAGCTGGACGAGTATTCCGACATCGCCAGCCTGATCGGCATCGAGTTCGACGAGAACACCGACTGGGGCCAGCTGACGGTGCTCGAGCTGCGCCTGCTGATCAACCTCGCGCTGCAGCGCTTCGAGGACGCGCACGAGCTGGTGGGCGCCTTCCTGCAGTACAACGACAACACCGTCGAGCGCGGCCTGTTCTACCAGACGATGAATGTGGTGCTCGAAGTGGTGCTCGATGACGAGATGGAACTGGACGACTACGTCGTCAACTTCCGGCGCATGTTCGGCGACACGCGGATGGATGCGGTACTGGGCTCGGTCGACGGCAGCGTGCGCTTCCACGGTCTGACCCCGACCAGCATGCAGCTGGAAGGCCTGGACCGTCACCACCGCCTGATCGACAGCTACCGCAAGTTGCACACGGCGCGAGCCAAGGCGGCCGCGAAGTAAGGCGAGCATGATCCAGCCCCTGTCCGCAGGGGCTTTTTTTGCCATCGCCCCATTCCCTCGGTAGAATCGTCGCGTTCGCTTGAACGCTTCGGGGAGACGCCAGATGCGCGATGCAATCATCATCGGCGCCGGCCATAACGGCCTGGTTTGCGCCTGGTACCTGGCCCGCGCCGGCCTGAAGGTGACGCTGCTCGAGCGGCGCGGCGTCGTCGGCGGCGCCGCGGTGACCGAGGAATTCCATCCGGGCTTTCGCAACTCGGTGGCCGCCTACACCGTCTCGCTGCTCAATCCCAAGGTGATCAACGACATGGCGCTGGCCCGGCATCGCCTGCGCATCGTCGAACGCCCGCTCTCCAACTTCCTCCCGCTCGAAGATGGCCGCTACCTGAAGGTCGGCGCCGGCCGGACCGCTCTTGAAGTGGCGAAGTTCTCGCAGCGCGATGCCGCGCGCCTGGACGACTACCACCGCCAGCTGGACGACGCGGCCGACCTGCTGCGCGAGCTGGTGCTGCAGACGCCACCCAACCGCATCGAGGGCGGCTGGCTGGCGGCGTTGCCCGAGGTGCTCAAGGCCGGCCGTCTCGGCAACCGCATGCGCAAGCTGTCGCTGGCCAGCCAGCGCGAACTGCTGGACCTGTTCACCAAGTCAGCGGGCGACTATCTGGACGGCTGGTTCGAGAGCGACCCGATCAAGGCGGCCTATGGTTTCGACAGCGTGGTGGGAAACTACGCCAGTCCATACACGCCCGGATCGGCCTACGTGCTGCTGCACCACGTGTTCGGAGAGGTCAATGGGAAGAAGGGCGCCTGGGGCCACGCGATCGGCGGCATGGGCGCCATCACCCAGGCGATGGCGAAGGCCGTGCAGGCCCTCGGTGTCGAGATCCGCACCGGATGCGCGGTGGCCGAGGTCTTGCTGCACAAGGGGCGCGCCACCGGCGTCGTTACCGCCGACGGCGAACGGTTCGATGCGCGCGCAGTTGTGTCGAACCTCAATCCGCGCCTGCTGTACACCCGGCTGGTCGACCCCGGCGCGCTGCCGAGCGACTTCCTGCGCCGCATGACGGCCTGGCGCTGCGGTTCGGGCACCTTCCGCATGAACGTCGCGCTGTCCGAACTGCCGGATTTCAGCTGCCTGCCGGGCAGGGTGATGGCCGACCACCATGGCAGCGGCATCATCATCGCACCCAGCCTGCATTACATGGAGCGCGCTTATCACGACGCGCGCGCGTCGGGCTGGTCGCAAGCGCCGATCGTCGAACTCCTGATCCCGTCGACGCTCGACCCGACCCTGGCGCCGGCGGGGCAGCACGTGGCGTGCCTGTTCTGCCAGCACGTCGCGCCGCAACTGCCCGATGGCGCGAGCTGGGACGAGCACCGCGACCAGGTGGCCGAAATCATGATCGACACCGTCGACCGCTATGCGCCGAATTTCAGGCGTGCGGTGCTGGGCCGCCAGATCATGAGTCCACTCGACCTGGAACGCACATTCGGCCTGGTCGGCGGCGACATCTTCCACGGCGCGCTGGGGCTCGACCAGCTGTTCTCGGCGCGCCCGATGCTGGGCCATGCCGATTACCGCGGGCCGGTGGCGGGTCTTTACACCTGCGGCGCGGGCAACCATCCCGGTGGCGGCGTCACCGGCGCGCCCGGCCACAACGCCGCACGCGAGATCCTACGCGACTTGCGGGCTCGATCAACCGCGTGATCGAAACGCACGCCAAAGTGGGCGCCTGAGCCACTTCGCTCAACTTGATGACTAAACCCGCCGAGCTGTTGTGCATGGTGGGTTGGAATCCTAATATATCACCGCAGTGGGCCGATTGGATGCTCTGAGGCAACCCGAGTCAGCTGCTGTCTCTTTGCTGGCTCGCCCCCGTGCGAGTCAGCCATTTTTCAGAGATTTCCCATGCCTGGTACGCCGGGCGTGGACCCGCCGCAGCCGGATAGCAAAGGCAGCGCGGCGGCGATGGACGGCTGCGTGAGCGCTGAAATACTAGTCGATCACGTCGCTCGTAGAACGTATTTCATAATTATTATCAGGAGACACAATGAGTTTTCCATCCTCGCGCCGCCGCTCGGCCCAGACCTCTATCGCCCATGCCGCGGCCCTGCTGGCTGCCGGCGCCATGACCGCACAGGCTCAAGAAACGAACACGCAGTCGGCGGAAGGCCTGCAAGTGGTGACAGTGACCGCGCAGAAGCGCCCCCAGGCGATGCAGGACGTGCCGGTCGCGGTCAGCACCGTGGACGAGCGCGCGATCGAGAACCAGCAGATCGTCGGCTTCTCGGACCTGACCCGTGTGGCGCCGGCCCTGACCATCAACGAGAACCCGAACAATAACAATATTGCGCTGCGCGGCATCGGCACCTTCGCCTTCAGCATCGGCATCGAATCGGCCGTCTCGGTGATCATCGACGACGTGCCCGTGATCCAGCAATTGCAAGCGTTCTCGAACCTGAGCGACATCGCGCGCGTCGAGGTGCTGCGCGGCCCGCAAGGCACGCTGTTCGGCAAGAACTCGTCGGCCGGCGTCATCAACATCGTCACCAAGGAATCGAGCGAGGAGCAGGAAGGCCATGCGCAGGTCACCCTGACCAGCGACGGCGAAAAGCGCCTCGAAACCGGCATCTCGGGCCCGATCAGCGACAAGCTGGGTTATCGCCTGAACGCCTACACCGGCAACCGCGAGGGCGACGTCACCAATCTCGAGTCGGGCGCCAAGCTGAACGGCGAACGCAGCAAGGGCGCGCGCCTGCGCCTGGACTTCAAGCCCACCACGAGCCTCGACGGCCGCCTGATCGCCGACTACAACAAGCGCCGCATCGAAGGCCCGGTGACGACCTTCCTGTCGGTGCCGCCGGGCGCCAGCCTGCGCGGCGTGGCGCCGATCGGCCCGGCCCTGGTCGGCATCATCCCGGGCCCGGACAACCGCGATGTGCGCATGGACGATCCGGGCTTTGCCGAACACGAGTCGCGCAGCATCGCCGGCACCCTGAACTGGAAGCTGGACAACCACACGATCACCTCGGTCACCACCTGGCAGGACTGGCAGTTCGACTTCCTGACCGACTTCGACGGCACCAACCTCGACCAGCTCGGCCCGCAGTCGAACGGGCGCTTCCACGGCGGCGTCACCGCCGGCGGCCCATACCGTTCGCGCATGTCGACCCAGGAACTGCGCCTGACGTCCAACGGCGACGGCGCGCTGACTTATCTCGGCGGCCTGTATTACGCAGACTCGCGCACCGAACGCAGCTATCTGCGCGGCCCGGTCTCGAACCTGGCCAACTGGGAAGCGCGCTCCGGCAACCAGACCGCCGCCGCCTTCGCGCAGGCCGAGTACCGGATCACGCCGGCCACCCGCGTCAGCACCGGCGTGCGCTTCAACCGCGAGACGATCGAAGTCGACTTCGCCAACCGCCTGCCGGCGGTGCCGGCCATCTTCGACGGCCGCAGCCGCGACGACGCCACCACCGGCAAGATCGCCCTGCAGCACGACCTGGTCAAGGACGTGATGGTCTACGGTTCCTTCGCTACCGGCTACAAGGGCGCCGGCTACGACGTCTCCACCGGCTTCAACGAGGCGCGCGTGCGCCTGCCGGTGGCGCCCGAGACGTCCGAATCGTGGGAGCTGGGCATGAAGAGCCGCTTCTTCCGCAACCGCTTGCAGCTCAACGCCACCGTGTTCCACACCGACTACGAGGACTTCCAGGCCCAGTCGCGCCGCCTCGATCCGCTCACCCAGGCCTACGAGAACGTCGTCACCAACGTCGGCGAACTGCGCACCCGCGGCCTGGAGCTGGAAGTGCAGGCCAAGCCGATCAACACGCTGCTGCTCGAAGCATCGGTGGCCTGGGTCGACGCGACGATCAAGAAGTTCCCGAACACGAACTGCTATCCCGGCCAGACCGTGGCCGAGGGTTGCGTCCTGATCGGCGGCGTGCCGCTGCAAGACCTGTCGGGTAAGCGCCTGTCGAACGCGCCGCGCACCAAGCTCAATCTGGGCGCGACCTATAATTTCCCGATCGGGGAGAGCGGCTATAGCGGGATTGCCAATATCAACGGCCAGTACCAGTCGAGCGTCAACTATGACCTGGCCGCCAATCCGCTGGCCGACCAGAAAGGTTATGGCACCGTAAACGGCAGCATCGCCTTCTTCAATCCATCGCAGAACGTGAAGCTGACCTTCTACGTCAACAACCTGTTCGACAAGAGCTATGCCAGCTTCGTCGGCGATAACTACAATGTGTTCGGCAATGTGCACGTGCTGACCCAGACCCTGCCGCGCAACTCGGACCGCTACTTCGGCGTGCGCATGAAATACGACTTCTGAGATCCAAGGACATGAAAAAACTCATCACGGCATTCTGGATCCTTATCGGCGTGCTGGCCTGCCAGCCGGCGCTGGCGCAGGCGGCGCCGGCCGATTCTCTGCGCCCCGCCTTCCTGCTCACCGGCGCGCTGCACCGCGACAGCCAGGACCTGTCCGGCCAGTGGACCTACTCGAAGGACCTGTACCGCACAGGCCTTACCGACATCAACGGCTGGGTGGCCAAGTCGCGCATGCAGCGTGCGCGCGACGTCGACGTCGCCGCCGTCGAAGCCAAGGGCGGCGTCGACTTCTACGAGTTCGACATGGACCGCGGCCCGCTCATCAACGTGCCCGGCGCCTGGAACGCGGCGGCGGCCGAGCTGCGCTACTACGATGGCCTGATCTGGTTCCAGCGCAAGTTCGATGCGCGGCCTGAAGCCGGCAAGCGCACCTTCCTGCGCTTCGAGGCGGTCAACTACCGCGCCTACGTCTACCTCAACGGCAAGGAAGTGGGCCGCCACGAGGGAGGCTTCACGCCTTTCGTGCTCGAAGTCACCGACGCCCTGCGCGCGGGCGACAACCGGCTGGTGGTCGGCGTCGATTCGAGCCACGACGCCCAGTCGATCCCGACCCAGATCACCGACTGGGACCTGTACGGCGGCATCACCCGCAAGGTCAGCCTTGTCACCACGCCGGCGACCTTCATCGACGATGCGACGCTGACTTTGCGTTCCGATGGCCGCATCGCCGGCGAAGTACAGCTGCAGGGACCGCAGGCCGCGAACCAGGCGGTGACGGTGGCGATCGGCGCGCTCGGTACGGCGCGCGCCACCACCGACGCCAACGGACGCGCGCTGCTCGAGCTGCCGGCGCCGAAGGGCCTGGAGCGCTGGACGCCCGAGAAGCCGACCCTGTACGACGTGCGCTTTAGCGCCAGCGGCGACCAGGTACGTGACCGCATGGGATTCCGCACCATCGCCGTCAAGGGCAACCAGATCCTCCTGAACGGCAAGCCACTGTTCTTGCGCGGGATCTCGCTGCACGAGGAAGAGTTCGGCCCGAACCCGGGGCGCAATATGACCGAGCAGGCGTCGCGCGCGCTGCTGCACGAGATCAAGCACGGCTTGAACGGCAACTACGTGCGCCTGTCGCACTATCCGCACTCCGAGACCACGGTGCGCCTGGCCGATGAAATGGGCCTGCTGGTGTGGAGCGAGATCCCAGTGTACTGGACCGTCGACTGGGACAACCCGGCCGTGCTGCGCAAGGCGCTCTTGATGCAGGCTGAAACCATCTACCGCGACCGCAACCGCGCCTCGGTGATCCTGTGGAGCGTCGGTAACGAGACGCCGGTGTCTCCGTCGCGCACGCGCTTCCACGGCGCCATGGCCGACAATGTGCGCGCCCTCGACCCGACCCGCCTGGTGAGCGCCGCGCTGCTGGTCGAGCGCAAGGGCGACGTGCTGGAGATCCAGGATCCGCTGATCGACAAGCTCGACGTGCTGGCGGTGAACGTGTATGCCGGCTGGTACGGTCCCGACACGCTGGACGGCATCGCGAAGCTGCGCTGGAACGTTCCGGGCGAGCGGCCGCTGATCCTGTCGGAGTTCGGCGCCGATGCGCTGGCGGGCCACCGCGGCCAGGGGCTCAAGAAGTTCACCGAGGAATACCAGGCCGAGTACTACCGCAAGACGCTGGCCATGGCCGAGGGCATCCCGACCCTGCGCGGCCTGTCGCCCTGGATCCTGAAGGACTTCCGCTCGCCGCGCCGCGAGCACCCGGTGTTCCAGAACGGCTGGAACCGCAAGGGCATCCTGTCCGAAACGGGCGTGCGCAAGCAGGCCTTCGATGTCCTGTCCGACTATTACCGCCGCAAATGAGCGCCCACACGATGACTCCTCCAGTACCATCCATGCCTTTACATACGGGCGGGGCGCCGGTCGTCACCGCGATGCGGGTGGTCCCGGTCGCCGGCCGCGACAGCATGCTCATGAACCTGAGCGGGGCCCACGGGCCCTGGTTCACCCGCAACGTCGTGATCCTGACCGACAGCGCCGGCAACACCGGCCTGGGCGAAGTGCCGGGCGGCGAATCGATTCGCACCACGCTCGAGGATGCGCGTGCGCTGGTGGTCGGCCGGTCGCTGGGCGATTACAACTCGGTACTCAACGCCATGCGCGGCGCCTTCGCCGGCCGCGATGCCGGCGGGCGCGGCCTGCAGACCTTCGACCTGCGCACCACCATTCACGCCGTGACCGCCGTCGAGTCGTGCTTCCTCGACCTGCTGGGCCAGTTCATGGGCGTGCCGGTCGCGAACCTGCTGGGAGAGGGCAGGCAGCGCGATGCGGTGCCGATGCTCGGCTACCTGTTCTATATCGGCGACCGTGGCCGCACCACGCTCGACTATCGCGTCGAGCCCGAGGCCGGCGACGCCTGGCTGCGCCTGCGCAACGAAGCGGCGATGGACGCCGAGGGCGTGGTGCGCCTGGCCGAGGCGGCGCAGGCGCGCTACGGCTTCCAGGACTTCAAGCTCAAGGGCGGCGTGCTGGATGGCGCCGCCGAGATGGAGGCGGCGGTGGCGCTCAAGGAGCGCTTCCCGGCCGCGCGCATCACGCTCGACCCGAACGGCGCCTGGTCGCTCGATGAAGCGGTGCGCCTGTGCCGCGACCAGCACGACGTGCTGGCCTATGCCGAAGATCCATGCGGCGCCGAGAACGGCTATTCGGGGCGCGAAGTGATGGCCGAATTCCGGCGCGCCACCGGTTTGCCCACGGCGACGAATATGGTCGCCACCGACTGGCGCCAGCTGGCCCATTCGCTGCAACTGCAGTCGGTCGACATCCCGCTGGCCGATCCGCATTTCTGGACCATGCAGGGCTCGGTGCGGGTGGCGCAGTTGTGCGAGATGTTCGGCCTGACCTGGGGCTCGCATTCGAACAACCACTTCGACATTTCGCTGGCGATGTTCACCCACGTGGGCGCGGCCGCGCCGGGCCGGGTGACGGCGATCGACACCCACTGGATCTGGCAGGATGGGCAGGCCCTGACGAAGGAACCGCTGCGCATCGAGGATGGCCAGGTGCAGGTGCCGGCCAGGCCCGGGCTGGGCATCGAGCTCGATCCCGATGCCATCGAGGCGGCGCACCAGGCTTACCGCAATATGGGCCTGGGCGCGCGCGACGACGCGGTGGCGATGCAGTTCCTGGTGCCGGGCTGGCGCTTCGACCCCAAACGGCCCTGCCTGGTGCGCTGATGCACGGTGCATGAAGGGCAGGGCGCGGATCGCTCATGATCGTGATTGATTCGCGCGAGAGGCGGACAGTGGGGCGCGGATCGGGAACAATGGCAGACACTGGGACATTGAAATACCAGTGCCGCCTTCGACCCGCAAGCCATGAGAGACTCCACCATGAATTTCGCCGCAGACAACTTTCACCTCGACCGCTCGCGCAATGCGACCATCCAGGTGTTCGAGCACCTGCGCGAATTGATCGTCAGCCTGGCGATCAAGCCGGGGACGGTGCTGGCGCGGCCCCAGTTGTGCGATTTCTACAAGCTGTCCGCCAGCCCGGTGCGCGAGGCGCTGCTGCGCCTGGAAGAGGAGCACCTGGTCGACATCTACCCGCAGCACCAGACCCGGGTGCGCCGCATCGACCTGGCCCAGGCCAGGCAGGCGCACTTTTTGCGCCTGTCGGTGGAGCTCGAGATGGTGCAGGTGCTGGCCCAGGATGCCGATCCGGTCCTGGCGCGCACCTTGACCGCGCTGGTCGAGCGCCAGCGCGCCAGCCTGGATTCGGGCGACCTGGGCACCTTCACCCAGGTCGACATGGAATTCCACCGCTGCCTGTACCACGCCGCGGCGGTGCCGGACCTGTGGTCCATGATGCGCAGCCGCAGCGGCAACCTGGACCGGCTGCGTCGCCTGCACCTGCCGCTCAACGGCAAGGCGCAGTCGATCCTCGATGAACACGGCGCGATCGCCGGGGCCATCGCGCGCGGCGATGCGGCCGCAGCCCAGCAGATGGTCCGCCGGCACCTGTCGGGAACGCTCAGCGCGATCGACGCGCTGCGCGCACGCTATCCCGACCTGCTGCTGCCGCTCGACTACGGCGCGCCGGTGATGGCGGCCTGAGGGCCGAGCGTTAGCGGACGTCGAGCAGTTCGACGTCGAAGATCAGGCTCGCATTCGGCGGAATCGGACCTGCGCCGCCGGCGCCATAGCCCATCTCGGGCGGCAGGATCAGGGTGCGCTTGCCGCCGACCTTCATGCCTTGCACGCCTTCGTCCCAGCCGCGGATGACCTGGCCGGCGCCCAGCTGGAAGCTGAACGGCTCGCGGCCGACCGAGGAATCGAACTGCGTGCCGCGCAGCGTTTCCTTGCCCGGCTCGTACAGCCAGCCGGTGTAGTTGACGACGGCGGTGGCGCCGGCCACGGCTTCCTTGCCGGCGCCGGGGATGGTGTCGATCTTCTGGAAGGCGACGGCGGCCGCGGCCGACTGCGGCGCCGGGGCGCGGTCGCAGCCAGCCAGCGCCAGCGTCAGGCCCAGGCCGAGGACGCAGGAGGACAGCAGGTGTTTCATAGGCTTCTTTCTTTGGTGGTGGTTGCCGGGATGGGATGCCCGGGAGCATACATGGCGCCGCGCGCGCTGCCAACACCGGCGCATGCGTGGCTCCCCCCGACCACGTCGCTTTGGTGCGTTTCAGTCAACACCGTGAGCACAGCGGCAGGCCTACCGGGCGGCGCCCACGCTGCATACGATGACATCTCGCTGCCGGTCGCCCGACTGGCCAGGCCCCCATGCAAGGGCCGCCAACCAAGGAGATGTCAAGATGAATGCCCGAGACAATACCAACAAGCCCGAGGAGCTGGTTCCGTCGCGCTACGCCCTGCGCGTCGGCGAGATTGACGTGCTGGTGGTCAGCGACGGCGTGCTGCCGCTGCCCGCCGCGACCATGGCCACCAACGCCGATCCGGCCGCCCTGGCCGTCTGGCTGGACCATATGTTCCTGCCGCCGGACGCCTTCGACTGGCCGCTGAACGTGCTGGTGGCCAGGAGCGGGGAGCAGGTGATCCTGGTCGACACCGGCCTAGGCTCGCAATTCCCCGGCTTCCCGCGCGCTGGCCAGACCCCGCACCGCCTCGAAGCCGCCGGCATCGACCTGTCCAGCGTCACCGACGTGGTGATCACCCATATGCACATGGACCATATCGGCGGCCTGCTGGTCGACGGCATCAAGGAGCGCCTGCGCCCCGACCTGCGCATCCACGTGGCCGCCGCCGAGGTCGCGTTCTGGGACACGCCCGATTTCAGCCAGACCGCCATGCCGGAGCCAGTGCCGGACGTGCTGCGCTCGACCGCGCGCCAGTTTATGGAGCAGTACCGCGACCGTCTGCACGTCTTCCAGGAGCGGCACGAGGTGGCGCCAGGCGTGGTCGCGCGACGCACAGGCGGCCATACGCCCGGCCACTGCGTGGTCGACATCGACTCCAGCGGCCAGCGCCTGACCTTTGCCGGCGACGCCATGTTCCCGGTCGGCTTCGAGCATCCCGACTGGCAGAACGGCTTCGAACACGATCCGGGGGAATCGACCCGCGTACGCATGGCGCTGTTCGGCGAACTGGCGGACAACGGCGGCCTGCTGGTCGCCACCCACCTGCCATTCCCGTCGGTGGGCCGGGTGGCGCGTGAGGGCGATACTTTCCGCTGGGCGCCGGTGTTTTGGGATCACTGAGTCGTCCGTGTTGCGCATGACACGTCGGATTCCATATCTGGCGTCAACAAGCCCGCTTCGGCGGGCTTTTTTTCGTTTGTACGGGTATCCCGAATCGCCTGTAAAAAGATGTATGAAATATTTTGTGTATTTATGTCAACGGAATGACATGGCAGAGCGTTAAGCCCGGTATCAGAGGGCGCGACCCGGTAAGTCCGGAGCACGTGCACGCAAGCCCGAATCACAGAATTGGAGAGTGAATGACCCGATTGAAAGTCAAGCCGATCTGCGCCGCCATCATGCTGATGTCGGCCTACGGCGCGCCAGCGCTGGCGCAAACCGCCGCCGAGACCCCGGCGGCGCCCGTCGCCACCGAACAGGCCGCACCGGCCGTCGAATCCACTCCCGCCGCACCTGCTACCCCTGCCGCTCCAGCCGCTCCAGCCGCTCCACCTGCGCCGCCGGCCCAGGCCGTGCCGGCCGCCGCCGTGATCCAGGTCACCGGCCTGCGCCAGAGCCTGCGCTCGGCCGAAGACATCAAGCGCGACGCACCGCAGGTGGTGGACGCCATCAATGCTGACGACATCGGCAAGTTCCCCGACCGCCAGGCGGGCGACGCACTGCAGCGCGTGGCCGGCGTGCAGGTGGGGCGCGACCGCGGCGAAACCAGCACCGTGATCATCCGCGGCCTGCCGGACGTCGCCACCACGCTCGACGGCAACGAGATCTTCACCGCGGCCGGCCGTCGCCTGTCGTACCAGGACTTGCCGGTCCAGTCGATCGCCGGCATGGAAGTCTATAAGTCGGCCACCGCCAACCAGTTCGAAGGCGGCATCGCCGGCGCCGTCAACATCCGCCTGCGCGCGCCGTTCGACAACAAGGGCTTCACCGCGACCGGCTACGTCGAGGATCGCGTGAACCAGACCAATGGCAGCGGCAATACCTCGGACAAGCACAGCCCGGGCGGCGGCTTCCTGGTCAGCAACCGCTGGAACACCGACTTCGGCGAAATGGGCGCGCTGCTCGACGTCGCCGTCAACCGCGACAACTGGGCCTTCCCGGTGCAATACGTCGACCGTCCCGACAATGTGTTCTCGGTGAGCCCGGACGGCAGCGCGACCCGCCTCGGCAACGTCGGCCCTTATGCGCCGGCCGCGCCGGGCGACGTGCTGGGTCAGCTGCCGAACATCGGCGGCATCTACAACGCCGGCCAGCGCGAGCGCCAGAGTGTGCACGGCGCCTTCCAGTGGAAGGTCAATCCGCGCCTGACGGCCAGCGCCCAGTACCTGGGCATGGGCTACCAGGGCCGCACCGGCGTCAACTACGTGATGAGCAACACCACCTGGGCGCCGCGCCTGACCGATGTGGTGCTGGCGCCGCAAGGCAGCGCCTGCGCGACGCCGCAGGGCGCGATCTGCCCGATCCTGGCTGCCAGCGCCCCGGCCGCGCAATTCGGCAACGCCTACGACTGGGATCCGTACACGGCATCGAGCACCTGGGGCCAGAACGAGCGCACCGCCACGCACTACCTGAACCTGGGCCTGAAGTACAACGACGGCCCGCTGAGCGTCGATTCGCAGTTCGGCTATACCCGCTCCAAGTTCGTCAACGATACCGTGATCGTCGACCAGCAGGTGCCGGGCGCCAGCGCCAGCGTGTATTCGTACGGCGCCGACGGCCATGGCGGCTTCAACGCGATCACGCTGCCGGGCAGTAGCGCCAATGCGCTGCAGGATTCGCGCAACTACGTGTTGCGCGGCATGGTGCAGAACTGGAACGAGCAGACCGGCAGCCAGCTGCAATGGCGCACCGACGCCACCTATCGCCTGGGCGGCGACGGCTTCTTCACGGCCGTGCTGGCCGGGCTGCGCCTGTCTTCGCGCAAGGCCAGCTATCACGGCGCCGAAGGCCACGCCGACTTCACGGGCGAGCGCCCGAGCGCCGCCAGCGTCCTGGGACCGTCGTTCCAGGCGCAGGTAGCTGGCCTCGACCGCCTGGGCGGCGCCTGGTACGGCCCGTCGTCCGACTATATGATCGACAATGCCGACGCGGTGCGTAACCTGTACGGCGCGGCCAGCGGACGCGTGCCGGACGACCCGGGCCGCCTGTTCGACCAGCGCGAGCGCAATGCCACCCTGTACCTGGCCACGCGCTGGGCGGCCAACCCGGGCGGCATCGACGTCAAGGGTGAAATCGGCGCGCGCGTGGTGCGCCTGAATCGTGAGCTGAGCGGCATGACCCGGATCGGCGACCAGGTGTCGAACGTCGACCTGTCGACCTACGAGACCAATTACCTGCCGAGCGCTTCGGCGGTGGTCGGCTGGACCGAAGACCTGCAGTCGCACTTCTCGGTCGGCAAGACCATCACCCGGCCGAACTTCGGCACGCTCAATCCGGCCCTGACCCTGGTGCCGTCGACCGTCAACGTGCCCGGCAGCGGCGGCGCCGGCAACCCCTACCTGGAGCCGACCCGCTCGACCAATATCGACGCCACGCTCGAATACTACTTCCAGAAGAACGGCTTCGCCCAGGTCGCGCTGTTCCACCGCGATATCGACGGCTACGAGCAGAGCTTCACGCGCGACGAGGTCATCGATGGGCAGGTCTATCGCGTGACGCGTCCGCAGAACTCGGGCAAGGGCCGCCTGCGCGGGGCGGAATTCGGGGTCCAGAAATTCTTCGACTTCCTGCCCGGCCCATGGGCCAACTTCGGCGCCCAGGCCAACTACACCTGGATCGACGGCGAGAACCAGAGCCGCACCGCCTTCGACAGCGACACCTACACCACCACGCCGCTGACCGGCGTGGCCAAGAAGAGCTACAACTTCGCGCTGCTGTACGAGGGCAACGGCATCACCGGCCGCCTGGCCGCCACCCGCCGCGGCGACTACGTCGAGCAGATCGCCGAACTGCCGTTCAACCAGGACCGCGTGGTCAAGGCCGCGACCTTCGTCGACCTGAGCATCGGCTACGAGATCAACGACAACGTCTCGCTGCAGTTCGATGCGATCAACCTGACGCGTGCCAAGTTCGAGAGCTCGCTGGGCGAATTCATGCCACGCGACGTGCGCTACAACCCGACGACCTATGGCGTGAGCCTGCGGTTCCGGATGTAAGCGCGTTGTAAAAGCCTATCCCGAAGGCCTATTCCGGCAGGGACAGGCCCAGTTCTCCGGCGTCGTCGCGCTCCAGCAGCGCCTCGATCACTTCGCGGCGGCGCTCGTCGCCGCGAAGCGCTGCGGCCAGCTCGCCGGCGTCTGGCCGCAGGCCATGGCGCAGCAGCAGCGCGATGACATCTACCCTCCAGTCGAAGAATTCCGTCTCCACCGAATACAGCTCCCACGGCGTGCTGTCGAGCGCCGCGAGGAAGGCGGGCAGCGCGCTGCCGTCCACGTCGGCGCCCGCGGCCAGCGCCAGCTCGACCAACGTCTCGTCCAGCGTCGATGCGGCAGCCGCCAGCAGATCCTTGTCGCGGGCGTCTGCGCCGTGTTCCAGCAGCCATTCGAAGGCCTCGATGGCCAGATGGCGCGCCGCCGCGGCCAGCGCAGCGCTGCCGCCGCTGGCGATGTCCACCCCTTGCGTGAGCAGGAAGGTCAGGGTGCTCGTGGCGTTCGCAGCGGCGGCAGCCGCGACGGCGACCTCCAGCATCGGCCGCCGCGCATCGCCGGCGTGGTCGAGCAGGCAGGCCAGCACCGTGTCGGCGCCTGCGGCCGCGGCGGCGGCGATCGCTGCGCCGCCATCGGCCAGCGGATCGGCGCCCTGTTCAAGGGCGCGCCGCACCGCCTCGAGGTCGCCGTGGCGGCAGGCGATTTCGAGAAAGCGCTTCCAGAATGCGGCCTGCCAGGCGTCGGGACGCACGCCATCGTGGACGAAGGTTTCGCGCAGGCCGGCCATGCGTCCGGCAATGAAGGCGCCGAGCCAGGGATCGGCCGTGTCCAGCAGCAGGGCGGCGCCGTTGTCGGACACCGAGGCGGCGACCGCGTCAGGCCAGGGCTGGTCCGCCTCGAGGACCGCCTCGAGCAGCGCGCCGAGCACCAGCCGCAGGTCGACGTCGAAGGCCGAACCCCAGGCCAGCAGGGCGCCCAGCTTGAGTTGCGGCGGCAGGCTGCTCATGCCGGCGAACTGCAGAATGGCGTCGGCGTAGCGTGGTTCGGGCCAGGTGGGGCCGGACTGGTGCTCGTCGAGCAGGCCGTGCCAGAGCGGGCCGATCTCGTCCAGCGTGCGGCAACTTTCGAGAGGGAGGTACCAGGGGGTGTGCGACATCTTTCGTCCTTGATTGTTCAGCCGCAGCCGATGAGGGAGGCGATGAGGTTGCCGTAGCCGACATTCCGCAGCCGTTCGTCGCGGGTGATGTTCGAGCGCGGGTCGTAATGGGCGACGATGCGCAGGCGCTCATCGCGGCCGGTCTGGCGGCCGTCGGGCGCGGTGTCGATATAGCCGATGATGCGATGGCGCGCATCCTTGAGGATCTGGCGGGACATGGGCGGGATTCCTGCGGTGGGAAGACCTGCAGTGTCCGTGTGGATGCGACGGCTCGCGTCGCGCGGGCAGGCAGCCGAGACGCCGGTCAGGATACCTTGCGCGGCGGCGCGGCGTCGGTCACCATCTCCATCACCGAATTACGCTTGTCCAGCAGGTGCAGCGACAGGATCGCCGCCAGGCGCTTGCCGTCGCGCGCCTCGAGCGCCTCCATCATCTGCTGGTGCTCCTCGATCGCCTGGTCCCATTTTTCGGGGACGATATTGGACTTAAGCCGCAAGGACTGCAGCCGCCGGTTCATGTTCAGGTAAGTATGGTGGAGGACGGAATTGCGCGCAGCCTCGGAGATCTTGTTGTGGATCGCCTGGTTGCGGCTGTAGTAGCCGGGCAGGTCGCCCTGTTCACGGCAGGTCAGCATGGCATCATGCAGGGCCCGGATCTCGGCCACTTCCTCGGGCGTGATCCGCGCGCACGCATGTTCGCCCGCGAGGGCTTCGAGGCCGCTGACGAATTCGAAGGTTTCCCATACTTCTTGCTGCGACATCTTGTAGACCGAGGCGCCGCGATTCGGCGAGATCTCGATCAGGCCCTCGGCGGCGAGTGCCTTCAAGGCTTCGCGCAGGGGAGTGCGCGAAATGCCCATGGTTTCGCACAGTTCGCGCTCGTTGAGTTTCATTCCGGGTGGGAACACGGACTCGACGATCATCCGGCGCAGGTGGGAAACCACCGTGTCGTGCAGGTGCTGCCGGGCCAGCTTTGGAAGAGCCGGCGCCGCGGCGCCGCGCTCCAAAGCTGGATCAACTTTCGAGTCTTGCATTCAATGTCTCCACTTCCATAGTTTTGGAGGAATTCTATCATTCGGCCGTATTTGCATCGCTGAAAGCAGACTTAACTTCTCGAAAATAATGATCTGCCATGCATAGGTCGGGGCTGCAGTATGTTCCATTTCTGCAACAAATCCGAACGCGAGAGTACGCCTGGCGTCTCTTGCCATCCAGTTTGACCAAGTGTCAAATGCGACGCCCGTGGCGCCCGTTCGTCATATCGCGATTCTCAGACACGATCCCGATTTGCTTCCGACGCTCGCCGGTGAACGAGATGCACATTCTGGCGACGGCACACGGTCGGCAGAGGAGATAAGCCCAGCTGAATCAAGATATCCAAAGCCGCTGGCGAGATGAATCAAAAGATTCTAAAGCTTCTGAAATTTCGAAACTGCAATTCTAGCAGCTGATGCCGCTGTCGCGCGTGTAACTATTGGTAATCGTCAATTAGTTGCCGTGAGTGGCTTTATAGGCCATTGGTGCTATCAAAACGTCGGATACCTAAAAATTTCCCTGTAGAAATTACCCGTAGCGGGTGGCGGGGACTGGCATACCAACCCGGTTGTTGGTACTATGTATCTTGCATTTTGCATACAAAATACATTCCTTACATTGAGAGAGAGACTTCATGTCCGACGATCAGCAATCCCCATCGCGGCGGCGCCTCATCAAGAGCCTGGTGTTCGTGCCCATGGGCGCGGGCGCGGCGGCAGCCATCCATCAGGGTCTGCCCAACGCCAATGCCACCGCCACCGCCCCCGCGGAAGGCAAGCCGAATCCCTACACGCCCAAGTTCTTCAACGCGAAGGAATGGAAATTCGTGATCGCCGCGGTCGATCGCCTGATTCCGCATGACGAGCACGGCCCCGGCGCCGTCGAGTCGGGCGTGCCAGAGTTCATCGATCGCCACATGCAGTCGCCGTACGCATCCGGCAGCATCTGGTACATGCAGGGCCCGTTCCTGGAAGCGACGTCCGATTTCGGCTACCAGGGCAAGCTTGCGCTGAAGGACATCATCCGCGTCGGCATCGCCAACGTCGACGCCCACTGCGTCAAGACCTATTCAGGCAAGGCGTTCGCCGACCTCGACGTGCGCATGCAGGAAGCGGTCCTGAAGGACCTCGAAGGCGGCAAGATCAAGCTCGCCGACATTTCGTCGAAGACCTTCTTCGCTGACTTCCTGTCTGAAACGCGCGCCGGCTACTTCTCCGATCCTAGCCACGGCGGCAACAAGGACATGGGCGCCTGGAAGATGATCGGTTACCCCGGCATGCGGGGCGACTACCTGGAGTGGGTGAAGATTCGCGACAAACCGTATCCGCTGGGACCGGTGGACCTGGCTGGACGGAGGGGATAAGAGAATATGGCAATCGTAAAAGAGAAAAAAGACGTCGTCATCGTCGGCGCCGGCTGGGTCGGCGCCATCATGGCCAAGGAATTGACCGACGCCGGTCTGAACGTGGTCATCCTGGAACGCGGCCCTGACCGCGACACGCAGACCGACTTCGCGTATCCGCGTGTGATCGACGAACTCGAAGGCTCGGTGCACCGCAAATACCTGCAGTCGCTGGCGCAAGAAACCGTGACCATCCGCCATAACCTGTCCACCGTGGCGGTGCCGAAGCGCCGCATGGGTTCGTTCAAGCCGGGCACCGGTGTGGGCGGTGCGGGTTCGCACTGGTCGGGCGTGCACTTCCGCGCGTTGCCGGAAGACTTCAACCTGCGCAGCACGATGGAGCAGCGCTACGGCAAGAAGATCATGCCAGCCGGCATGTCGATCCAGGATTTCCCGGTCACCTTCGAAGAGCTGGAGCCACATTTCGACCACTTCGAATACGTGTGCGGCACCTCGGGCAAGGCCGGCGTCATCAACGGCAAGGTCGTCCCAGGTGGCAATCCGTTCGAAGGTTCGCGTTCGCGCGAATACCCGCTGGGACCAAACCCGGATTACCTGGGCGGCGAAATGTTCTACACCGCGGCGCGTGAAATGGGTTACCACCCGTTCCCGATCCCGGCCTCGAATACCTCGGCCAGCTATGTCAACCCGTACGGTTGCCAGATGGGTCCGTGTAACTTCTGCGGCTTCTGCTCGGACTACGGTTGCCTGAACTACTCGAAGGCCAGCCCGAACATCAACATCTTCCCTGTGCTGCGCGGCCGCAAGAACTTCGAAATGCGCACGCTGGCCCAGGTACTGAAGGTCAACCTGACGGCGGACGGCAAGATGGCCACCGGCGTGAACTACCTCGACGCGGGCGGCCAGGAATGCGAGCAGCCGGCGGACATCGTCATCCTGGGCGCGTTCTCGCTGTACAACGTGCACCTGATGCTGGTGTCGAAGATCGGCCCGGCCTACGATCCGGTGACCAAGACCGGCACCGTCGGCAAGAACTACTCGTACCAGAACCTGAATCGCGTCTCGCTGTTCTTCGACAAGAACGTGCACGCCAACCAGTTCATGGGCGTTGGCGGCGGCGGCACCACCTTCGACGACCTGAACGGCAACCGCAACGATCCGACCAAGTCGGGCTTCGTCGGCGGCGGCGTCATCTGGGCGCGTCAGCCTGGCGGCGGTCCGGTGCGCGGCATCGCGACCGCGCCGGGCGTGCCGAACTGGGGTAGCGACTGGAAGAAGGGCGCCAAGGACGCGATGCGTCACTCGTTCTACTACGAAGTGCAGGGTTCCTGCATGTCGTACGACGACGCCTACCTGGATCTGGACCCGAACTACAAGGACGCCTTCGGTCGTCCGCTGCTGCGCATGACCTTCGACTGGCATGACAACGAGATCGCGGCGTCGGCCTACCTGGTCGACAAGGCGCAGGAGATGTGCAAGGTGCTGAACCCGCTGGCGACCAAGGGCGACGCCAAGAAGCCGGGCACGCACTACAACATCAACCAGTACCAGAGTACGCACACGGTCGGCGGCGCCATCATGGGCGCGAATCCGAAGACCTCGGCCTTGAACAAGTACCTGCAGTCGTGGGACGTGCCGAACGTGTTCGCGCCGGGCGCCAACGCCTTCCCGCAGAACAACGGCTATAACCCGACCGGCATGGTCGGCGCGCTGGCCTACTGGTGCGCGAAAGCGATCCGGGAACAGTACATCAAGAACCCGGGCCCGCTGGTGCAGGCATAAGAGGACGAACACATGACCAAACAAAAACCTGTCAAGAAGATCGTCCTCGGTCTCGCCATCGCCGGCGCGGTGGTCTTTGCCGGCGCCTACGGCTATGCCGTGGCGCCGACCGAGACCCGCAAGATCGAACCGGGTCCGCAACTGGCCAACCTGGCGCCCGGCGTCAAGCCGGATGCCGGCTTGATCGAAAAGGGCCGCTATGTCGCCACCGCGTCCGACTGTATCGCCTGCCACACGGCGCCCGGCGGCAAGGAGTTCGCCGGCGGCCGCGTGATCCAGTCGCCGATCGGTAATATGTACGCGACCAACGTCACGCCGGACAAGGAAACCGGCATTGGCAACTACTCGCTGGACGATTTCGATCGCGCGGTCCGCCACGGCATCGTGCCGAGCGGCGGCACGCTGTATCCGGCGATGCCGTTCCCGTCGTATGCCCGCATGAGCGACGACGATATGCGCGCGCTGTACGCCTATTTCATGCACGGCGTCGAGCCGGTCAAGCAGGCCAACCGCGACAACGAGATCAGCTGGCCGCTGTCGACCCGCTGGCCGCTGGGCATCTGGCGCAAGACCTTCGTGCCGGTGCAGGGCCCGATGGACCTGTCGAAGTATTCCGACCAGACCATCGCCCGCGGCGCCTACCTGGTGCAGAGCCTGGGCCATTGCGGCAGCTGCCACACCCCGCGTGCGGCGACGCTCAACGAGCTGGCGCTGGACGAATCCGGTCCGGAATACCTGGCCGGCGGTCCGCTGATCGATGGCTGGCTGGCGGTGAACCTGCGCGGCGACAAGGTCGACGGCATGGGCAACTGGACTGCGCAAGACATCGTCGACACGCTCAAGACCGCCCGTAACAAGCACTCGGGCGTGCTGGGCGAGCCGATGCAGGACGTCGTCAAGCACAGCACCCAGAACATGACCGACGACGACCTGATGGCGATGGCGCTCTACATCAAGAGCCTGCCGGAGAGCGGCAACAAGAAGGCCACCTTCGCCGCCAGCGACGCCACCGTGCAGAAGATCATGCAGGGTAACGACAGCGAACGCGGCGTCCAGCTCTACCTGGACAACTGCGCGGCCTGCCACCGCGTGGACGGCAAGGCGGCCGGCGACGTGTTCCCTGCGCTGCCGGGCAATCCGACCGTGCTGCAGGAAGACGCAACGTCGTTGATCCGTGTGATTCTGGCCGGCGCCCGCCTGCCATCGACCCACACGGCGCCTTCCGACCTGGGCATGCCGGGCTTCGCCTGGCGGTTGTCGGACGAAGAGACCGCGCAGCTGGTGACTGTCGTTCGTAACAGCTGGGGCAACCAGGCTTCGCCAGTCGGCGCGGCGGAAGTCGCCAAGGTGCGCAAGCTGGTCAAGGAGCATGAGCTGCACACGGCGGACAAGGGCGATACCAAGCACTGATCCGGTAGCGTACCTCTAGCTCGTATCAACGTCGTCCCCGCGCAGGCGGGGACCCAAGTATTTAAGCGTTTCGACAGCGCTGGCAGTACTTGGGTCCCCGCCTTCGCGGGGACGACGTTTTTGGGCTAACGGATTCAATGGACGTAGACGGCGCCTTGGACCGGCGGGTAGATCGGTGCGGCATGGGCGGGTTGTCGCGCGAACTGTAGGGCCTCGGATAATGGCGCCGGATCGATCCAGTCATCGATATCGAAATCGCGCCGTATATACCCCCAATCAAGCAGGAATTCCTTCTGCGACGCCAACCCCGCCAGCCGCACCGGATCGAGTCCCGGCGTCAGGCTGCGGTGGAGGGCCGGACCCAGCGCGCCGATCACGTCGAGCGCGGTATAGCCGGGATTCTCGAGCGCCGCCAGCTGCCCCACCTCGTCCGGATGCTCGCGCGCCCAGGCCCCCGCGCGCAGCAGCACGTCCAGGTAGCGGCGCACGATGCCGGGATGGCGCGCCAGGAAATCGCCGTCGACCGTGATCGGCCGTGGCGTGCCGTTGTTCACCCGCTGCAGCGGATCTTCCAGCCGGTTCAGGTCGGCGATCACGCGCAAGGACGGATCGCGCGCCGCGGCGTGGCCCTGAGCGCCGCGCAGGAAAACCGCATCCACATAGCCCGACTTCAGCGCATCGAGTTCGATGTCGCGCCCGGGATCGCGTTGAGGGAATTCGAAATCGGGCGACTCGATATGGGTCCAGCGTGCGCGGCGCGGATCGAGCCCGGCAACGTTCAACGCGGTAACGAAGCCGCGCTGGGCGCTGGCGCGGTGGATGTCGATCAGGGCGCGCCGGCGCAGCGGCAGTCCGAGACGCTTCGTTTTCAGGTCGGCCAGGGTCTGGATGCCGCCGCCCTCCCGCACCAGGATGGCCTGGTATTCGTCGACCCAGGTGATGCCCACCACCACCGCGCCCTGGCCCTCGGAGCGGGCCCACAGCGCCGGCACATTGCCGCCTTCGCGGAACAGGCCCGTCTGGCCGTGGTGGTAATAGGACAGGCGGATGTCGCGGCTGGCCGCGTCTTCCAGCGAGCGCAGCGAGGTGGCGCCGCCGTCGAACTCGGCGTGCAGCCAGCCCTTGGCGACGGCGAGGCCGGTGGCGGTGGCGCCGCCCCGGTGGCTATACCAGAGCTGGATCGGGGAATGCAGTGGTGATGTCATGTGTTGTTTCCAGGTTGTCGTATCCACAGTCAGAGCAAGCGCCGGGCCAGCGCAAATCGCCTGTCGATTGCTGATTTCTGCGCAGCGTTTGCTGGCTGGCGCGCAGTTTTGGGTATGGCCGCCTTGGATATGCGTAATCCGGATAAGCTTGCGTCGGACAATTCGTTCGCAGCGCGGCGGTGCGCGACTATAGTCAGGACATGAACCTGACCGCCCCCTACCTACCACCCGAATTCGCGCGCAACGCCCAGCTCGCGCGCGGCGGCCCGGACGCCGAACCGCTGGTGGCGTTCACCGACGCGCCCAAGACCAGCCTCCTGGTGCGGGCCACCGCCTTCGTGTTCGCCGACCCGCGCTCCCGCGCGCTGCAAGAGATGATCGAGCGCGTGGCGCCCAGCGAGGCGACCATCCTCGTCACCGGCGAAACCGGCACCGGCAAGGAGCTGATCGCGCGCCACGTGCACGCGCTGAGCCGCCGTAGCGGCGGCAAATTCGTGGCGATCAACTGCGGCGCGTTTTCCGAGACCCTGATCGAGAGCGAGTTGTTCGGCTACGAAAAGGGGGCCTACACCGGCGCCGTGCAGGGCAAGGCCGGCTGGTTCGAGACCGCCAATGGCGGCACGCTGTTCCTCGACGAGATCGGGGATTTGCCAATGCCGATGCAGGTCAAGCTGCTGCGCGTACTGCAGGAGCGCGAAGTGGTGCGCCTGGGCTCGCGCCAGACGGTGCCGATCGACGTGCGCCTGATCGCCGCCACTAATGTCGACCTGGCCGAGGCGGTGCGCGCCGGGCGCTTCCGCGAAGACCTGTACTACCGTTTGCAGGTGATCGCGCTGCCGCTGCTGCCGCTGCGCGAGCGGCCCGGGGACGTGATGCCGCTCACGCGCCACTTCGTCCAGGTCTATGCCGAGCGCCTGCACCTGGGCGAGGTGAGCCTGTCGCCAGAAGCCGAATTGGCGCTGCGCCAGTATCCGTGGCCCGGCAATATCCGCGAACTGGAGAACGTGGTCCACCGTGCGTTGCTGGTGTGCCGCAACGGCCGGGTCACTCCAGCAGACTTGAGCTTGTCGCCGTTGATGCAGGCGCATGTGATCGCGCCGGCTCCACCGGTGTACTTTGCGCCGGCCGCGCCTGTATCAGCTCCACCGCCCGAACCCGAGCCGTCTGCCCCCGTCGCCTGCGAATCCGACCGCTTCCAGGCCGCCTGGCAGGCGCTGCTCGACTCGGGCGAGCAGATCACCTTCGAGGCCCTGCAGCTGCAGTTGGTGGTGGCCGCCTGGGAGAGCAGCGAGCGCAACCAGCTGCGCACGGCGCGCTACCTGAACATCAGCCGCAACGTGCTGCGCACCTATCTGAAGAAGGCCGGCGTCCTGGCCTGACGCCGGCCGCATTTCTCAAGCCGCCAACTGCTCCCGGCTCTCCAGCTGCGCGCGCGCCGCCGCCAGCGGCCGCGCGTCGGCCCAGGCGCGCACGTCGACGTCGCGGTCGAGGAAGCCGTGGACCAGCTGGAAATTCTTCTGCTGTTCGAACAGGGCCAGGCGTTCTTCGGACAGGTCGGGCGCCAGCGCCGTATGAAAGCCGTCGCGGTAGGCGGCGGCCACGGCGTCGTCGCCGGCCTGGGTCTCGAGCTGCAGGATGGCCCGCACCTCGTCGCGGTGCCGGGCTGCCCAGTCGGCGGCGCGCAGCGTCTGGGCCAGGAAGCGGGTCAACAGGTCGAAATGGCGCTCCAGGAATTCGCGGTGGACGGTGATCGGCCGTGGCGTGCCGTTGTTGACGCGGTGACGGCGCTGGGGCAGGGCGTCGAGGTCGATGCCGACTTCGACGCCGGCCGCGCGCGCCGCCTCCACCGCCGCCGCGCCTTTGACATAGACCGCATCGACGTCGCCGCGCACCAGGGCGGCGATGCCTTGCCACAGGCTGGCGCCGGGAGCGGCGCCCGGCGGCGTCGCTTCGGGACTGCCCACTTCTTCCAGGATCACGTCGGCCAGGCCCAGGCCGACGCTGGCCAGTGCCCCGTGGTAGCCGGCCAGGCTCATGCCGCGTGCGATGCTCCGTCCGCGCCGGTTCCATTCGAGGTCATCGCGGCGAAACACGGGCAGCGCCAGCCGCTTGCCCTGCAGGTCGCGCGGGCTGCGGATGCCGGAACCGGGCCGCACCAGGATCGTTTGCCACTCGTCGATCCAGGTCAGGCCAACCAGGCGGGTGTCGGCGCCTTGTGCCCGCGCCGGCAGGGCAAGCAGGTTGCCGCCTTCGCGGATCAATGTAGTCAGGCCGTGGTCGTAATGGTGGCGCGCCAGCTCGCCGCCGGTTTCCTGCAAGGTCTTGATGGCGATGCCGTCGGCGGCGAATTCCTCGTCCAGCCATCCCAGCTTGTAGGCCAGGCCGGTGGCGGTGGGGACGGGACATCGGGTAAACCAGATCGTATCAATGCTCATGCGCTCAGCTCCTTCGGTGGGCAGGCCGAACGGCCCGGTGCCTGTCAGGGATGCAGGAAGCGTGCCGGTGCTGGCCACGGAGGATCTGCTGGATTTGCGGCAGCGTGTGCGCACCGCTGCTGCGGTGTCAGCAATCGCTGCTCCGGAGCCAGTAGCTGCCCGCTGCGCGAGGATGGCACGTGTCTTGCGGTTGAGATACCGACGTCGTCCAAGTCCATCATCGAGGAGAATCCATGAGTACCGAACCATCACACCCGCTCGACACCCTGTGGTACACCCGCTGCCCGGTGCCGACCGCGCTCGGCATCGCCGTTCAGCAGGGCTGGCTCGAAGAGACGCTGGCCGCGCGCGGCACCGCCGTCAAATCGCTGCGCGAGTCGGACCAGCGCGCCGTGCGCGAATCGCATTTCGACCATACCCTGCAGAACTCCGTGCGCCACGGCGGCAACATCCCGGCGCTGTGGGCGCGCGCGGCGGGCAGCGCCACGCGGCTGATCGGCCTGTCGTGGGCCGACGAGACCCAGCGCATCCTGACCCTGCCGACCAGCGGCATCCGCACCCCGCGCGACCTCAAGGGCCGCCGCTTCGGCCTGCCCAGGTGGACCAACGCCCAGATCGATTTCGCCCGCGCGCAAGCCATCCGTGGCCTGGAGAACGCACTGCGCCTGGACGGGCTCGAGGTCAGCGACGTGGAGCTGGTCGATTTCGTGATCGAGCAGGGCCAGAGCGACGCGCCGGCCGAGCGCGTGGCCGGCACCAATGTTTTCGGCGGCCGGCGCAGTAGCGGCGGCCAGGCGGCCGAGCTGGTGGGCCTGCTGCGCGGCGAGGTCGATGCGATCTTCCTGAAGGGCGCGATCGCGGCCCAGCTGGCGCAGCTGTTTGGCCTGCACACGGTGATCGATACCGGCGTGCACCCCGAGCCGCTGGTGCGCTCGAATAACGGCACGCCGCGCGCGCTGACGGTCGATAGTCACCTGGTCGAGCAGCACTTCGACGTGGCGGTGGACATCGTCGACCAGGTGCTGCGCGCCCAGGAGTGGGCGCGCGTCCACCCGGACGATACGCGCCGCTTCCTGGCGCGCGAATCGAATACCAGCGAGTACTGGGTGACCGCGGCCTACGGGCAGGATGCGCATCAGCGGCTGGACACCTCGCTGTCGGAAGCGAACATCGCCGGACTGCAGGATTTCGCGGACTTCTTGCTGCGCTGGGAATTCCTGCCGGCGGCGGTCGACGTGCGCAGCTGGATCGATGCGCGGCCGTTCGACGCCGCGCTGGCGCGCCGCCTGCGGGCGGCCTAGAGCACGGTAACGGCCTGCGCGAATTCGAGGCGCGGGCCGCGCGGGCGCAGCGATTCCGGGTCGCCGTAGCCAAGGTTGACGAGGAGGTTGGCGCGGTATCGTCCGTCCGCAAAGAACTCGCGGTTGACGGCATCGGCATCGAAGCCCGACATCGGACCGGTGTCCAGGCCCAGGGCCCGCGCGGCCAGGATCAGATAGGCGCCCTGCAGCGCGGCATTGCGTTGTGCCGTCGACTCGAGCAGGGCCGGGTTGGCGTCGAACAGCGCCTTGGCGTCGTAGACAGGGAATTGCTCGGGCAGGTGCTCGTGAAAGCGCAGGTCCTGGGCCACGATCACGACCGCCGGCGCCGCCAGGGTCTTGTCGCGGTTGCCGGACGAGAGGCCTGGCGCGAGGCGTTCCTTCGCCTCTGGCGACTGCAGGACAATGTAGCGCGCCGGCTGGGCGTTGAAGGCGGTCGGGCCCCATTTCAGCAAGTCGTACAGGGCCGCGATGGTCTCGCGCTCGATCGCGCGCGGCAGGAAGCGGCTGTAGGTGCGGGCGCTGCGAAACAGCTGGTCGAGGGCGGCGTCGTTCAGTGGTGAGGACAAGATCGGTACTCCAGGAGTTGGATGAAGGGACTGTCACCCGCACGCAAGAAGCGCTCCAGCCGCGGCCGGCGCTGGCCGCTGCGCGGGATGCAGCAGGCTGTCGTTTTGTGGACAGTGCGCGCGCGCCAGGTGCTGCGTGCGCAGCAGCCTGGCCATCGGCCGCATGGCATGCATCCTGCTCGACTGGAGCTTACCACTTCACGAGGATCCCGTATGACCACCGAATTCATCTGGCAACTGCCCACCAGCGGCGACGGCCGCTACTCGCAAGCGCAGCGCAGCCGCCGCGGAGAGCGCGCCGCGCCGGGCCACATTCCGTTCACGGAAGGCGTGAGCGATCCGCGCGGCGACCGCTTCAATTACTTCGACTACCTGCACCAGGTCGCGCGCGCTGCCGACATCACCGGCTTCGATGGCGTGCTGGTCCCGCATGACCTGGAAGGCGACGAATCCTGGATCGTGGCCGGCTACCTGGCGCGCGGCACGCGGCATGTGCGGCTGATCGCCGGCTTCGATGCGGGTTGGGGTTCAGCGGTCTATGCCGCCAAGAACGCGGTCAGCTTCCAGCGCGCGACCAACGGCCGCTTCGGCTGGCAGATCGTTGCGGGCGCGGACGAGGCGACGCGGCGGCGCCATGCCGACAATGTGCCGCAGCAGGATGTGCTGGCGCGGATCGACGAATTCGTGACCGTCGCACGGGGCGTGCAGACGAGCGCCCCCTACGACTTCAAGGGCCGCTTCTTCGAAGTGCAGGGCGGTGGCTTCCGTGGCCCGCTGGGCGGCAACCCCTTGCCGCCGGTGTACCTGGGAGGCACATCGGAAGAGGCGCTTGCGCTGTCGGCGCGCCAGGCCGACGTCCACGTGTTCGCCGCCGCCCCGGTCGAGGAGCTGCGTGCGCCTATCGCGCGCCTGCGTGAACTCGCCCAGGGGAGGTCGCTCGCGATCGGACTGCGCATCGACGTGCTGGCGCGCGAGGACGCCGCGGAAGCGGAGCGCGAGGCCGCGCTCTACCTGGCGCAGAGCGGGCAAGAGCGTGCCGGCTTCGAGCGCGGCACCCTGGTCGGCAGCTACGACGAGGTCGAGCAGCGCCTGGCCGAGTATGCCGAGGCCGGCGTCACCAGCTTCGTGCTGGGCGCCACGCCGTCCCTCGAAGAAGCATGGCGCTTCGGGGAGCACGTGCTGCCGCGCCTGCGCGCCCGCTTGAACCAAGACCGCCAGGCCGCCTGACCCTTTCCGCATTCAAGGACATCCATCATGACCATCGATATCTTCTGGCGTATTCCCACCCATGGCGAGCCGAGCTCGCACCGCAGCCGCGCGCCGCATCGCGGTGACTGGTTCCCCGGCAACGACAACCTGCGCAACCCCAGCGTCGGCGGCGGCAGCGGCGGTTTCAGCTACATCGACTACATCGCCGAGATCGCCCATGCGGCCGAGATCTCCGGCTTCCAGGGCGGCCTGATACCGTCGTTCCCGATGACGGACGAGCCGTGGGTGATCTCGAGCCTGCTGGCGCGCGAGACCTCGACCTTCCGCTTCATGATCCCGTTCCAGCCGGGCTTTCTGAACCCGGTGGTGGCGGCGCGCATGACGGCCAGCCTGCAGCGCGCCACCGGCGGGCGGGCGCTGTACAACGTGATCACCGGCGGCGGCGGGCCGGCGCAGCTGTGGTGGGGCGATTCGGCCGGCCATGACGACCGCTATACCCGCACCACCGAATTCCTCGACATCGTGCGCGGCGTCTGGCGCGGCGGCTCGTTCTCTTACCAGGGCAAGTTCTACCAGGTGGAGGATGCGGGCCTGGCGCATCCGCTGTCCAGCCAGGAATTCCCCGAGATTTACTTCTCAGGCTCGTCCGACGCGGCGTTGGCCTCGGCCTCGAAGCATGCCGACTACTACCTGACCTGGCTCGAGCCCTTCGAGCAACTGCGCGAGAAATTCGCCAAGGTCAAGGAAAAGACCGACAAGCTGGGACGCAAGATCAAGTGCGCGGTGCGGGTCGACATCGTGGCGCGCGCCACGGAGGAAGAAGCCTGGGCCGAGGTGGCGAAGGGCTTCGCCAATACCGACAAGGCCACGCTGGATGCCTTCCTCGGCGTGGACGGCAGCGATTCAGTGGGCGCGGCGCGCCAGCGCGGCAACCGGCCGACCACGGTCAACAGCTACAAGGACCTGATCGTCGAGCCGAATATCTGGTCGGGCTTCAATCTGCTGCGCGGCGGCCAGACCCAGGGCATCGTCGGCAGCTACGAGCAGGTGGCGCAGCGGCTGGACGACCTGGTGCAGCTGGGCGCCGACGCCTTCATCCTGGCCAGCACGCCGCACCTGGAAGAGGCCTACCGGGTGGGCGAGGAAGTGCTGCCGCTGGTGCGCGGGCGCGCCGGCCAGCAACTGCTGCGCGCGGTCGGATAGAACCCGTTCGTATGACAGGCAAGAAGGCCGGGGCTACCCGGCCTTTTCTTTTGCTCCTTGCGCGGCACCGTTTCGCGCTGCACTGCACCAATCCCAACACTCGCGCGCGAACTGCTAGCTAATCAACATAAAAATGCCGCAAACCGGCGATTTTCAGCGGGCACGGTGCTTGCGAATAGATCAGCGTCCAACGACTTTTTCCAATAAAGGATGCATATGCGCAGTTCGAACTCTCCTGCCACCCCGGGGCACACCACCAATCTGAATCCAACCCTGCTCGTACGCGCCATGCGCGCCGCCTTCGCTGTGACGCTCGGCGGCTGCGCGTTCGCCGGCGTGGCGCATGCCGCGCCAGAAGACGCCCCAGATGCTGTCGAAGCCCCGGTGGAAGCCGCGCCTGAGCCGGCGCTGGCGCCAGTGACCCTGCAGACCGTGACCGTGACCGCGCAAAAACGCGAGGGCCGCGCCCAGGATGTGCCGAGCGCGATCACGGTATTGGGCGGGAACGAACTGCTGTCCGAAGGCGTGGGCCGTTCGGCCAGCGAGATCCTGAACTATGTACCCAATGCCTCGGCCGGCACCCAGCAGCACAGCCGTCCGCGCTGGTGGATCCGCGGTGTCGGCGCCGGCCAGCAGCAGATCGACTTCCCGAACCCGGTCGGCTTCTACCGCGACGACGTCTATATCAGCAACTCGAGCGCCACCGGCTTCCCGCTGTTCGACCTCGAACGCGTGGAAGTGCTGCGCGGCCCGCAAGGCACCCTGTGGGGCAAGAACACCACGGGCGGCGCCATCAACGTGGTGTCGCGCAAGCCCAGCGCCCAGACCGACGGCTATTTCAAGGCCGACTACAGCAGCCATGACACGGTGCTGCTGCAGGGCGCGATCGGCGGCAGCATCAAGGACGACGTGCTCACCGGCCGCATCTCCTTCCATTCGGAGGAGCAGCACGAGGGCAACTTCAACAACGTCTTCAAGGGCACGAAGGATGGTGAGCTGAAGGACAACGCCTTGCGCGCCCAGCTGCGCGCAAAGATCAATCGCGACTTCACCGCCAATCTGTCGGTGCACTACCGCGACTACCGGGTCGACGGCGCGACCACCACGGTGGCCAGCTACGCGCCCAATGGCGTGTACCGCAACGGCTACGTCCCGTCGCGCGACCCCGAGGACGTCAGCAGCAATGCGCCATCGATCCAGAACATCGAACAGAAGGGCGCCAACCTGACGCTCGAGCATGCGTTCGGCGACTATGCGCTGACGTCGATCACGGGGTATGAGGACTTCGAATCGGACAGCTTGACCGATTCGGACAACTCTCCGCTGGAAATCAGCCGGGGCCGTACCGAGGCGCGCAGCCGCCAGTTTTCGCAGGAGTTGCGGCTGGCCTCGCCCAAGGGCGACCGCATCAACTGGGTCGGCGGCCTGCATTATTTCAGGGAGACGATCGATTCGGATTCCTCGGTGGCGCGCCTGCCGGAACCGATCGCGGGCGCGTTCCTGCCCAGCACCCAGCCGGTGGGCTTCAATAACACCGTCTACGAACACAAGACGCGCAGCTTCGCTGCCTTCGGCAGCGCCACCGTCGACTTCACCGAGCGCCTGCTGGCCACCATCGGCCTGCGCTGGACCACCGAAACGAAAGACCTCGACCTGCGCCGCATCCAGGCCGCCTCGAATACCATCAGCTTCGGCAACGCCGACAACTGGTGGAACACCCTCGTCGGCGGCAATTTCGGGGCGCCGGCGGTGGCCCGCAACAACTTCACGTCGAACCCGTCGACCACCTGGCGCGCCTGGACCTACGACTTCACGCCGCAGTACAAGATCGACGAGAACAAGCGCGTCTATTTCAAGTACGCGCACGGCATCAAGTCGGGCGGCTACAACACCAGCGCCGCCGACGTGCGTGCGCTGAACACGGTGGAGCCGGAAGAACTCGATTCGTACGAGGTCGGCTTGAAATCCGAATGGCTGGGCCGGCGCCTGAACCTGAACGCCAACCTGTTCTACTACGATTACCAGAAGGTGCAAGTCAATATCACCGGCATCTACAACGGCGACCCGACCCAGACCGTCAACTACCTGCAGAACGTCGACCGCGCCCACGTGGTTGGCGCCGAATTCGAACTCGAGGCCCGTCCCACCGAAGCGCTGCACCTGCAGGCCAGCGTCGGCCTGCTGCGCACCCAGTTCGACCGCTTCGAGATCCAGAACGGCGGCGGCAGCCGCAACGGCAACGAATTCGTGCGCTCGCCGCACGTGACGGCGCTGCTGGCGGCCGACTACAAGGTCCCGCTGGCCAATGGCGGGCGCGTTGTGTTCGGCGTCGACAGCCATTACACCGGCAAGCAGTTCTACTTCGTCGATCCGCAGCTCGACTCGCGCTACCTGCTGAACCAGAGCGGCTACACGCTGACCAATGCGCGCGCCATCTATACCGCGCCGGGCGGCCAGCACGAGTTCCGCGTCTACGCCGACAACATCACCGACAAGGTCTATAAAAACCACTCGCTGACGGCCTTCGTGCCGGGTACCACCAATGGCGACGTCGTCTACTGGGCGCCGGGCCGGCGCGTTGGTGGATCGTACACCTATCACTTCTGATCGAGACACCGTTGCTGGCGCAGCAGCAGTGCCGCTGGCCGCCGCTGCTGCGCAGCCAACAGTTGCCACTCCCAGGAGCTGGCATACGTCTTGCAAACCTTTGAATATCGACCCACCAGACACCGGAGAACAACCATGAGCGACATCCTCGAAGCAGTCAAACCCGACACCACCACCCGCCTGAGCGAGAAGGTCCTCGCCTTCGTCGAACAAACCCGCAAGGACGCCCAGCTGGCGTTTTCCGCCCTGCGCGAGACCGGCAGCCTGACGGCCTTCGGTACCGTCGGCTTCGTCGAGCGGGTGCCGGGCGAAGAGCTGGTGGTCATCGTCAATGACCCAGGCCCGTTCCGCAAGGGCGAGCCCCTGGTGGCTACCGTCGCGGGGCTGGACGGCACGATCTACGTCGGCGACAACAAGGGCGGCGGCGGGGCGGGGCGCTACCTGAAGCTGTTCAATACCCACCCGGACGTGACCACCATCTCGCACGTGCATTCGCCGGCGCTCGGCGCCTGGGCCCAGACCCACCGCACCCTGCCGATCCGTTACGTGCCAGTGCAGCGCTTCCAGCTGATCCGCGAGATCCCGATCTACATCGATCGCCGCCAGCCAGAGGTCGACTTCATCCTCGACGAGATCGCGAAGAACCCATATGCGACGGCAATCCTGGAAGCCAATGGCGGCTCCACCGTATGGGGCAAGGGAGGGCTGCTCAAGACGGCCGAGTTCATCCTGCTGCTGGAAGAAGGCGCCAAGATCCAGATCGCGGCCGAGGCGGTGGGCGGCTCGCGCGACTTCGGCCCCGGCGTCCTGCTGCAGCAGTGGAAGATGAGCAAGCTGATCGACCAGGCGCGTTCGCTGTCGCTGCTGCCCGCGACCGACCTGTAAGGAGCCGACCATGCGTGTTCCACCATTCTCGCAGCGGCGCCGCCTGGTCGGACTGTCGGCCGCGCTGATGCCGGTACTGTTGTCCGCCACCCAGGCCCGCGCCGCCGAACCCTTGCCCGCGGCCTTGCGGATCGCCGCCGTTTCGCGCACCGGGACATCCGGAAAGACCCTGTTCGCCGGTTCCTCGGCGCTGGTGCAGGAGCAGGGCTGGCTGGCGGCCGAATTGGGCAAGCTGGGCGTCAAGCTGCAGTGGGTGCCGGTGACCACCAACTCGGTGGCGGTCCAGGTCAATGAAGCCTTCGCCAACAAGTCGATCGACTTCGCCCAGTATGGCGACCTGCCGTCGATCATCGCCAACGCCTCGGGCCTGCGCACCCAGCTCGTGGTCCCTGGCGGCAGCATGAACAACACCTACCTGGTGGTGCCGGCCGACTCCAGCGCGCGCTCGATCAAGGATTTGAAGGGCAAGAAGATAGCGCTGCACCGCGGCCGGCCGTGGGAATTCCCGTTCTCGCGCCTGCTGGCAGCCAACGGCATGACGCAGAAGGACGTGCGCATCCTGAACCTGAATCCACAGGCCGGCGCCTCGGCGGTGGCGAGCGGCAGCGCCGACGCCTTCTTCACGCTGAGCGACGCCTTCCTGCTGGAAGATAAAAAGGTCGGCAAGATCATCTGGTCCAGCAAGCAGGCGCCCCAGGACTGGAAGATGCGCGCCGAGCTGTGGGGCGACAGCGCCTTCCTGCAGAAGCATCCGCGGCTCGCGCAACTGGTGGCCACCGCCTACGTCAAGGCGCACCAGAGCGTGATTGGGGAGAACGGTCGCGAGAACTACATCCGCCACGAGGTCGCGGCCGGCCATGCGCGCAGCCTGATCGAGCGCGAGTGGGAAGGCGACAATACCGACTGGAACACGCGCTGGGCGCCGCTGTTCACGCCCGAGTTGCGCGCGCACTACGCCGCCGGCGCCGCCTATGCCCAGCAGGCGCGCCTGATCGGACGGCCGCTGGACACCACCAATCTGTATGCGCCGCAATTCGTCGAGCAGGCGCTGGCCGAGCTCAAGCTGCAGAACCTGTGGGCGAGCCGATGAATCCAGGTGTGCTGTCGGCCGGCGCACGCGGCCTGGGCCTGGCCGAGCATGCGCGCAAGGTGGTGCAACCCGGACGGCCGGAGACCCCGACGCCGGCCAGGGTCGCGCGGCCACGTCGCGCGCGCTCCCTGGTCGAGCGCTGGCTCGACTGGCGCTGGTCGGGCTGGACCTCGCCGCTGCTGGTGCTGGCGCTATGGGTGGCGACCACCGAACTGGCGCTGGCGCCGGAGCAGATTCTCGTCCCTCCCTGGCAGGTGCTGGTGAGCGGCTGGGAGCTGGCCGAGAGCGGAGAACTGGGAGAGCACGTGGGGATCAGCCTCTCCCGGCTGCTGTCTGGCTTCGGCTTTGGTAGCGTGCTGGGCGTGGTCTTCGGCCTGGCCGTCGGCTTGTCGTCGCGGCTGGATGCGTATACGGCGCCGACCTTCCAGGTGCTGCGCCAGATTCCGTCGGTGGCCCTGATCCCGCTCTTCATCCTGGTGTTCGGCATCGGCGAGACCTTCAAGGTCGTCATCGTCGCCAAGGCCAGTTTCTTCATCGTGGCGCTGGCGGTGCACGACGCCGTCAAGAGCCTGCCGGTGCGCTACCTCGAGGTGGCGGCGATGCTGCGTTTTTCGCGGTTGCAGGTGATCCGCCGTGTGGTGCTGCCGGCCATCGTACCGGCCACCCTGACCGGGGTGCGCATTGCGCTCGGCCGCTCGTGGATGGTGCTGGTCGGCGCCGAGCTGCTGGCAGCCGAGAATGGCCTGGGGCAGATGATGGAGATGGCGCGCCAGATGTTCCGGCTCGATGTGGTGATGGTCGGCGTCGTGTTGACCGGCCTGGTCGGGCTGGTGCTGGACCGGGGCTTCCGCCTGCTCGAGGCTTGGCTGATGCGTTGGCAGCGCCGTTGAAGGGAAAGTGACGATGAAACCGATTTGGCAAGCCGCCCGCGCCGCGCTGCGTCCCATGGTGCTGCCGGCCATCCTGCTGCTGGCCTGGCAGTGGGCATCCGGCCGCGGCGCCAGCGCCGCCTATGTGTTCGTGCCGCTCGAACAGCTGTGGACGGGCTTGCAGGAGCTGCTGGCCGACGGCACGCTGGCGCTGCACGTGGCGGCCAGCCTGGAACGCGCCCTGACGGGGCTGGTGTGCGGCGCGCTGCTCGGCATCGCGACCGGCACCCTGATGGCGCAGTCGCGCGTCGCCGAGCGCCTGATTGGGCCGCTGTACCACACCATCCGCCAGGTGCCGCTGCTGGGCCTCGTGCCGCTGATCGCCCTGTGGGCGGGCAGCGGCGAATTCGCCAAGCTGCTGATCATCGGGATCGCGGCCTTCTATCCGACGGTGCTCAATACCTTCGAGGGTATGCGCCAGGTGGACGTGCGCTACCGCGAGGTCGGCGCCATGCTGACGCTCACCCGCGCCCAGACCTTCCGGCGCGTGCTGCTGCCGGCCGCGCTGCCGGCCATCATCACCGGCGTGACGCACGCCCAGGTGTTCGCCTGGCTGGCCTGCCTGGGCGGCGAGCTGCTGTTCGCCGCGGCGCCCGGTATCGGCTCGCTGCTGCTCGCCAGCGAGCAGACCGGCCGCATGGACGTGGTGCTGCTGTCGGTGCTGGTGATCTCGCTGCTGGCACTGGTGCTGAACCTGCTGTTCACGCGAGCAGCGCGCTTGCTGGCGCGGGGAAGGTCAGCCTGATGAGCGACTTGACGAGCGGCGCCAATCCCGCCAGCGCGCCGCTGTTCGCGCCGCAGGAGTTGCGGCGCTTCCTGGTCGGTTTCATCGGCCTGACGATGCTGTCCGGGATGACGATCGGGATGAACAAGGTGCTGGCCACGATGTTCGGCCTGCACCTGGGCGTCACCAACTTCCAGCTGGCCCTGATCAGCAGCGCCGAGACTGCCGCCATGGCGATCGGCACCTTGCCGGCCGGGCGCATCCTCGCACGCGGCAATCCGAAATTCCTGTACGCCGCCATCAGCCTGACCCTGTCCGGCCTGTTCTGCATCCTGCCCTGGCTGCCCGGCTGGCAGTGGGTGGCCGTGCTGATGTTCCTGGTCGGCCTGTGCATCGCGCTGCGCATCGTGGCGATGAGCACCGTGTTCCTGGTGCGCCTGCCGGAACTGGGGCAGGGCAAGGCCGGTTGGTACAAGGGAACCCTCATGCTCGGCATCCAGTTCGCCGGTCCGCTGACAGGCAATTACGTCATCGCCCACCTCGGGCTGACGGGCGGCTTCTATGTGTCGGCGGCGATGTTCGCCATCCTGGCGCTGCTCGGCTGGCAGGTGCTGCCGGACCATACCGGCCATCGCGCCCAGGGCAAGGGTGCAGAGGCGTCGGACTGGCGCGAGCTCCTGCGCCTGCCGGTCGTGCGCACCACCTATCTGTTCGAGGTGCTGGCCAGCTTTACCGCTTCCAGCGTGGGCGTGTTCTCGATCCTGCTGGCGATCCAGCTGCTGCACTGGCCGCAAGACCATGCAGTCTGGCTGATGGCGGTGCAGGGCATCAGCTTCGTCGCGGTGCTGCTTGGCATGGGCAATGCGGTGCTGGGCAGCCGTCACCGCGACCGCATCTATGGCGCCGCGCACCTGGCCATCATGGCGGCCTTGCTGTTGCTTGGACTGTATCCGACGACGCCGAGCTACCTGATCGCATCGGTCCTGCTCGGGCTCGGGCTGGGCGTGAATGCGCTTGTGAACACCAGCCGCATCGCGCATGCGCCGGTGGACAAGGCGCGGGTATCGGCCCATCTGACCCTGTTCGGCATGGCCGCCGGCACGCTCGGTGCGCTGGCCGCCGGGCGCCTGGGCGACCTGGTCGGCCTGCGCAATGTATTCCTGCTGTGGACGCTGCCGTGGATTGCGGCCTGGCTGTTCTATCAATTGAAACAAGGAGAAAGACCATGACGCTTGCGACTCCACTTGCCATCCACAATCCGCTGGCGCAAGGGCCGCGGCGCGGCGCCGGCCTGCGCATCGAACACGTCAGCAAGTCGTTCCCATTAAAGGGCGAATCGCTTCTGGTGCTCGACGATATCTCGCTGACGGTCGAACCGGGTGAATTTGTCGCCATCGTCGGTGGCTCCGGCTGCGGCAAGTCGACCCTGCTGCGCCTGCTGGCCGGGCTCGATCCCGACTACCAGGGCGCGCTGCTCCACGACGACGTGCCGATCGAGGGGCCGACCCTGGAACGCGGGCTGATCTTCCAGGATCACCGCCTGTTCCCATGGCTGACGGTGGAGCAGAACGTGGCGATGGCCTTTACCAATACCGACGTTCCCGCCGCCGAGCGCCGCAGCCGGGTGGCGGCCGAGATCGCGCGCGTGGGCCTGGACGGTTTTGCCGGGGCTTATCCGCACCAGCTCTCGGGCGGCATGTCGCAGCGCGCCGCGATCGCCCGCGCCCTGGTCGGGCGGCCCGACGTGCTGCTGCTCGACGAGCCCCTCGGCGCGCTCGACGCCCTCACGCGCCTGCACATGCAGAAGGAGCTGCGCCGCCTGTGGCAGGAGGAGGGCATCACGATGCTGATGGTGACCCACGATATCGAAGAGGCGGTGTACCTTGCCGACCGTGTGGTGGTGCTCGAGGCGCGCCCGGGTCGGGTGCGCCGCATCCAGGACGTGCGGCTGGCGCATCCACGCCAGCGCCGTGACGCCGAATTCGTGGCGCTGCGCGATGGCTTGCTGGCCGACTTCGGCGAGCGCGAAGAAGAGGGGGACGTGCGCAGTCCTATGTAAAGAAGTGTAAGCCCTGCGGCGTCATCCTTGTTCGCAATTCCTTTTAAATCAATGGCTTGCGAAATCCGGGGCCGCTCGGCGCAAGCCATTGCCGCTCGCTGTTTCCGCGTGTTACGGTCGAAACCGTCACGTCACACGGAAACCCCGAGATGCCACCTTCGACCACTTCCCGCAATCTTTCGATCGACGTCCTGCGCGGCCTGACCCTGGCCCTGATGATCGTCGTGAACACGCCAGGCAGCTGGGGCGCGCAGTACGCGCCGCTGATGCACGCGCCCTGGCACGGCTACACGCTGACCGACCTCGTGTTCCCATCCTTCCTGTTCGTGGTGGGCTGTGCGCTCTCCCTGAGCATGAAGAAGCTGGCGGCCATGGACGATGCGTCCTTCCTGCGCACGGTGTTCCGGCGCGGGGCCCTGATCTTCCTGTGCGGCTTCCTGCTGTACTGGTTCCCGTTCTACACGCCCGACGGCGCCTTCATCCCCTTCGATGACGTCCGCATCATGGGCGTCCTGCAGCGCATCGGCCTGTGCTACCTGATTGCGGCCCTGGTCGTGCGCTACGGCGGCGTGCGCGGCGCGCTGGCTGCCGGCGCGGTCCTGCTGCTCGGCTACTGGTGGGTGCTGCGGCAGTTCGGCGACTACTCCCTGGCCGGCAACGCCGTGCGCACGCTCGACCTGGCCGTGCTGGGCGCCTCGCATATGTACACGGGCGACGGCATGCCCTTCGACCCGGAAGGCATCCTGAGCACCTTGCCGGCCGTCGTCAATGTCCTTGGCGGCTACCTTGCCGTCGCCTGGATCGGGCGCAATGGCCGCAGCCTGCGCACGGTGGCGACGCTGCTCGCGGCGGGCGCCGCCTGCATCCTGGTTGCCCACGGCTGGGATGCCGTCCTCCCGATCAACAAGAAGCTGTGGACCAGCTCCTACGTCGTGGTCAGCGTTGGCTGGAACCTGATGCTGCTGGCCGTGCTGGTGTGGGCGATCGATATGCGAGGGCTGCGCGCCGGGACCTACTTCTTCGACGTTTTCGGCAAGAACACGCTGTTCATCTACATGCTGTCGACGCTCGGCGTGGTGGCGCTGGTGCGCCTGCGGGTGGGCGGCATGTCGCTGTATCAGTGGCTGTACCAGGAGGCGATCCTGCCCTGGACCGAGCCTGTCCTGGCGTCCTTCCTGTTCGCGCTGGGGTACATGCTGGCCTGCTGGATCGTGGCGTATGCGATGGACCGGCGCGGCATCTACGTCAAGCTCTGAGCACCTTGTTGCAATTACGGCACAGTGCTCTGTAATGAATTGTAAGGTTTTGAATACTTGCCTCGCTTGAAATCCCATGCCTCAGGGATTTCCCGGAGAAAAATCCGGCGCAACGTAAAGAAGTGTAAGCACCGGATGGGCGCCTGAAACGAAATCGTATAAAAATCAGATGCTTATGATTATTTCGGCGCGGTCGGCGGCCTCGTTTGGCCTGCTCTGGCAACGGTGCTACTGTCAAAACATGCAACGAAGAAAGTGGAAACGACAGCAGCACACAGCCAGGTGGGATCACTCGAGATGACGGCATGACCGTCACGCTACCAAAAGGAAAACAGCATGCTTGAATCGAACCGCAGGAAGACCTTGATCAGTTCCGCCGTTGCCGGCGCCATGGCGCTGCTGGCCGCTCCCGTGTCGGCGCAGGAGGCGGTGACGGAAGCGCCGCCGCCATCCCCGGACACCATCCAGGAAGTGATGGTCACCGCCACCCGCTACAGCACTTCTCTGTTGAAGACGCCGGTCGCCGTCTCCGCCGTGACCCAGGAAGAGTTGACCCGCAAGGGCGTGGTCAACATCAAGGCGCTGACCGGCGACATCCCGAACCTGCAGCTGGGCGGCGCGGTCGACGGCAGCTCGGGCGTGCAGATCGCGATCCGCGGCGTGTCCAATTCGGATTTCACCGAGATCGGCAACCCGGCTGTCGGCCTGCACGTGGCCGGCATCTATTCGCCGCGTCCGCAAGGCGCACTGGCGCTGCTGTTCGACCTGGATCGCCTGGAAGTGCTGCGCGGCCCCCAGGGCACGCTGTTCGGCCGCAACTCGACCGGCGGCAGCATCAACATCATCCCGAACAAGCCGGTCATCGGCAGCAGTGAGGGCAATGTGATGCTGGACGTCGGCAACTACAACCAGCGCCAGCTTTCGGTCGTGCAGAACCTGCCGGTCAACGATCGCTTCGCGCTGCGCCTCACCGCCAGCGGCGTCAAGCGCGACGGCTGGATCGACCAGCGGCGCGACGACTACGACGTCAATATGCCCTCGAAGGGCTTCTACGCCGACGGCATTCCCGACACCGACCAGCGCCTGAACCGCGACGTGGGCAAAGGCGACTACTACACCAACCGCGACCAGTGGGCCGCCCGCATCTCGGGCCTGTGGAAGGTGACCGACAATCTGCAATGGCTGGTGGCGTTCGAGAATTACCAGAACAACGACGCCGGCGACATCGCCATGAAGGATTGCGACCAGGCCGCTGGCACAGCGTATGCCTGTACCGGGGGCAAGTACAGCGTGGCGATCAACATCCCTGGCATCACCGATATGTCGATCCGCACCGCACGCTCGAACCTGGTGTGGAACGTCAATGCGCAAACGGACGTGGAGTACAGCTATGCGCATGCGATCCAGCGCCGCTTCCAGCAGCAGGACAGCGACGGCGGCTACCATCCAATCGAGGCCGACGTGGACGCCACCGCCACCAGCATCGGCGACCGCTGGCCGGTGTATGACAACGGCACGTACACGCTGAACTCGAAATTCGCGTCCGACGTGCACGAGCTGCAGCTGCGCCAGAACTTCGGCAAGCTGCGCTACGTGGCCGGCCTGTTCTACATGAAAGAAAAGAACACCCTCGACTACGGCCAGGACTTCCGCGGCGGCGGCCCCAATGGCTATCCGACCGCGAACTTCTACCACCAGCCGCACCGCATCTCGGAATCGAAGGCCGTCTTCGCCCAGGCCGACTGGGAATTCATCCCCAAATGGACCTTCACCGCCGGCGTGCGCACCAGCCGCGACGAGCGCGAGGACGCCAACGGCCAGTTCTGGGAAGCCTATGGCACCGACTATTTCAATGGCCTGTACACGCCTGGCGCCCCGGGCACGCCGGGCTGGCAGGGTATCGATTCGAGCATGCTGTTGCCGGGCATGGGCGCCTATTACGGCAGCGGCGCCTTCCCGGCCGCGGCCTCGATCAGCAACCACAAGGACGCCTGGCGCAAGACCACCGGCCGCCTGGGCCTGACCTGGCAGGTCGATGCGCGCAATATGTTCTACACCTCGCTGTCGACCGGCTACAAGGCCGGCGGCTTCAACGACCGCTTCAACCTGTGCGGCAATATGCTGGACCCGAACGGCGTGCCGTATGACTGCGCCACCGGCCCGAGCGGCCCGCAGTATTCCTTCCTGCCGTACAGCCCCGAGACCGTCACCAACCTGGAGTTCGGCTACAAGGGCAAGATGCTGGACGATCGCCTGACCTTGTCGGCCACCCTGTTCTACAGCCGCTACAAGGACATGCAGATGACGGGCCAGCACACGGTCGGTCAGAACAAGCGTCCTTGCGCCGCGGAAGAGCCGGGGTGCAATGCGGTGATCAGCTGGTGGTCGACCCGCAATATCGGCCGCGCCAACATCAAGGGGCTCGAACTGGAAGGCCAGTACCGCCCATGGCGTGACGCGCGGCTCACCTATTCGGCCTCGCTCCTTTCGGCCAAGGTGGCCGACTACCATACCTTCAGCGACGACCTGGGTTGCGGCTCGCGCCTGGCCCAGGGCATCACGCCATGCCCGGATTATTACTCCGGTCCGGATACCTCCCTGTCCCAGCTGCGTCCATACAATGTGGTCGGCAACCGCCTGCCGTATTCGCCGCCGCGCACGATGAACCTGAGCTTCTCGCAGGACTTCCACTTCAGTAATGGCTGGATGCTGACGCCGTGGGTCCAGGCGCGCTGGCAGGACAAGATGTTCTTCAACCTGCGCAACCTGGACGAAGCCCACCTGTCGAGCGTGCAGGGCGCCTATGCCCAGGTGGATGGCTCGCTGCGCCTGAATGGACCGGACGGCGACCGCTACCCCTGGTATGCGGAGCTGTACGTGCGCAACGCCTTCGACAAGCGCGCCAAGACCTGGGCCGGCATCGGCGGCCCGGACGAGCGCTTCACGCTGGCGTCCTACAACGATCCGCGCATGTTTGGACTGCGGGTCGGTACGAGCTGGTAATCTCCAGTAGTAGACGGCAGGACGCAGCCGCGCGCCGGAGACCGGGCGGCTGCGCTCCTGGAACACGAAGCATCGATCAAGGCAAAGGCAAGGAATGGCCAACGAAAACAAGCAACGCATGCACCTGTTCTTCCTGACGGCGATCTGCGGCCTTGGCGGGCTGCTGTACGGGATCGACATCGGGATCATCGATCCCGCCTTGCCCTACCTGCACCGGGCGACAAGCCTGACCGAAGGCCAGCTGTCGTTGGTGGTGGCGGCCGTGATGGCCGGCTCGATCCTCGGCTCGGTGGTGGCCGGCATGCTGGCCGACTGGCTAGGCCGCAAGCCCATGCTGGTGGTGAGCGCATTGCTGTTCGTCGGCAGCGTCACCGTGATCTACCTGTCGCAATCCTTCGTGCCGCTGCTGCTCGGGCGCCTGCTGCAAGGTTTATCCGGCGGCGTGATCGCGGTCGTGGTGCCGCTGTACCTGGCCGAATGCCTGCCGGCCGACAGGCGCGGCCGCGGACTTGCCTTGTTCCAGTTTGCTCTCACGGCCGGCATCGTGCTGGCCGCCTTCATCGGTAACCACTACCTGGGCAACGCCGAACTGGCGATCCAGGCCGCCGGCAGCGACGCCGTCGCCGCGACCGCGGCCGCCGACCACGCCTGGCGCAGCATGTTCATGGCGGTCGTGTATCCCGGCGCGCTGTTCCTGCTTGGCTGCCTGTTCGTGTCCGAGTCGCCGCGCTGGCTGATGCGCAAGGGCCGCACCGAACAGGCGCGCGCCGTGCTGGGGCGCCTGCGTCCGGCCAGTGCCTGTGCAATCGAGGTCGACGAGATCCAGACCTCGCTGGCCGAAGAACGCGCGCGCCCGAAGCTGTCGCGCGGCGCCGCCCTGACCGAAATGCTGACCGAGCGGCGCTATGTGCTGCCGTTCGTGCTGGCCTGCGTGATCCTGGGCTGCAACCAGGCGACCGGCATCAACTCGCTGCTGCAGTTCATGTCCACCATCCTGCAGCATGCCGGCCTCGATCCGGTGAGCGCGGCCAGCCACGGCACGGCGATCAAGATCCTGAACATGGTGATGACGGTCGGGGCCATCGTGCTGGTCGAGCGCAAGGGGCGCGTCTTCCTGCTCAAGATCGGCACCGCCGGCATCATGGTCTCGCTATGCCTGCTGGCGCTGCTGTTCCACCGCTTCGAGTCGGAGCGGGTCGACGTGCACGCCGAGGTGGCGGCGCTGGTACGTAATAATGCGCTCGACCTCAACCTGGTCGACGCCAAGCTGGGCAATGCCGCCGGCCCGGTGCAACTGACGATCCTGTATCAGTATGGCGATGCGCAGCAGGTGGCCGAAGCCTATACGCCGACCGCCGAAGCCCAGGCCGTGCTGGCGCGCGAGGCGGCGCTGGCGGCGACCTTGCCGCCAGCCCAGCGCACCTTGCTCGACGGTGCTCGAGCAGCGTGGAGCGGCCGCGGCGACCCGGCGGCGCTGGACGCTGCCCAGCAGATGATCGCGGGCCTACCGGCCGAGGCGCGAACCACGCTCGACGCCGCCCGCCGCGTGTACATGGCCCAGCGGGTATCGGTGCAGCCGCCGAAGGGCGCGCCGGACGGCGTGCCGCTGGAGATCGTGCGCGCCACCGTCGGGCCCACGCCGGACGAACGCAGCGGCCAGCTGGCGGCCCTGTTCATCGCCTTCTTCATCGCCTCGTTCTCGATCGGCCCCGGCGTGTGCGTGTGGCTGGCCCTGTCCGAGCTGATGCCGACCCGGATCCGGTCGGTGGGCATGGGCGTGGCGCTGCTGATCAACCAGGGGACGGGCACGTTGATCGCTGGCGCCTTCCTGCCGATCGTCGGCCACTTCGGCTACCACATGATGTTCCTGTTCTGGGGCGCCTGCACCGCCATTTACTTCATTACCGCCACCTTCTTCCTGCCCGAAACCCGCGGCAAGTCGCTGGAGGAGATCGAGCGGCTGTTCGCGGCGCCCAAGGCCAAGCGCGGCGCGGCGGGGCAGCACGGGTGAGAGGGATCCTGAAGGGCATGCCCGGCGCGCTGCTGGCGGCGCTGCTGCTGCCTGCCAGCGCCGGCACGCTGGTGATCGAGAGTTGGCGCGTGGACGACAAGGCCTTGTGGGAAAACGTCCTGCTACCGGCCTTCGCGCGCCACCATCCCGACGTCACGGTGAAATTCGCGCCGACCGCGCCGACCGGCTACGACGCCGCACTGGGCGCGCGCCTGGCCAGGGGCACGGCGGGCGACCTGATCGCATGCCGGCCGTTCGACCTGTCGCTGGCGCTGTACCGGGGTGGGCACCTCGATCGCCTGAATGGCAAGCCGGGCCTGCAGAATTTCGATCAGTCGAGCCTGGTGGCCTGGCAGACCGACGACGGCAAGGACACCTTCTGCATGCCGGTGGCTTCCGTCATCCACGGCTTCTTCTATAACAAGGATATCTTCCGGCGTCACGACCTGCAGCCGCCGCGCACGGTGGACGACTTCTTCCGCGTGCTCGACGTCCTGAAAAAGGCGGGGGTGACGCCGCTGGCGCTGGGCACGGCCGAGCAGTGGGAGTCGAGCCAGATCGTCTACACGAATATCGGCCCGAATTTCTGGCGCGGCGAGGAGGGGCGCAAAGCCCTGATCGCCGGGCGCGCGAAGCTCACCGACCAGCCCTTCGTCGATGCCCTCGATTTCACGGCGCGCCTGGGCCGCTACCTTCCGGCAGGCGCGACGAAGCAGACCTATGCGGCCAGCCAGGCCAGGTTCGCATCGGGCGGTGCGGCGATCTACCCGGCCGGATCGTGGGACATCGCGCACTTCAGCCGCACACCGGGCCTGGCCCTGGGTGTGTTCCCGCCGCCACTGCCCAGGCAGGGCCATGCCTGCCACATCTCGGACCACATGGACCTGGGGCTGGGCGTGAACCGCAATTCCAAGAACAAGGAAGACGCCTACAAATTCATGGCCTGGGTGGGGTCGCAGGAATTCGCCGACCTGTACACCAATCGCCTGACCGGCTTCTTCACGTTGTCGCACCATCTGATCGCGGTGCGCGACCCGGTGGCCAAGCAGATGGCCGAATGGCGCAAGCGCTGCGCCTCGACGATCCGCGTCAATGCGCAGGTGCTCAATCGCGGTCAGCCGAGCATGGAGGTCGAACTGTGGGCCGTGACTTCGCAGGTGTTGAACGGCAGCCTGGCGCCGAGCGATGGCGCCGTGAGGCTGCAGAACAGGGTCGAGCAAGGCCGACCAGGGCAAAAATGATATGGACGAGCGCGCATCTGCGCGATAAGGAGAGACACTTGGGCAAGACAAAGATGGTTGGCGGCGCCGTGGCGTCGACCCTGATGGCGGCCATGATGGCCTTCGCGCTGCCGGCGACGGCGCAAGAGGCGCAGGCCGCGGCGACATCCGCCGGCGCCGTGGCGAACGGCGCGAAGCTGCACCTGCAGTGGGAGTTGCAGCGTCCCGTGGCGAGTGCACAGCTTTCGAAAGGGACATCGCCGGCGCGCTTCACGCTGACCAATCGCGACACCCAGGCATTACCGGCGCAGGGCTGGTCGCTATATTTCAACGCGATCGACCGCATGCCCAAGGGCGTGCAGTCGAGCGGCCTTTTGCTCGAGCAGATCGCCGGCGGCCTGTTCCGCCTGTATCCGGGCCCCGGCTTCAAGGGCCTGGCGGCGGGACAGACGATCGCCTTCGACTACCAGCATTCGGATTCGGTCTACACCTCGTCGAAGGCGCCGTCCGGCCCCTACCTGGTGTACGACGCCGCGCCGGATACCGGTGTCGCGCTTGCCTACAGCGTGGTGCCGCTGGCGCAGCCGCCGCAAGCCGGCGTCAAGGACAGCCCGCATTCGCTGGTCACCGCGCAGGATACCTACGAGCGCAACGCGCGCGCCGCGCTGCTTCCCGCGTCCGCCGTGCCGAAAGTCTTGCCGACGCCATTGCAGCTCGATGCCGGGAAGGGCACGCTGGCGCTCAAGGGCAAGCCTAAGGTGGAAGCATCATCGAACCTTGCCAACGAGGCGGCGCTGGCGCGCTCCTTGTTCCCGGCTGACCTGCCGGCCAGCGGCGGTCCTGCGCTGCGACTCTCCGTGGGCAGCGTGCCCGGCCAGACGTCGCCCGAAGCCTACCGCCTGACGATCGCGGCCAATGGCGGCATCGCCATCGTCGGCAACAGCGCGGCCGGCGTGGCCCACGGCCTGCAGTCGCTGCGCGACCTGATGCCGCTGCCGGGGACGAAGTCGCCGGCGCTGCCCGAACTGACCATCGTCGATGCTCCGCGCTTCGGCTACCGGGGCTTCATGCTGGACGTGTCGCGCAACTTCCATGGCAAGGACACCGTGTTCAAGTGGCTCGACCTGATGGCGCGCTTCAAGCTGAACAAATTCCACTTTCACCTGACCGACGACGAAGGCTGGCGCCTCGAGATCGCCGGCCTGCCCGAGCTGACCGACATCGGCGCCGTGCGCGGCCATGCCGCCAAGCCCGGCGTGCGCCTGCAACCGGCCTATGGCTCAGGACCCGACCCGAAGGACCCCAGCGGCAGCGGTTACTTCACCCGCGACGAGTACAAGGACATCCTGCGCTATGCACAGGCGCGCCACATCGAGGTGATCCCCGAGGTCGAGATGCCGGGCCACGCGCGCGCCGCCGTGCAGGCGATGGAATCGCGCTACCACCGCCTGAAGGCGGCTGGCGATCCGGACTACGCGAAGTACCTGCTCAACGATCTCGAAGACCGTTCGGTGTACAACTCGCCGCAGCTGTTCGGCGACAATGTGATCAACCCGGGCCATGAGTCGAGCTACACCTTCATCGAGCACGTGGTGGACGAGGTGGTCAAGCTGCACCGCGAGGCCGGTGTGCCGCTGTCGACCATCCACATGGGCGGCGACGAGCTGGCCCACGGCGCCTGGGAAAAGTCGCCCGTCAGCGCCGCCATGATGAAGAAACACAATCTGGAAACCGTGGTCGACCTGTGGGATTATTTCTATGACCGTGTCGATGGCATCCTGCGCAAGCATGGCGTGTTCATGTCGGGCTGGGAAGAACTGGCCGCACGCCAGACGATGCTCGACGGCCGGCCCAAGCTGATCCCGAATCCGCGTTTCCCCGAACGCGGTTTCTCGGCCTATGTGTGGAATAACACCACGGGCAACGAAGACCTGGCCTACCGCCTGGCCAATGCCGGGTACGACATCGTGCTGACGCCGGTGACGCGCATGTATATGGACATGGCCCATAACGCCAATCCCGACGAACATGGCGTGAACTGGGGCGCCTACGTGGAGTTGGACACCGTCCACGACTTCATCCCGCTCGACATCAACAAGAATGCGCCCGAGGCCGCGCGCATCGGCAAGGACCGCCTGACCGACTACGGCAAGCGCCGCGTGCGCGGCCTGCAGGCCAATCTGTTCGTCGAGACCGTGCTCGACCCGGCGCGCATCGACTACCTGGTGATGCCGCGCCTGGTGGCGGTGGCCGAGCGCGGCTGGGCTGCGGATCCGGCCTGGGCCCGCGAGAACGATGCGGCGAAAGCGGACCTGCTGCACCGTGCCGCCTGGACCGGCTTCGTCAACGCCCTCGGCCAGCGCGTGCTGCCGCGCCTCGACCTGGATGGTTCGAAGGTCGCTTACCGCATCGCGCCGCCGGGGATGATCGAAGAGGGCGGGCAGGTGAAGGTAAATCACGTTCTGCCCGGGATGGTGCTGCGTTACACGGTCGATGGCAGCATGCCCAATGCGAGCAGTCCGGTCGTGAACGGCCCGATCGCGGCGCGTGGCACGATCCGCGCCGCGGCCTTCGACCGCAACGGCAGGATGGGCCACGTCGCCAGTATCGAACGGCGCTGATACGCTTGTTATAATCGGTGCTTTCAGCGGGATCGTGGGTGATGGCGTCGATGAAGAAAGTGGCCTGGCCTGGTGTCATGAGATGGGCGTTGGCCCTGGCCTGCACCTGCGCCGCCGCGCCATCTGTCGCCACCCCCGGCCCTGGGCTGCAAGTCCTGCACTGGTGGACCTCGGCCAGCGAACGCAAGGCCGCCGACATGCTGGCGACCCGGCTCGCCGACGAAGGCATCGCCTGGCAGGACGCCGCCATTCCTGGCGGCGCCGGCCTTGGCGCCGGCAAGGTCCTCAAGGGCAGGGTGTTGGCCGGCGATGCGCCTGAAGTGACCCAGTTGATCGGCCCGTCGATCGCCGAGTGGGCCGACCTGGGCCTGTTGCTCGAACTCGACAAGGTCGCAGATTCTGGCGATTGGGCCGGCTTCCTGTTCCCGACCATCCAGCAGCTCGTCGTCCACCGTCGCCACGTGGTGGCGGCGCCGCTCGGCATTCATCGCGTCAATACGCTGTACTACAACCGCCCGCTGTTCGCCCGTCTCGGCCTGACGCCGCCCGTCACCTGGCGCCAGTTCGAAGAGGTGGCGCGGCGCCTGCGCGCGGCCGGCGTGGCGCCGCTGGCCCAGAGCAGCGAGGCCTGGCAGGTGGCGGCCCTGTTCGAGAACCTGGTGCTGGCCGAAAGCGGGCCCGCCTTCTACCGCGAACTGTTCGTGCAGCGCAGCCCGGCCGCGGCGGCCGACCGTCGCACCCACGAGGCCTTGCTGCGCCTGCGCACCATCAAGGGCTGGCTGCAGGACGAGATCGACGAGCGTCCCTGGCCCGAGGTGGTGCGCCGTTTCGCGCGCGGCCAGGCCGGCATGATGATCATGGGCGACTGGGCCAAGGCCGAACTGGCCGAGTTCAAGGCGCTGCCGGACCGCGACTTCGGCTGCGCCGCGGCGCCCGATACCGCCGGCTATCACCTGTACAGCGTCGACACGCTGGCCATGTTCGCGGGCGACTATCGCCAGATGGCGGCCCAGGAAAAGATGGCGCGGCTGATGGTGGCGCCCGTCGTGCAAGCCGGCTTCAATGCGCTCAAGGGCGGGGTGCCGGTGCGGCGCGATGCCGACCCGGGCACGATGGACAGCTGCGCGCGTCAATCGTGGACCGTGTTCGCGCGCGGCGCCGCGGTGCAGGCGCCCAGCCTGGTGCACCGCATGGCGCTCGACGAAGCGAGCCGCGACGCGATCATCGCCGAGGTGCACCGCTTCTTCCTGGACGACAGGGTGCCGCCGTCCCAGGCCCAGCGCCGCCTCGGCGCGCTGTTCCGGCTATTCAATCTCAAACCTCTTGGAGTGGCAGGTGCGCAAGATACTGATCGTGGACGATGACCAGAAGACCCGGGAACTGCTCAAGACCTACCTGGAGAAGAACCAGTACGAGGTAATCCTGTCGCATGACGGCGAGAGCTTCCTGGCCGCGCTGCAGGCCCAGGCCGACGGCTTGTGCCTGGTGATCCTGGACGTGATGCTGCCCGATACCGACGGCTTCATGCTGTGCCGCCAGGTGCGCCAGCGCTCCAATGTGCCGATCATCATGCTCACCGCCAGCTCGGACGAGACCGACCGCATCGTCGGCCTGGAGCTGGGCGCCGACGACTATATCGCCAAGCCCTACAGCCCGCGCGAGCTGCTGGCTCGCATCAAGGCGATCCTGCGCCGTTCGGCGGTAGAGGCGCCTGCCGCGCGCTACTACCGCTTCGTGGGTTTCACGCTCGACCTCACCGAGCGCAAGGTGCTCGATTCCGATGGCGCCCAGGTGGCGCTGACCGGGCTCGATTTCCAGCTGCTGAAGTATTTCGTCGAGCATCCCGGCATCGTCCTCGACCGCGGCCTGCTGTGCGAGGAGACGCGTGGGCGCGACGTCGGCCCGACCGACCGATCGCTCGACGTCCAGGTCAGCCGCCTGCGGCTGCGGCTGAACGACGACGGCAAGCAGCCGGCGCTGATCAAAACCGTGCGCGGCGCAGGCTATGTGTTCTCGGCCGACGTCAGCGTGTCCAGTGTCTGACGGGCTTCTGCGGCGCCTGGTGCCGGCCTCGCTGCTGGGTCGCCTGATGCTGGTGATGGCGGCGGGCCTGCTCGTCACGCAGATAGCGGCCAGCGCGATCTGGGCCAGCCAGCTGCGCTACAAGTCGCAGGTCGAGACGCAGTCGGCTGCCAGATATGTGGCGCACAGCGCGGCCGGCGCGATCCGCTTCTTTCGCAGCCTGCCGCCGGCCTACCGCGCGCTGATCATCCAGCAGTTGCGCGAGATGGGCGGCACGCGCTTCTTCGTCAACCTGAACCATGCCTACGTGCCGGTCGAGCAGATCGCGCCGCATCCATTGGCCGACAAGGCGATCGCCACGGTGGCCGCGACGCTCAAGGGCGACCTGCCGAATTCGCCGGGGTTCCGGCTGGCTTTCGCCTGGCCAGACCGGCTGGTGGTGGCCGAGCACGACGTGCGCCTGGAAGACTTGCCGAACGCCTGGGTCCAGCACGTGCTGCTGCTGCAGCCCGATCCGGCCCCGATCCTGGTGATCCAGACCGAGATCGAACCGGGAAACTGGCTGTACATGGCGGCGCTGATGCCCAATCCTTACTTCCTGAGCGGCAGCGACCCGTTCAGTTGGGACCGATTGATGCCGCAGGCGCTGTCGCTGGCCGTGGTGCTGCTGCTTTGCCTGCTGGTCGTGCGCTCGATCACGCGGCCGCTGGCAGCGTTGTCCGATGCCGCCGCCGCCGTCGGCCAGGGCCACGACGACGCCAGTCCGCCATTGCCCGAAACCGGCAGCCGCGAGTTCGTCAACACGGCGCGTGCCTTCGGCGCCATGCGCGAGCGCATCGCCCGTTACATCGAGGACCGCGAACGCCTGTTCATCTCGATCTCGCACGACCTGCGCACGCCGATCACGCGCTTGAAACTGCGCGCCGAACTGCTCGACGACGATGCCTTGCGCAACGACTTCGAGGAAGACCTGGATGAACTGGACATGATGGTCAAGGGCGCGTTGCAGTGCGTGAAGGACAGCGACATCCACGAGAATCCGGCCGATATCCGCCTCGACGCGCTGCTGGGGCGGATGGTCAAGAGCGCGCAGCTGGCCGGCCACGAGGTGGGTTACCAGCCGTCCGGCATCACGGTGCGCGGCAAGCCGCTGGCGCTCAAGCGGGCGTTGGGCAACCTCCTCGACAATGCGCTGTTCTATGGCGCCCGTGCCGCAATCGCGGTGCGCGAGGAGCCGGGCAGCGTTGTGGTCGAGGTGCGTGACCACGGGCCGGGCGTGCCGGAGGACGCGCTGGCCAGCCTGTTCGATCCCTATGTGCGGCTGGCCCATGGGCGCGACAGCAACGATGGCGGCATGGGACTGGGACTGGGCATCGCACGCGGCATCGTCGAGGCGCATGGCGGCCGGCTGGAATTGCGCAACCATCCCGAAGGCGGCCTGGTGGCGCAGGTGAGGCTGCCGGCGCGCAGGCCGGTCGGCATTTGCGCCGGATGACAAAGCCGGCTTCGGCACATGGGCGCCGTCAGCCCGGCAGCACGGCGTAGTCGAGGCCCGGGTCGGCGCCCAGGCGGTAGTAAAAGCGCACCTTCTGGCCGGCGGCGAACAGCGGCTTGCCCGGCAGGTAGCGCGGCGTGTTCAGGCTGCAGTCGCCCCCGGTCAGGCCGATGCCGTCGAAGACCGTGATGTCGGTGAACAGGCGCAGCGTGGTGAGCGGCGCGATATCGGCCGGAATGGTGAACGTGGCCGCCGGCAGCGCGCCGTCCACCTCGGCGTCCCAGGCCGTCGCGGCGGCCGCGTCCAGCGCGAACACCTGCCCCAGGCGGACGCCGTCGCGCCAGACGGTGCTCGCGTCCGGCCGTTCGCTCAGCGCGCAGTCGACCCGCACCGAGGCCGGCACCATCAACGCGCCCGGGGCCTGGGCGAGCAGGTTGCGGGCGATCGACACCTGTGGTTCGCGCTTCAGGGCCGCGCTCATGGTTTCGCTGACGATCACGTCCGGCAGGGCGGCCGGGTCGAGCCGGATCGTCGCGGCGTCGGCCTGGATCCAGGACGTCACGCCCGCATCCAGGCCGAGGTCCGCCACCAGCCTGCGCGCCGGCGCCAGCGCGTCGGCATGGATGTCGAGCATGGTGAAGGTCGCCCGCTCCGTCGACCACAGCGCCAGCAGGGGCAGCAGCAGGAAGGCGAACGGTCCGCAGCCGGCGTACAGCACCCGCACCGGACGTCCCTGGCAGCGCTTTGCCGCCTGTTCCATGGCCCGCGACGCGCCCTGGATGAAGGCGGCGCTGCGCAATACTTCGTGCGCACACAGGGCGGCCGTGAGCGGCGACACCGCCAGCCCGGACGGCAGCCAGCTCTCGCCGTCGCAGATATTGCGTTGCACCGATCTGTCCATGGTGGACAGGCGTTCGGCGAGCTGGCGCAGGTCCTGGACCGGCCCGATGGCCGCGTGCAGGTCGGAACCGGTGGCCAGGATGGCGCGGGCAATCGCGCGCAGGCGCGCGAGCTCGTCGTTCGTCGTGTCGTTCATGGTCAGATCCACTGTGCTTGATGGTCGATGGTGTCGGGCAGGTAGGTCAGGTATTGCACCATGCGCGGCAGCGTGCCGCGATTGGGCGTGGCGCAATGGGGCAGGGCCTGGTGCCACAGGAGGAAGTCGCCAGCCTGGCCCGGCACCGCGGTCGGCTCCAGGTCGCGCAGCGCCCAGTCGCGCGGGTGGACGCCTGCCGGCACCCGCGCCAGCCATTCCGGCAGACGCCGGTGAAAGCCGGGAACGCAGTGGAAGGCGCCATCGAGCGGCCCGCAATCGCCGAGGTACAGCAATCCCTGCAGCCGGAACGGCATCGGCAGGGACAGGCTTGCATCCCAGTGCAGGGGGCTGCCCTGGAAGCGCGAACCGCCGTCCTCGGGTGGATTGAAGCTGACCTTGTCGATGGACGGGTAGATCGCCGTGCTGCCGTACAGCTGTTCGCAGGCGCGCCGTACCAGCGGCGCGGCGCGGTTGGCCGCCAGCGCCGGATGGTCGTAGAAGTCGAGCATCATGCCGCGCTTGCCGGGATGCTCGCGATACCAGGAGCCGGGATCGTCGGCACTGGCGCCGAGGAAGTCCCAGATTGCCTGGCACGCCGCCTCGCACTGCGCGCGCGGGACGACCCCCGGCAGCACGAGATAGCCATGGCGGTCCCAGAATGCGCGCTGGGCCGCAGAGAGTGCGCCATCCTCGATGCAGGCCGCCGCATCCGGGACGGCCGGCTGCGGCCGGCCGGTCTCCAGCAGCCAGGTCTCGAACACCTGCCGGTTCGGGCGTTGGCGATACAGGAATTGCAGCGCGGTCTCGATCGAGATGCCGCGCCGGTACAGGGCCCGCACCTGGCGTTGCCAGTCCGGTCCGCTGGCGGGGCCGCCCATGCCGACGCTGTGCTGCCGCAACGCTTCGAGCGCTGCATCGTCGTCGTCCGCCCGCGCAGGGAAATCTGTCTCAGAATGTTCTTGCAAGGTCATCGGTCAAGTCCAGGAGGCCGGCGTGATGGGATCGCCACGCGGAAAACCGATGTGAAGCTTAGCAAAAAGAACAGTTCCTGGACAGAAATTCGTCGCTCCGCTTCTGTGACCGACCACAGGCCGGCTGCGCGCCGGCCGTGGGCTAGAACACCTCCGGCACGATGATCTCGGGCGGCACCGGCCGCCGCACGTAATCGTCGTGGTATTCCCGTTCCGGCAGCGCAATCACGGGCCGCTCGACCTCGACGTAGGGCATCTGCTGCAGCAGGTGATGGATGCAATTCAGGCGCGCACGCTTCTTGTCCACCCCTTGCACCACCCACCAGCGCGCTTCGGGAATGTGGGTCCGCTCGAGCATGATTTCCTTGGCCCGCGTGTATTCTTCCCAGCGCCGGCGCGATTCCAGGTCCATCGGGCTCAGTTTCCACTGCTTGAGCGGATCGTGGATGCGGCTCAGGAAGCGCGCGTTCTGTTCCTCGTCCGAGATCGAGAACCAGTACTTGATCAGCTGGATGCCGGAGCGCACCAGCATGCGCTCGAACTCCGGCACCGTCTGGAAGAATTCCTCGTACTGGCTGTCGGTGCAGAAGCCCATCACGCGCTCGACGCCGGCGCGGTTGTACCAGCTGCGGTCGAACAGCACGATCTCGCCCGCTGCCGGGAGGTGCGAGACGTAGCGCTGGAAATACCACTGGGTGCGCTCGCGGTCGTTCGGCGCCGGCAGCGCGGCCACCCGGCACACACGGGGATTGAGGCGCTGGGCGATGCGCTTGATGACGCCGCCCTTGCCGGCGGCGTCGCGGCCTTCGAACAGGATCACGACCTTGTGGCCGGTGTGCACGACCCAGTCCTGCAGCTTGACCAGCTCGGCCTGCAGACGGAACAGCTCATGGAAATACTGGCGTCGGCTTTCCTTCTCCTGCTCGCTGCGGGTAGGCGAGGGCAGCAGCGTGTCCGGGTCGAGGTCGCGGTCGTCGAGTTCCAGCTCGAGTTCTTCGTCGTAGCTGTCGGTGAGGTCGCGCTGCACGCGGCGGGTGAGATCGGTAGGTTGGGCGGTAGGCATGAATGCATCCTCAGGGAACAAGAAAATCCGCCCGGTGCGGGGCCGGCGGATGAGCGGCCGTTCACGAGAAAAAACACCGGGTGACCGGCCCAGTCTAGCGCCACGGTGTGTCACCCATATGACAAGGCGCAGTGCTCAAGGTGCCATGTGCGCCGTCGCCAGTTGCACGATATCGGCCTCGTCGGCGTTGCCGGTGACCGCCACATGGAAGTGGCCGCCGCCCGGCGCCACCCGCACGACGACGTGGCCGTCGTGGCTGCGCAGGCGCCGCGTCAGGCGACCGTTGGCCAGCAGGTTTTCGCGCATCACGGAGGTGGCGAACACGTCGCGCGGCCCTGGATAGTGGCGCTCGCTGAACATGCGCTCGAGCTGCAGCATGTCCGGGTGGGCGATGTGCCAGGACTGGATCACCCACACCCGTGGCCGCAGGCTGCGCACGATGTCGCCGTCCAGGCCGTCGAACATCCCGTGGTGGTCGGCGGTGGCCACGGTGACGGAGCCGGCCGCGCGCGTCGCCGGCCCCAGCACGTCCTGCCATGGCAGCGAGCCGTCGGCCGTATAGCTGGTCAGGTCGCCGCCCGTGAAATAGCTGAACGGGCCGTAGCCGATGCGCAGCGCCGCCGAGCACTGGTTCTCATTGGGCCAGTCGGCGCACGGCAGGGTAGCCAGGTCCGGGAACAGCGAACGGGTCGATTCGCCCTGGCCGGTCCAGACCACGCCATTGGCGGCCACCGTGCGGACTTCCCAGTCCGGCACGCCCGGCCGATGGCCGCGTGGCGCGACCTGGCTGGCGCTGCCGACCCGGAACCGCTCGACCGCCAGCCCGGCCGCGCGCCGCGCCGTGACCCAGGCCCGGTAGCCGGCGGCGAACGGAGCGTCGACGCGCTGCGGATAGGCGTAGTCGGGAAAGCCGCGGTCGATCACGGTGCGCACCGGGAGCTGCTCGGCGACGTCGGCGACGCCGTCCGTATGGTCCGGATGCACGTGGGTCGCCAGCAGGTAATCGATGCCGTCCAGCCCGGCCCGGCGCAGGTGGCGTGCCGCATAGCGGCCGATCCACTCCCCGGGACGGCGGCTGGCGTCGGGACGCGGCGCCACCGAGACGTCGAGGGCGTTCGACGAGGCGCCGGCATCGATCAGGAGGCTGGTGCCGTCCGGCAGCAGGACGAAGCTCGCGTTGCCGCGGCCGGTGGCGATGTGGTGGATGTCCAGCCAGCCGGGCTTCCAGGGCGCCAGGCGCTCGCCAAGCCGGTCGGGCACCTCGCCGGCGGTGGCCAGCGCGGACGACGGCCAATGCCAGGCCGGGCCGGCCAGCAGCGCCGCCAGCAGCGCCCGGCGCTGCATCGACGGGGCGGCCATCAGAAGCGTCCCGTCAGGCTCAGGCCGAAGGTGCGCGGCTCGCCGGCGTAGCGCGCGCGCACGACCTGGGTCGAGCGCGTCAGCAGGTAGTCGGTATCGTTCGCATTCTTGACCCAGGCCAACAGGCGCCAGCTGCGGTCGGGCGACTCGACGCCGGCCGACAGGTTGGCCAGGCCGAAGCCGGGCAGCTGCAGGTTGGGGTCGTTGGCGGCGCCCGTGTTGTAGCTGTCCTTCCACGCATAGCTGGCGGCGCCGACCAGATAGCCGAACGAGACCGGATAACTGAAGTTGGCGGCCAGGCCGGCCTGGCGCCGCGGCGAATTCGACAGCGGGTTGCCGCTATTGTTGACGGTGCCGACCACGAACCGGTCGTAGCGCCCGTCGAGGTAGCCAAAGCTGGCCGACAGGTCGAGCCAGGACGCTGCCTTCCAGGCCAGTTCGACTTCGGCGCCGTCGACGCTGGCCTTGCCGGCATTGACGATGGAGAGGATGCCGGTCAGGGTATTGTTGACGAACTCCTGCTTGTCGCGATACTTCATGCGGAACAGGGCGGCGTTCAGGCGCACCCGGTTCTGCAGCCATTGCGACTTGAGCCCGAGTTCGGTATTGGTCACGGTTTCCGGGTCGAAGGGCATGCTGAAGGCCGCGACGCTGGTGGCATCGGCGTTGTAGCCGCCGCTGGTGAAGCCGCGGCTGGCGCTCAGGTAGGCCATCAGGCCGCTGCGGGGCGTCCAGCTCAGCACCGCGCGCGGCGTGGTCTCGGTCCAGCTGTGGGCCAGGCCATCGACGCGCCAGCCGTTCGCCGGCCGCACCAGGTCGCTGCGCACGAGGCTGACGCGCTTGCGGTCGCGCGTGGTGCGCGCGCCGACGGTCAGGTCGAGCGTGTCCGTCAGGTGCAGCGTGCCGTCGGCGAACACCGCGGCGCTGCGGCTGTCGACTGACTGCTCGGCGAGCGTAGAGCTGGCCAGCAGGCCCGTGCCGGCGGCCAGGCCGCGCACGCCGAGCTGGCGATCGCCATTCTCGTCGGCAAAATAAAGGCCCGCCACGAAGTCGCCGCGCGCCCATTTGGGGCTTGCATAGCGCAGCTCTTGCGAGAAGGTCGTGATCTGGTCGGCGTCGCGGGTGATGCTCTGGCTGCCGCCGGTCAGCAGCGAGTAATGGGCGCCAACGCCTGAATAATCCTCGCCCGACTGCGACTTGCGCCAGGCGCTGATCGACGTGATCTCGCCCGCGTCCAGGCGCCAGACCAGCTTGGCGGACAGGCCGGCGATGATGCGCGCGAAGCGCTGCTCGACCCCGACTTCGGAGGTGCGCACGTCGCCGTCGTTGCCCAGCGTGTCGGACGACAGCGTGCGCCCGCCGTTGCGGTCGTCGCCATAGTCGGCGCTGAAGGTGGCGTCGAAGCCGCTGCCCGCGCGGGCATAGGCCTGGGCGCGGAAGTTCTGGCTGTCGATGTCGTCCTGTTCGCGTCCCGTCAGGCGATCGCGCCCCAGGCCGTCGCGCTTGCGCAGCGAGGTCGAGATCTTGAAGGCGGCATTCTTGGACAACGGAACGTTGAGCACGCCCTTGGCCTGGCGCTCGCCATGATTGCCGACGATGAGTTCTGCTTCGGCCGCGAACTGCGCCGGATCGGGCTGGCGGGTGGTGATCACGATCGCGCCGCCGGTCACGTTGCGGCCGAACAGCGTGCCTTGCGGACCCTTGAGCACGGCGATCGATTCGAGGTCGAACAGTTCGAAGCTGGCCGCGCTGTTGCGCGGGATGAAGACGTCGTCGACCACGATGCCCACCGGTTTGTTGACGCCGATCTGGTTGAAGGTATTGCTGATGCCGCGGATCGCGATCGTCGGATTGGCCTGGCTGAAGCTCGACACCAGCAGGCCCGGGGTCAGGCGCGCCAGGTCTTGCAGGCCCTGGACGCGGTGCACGTCCAGAGTCTTGGCCGACAGCGCGGTCATGGCGATCGGCACCGCCTGCGCCGATTGCGTGCGCTTCTGGGCGGTGACGGTCACCGTGGTCAGTTCACTTTCTGCGGTTTCGCTGGCGGTGGTGGCGGCGTCGTCCTGGCCGGAACGAAAGACGAGGATGGCGTTGCTGCCATCCTTGCGGGTCGCCATGCCGGTGCCGGCCAGCAGCCCAGCCAGCGCCTGCGCCGGATCCAGGCTGCCCTGGACGCCGGGGCTCGTGCGTCCCTGGACGTCGTCGGCGCGGTACAGCAGTTGCACGCCGCTCTGGGCCGCATAGCGGTCGAGCGCCGTCTTGAGATCGCCGGCCGGGATCTGCAGCGGCATCGCCTGGGCCTGGACTGCGCCGCAGAACATGGCGGCGCACAGCGCGCCGATCAGGGTGGTGAGGGTGGATTGGGCCATCGTCGTTTTTCCTGGTGTGAGAGGAGCCATGCGGCTCGATTGTGTGCTGCTCCCCTCAATGACGGACCGTCGAGAAAAATCCGGCATGGCGCCCGCAAAAAAACATCAGCGGCTGATCACGACGTCCTTGCCGCGCCGTTCCGTGCGCAGGCCGAAACCCTGTTCGAGCAGGCGCAGGAAACCGTCGACATTGGTCGGTGCGAAGCTGCCGCCCAGGACGATGCCGGCGACTTCCGGGCTGTCGACGACGATCTTGCGCGCGTTGTAGCGATTGAACTCGTCGACCGCTTCGCCCAGGGGCGTCCGGTCGAACACGATCCGGCCTTCACGCCAGGCGAGCTGGCGATCGGTATGCGCGGCGTCGTGCACGCTGCGCGCGATGGCGCCGGCGTGGGCCAGCGCTTCCTCGTCGGGCGCGAGTTCGACCGCGGCGGCGCCATCGCTGACCCGCACCCGGCCCTGGGCTACCAGCACGCGGGTGCCGCCGTCCTCGCGGCGCACCGTGAAACGGGTGCCCAGCACCGTGATGCGGCTGGCGCCCGCCTCGATGACGAAGGGGTGCGCCGGATCGTGGGCGACGTCGAAATAGGCTTCGCCGCTATCGAGCCAGACGGTGCGCGCATCCTCCTGCGATGAACGCAGCCGGGTGTCGGTGTTGAGCGTGACGCGCGAGCCGTCGGCCAGCGCGACCAGGCGGCTCTCGCCGACCGCGGTCGCATAGCGCTGCACGCCGTGATCGTCCCTCATCGACGCCAACTGGGCGCCGAGGGCGCAGGCGAGCGCGACGCCGGCGGCGATGCGCCAGGGCGAAAAGCGTGCCAGGGGCGGCGTGGCTGCAGGCGCGCGCTCGCTGCCGCGTAGGGCATCTGACTCACCCCAGGCGGCGCGCAGGCGCAGCCATGCCACCCGGTGGCGGGTGTCCGCCGCCAGCCAGGCATCGAGCCCGGCTTGCTGCGCGGCGTCCCAGTCGCGCCGATCCTGGCGCGCCAGCCAGGCGGCCGCTTCTTCCTCGACCGTCGCGGCCTTCCTGTTCGTGTCAGTCATCCGTGCCTCTCTTGCGCAGCTTGCGCTCCAGCTTCGCGATGCCAGCGCCGATGCCGCGCGCGAACAGCGCGTCGGCCAAAGCGCGCATGCCGTTCGCGATCTGCCTTTCCACCGTATCCTCGGTGATCCCCATCTCTTGCGCCACCTCGCGCTGCGACAGGCCGTCCACCTTGCGCCGCACCACCACCTCGCGGCAGCGCGGCGGCAGCGCCTCGATCGCCTCTTCCAGCACTTCCAGTTCGGCGCGCCCGCTGGCATGGCGTTCCGGCGTCAGTTCGTCGGTCGCCATGTCGTCGAGTTCGGCGAAGGCTTCGATCGACACCACCTGGCTCTTGCGGGCGCGGTCGATCAGCAGGTTGCGCGCCGTGGCCAGCACGAAGGCCGCCGGACGCTCCGGATAGCCGCCGCGCGCCGCCTCGTACACGCGCGCGTAGACCTCCTGGCGCAGGTCCGGCCATTCGGACGCATCCCGCCAGTTCCGGCGCAGGTAGCGCATCAGCGCGCCCTCGACGGGAAGTATCTCGTGGATGAACCACTCGTCCAGATCTTTGAGCATGTGTTACATGGGGAGACGAACGGTCCTGGAAAATCCGGTATCGGATCGCAAAAAAATGCTGCGCCGATAGTCTAACCCGAGTATATGACGCCTCGATGAAGCATGCTCGGCGGCTGGCGCGCTTCAGCGCTCACGGCCTTGCGCATTATTCCGGATCAGTCCAGGCGCCGCGTATAGCCCCTCGGTAACCTGGATCGCCAGCCGTTCGGCATCGCGCCGGCGCACGGCGTCCATTACCGCGTCGCGCACCCGGGCGTCGGGCTCGAGCAGTTCGAGGGCCTTGCCGGCCAGGGTCAGCGCCGATTCGAAGGTTTCGCGCACCTGCCAGTCCACCCCGAGCCGGATCAGCTCAAGCGCGTGCTCGCGGTCGAAGGCGCGCGCCAGCACCGGGGTGTGCGGGAATTCGGCCCTGGCGATCTCCACGATCCTGAGGCAGGCCTGGCGGTCGTCGATCGCCACCACGATCAGCCGCGCCTCCATGGCGCCGGCCGCCTGCAGGATGTCGAGCCGGGTGCCGTCGCCGTAATGGACCTTGAAGCCGAGCGGCTCCAGGTCGAAGATCGCCTGGGTGCTGGTCTCGATGATCGACAGCGAGTAGCCGTTCTCGAGTAGCGGCTGGCTGGCGATCTGGCCGAAACGGCCGAAGCCGATCAACAGCACGTTGGCCGACAGGTCCGATGGCGGCGTCACCGACGCGGTCGAAGGCGCCCACTTCGGCATGAAGGCGTCGTACAGCATGATCAGGAACGGCGTCAGGATCATCGAGACGATGACGGCGGTGGTAAGGATGGCGTTCTGGCGGGCGTCGAGGATGCCAGCGGCGGTGGCGGCCGCATACAGCACGAAAGCGAACTCGCCGCCCTGGGCCATCAGCACGGCGCGGCCGACCGCCTCGCGGTTGTCGAGGTCGAACATGCGGGCGACGCCATAGATGACCGCCATCTTGAGCAGCATGTAGCCGGCCACGGCCAGCGCCACCTGTTGCCAGCCGCTGACAATCACGCCCAGGTCGAGGGCCATGCCGACGCCGAGGAAGAACAGGCCGAGCAGGATGCCGCGAAACGGCTCGATGTCGGCTTCCAGCTGGTGACGAAAAGTCGATTCCGACAGCAGGACCCCGGCCAGGAAAGCGCCCATGGCCATCGACAGGCCGCCCAGCTGCATGGCATAGGCCGCGCCCAGCACGACCAGCAGGGCGGCGGCGGTCATGACTTCGCGCGCCCGCGCCTGGCCCAGTATCCTGAATAGCGGGTCGAGCAGATAGCGCCCGGCCAGCACCAGGCCGGCGATGCTCGCGGCGCCGATGCCTAGTGCTTCGATCCTTTCCCGGCCGGCGATGCGTTCGGTGTCCGGCGCCAGCAGGGCGACCGCCGCCAGCAGCGGAACGATCGCCAGGTCCTCCAGCAGCAGGATGGCGATGGTACGCCGGCCGCGCGGCAGGCCGCGCACGCGGCGCTCTTCCAGCATCTGCATGACGATGGCGGTCGAGGTGAGCACGAAGCCGGTGCCGCCGACGAAGCTCTGGGCGAACGGAAAGCCCAGCACCATGCCGAAGGCGGTGAGCAGGGCGCTGGCGCCGGCCACCTGGGCGAAGCCGAGGCCGAAGATCTCGCCGCGCATCGTCCACAGCCGCGAGGGCTGCATCTCCAGGCCGATCACGAACAGGAACATCACCACGCCCAGTTCGGCGACGTGCAGGATGGCCTGGGGATCGGCGATGACCTGCAGGCCGAATGGCCCGACGATCATGCCGGCGGCCAGGTAGCCGGTGACCGAACCCAGTCCCAGGCGCTTGAACAGCGGGACGGCCAGCACGGCCGCGCCGAGCAGCATCAGGATCGGCAGCAGCTCGACGGGCGCCGCCTGGGTGTGGCCGGCGGCAGGGGCGCTCATGGCGGCGGGTTGGCAGGTTTGACCCGGGTCCAGAGCTCGTTGAACTCGATGGCATCGAAGAAGGCCCACACCCGCAGCGCCCGCCCGTCGCGCATTTCCATGATCCAGGTATAAGTGTTGACGTAGGGCTTGCCGTCGAGCGCCGTGCCCTGGGCGTCGAAGAAGACGATCACCGTATCGCCGTCCGCGACCAGCTTGCGCACGGTTGGCCGCAGCGGCTTGGCCATGCGCGCATTGAAGGGGTGGATCACTTCGCTCATGAAGGCGGCCTTGTCGGAATAGGTACGCGAGGCCAGCGAGCGCCCCACGATGGTCCACTGCGCGTCGTCGGCCAGCAGGGCGAACGGTCCACCGGTGCCCTCGGCCCAGGCCTGGAAGGCGGCGCGCACGCTTTCCCTGTTGGCCGATTCAGTCTCTGTCTTCATGGCGGCGCTGGCATCGCTGGAATCGCCCGCCCGCAGCGGGAAGGGCGTGCCGGCAGCCAGCAGCAGGGCCGCCAGGCACAGGGTTCGAAAGATCGACATGGCCTAGATCGTGTTATCCCAGGCGGCCAGCTGGTGCTGCTTGAGCATGTCCTCGATCACCTTGGGTATCACGTTGCGGAACTTGCCGCTGTCGGCCGGGACGATCTCGATCATCCGGTCGATCATCTCTTTCGGGTCCATCTTGCCTTCCGGCGTGGCGAAGAAGTCGTCGAAGCCCTTGCGCAGCTGGGCGCGGCTGGTGAGGTGCTTGCGCTCGTCGAGCCAGCGGAAAGGATTGTCCGCCATCGTCTCGTTGTAGCCGGTGTAGTAGGCGCCGGGGTTGATGGTCTGGATCCGGATCCCGTAGGCGGCCAGCTCCTGCTGCAGCGCCTCGGCGATCGCTTCCAGCGCGTGCTTGGTCGAGACATAGGTGCCCCAGTTGGCCGGCGTGAACAGGCCGCCCATCGACGAGGTAAATACGACCTTCTTGCCTTGCGGCTGGCCACCGTCGATCCACTTGCGCACCACGCGCTGGGTGAGCGTGAGCGGGAGGAACACGTTCACCTCGTAGTTCTTGCGTACCAGGTCGATCGGGATTTCCCAGACCGGCCCGGCCTCGCCCATGCCGGCATTGTTCCACAGGACGTCATAGTCCCATGTCAGCGCCTGGTCGATGTCGTAGGGATCGGTCAGGTCGAGGCGTTCGACCCGGATGCGGTCGGCCAGGCCGAGTTCCTGGACCTGCTCGCGCAAGGCGGTCACCTGTGACGACACATGGACGGTGGAGATGATGTTATGGCCGTTCTTTGCCATGCCGATGGCGGCGCCGCGGCCGAATCCGACGGCGGCGCCGGTGATCAGGATAGTCTTGGACATGTGAATACTCCTTGTTGTTGGAGAAAAGAAGGAAGGGTTCAGACTGCGTAGGCCGCGGCGCCGGCGCGGGCGATCTCCTGGTCCTGGGATACCGCCCCGCCCGAGACGCCGACCGCGCCGACCACCGCGCCATCCCCGGACCTGAACGAAATGCCGCCGGCGAAGGTCATGAGCCCGCCGTTGCTGAGCTCGAGACCGGGCGCCGGCGCGCCCGGCTTGCAGTATTCCCAGACGTCTTCGCTATTGCATCCGAACAGGGCCGCGGTCCTGGCCTTGCCCAGGGCGATGTCGATCGATCCCAGCGGGGCGCCATCCATGCGCTGGAACGCCTTCAGGTGGCAGCCGCCGTCGATGACCGCGATCACGGCGGGTACGCCCAGGGCCTGGGCCCTCGACTGCGCCGCGTCGATCATCGCTTGCGCCTGCTGGCTAGTGATAAGCATGTGCATCCTCCCTCGTCGAACGTCACGGATCGGGTGCCGGCGGCTGCCACCAACAGCAGGTAGCGAGGTGTGGCCAAGGACGGGGTATCGTCTGGTGGTCGGCGGCAGCTGCCAGCACCTGATGCGATTATCTTTAAAACATGGTCCGTGGCGTGGTAAGTTATTGCCAAGATTTGGTATTTACTTGCCATCAGTGGGAGGCGGTCATGCACCCTTCACCTGTACCGGATAACCGGCTGCTGGCCACCCCGGTCGCGTCCAGCCACGGGAGTGCCTGGAGCGGCGTCGGCGTCAGCGTCTACGAGTGGACCGCGGCGGGAAGCGTCGGCTCCGGCGTGGTCGAGCAGGACGTGATCGGGATGCGCATCTCGGGCGCCGTGCGCCTGACCCAGGTGCGCGACGGCAAGACCCATAGCGCCATGATCGGTCCCGGCAATATCGGCGTGCATCCGCGCGGCATGCCGTCCGAATGGGCCTGGGACGGACCCGGCGCGATCATGCTGATGCGGGTGCCGCCGGCGCTGCTGCAGCAGGCGGCCGAGACGGCGCTGCGCGGCGCGCTGCCCCGCACCGAGCTGGCCAACTGTTTTTCGGCGCGCGACCCTTTCGTCGAGCGCATCGTGGCGCTGTTCCTGGCCGAGATCGAGCGCGCGCCGCATCCGGCCCAGGCCTATGTGAGCCAGGCTTTGTCGAGCGCGCTGGCGCTGCACCTGGTGCACCGCTTCAACTGCCAGCTGGCGCCCCTGGCGCCGGCCCCGCGCGGCCTGAACCCGCGCAGCCTGCAGCGGGTGAAGGAGTTCATCGAGGCCCACTTGGGCGAAGAGATCGACTTGCAGATGCTGGCGAACGTCGCCAACGTCAGCCGCTTTCATTTCGCGCGGCTGTTCCGGCGCAGCACCGGCGCCAGCGCCATCGCCTGGCTCGAGCAGGCGCGCATGCGGCGCGCCCAGGAGCTGATCCGGCAGGGCCGGCTGCCGCTGGCGCAGGTGGCGGCGCTGGTGGGCTATGCCGACCAGAGTTATTTCACACGCCGCTTCCGGCTGGCGGTGGGGGTGACGCCGGCGCGCTATGCCCGCTTGTGCGCGGCGGGGCGGAGCTAGGCGAACGCATGCTATACTGACAGCGTTCCGACTCTCGCACTGTATATGAGACGATTTTTCGTCATCTGCCTGACCCTGCTGCTCCCCCTGAACATGTTTGCCCTGGCCATGGCCGCATCCGCGATGCAGCCGGCCGGCGCGACGGAACACGTCACACCTTCCGAAGTCCTCATCCACACTGCTGCGCTCGAGACCGATGCGGCCGTGCCCCTGTTCGCCGATGCCTACCTGTCGGGCGGCTACGATTGCCAGGCCGGCTGCGAGATCGATCCCGATGAGCCGCCAGCCGGCGCCGATGTCCACGACTCCGTCTACGAAGACCTCGGCCTGCAAGTGGACGGCGCCCCGGGAGGCGCGATCGCGCCCCCGGCGCCGCCACGCGCCAATCACTCCTCGTTTCCACCGCTAAAACCCCCGCGCATGGCCTGAGGGCCTGCTTCGCCGCCTGCGCGGCGCCCCTGGCCGATCACGATCCCCGCATCGCGGCGCACGTCACCCGACTGCGCCGCCGTGCCCGCGATCGCGGCCGCGACACACATTTAGCAAAATAACGAGGTAATACCATGGAATGGCTATTCGACCCGGCAATCTGGGCGGGTCTGCTCACACTCGTTGTCCTGGAAATCGTCCTGGGCATCGACAACCTGATCTTCATCGCGATCCTGGCCGACAAGCTGCCGCCGCACCAGCGCGACAAGGCGCGCCTGATCGGCCTGACCCTGGCCATGCTGATGCGCCTGGGCCTGTTGACCATCGTTTCCTGGCTGGTGACGCTTACCACGCCGCTGTTCGCGCTGGGGCCATGGTCGCCCTCCGGGCGCGACCTGATCCTGCTGCTGGGCGGCGTGTTCCTGCTGTTCAAGGCCACCGTCGAGCTGCACGAACGCCTGGAAGGCGTGACCCATGTCCACACCCAGTCGAAGGTGTATGCCAGCTTCGGCGCCGTGATCGTGCAGATCGTGGTGCTGGACGCCGTGTTCTCGCTCGACGCCGTGATCACCGCGGTCGGCATGGTCGATGAGCTGGGCGTCATGATGGCGGCCGTGATCATCTCGATCGGCGTCATGATCCTGGCGTCCAAGCCGCTGACCCGCTTCGTCAATGCGCATCCGACCGTGGTCGTGCTGTGCCTCTCTTTCCTCTTGATGATCGGCCTGTCGCTGGTGGCCGAGGGCCTGGGCTTCCACATCCCGAAAGGTTATCTGTACGCCGCGATCGGTTTCTCGATCCTGATCGAAGCCCTGAACCAGTTCGCGCGCCGTAACTTCCTCAAGAACGAGGCGCGCATGCCGCTGCGCGACCGCACCGCCGACACCGTGCTGCGCCTGATGGGCGGCAAGCGGCGCCAGGATGCCGAGCCGGATGCCCACGACGAGGAGCAGGAAGAAGCACAGGCCTTCGGCGTCGAGGAGCGCAATATGGTCAGCGGCGTGCTGACCCTGGCCGACCGCTCGATCCGTTCGATCATGACGCCGCGTTCGGAGATGTCCTGGGTGAATCTCGACGACGAGGCCGACGACATCCTGCGCCAGTTGCAGGAGTCGCCGCACAGCCGGATGCCGGTCTGCCGCGGCCAGCTCGACAACCTGGTCGGCATCGCCCGCACCAAGGACCTGATCAGCCAGCTGGTGCTGCAGGCGCGCATCGACGACGAAGTCGTCGACGGCAATGGCTCCAATGGTCCCAATGGTCCAATAAGGAAACCGATCCTGCTGCCCGATACCGCCGGCGTGCTCAAGGCCATGGACACGCTCAAGCGCGCCCACGGCCAGCTGGTGCTGGTGACCGACGAATTCGGCATCGTCCAGGGCCTCTTGACCCCGGTTGACATCCTGGAGGCGATCGCCGGTGAGTTCCCCGACGAGGACGAGCAGCTGGCGATCCAGCCCAAGGGTCCCGGCGAGTGGGAAGTGATCGGCACGGCCGACCTGCACCAGCTGGAGCAGGTGCTGGAGACCGAGGGCCTGGTGAGCATCGACGATGACTACACCTCGCTGGCCGGCTTCCTGCTGGCGCGCTTCGAGAGCATGCCGGAGCCGGGCCAGGAGATCGAGATCGACGGCCTGCGCTATCGCATCCTGAGCGTGGAGGAGCGCCGCATCGCCAAGGTGCTGGTCCAGCGCATCGTGACCGACGACGCCGAGCAGGCCGCCTGAACCCATTTTTTTACCGCAACCGTACCAAGAAGGACATCATGAAACGTACTCTTTTGTTTATCGCGACTAACCTGGGCATCATGCTGGTGCTGGGCATCACCGCCAGCCTGCTGGGCGTGAACCGCTTCCTCACCTCGAACGGCCTGGATCTGACCAAGCTGCTGATGTTCGCCGGCCTGATGGGCTTCGGCGGCGCCTTCATCTCGCTGCTGCTGTCCAAGCCGATCGCCAAGTGGTCGACCAAGGCCCGCGTGATCACCCAGCCGTCCAACTCGACCGAACAGTGGCTGCTCAACACCGTGGCGGCCCAGGCCCAGCGCGCCGGCATCGGCATGCCCGAGGTGGCGATCTATGAGGGCGAACCGAACGCCTTCGCCACCGGCGCCACCAGGAACTCGTCGCTGGTCGCGGTGTCGACCGGCCTGCTGCAGTCGATGACCGAGCAGGAAGTCGAGGCCGTGCTGGCGCACGAGGTGGCCCACATCGCCAACGGCGACATGGTCACGCTGACCCTGATCCAGGGCGTGGTCAACACCTTCGTGATCTTCATCGCGCGCATCGTCGGCTACTTCGTGGATGGCATGCTGCGCAAGAATGACGAGGAAAACACCGGTCCCGGCATCGGCTACATGGTCACCGTGATCGTGTGCGAGATCGTGTTCGGCATCCTGGCCAGCATCATCGTGGCCTGGTTCTCGCGCCAGCGCGAGTTCCGCGCCGACCGCGGCGCTGCCAACATCATGGGCCAGTCGCAGCCGATGGTCGCGGCCCTGCGCCGCCTGGGCGGCATGGCCGAAGGCGAGCTGCCGAAGAATATGAGCGCATTCGGCATCTCGGGCAAGGGCGGCGCGATGGCGCTGTTCTCGAGCCATCCGCCGATCGAAGAGCGGATCGCGGCCCTGCAGGCGCGCTGACCCTTTTCAGGGGCAGGGGCAGGGGGATTCGCCGGCCTGGTAGCCGAACGATTCCACCGGCACGATCGTGGTCGCCCGGTGCAGCGGCACGCGCATGTCGACGAACGGCAGCAGGATGCGCGAGCGCACCCGCGGGCACTCGCCGGCGCCGTCGTCGGCGCTGCCGCAGACGCGCACCTGGACGAAACGGATGCAGTTCGCGGCATTCGGATTGGCCATGCAGATTTGCCGGTTGCGTGCCGCCGAGTTGGGTATCGAACCCGGGGCGACCAGCGCCAGGCTCAGCTTATCGTCGTCGGGGTCGCGAGTCAGGGCCAGGTAGTCGATCTGCAGGTGGGCGTCAGATACCGGCGACGCCAGCGGCAGCTCGCCGGGGCTGGTGCGAAACACCGCCGCGTACTTGAGCCGGGCGATGCCTGCACTGTCGGTCGGGTACACGTGCGCGGCGCTGGAGGCGGCTCGGCGGGTCACTTCCTGCAGCGTGCCGTAGATGTAAAGCATGCGCGCGACCTCGATGATGCCGAAGATGAGCAGGAAGAATATCCACGCGAGCAGCGCGAACTCGACGGCGGCGGTGCCGCGCTGGCGGCGCAGCGTGCGCGGCCTGGCTGGATTACTTGCCGACATAGGGCTCCACCACGTTGACCACGATCGGCAAGCCGTACGGCCCGAGATAGAGATTGAAGATGGGATCGCGGATCCGGAGCGCCAGCGCGACCTTGACCGTGCTCGGCACTTCGCCGATCAAGAAGCCGCAGTTGTAGCTGTCGCATTGCACGTCGGTGGTTGCCGCGTTCCGGCCCAGCGCCAGGTCGACCATTTCCCTTTTCGCGATCTCGACCGCCACCGCCTTCGCCTCGACGGCCAGGGCGGGCGAGCGCATCTCGACGGCCGGCACCGTGGCCATGTAGCGCGCCGCGTCCTGCGCCGCCTTGTGCGCGACGGTGTAGTGCCACATCAAGCGGGCGCACAGGATCAGGGACGCCAGTACGAGCGCCAGGCATGGCAGAAGGACGGCGAATTCCACGGCGGCGACGCCGCGTTGCCGGCGCCAAGGGAGTGCGAGGTTCATGGATAGAGCTCCACTGCGCCGGGGATCGCCTGCTCGGATGCCGTACCGGCGAATTCGGCAATGAGGGTGTCGCTGGTGGCGGGCACCGTCATGAAGAACTTCCCGATCCCGAGGACGGTGGCCTCGACGTTGGAGCCGGACGGCGCCGCGCCCGCACACGACAGCAAGGGCACGTACAGCACCCGCCGCAGCGGCGTGGCGTAGTTCTCGCGCAGGCTCGATGGCGCGGACACCGTGGGCGGGTTCATGGTGTTGTATGGATAGTAAGGCGTGTACTGGCCCGAGCCGGGATATTTGTTGGCCGCAATGTCGGTCCGGTACAGCTTGGGCCAGTCGGCGGTGGCGAACGGCGTGTAGCCGCCGGACGGCTCGGGAACGCCGGCGCTGTATGACGAGAATCTGACGGCCTTGGCGTACGACCACAGCGGCCCGAAGGAGCCGGCGTTGACGCCGGCCATCCCGCTGCCCGGATGGGGAATATCGGCCACGGTCTCGAGCCGGCCGCGTTCGATAGTGGTCCTGGCGGCGAGAAGGCCGGTGGCCGGGGACATCCACGGTGCGCCGCCGGCGGTGTCGTAGGCATAGGCGCGGATATTGGTATCGGGAGCGCCGCCGGCGGGAAAGCACAGGTTATGGCTGTAGTCATCGAAGCGCGAGTTGAGCTGGGTGGCCAGTCCGGCCAGCGGCGCAGTCGCCGGCAGCGACGATACCCGGATCGGGCCGCCGGTCAGACGGGGCATCCACAGGGAGCCGGCGCACACGAAGGGTCCCAGGATGCCCGTATTGAACGAGGTGCTGGCCATGCCCGGCGGGATGACCGGATTGATCATGTAGCGCGCGGCTGTGGTGGCTCTCGGGTTGAGCTGCATTAGGTCGTAGCTGATGCCGCGCCGGAAGCCGTACTCGACCAGTTCGTGTTGGCTCAGGTCGGAGTTGGAGCGTTCGCTGGCCGCGGTCTCCGACATCGCGCAGATGGCGAGCGGCACTGCCTGGATGCCGGCGCGGCCGGCGATCGCCGTGTCGGCCACTTCGATCGTGGCCAGGCTGCTCGAGAGGACGCGCATGAAGATGGTGCTGATACTGGCGGTCTCCGCGCCGAGCGCCGCGGTATCCACCTTCGCATAGAAGTAGGCGGCGCCGTTGCCGGCCCCGTCAGCGCCGACCCAGGCGCCGCCGCGCGCCGGCGTGGTGCCGAAGCTGAGGGCGGACTCGCTCCATGCAATCGCGGTGCCGTAGCTATAGGTGAAGCGCTCGGCGGCTTCGCGTGCACGGGTCCTGGCGGCCGTGATGCCGCTGCTCTTGCCGTTGAGTTCCTTGGCCGCGGCCAGCGCGGCGGCCTTGGCCATGCCGCTCAGCTCGACCTTGCGGTTGTAGACCATGCCCATGTCCAGCGCCAGGCCGGCAAACGCCACCACCAGCACCAGCAACGGCACGAACATGATGGCGAACGCGCCGTCCTGGGCCGCGGGTCCAGGCTGGCGTTGCCACGGCGGATGTCGACCCGATACCATTGCGTTTCCTTATCGATTCCTGGCAGCGTCGCAGGAGCAAATCGAACCTGAGTCGATTCTATCGATGAGGGGTCAACGCCTATTGATCTTCAACAGTTGATCGGGAACAGTTGGCGCGGCAATGCCCGGCACGCCGGCCCGGATCGCCTGCGAAAAGTCGTGCGCATTGGTATCGGAAGCTTTTGCGCGCGCATTGATGTGGCCACGCTCGCGCAAGACCGCGTAGGGCAGGCCCGAGGTCAGCGCGCCCTGGTCGTACGCGTATTCGGCGAAGTGCCCCGACGCCAGCAGGCGGTAGTCGAGCGGCAGGGCGGGATCGATCTGGCGCGCCACCTCGAACAGGATCGTGGTGCAGTTGCTGGTCAGGGTATTGTAGAACTCCGGCTGGCGCCGTAGCCGCTCGGCGCGCGCCAGGTAGTCCAGCAGCACCGAACGCAGCTGCGCGGGCGTCGCCCGCAGCCGGTACAGATAGACTTGCTCGCCGCGCGCGTTGCTGCGCGTGCGGATCAGGTCGCGCTCGTCGGACGCGACGATCACCTGCTCGAACTTGCGGAAGAACCCGCCGATGGCGGAAAATTCCTCGTCACGCTCCTTGCGGATCTCGAGCGAGAACACCAGCCTTTGCCCGTCGCTGAAGCCGAACGACACCAGGGTGTGGGCGATGTGCGGTCCCATCCAGTAGGACAGGACCAGGTCGGCCGACTCGAGCCGTGACAGGTCGTAGCGCCGGGTTTCCCAGCGCGGCGTGTAGTCGGTCTCGGTGCGCCACTCGAAGGCGCGCACATTGCGCAGCTCCAGGTGGTCGCCGTCGACCGTCGATTCCAGCAGGCGCGCGACGTCGTCGGCCCACGGTCGATCGTGCGACGGCGCGAGCGACTGCCACCACCCCAGCATCGCAAGCGCTGCCAGCGCGCCCGCCAGCAGCAGCCTGCGTTCGTACCGCCAGCCCGGCGCACGCGCCAGGACCAGCGCCACGGCCAGGCCGAGCAGGGTCCAGGCGCCGCCGATGGCCAGCGCAGGCGACGGCGCCAGCTGGAACCGCAGCGCCAGTGCGCCCCACGCCGTCACCGCCACGACCGGCGGCGCCAGCAAGCCCCTGGCCAGCCGCTTCCAGTTCATTGCGATTCTTTCGGGCCTGCTGCCTGCTCGGGCAGGAACCAGTTCAGCAGTAGCGCGCACAGGCCGCCGGTGGCGACGCCCGATTCGAGCACGTTGCGCACCGCGGCCGGCATATGGGCCAGGAATTCGGGCACCTGGGACACGCCCAGCCCCAGCGCCAGCGATACCGCGATCACCAGCAGCGCGCGGCGGTCGAGCGTGACGCTGGCCAGGATGTTGATGCCGGCCGCAGCGACGGCGCCGAACATGACCATGGCGGCGCCGCCCAGCACCGGCTCCGGCACTGCCTGGATCACGCCGGCGACGGCCGGGAACAGGCCCAGGATCACCAGGAACAGGGCGATCCACATGCCGACGTGGCGGCTGGCGATGCCGGTCAGCTGGATCACGCCGTTGTTCTGGGCGAAGATCGAGCTGGGGAAGGTGTTGAAGATGCCGGCCAGCAGGGAGTTGGCGCCGTTCACCAGCACCCCGCCCTTGATGCGCTGCATCCACAGCGGCCCCTCGACCGGCTGGCGCGAGACCTTGCTGGTGGCCGTCACGTCGCCGACCGCTTCCAGCGAGGTGACCAGGTAGATCACGATCATCGGGATGAACAGCGACCATGAGAAGCCCAGGCCGAAGTGCAGGGGCGTGGGCACCTGGAACAGCGGCGCCTCGTGCATGCCGGTAAAGTCCAGGCGTCCCATCCAGCCGGCCAGCGCGTAGCCGACGGCCAGCGCAATGACGATGGCGGCGCTGCGCATCCAGACCACCGGCACCCGGTTCAGGATCACGATGATGGCCAGCACCACGCCGGAAAGCAGCAGGTTCTCGCCGTTGGCGAAGCTGCCGTTGGCCATGGCCGCGTAGCCGCCGCCCATGCTGATCAGGCCGACCTTGATCAGGGTGAGACCGATCATCAGCACTACGATGCCCGTGACCAGCGGCGTGATCAGGCGTTTGACGAAGGGCAGCACGCGCGAGACGCCCATTTCGATGAAGGAGCCGGCCACCACGACGCCGAAGATCGCCGCCATCACCGCCTCCACCGGCGTGCCCTGCTTGACCATCAGGGCGCCGCCGGCGATCAGCGGGCCGACGAAGTTGAAGCTGGTGCCCTGTACGATCAGCAGCCCCGCGCCGAACGGGCCAAAGCGGCGGCATTGCACGAAGGTGGCGATGCCCGAGATCACCAGCGACATCGAGACGATCAGGTTGGTGTCGCGGCTGGACACGCCCAGCGCCTGGCAGATCAGGAGGCCCGGTGTGACGATGGGGACGATGATGGCCAGCAGGTGCTGCAGGGCGGCCAGCATGCCGAGCAGCGGAGGCGGACGGTCGTCGAGTCCGAGGATCAGTTCCGAGTGCGTCTGCTGGGAGTGCGATGTCGACATGGGATGCGGCCGGGCAAAGACGCGATTCTACAGCCAGACGGGCTGCGGCAGGCGGCCGGCGTGTAGAATGCCGCCTTTCACCGGGAGGGGACAGGACATGGCGGAGCTGACGATATCGAGGATCCTGCACGCGGGGTATGTCTTCGAGTACGGGGGCAGCCGTATCGCCTTCGATACCATCTTCGAGAATCCCTTCAGCCGCAACTGCCACGCCTTCCCCGACGTGCGCTTCGACCTGGATGCCATCCGGCGCCAGCGTTTCGACGCCGTCTTCATCTCGCACTTCCACGACGACCATTGCTCGCTCGAGAGCCTGGACCTGTTGGAGCGCGCTACGCCGATCTACCTGTATTGCCAGTTCGAGGCGCTGTTCGACATGCTGCGCCAGCTGGGATTCACCAGCGTCCATGCGCTGGCGCTGGACCGGGAGGTCGAGGTGGGCCCGTTCACCGTCATCCCGCGCGAGGCGATGGATATCGACGTCGATTCGATGTTCCAGGTGCGCGCGGCCGGCATGAATGTGCTGAACGTGGTCGACTCCTGGATCGACGACGACACGCTGGCCAAGCTGGTCGCGCAGGGACCGTGGGACATGGTGCTGTGGCCGTTCCAGACCATGCGCGAGCTCGAGGTGCTGGCGCCGTCGCGCCACGCCGCCGCGCCGCCCGGCCTGCCGGAAGAATGGATCGCCCAGCTGCGCGCGCTGGCGCCGCGCTACATCGTGCCGAGCTCCTGCCAGTTCCAGCAAGAGCCGTGGTCCTGGTATAACCGCGCCTTCTTCCCGATCTCCTACGCCCGCTTTGCGCAGGAGGTGGGAGCGGCCATGCCGGAGGCGCAGGTGGTGCGCCTGAACCCCTCGGTATCGATGCGGCTCGATGCCGGCGGCCTGCACCCGGCGCCGCCGCTGGCCTGGGTCATTCCGGTGGGCGCGCAAGACGTCGACTACGTCTACGAAGGCAATGCGGCGCCGCCGTCTACTGGCGAGATCGCCCGCCATTTCGCACCCCTGACGCCGGAGGAACAGGCAATCGTGACGGATTACTGCCTGCGCGGGCTGGCCGAACGCTACGGCGCGACCGAGGCGGACTCGGACTACTTCGAGCGGCCCCGCATCTGGCGTCTGTCGATATTCGACCATGCGGGCGAGGCGCGCGACTATCACTACCGCCTCGACGGCGAGCGCGCGGTCCTGCTGGATCCTGGTGCCGATGCGGGCCCGCTCAGCTGGACTACAGAGGTGCCGTCCGCCAAGCTGCATGCGGCGCTGGCGCTCGGAGAATCGCTGACCTCGATGTATGTGCGCATCAACGGCGCCGTCTTCGATGCCGAGACCGAGCAAGCACTGCAAGATGCCGAACTGGTCGACGACCCCTTGATCCGCTGCCTGTTCGGCGACACCTTCGGCGCCTACCAGGCGGCCCAGCTGCGCCGCCTGCTGGCGCGCCCTTACTGATCGCCAGCGTCGCCGTTGACCGCGCTGGACGCGACCCGGGCCAGCGTCTGGCCTTGCGGATTGCTGACGCTGCGCGTGACCAGGATCTCGACCGGCGTTGCCCCCGCGCCGTAATAGGCGTGGTTGCGGCCGTCGTCGACCGAGATCACGGTTCCATCCAGGTTCAGGCCGCCATACAGGCCCTTCGAGCGCGTGTACACCACCATGTCGGCATTGAGCGGCGCACCGGTGCCGGCGCCGACCGGGCCGGCGGCGACGCTCACGTCGGCGCCCAGCTTGAACGTGGTCGACAGCAGTGAATTGAGGCCCTTCTCGGTCATCACCAGGGCCACCATCTCGGACGCCTGGGCGCCGGCCTGCAGTCCGATGGAGCCGGCCGCGATGCGGTAGAAGGCCGGCCCGGCCCAGGCATCGCCCTTGCGCGCGATGAGGACCGCCGAGCCGCCCGAGCCGCCGACGATGAAGCCGGCCTGCACGATGTCGGGACTGATCAGGACCGCTTTGGCGTGGCCGACGTGTTCGCGGAACCAGCCCATGTCGGGATCGCGCACGAAGTTGTTCAGGGTGGCCTGGGCGGCGTCGACTCGAGCTTGAGTCTCGTCGCGGGTGGGCTGCCCGGCGCAGGCGGCCAGCGCCAGCGTGGCGCCCAGGATGGTCGGCATCAGCAAGCGTCTCGTGTTGCCTGGTTGTGCCTTCATGATGACCTCATAGGGAAGTGGATGGGCAGTTGGATGCAGGCGCCGCTGCGGGCTGTCACAGCCTAACGCCGCCCTTGACGCCGGCGCTATTGGACTTTCGTCCAACACGTTTATTCCTTGGGACCATGGTCCAATGCCGCCGCGCGCTCGCCGCGGCTAACATCGGTGGACGGTCGGCGCACTGTGGACGGGGGCCGGCTGGGGAGACCATACATGGACATGTTGCACGAGCTGGTGGCGCTGGCGCTGCATGCGAGCCTGCTGCTGCTGGCGCTGAGCATCGGCCTGGACATCGCCAGGGGCGACGGCCTGTACGTACTACGCCGTCCGCGACTTCTGGCGCGCGCCCTGCTGGCGGTGGTGGTCGTGGTGCCGCTGGTCGCGGCGCTGCTGGTGGCGCTGCTGCCGCTGAAGGAATCGGTCGAGATCGCGATCGTGCTGATGGCGGTATCGCCGCTGCCGCCGCTCGCGCTGCCCAGGGAAATCCGGTCCGGCGGGCGCAAGCCCTATGCCTATGGCCTGCTGGTGGCGGTCGGCGTGCTGTCGATCGTGACGGTGCCGGCGGCGGTGGCGATCCTGGCTTGGCTGTTCGATGCCCACGCCGCGGTGGACCCGCTGGCGGTGGCGCAGCTGGTGTTCGTTTCCCTGTTCGTGCCGCTGGGACTCGGCCTGGGCCTGCGCGCGCTGGCGCCCGGTCCGGCCGCGCACGCCGCGCCGGTGGTCGGCAATGTCGCCGTCGGCTTTCTGGCGCTGGCCTGCCTGCCGGTGCTGGTGAGCGCGGCGCCCGAGCTGGCGCGCCTGGTCGGCGACGGTACGGTGCTGGTCATCCTGGCCGTGGTGCTGGCGGGCCTGGTGGCCGGCCACCTGCTGGGAGGGCCGGAGCCGCACGACCGGGTCGCGCTGGCGCTGTCGAGTGCGACGCGCCATCCCGGCATTGCGATGCTCGTCGCCAGCGCCAACTCGCTGGGCGATGAGGTGCGGGCGACGGTCCTGCTATTCGTCATCGTCGGCCTGCTGGCGGCCATTCCCTACCAGCTTTGGCTGCGGCGCCACACGCTGGTGCCGCAATGAGGAGACGCCAATGACAACGGTGCTGCCATCCTGGACCGACGGTCCCGCGCGCGACGAGATCATCGCCTTCGTGCGGCGAGTGACGGACGAAGAGTCGAGCGCCCATGTGCCGCCGTCCGGCCGGATCGCCGTGTTCGACAACGACGGTACGTTGTGGTGCGAGAAGCCCGGCCCGATCCAGGCCGAGTTCCTGTTCCGCCAGCTCGCGCGCATGGCCGAACGCGAGCCAAAGCTGGCCGAGCGCCAGCCCTGGAAGGCGGTAATGGCGCGCGACTATGCGTGGCTGGGCGCCGCCATCGAGCAGCACTACCGGGGCGACGACACCGCCCTGCACGCCATGGTCGATGGCCTGCTGCAGTGCTATGTGGGCCTCAGCACCGATGACTTCGCGCGCGCGGCCGCCGACTTCCTGCGCGCCGGGCGCCATCCGCAACTGGGCCGGCCCTATCTGGAATGCACCTATGCGCCGATGACCGAGCTGCTGCACTACCTGGCCGGGCATGGCTTCACCAACTGCATCGCCAGCGGCGGCACGCGCGACTTCATGCGCACGGTGACCGAGGAGGTGTACGGGATCCCGCCCGAGAACGTGGTCGGCAGTTCGGTCGCGCTCGAGTACCGCGAGGACGTGGGGGACATCGTCCATACCGCCGCGGTCGAGGTGTTCGACGACGGACCGATGAAGCCGGTTCGCATCTGGAGCCGGCTGGGACGGCGGCCGATCTTCGCCGCCGGGAACGCCAACGGCGACATCCAGATGCTCGATTACTGCGCGCGCGGAACCGGCGCTTCGATGTGCCTGCTGATCCACCACGACGACGCCGAGCGCGAATATGCCTATACCGGCGGCGCCGAGGAGGCCCTGCTGCGGGCGGCCCGCGATGGCTGGATCGTGGCCGGCATGGCCGGCGCCTGGCGCACCGTGTTCGCGCCGGCCGCGGGGGTGCTGCAATGAGGCCCGGCTCGCTGCTTGCGCTGGCGGTGGTGCTGGCAGCCGGCGTGTCGTGCGCGGCGCAAGGGCCGCAGGAAAGCCTGCCGGAAAACCCGCAGGCGGCCGCGCAGGCGCCGCAGGAAGATGCCGCGCCACCGGAAGCCGCGCCCTGGCCGCGCCAGGTGCGCGCCGGCGCCACCACCCTGACCATGTACCAGCCCCAGCTCGACGCCTGGGATGGCGCGCGGCTGCAGGCGCGCGCCGCCGTCGGGGCCAGCGGTGGCGAGCCGCCGGGTACCCGCTATGGCGTCGTCACGCTCGAGGCCGACACCCTGGTCGACAAGGGCACCCGGGGCGTGACCCTGGCCCAGGCGCGCATCGTGCAGTCCGAGTTTCCTTCCGCCTCTGCCGCCGAAAAGGGCGCCTGGGAGGCGGCGATCCGCGCCGAACTCGCAGGCCGTTCGCGTACCCTCGAACTCGACCGCCTGGAGGCGGACCTGCAGGTGCTCGGCGCCGGGCGCGCGGGTGCGCAGCAAGCGCTGCGCAATACGCCGCCGCGCTTCGTCTTTTCCAGCGTGCCGGCGCTCCTGGTGAGCATCGACGGCGCGCCGGTCTACCGCCGCCTGGCCGATTTGCCGCTCGAGCGCGTGATCAATACCCGGCCGCTGCTGCTGCGCGATGCGCGCGGCGTGCACTACCTCAAGATCTTCGATGGCTGGATGAGCGCGCCGGCCCTGGACGGCCGTTGGAGCGTGCTGGCCGCGCCCGGCGCCGAGCTCGAACGGGCCTGGCGCCAGGTATCGGACGCGCACCTGGCCGATCCGCTGACCGGCCAGGCGGGGCCGGACGATCCGGCGCCGCGCCTGGCCGCCGGGGCGCCGGCGATTTACGTCGCCACCGCGCCGACCGAACTGGTGGTGACCGACGGCGCCCCGCGCTACGTCCCGATCGCCGGCACCCGCCTGCTGTACGTCGACAACACCACCGGTAACATGTTCAAGTCGACAACCGACAACCGCAGCTATGTGCTGGCTTCGGGCCGCTGGTTCCGCGCGGCCGACGAGGGCGGCCCCTGGGAGTACGTGGCGCCATCCGCGCTGCCGCCCGATTTCGCGGCGATTCCGGACGATAGCGCCAAGGAGAACGTCAAGTCCTCGGTGGCCGGCACGGCCCAGGCGCGCGAGGCGGCGATCGCGGCCGCCATTCCGCAGACGGCGACGGTGCAGGTCGCGCAAACCACCTTGCCGGCGCCGGTGTTCGACGGCGCTCCCCAGTTCAGGCCGATCGCCGGCACCTCGTTGCGCTACATTGTCAATACTGCCACCACCATTATCGAGGCCGGGCCAAGCAGCTACTACGCGGTGCAGGACGGCGTCTGGTTCAGCGCCAGCGCACCCGCCGGCCCGTACCGGGTGGCGACGAGCGTGCCGGCCGAGATCTATGCGATCCCGCCCGAGTCGCCGCTGTACTACGTGACCGCGGTGCGCATCTACGGCGTCGAGGACGGCAGTGTGACCGTCGGCTATACCCCGGCCTACCAGGGCACCCTGGTCGATCCCGGCAGCGGCGTCGTGGTCTACGGCACCGGCTATGCCTACCAGCCCTGGATGGGCAGCTACTGGTATGGCACGCCCGTCACCTATGGCTATGGCGCGTCGGTGGCCTACACGCCCTGGACCGGCTGGGCGGTGGCCTTCGGCCTGGGCTGGGCCTGGGGCGCGGCCACCTCGTCCTGCGGCTGGGGTTGGGGCGCTTATCCCTACTGGGGCGCGTGGGCGGCGCCGGCATGGGGCGCCGCCTATGGCGCGCGCGGCGGCGCCGTCGCCTGGGGTGCGCGTGGCTGGGCGGGCTATACGGGCAATATCTATTCGCAGTGGGGCAATCGCGCCAGCGTGGGGCGCGCCGCGGGCGGCTTCGATGCCTGGAGCGGCAATGCCTGGGCCAGCCGGGTCGGCTCTTCGTATAACTCGCGCACCGGCGTGGCGTCCGCCGGCCAGCGCAGCGCGGTGCGCAATGTGTACACCGGTGAGTTCGCGGCCGGCGCACGCGGCGTGGCCCAGGGGCCGCGCGGCGCGGTGGCCGCCGGCGGACGCGGGATTGCGGCCGACCCCGCGCGCGGCGTCGCGGCCGCTGGCCGGCGCGGCGTGATCGCCGACCCGGCGAGCGGCAGGGCGGTGCAGGGCGGAAGCGGTGTGGTGGTCGACCGCGCCAGCGGCCAGGCCGAACGGGTGGCCGGCGCGCGCGGCGCCGGGGGCGGCGCGGTGGCGCGGGTCGGTAACGATGTGTATGCCGGGCGCGACGGCCAGGTGTACCGCAATACCGGCGCCGGCTGGGAGCGGCACGGCGCCCAGGGCTGGAGCGCCGCCGGCGACAGGCAGGGCGCCGCGACGATGCGCCAGCGGCTCGATGGCGATCGCGGTGCGCGCCAGATGGGCGACATGCGTACCCGTAACTTCGACCGCTCCGCGATGAACCTGCAGCGCAATTTCGGCGGCCATCGCGGCGGCGGCTTCCGGCGGCGCTAGCCGCTTCCAGGCGAATGGGGAGGACACCATGAACAAACCGATCAACCCCGAGCTGGCGCGCGTCCAGCCGGTTGCGGTAAATATCGACAACTTCACGCGCGCCGAGAGCGATATGTATTTCGCCTCGACGATCAAGCTGGCTGGCGGCATCGGCAGGTTCGATCACCGGCGCGAGCTGATGCCGATCGATGCCCAGGCGGTGGTGCGGGCCAACCGCGACACCTTGTATTCAGCCGCCGTGCTCGATCTCGACGCCGGCCCCGTCACGATCACGCTGCCCGATGCCGGCGCGCGCTTCATGTCGCTGATGGCGCTGGACGAGGACCACTACGCATTCGGCGTCTGGTATGGCGGGACGGTTACCTTCAGCCGCGACCGGGTCGGCACGCGCTACATGATGGTGGCGGTGCGCACCCTGGTCGATCCCACCGCGCCGGGCGACTTCGAGCGCGCGCACGCGCTGCAGGACCGGATCGCGATCGACCAGGCGCGGGCCGGGCGCTTCGAGGTCCCGGATTGGGACGCGACCAGTCAGGGCCGGGTGCGCGACGCACTGGTCGCGCTGGGCGCCAGCCTGCCGGATTCACACCGCACCTTCGGCACCCGCGAGCAGGTCGATCCGGTGCGCCACCTGGTCGGCACCGCCGTCGGCTGGGGCGGCAATCCCGAGCAGCACGCGATCTACCTCGGCGTGGCGCCGGCGCGCAACGACGGCCGCACCGTGCACCGGCTGCGACTGGGCGAGGTGCCGGTAGACGGCTTCTGGTCGATCAGCGTCTACAACGCGCGCGGCTATTTCGAGCCGAATGCGCGCGACGCCTACACGGTAAACGGCTACACGGCGCGGCGCGACATGGACGGCACGGTGCTGGTGCAGTTCGGCGGCTGCGGCAACGACCATGAGCATGCCAGCGCCGTCAACTGCCTGCCGGTGATGCCAGGCTGGAACTACACCGTGCGCCTGTATCGGCCACGGCCCGAGCTGGTGTCCGGAGAATGGACCTTCCCGCCAGCCGAACCGGTGGACTGAGGGATAGAGGACATGGATACCGTCTCCGCGCCGCGCAGCGGCAATCCCTTCGAGGACCCGGCGGTCGAGCTGTCGGCGCGCCGCACCGGCATGTCGTTCCAGCGCACCCGCATGAGCGCCGACCGCACCCTGATGTCGGTGATCCGCACCTCGCTGTCGCTGATCAGCTTTGGCTTCACGATCTTCCAGCTGTTCCTCAAGCTGGCCCAGGCCAAGGTGCTCGTGGAGGGCGGGGGCGCGGCGCGGGGCTTCGGGGTGTCGCTGGTGCTGCTCGGGATCGCGATGCTGGTGTGCGGCATCGGCTTTCACGTGGCGTTCATGCGCGGCCTGCGCAAGGAACGCAGCGAGATGGCGGCCGAGGGCCTGATCCACGCCCAGAGCGCCTTTCCGGTGTCGCTGACCCTGCTGGTGGCGCTGGCCATGCTGTTGATCGGGCTGTTCGCGATCGGGGACATGGTGATCGGCTTCGGGCCGGTCGCCTGATTTTTTCATCTTTCAACACGAAGGAGAGCACGATGGCACAAACATCGACATCCTCCGGCGCCAGGCCGAACATCCTGGTGATCTGGGGCGACGATATCGGCATTACCAACCTGAGTTGTTATTCGGACGGCCTGATGGGCTACCGGACGCCGAACATCGACCGCATCGCCAACGAGGGCATGCGCTTCACCGACTGCTACGGCGAGCAATCCTGCACCGCGGGACGCTCGTCCTTCATCACCGGCCAGAGCGTGTTTCGCACCGGCTTGTCGAAGGTAGGCATACCAGGCGCACCGATCGGCCTGCGCGCCGAGGACCCGAGCATCGCCGACCTGCTCAAGCCGCTCGGCTATGCGACCGCCCAGTTCGGCAAGAACCACCTGGGAGACCGCAACGAATTCTTGCCCACGGTGCATGGATTCGACGAGTTCTTCGGCAATCTCTACCACCTCAACGCCGAGGAGGACCCGGAATCGCCCAACTATCCGAAAGTCGAGGACTTTCCCGAGTACCGTGCGCGCTTCGGCCCGCGCGGCGTGTTGCGCTCCTGGGCCTCGGACCAGGACGACGACACCACCTTGCCGCGCTGGGGCAGGGTGGGGCGCCAGCGCATCGAGGATACCGGCCCGCTCACGGCCAAGCGCATGGAGACCTGCGACGACGAGTTCGTGGACGCTGCCGAGGATTTCATCACGCGCAAGCACGGCGAGGGCCAGCCCTTCTTCTGCTGGGTCAACACTACCCATATGCACCTGTTCACCCACACCAAGCCGGAAAGCGTCGGCCAGGCCGGACGCTGGCAGTCGCCCTATCACGACACCATGATCGACCATGACCGCGACGTGGGCCGGCTGCTCGACCTGCTGGACCGGCTGGGCATCGCCGACGACACCTTCGTCATGTACGGCACGGACAACGGGCCGCACATGAATACCTGGCCCGACGGCGCCATGACGCCGTTTCGCAGCGAGAAGAACACCAACTGGGAAGGCGCATTCCGGGTGCCGATGGCGGTGCGCTGGCCAGGCCGCATCCCGGCCGGGGTCGTGTCCAACGAAATCGTGCAGCACCATGACTGGCTGCCGACCTTCCTGGCCATGGCCGGCGAGCCGGACATCGTCAACAAGTGCAAGGCCGGTCACCAGGCCGGCGACAAGCGCTTCTGCGTGCATCTGGACGGCTACAACCTGCTGCCCTATCTCAGCGGCGACGAGGCGAAGTCGCCGCGCAAGGGCTTCATCTACTTCTCGGACGACGGCGACCTGGTGGCGCTGCGCTTCGACCACTGGAAGCTGGTGTTCATGGAGCAGCGCGTGGCCGGGACCTTGCAGGTGTGGGTGGATCCTTTCATCCCGCTACGCATCCCCAAGCTGTACAACCTGCGCACCGACCCCTTCGAGCGGGCCGACATCACGTCGAACAGCTACTGGGATTGGTACGCCCACAACGGCTACCTGGCCCTGGCGGGGCAGGCCATCGTGACCGATTTCCTGGAAACGTTCAAGGATTTCCCGCCGCGCCAGAAGGCGGCCAGCTTCACGATCGACCAGGCGCTCGAGAAGATGAACGATGCGGCCGGCGGCGCCTATCACTGAAGGAGGAGCATATGCAGGAAACAGTCATCCTGGCGGCGGCCGGCATCGACCGCCGCGCCGCCTGGCTGGCCGCGGCGCCGGCCCCGGGCCCGGCGCCGCGGCCGGGCCTGGCCTGGATCCCCGGCGGACAGTTCCGGATGGGGTCCGACCGCCACTATCCCGAGGAGGCGCCGTCGCACCCGGTGCGGGTGTCCGGCTTCTGGATGGCCGTGACGGTCGTCACCAACGCCGACTTCGCGCGCTTCGTCGACGCCACCGGCTATGTGACGCTGGCCGAGCGCGATCCCGATCCGGCCCTGTATCCGGGGGCGATTCCCGGCATGCTGGTGCCGGGCGGGATGGTGTTCTTCAAGCCGCCGGGGCGGGTCGACCTGCGCGACATTGGCAACTGGTGGGCCTATGTGGGTGGCGCCGACTGGAAACATCCGCGCGGGCCAGACAGTTCGCTGGCGGGCCTGGACGACCATCCGGTGGTGCAGGTGGTGCACGAGGATGCGCTGGCCTATGCGCGCTGGGCCGGTCTGGAGCTGCCGACCGAGGCCGAATGGGAATTCGCGGCGCGCGGCGGCCTGGATGGCGCCGACTACGTGTGGGGCGCCGACTTCTTGCCCGACGGCGCCCCGATGGCGAATACCTGGCACGGCCAGTTCCCCTGGCAGCGGCTGCCGCCCTCGACCGCGGCGGGCACGATGCCGGTGCGCGCCTTCGCGCCCAACGGCTATGGCCTGTACCAGATGGCGGGCAACGTCTGGGAATGGACGGCGGACTGGTACCGGGCGCGCCATCCGGCGGCCGCGCACAAGGCCTGCTGCGTGCCGCTCGATCCGCGCGGCGGCGCCCTTGACGGCAGTTACCAGGCGGGCCAGCCTGGCGGTGCTCAAAGGATCGCGCGCAAGACCATCAAGGGCGGCTCGCACCTGTGTGCACCGAATTACTGCCGGCGCTACCGGCCGGCGGCGCGCTACCCGCATCCGCTCGACACCGCGACCTGCCATCTCGGCTTTCGCTGCATCCTGAGGACGTGATTACTCAACGGTATAGCCGCGCCCGCGCATGCAGGCATTCCAGGCGCGGTTGTATTCGTCGAGGGCGGACTGCTGCGCGCCGGCGTTGGCCGCATTGCGGCCGGCCTGGTTCTGTCGCGCGCGGTGGCCGCCGGCCAGGGTGCCGACGCCGGCGCCGATCGCGGAGGATTGGCCGCGAGCGCGGCCGGATCGACGCCGGTCTCCTTCCTGGCCCAGACCTGGCATTCGCCGTCATCGCGGTCCTGGCGCGCCTGGCCCTGGCCCTGGGATGGATAGGCGACCGGGCGCTGGGCCTGGGCGCCGCTGATGCAGGCTGCGAGCAGGGCGGCGCTGGACAGCTGGCGGGCCATGGACATGGCAGCGTCCTATTCGTCGGCGCTGGCGCGCGCCGTCCCGCTTCCCCGCATTTCGTCGAGCCGGGTGCGGAAGTTGCCCGCCCAGTAGTCGCTGATCGACTGCAGCTCGGCCCAGGTGATCTGTTCGCCCTGCGGCAGGGTCTGGTCGCCGCGCCGGGTGGCGGTGGCGGCGACGACCCGCCGGCCATCCGGCGCCAGCGCTTCCATCTCGGCGGTCATCTCGACCAGGCGCGGCGAGGTGCCGGCCGCCGCGCGCCCGGCGTTGTACAGCGCCTTGATCGGCAGGAAGTCGCTGGCGCCGGTGGGCGGCTTGACGGTCTGCAGATTGGTGATCGCGATGCGCACGCGCAGCACGTCGGGACCGGCTGCGGTGACGACCTGGTAGGTCGGCGCCAGCGCCCGCTGCAGCGACTGCTGGAAGTCGGCGCTCATGCGCGCGACCGCGTCGGGTGCGGGCGGCGGCTGGCCGGGCGCGGGCGTGGCCAGCACCTGGATCGGATCGAGCAGCAGCTTGGTGTAGCGCGTGTAGTCGACCGAGCGGTCGATGTACAGCTCGACGCCGTCGCGGTCGGGCGCCGGCTTGAGCTGGGAATAGTCGCCCAGGAAACCCGAGCGCTGGGCCTGGGCCGTACCGACATCGCCAGGTTGCGTGGTCTGGCTCGATTGGCAGCCTGCCAGCGCCATGACCGCAAGCACTGTGCCGAAGGTAGTTTTCATTTGAAGGATCCCTCAAAAGTCTGATGGCCATCGTCATCTTGGGCGATTCGACGGAACAAGCCTATTGTCCTTTGGTCCTACCGCAAAGCCGATCGACGGCCACGACAGTGCAAAGGACATGAGGACAATGACGGCGAGCACCTGCCTGCGCCTGGCCTTGCTATTGGCGCTCACCCTGATCTCGGCCTGGCCCTCGGCATGGGCGCAGCCGGGGCCGCGCATCGGCCTCGTGCTGGGCGGCGGCGGGGCGCGCGGCACCGCCCACGTCGGCGTGCTGGAGGTACTCGACGCCTTGCGGGTGCCGGTCCATTGTGTTGCCGGCACCAGCATGGGCTCGCTGGTCGCGGGCGCCTGGCTCGGCGGGCTCGCGCCGCCGCAGATGCTCGAGCGCATGGGCAAGGTCGACTGGCACGACCTGTTCGACGACGACCCGGCCCGCAGCGAGACCAATTACCGCGAGCGGCGCTTGGCGCAAAGCTATTACCCCAGCCTGGAAGCGGGCGTCACCCCGGACGGCCTGCGCATGGCGCGCGGCCTGGTCGGCGGTCAGAAGATCAAGCTGTTCTTCAACTCCCTGGTCGGCGCCGATCGCGGCGAACGCACCATCGAGAGCCTGCCGCTGCCGCTGTCGATCATGGCCACCGACATCGGCACCGGCGAGCGGGTGGTGTTCCGTAGCGGCGAGCTGGCGGCCGCCATGCGCGCCAGCATGAGCGTGCCGGCGGTGCTGGCCCCGGTGCCCTACAAGGGACGCTACCTGGTCGACGGCGGCCTGGTCGACAACCTGCCGGTGCGCGAGGTGCGCGAGCGCTGCCAGGCCGACGTCGTCATCGCGGTCGACGTCGGCTCGCCGCTGCTGCAGCCGCAGCAGGTGGAGTCGCTGGCCAGCGTGTCCCTGCAAATGATCAATATCCTCACAGAGCAGAACGCCCAGGCTTCGCGCGCCTTGCTGGGACCGCGCGACATCTATATCCAGCCCGACCTGAAGGGCATCACGGCGGCCGATTTCGGCAAGTTCCGCGAGGGCGCGGCGCGCGGCAAGAAGGCGGCCGAGGCGGTGGCGCCGCAGCTGGCGCGCCTTGCGCTGCCCGCCGCCGACTACGCGGCGTGGACCGCCCGCCTGCGCGGCCCGCCGCAGCCGGCGGAGCCCATCGATGGCGTCGTGATCGCCGGGCTGCGCCATGTCAACCCGGTGCTGGTGCATGACCACCTCGATATTGCGCCCGGCCAGCCGCTCGACACCGTGCGCCTCGAGGCTGGCCTGGCCAAGGTGTATGGCGAAGGCGACTTCGAGAGCGTCGACTATGCGCTGCTGGGCACCCGCGCGCGGCGCATCCTGCAGGTTACGCCCGCCGAGAAGAGCTGGGGGCCGGATTACCTGCGCTTCGGTGTGGACCTGCAGGCCTCGAACAAGGAAAACGACTTCGCGCTGCGCATGGCCTATCACCGCAAATGGCTCAACCCGCTCGGTGGCGAATGGCTGTCCGGGGTCCAGATCGGCGAACGCGCCACGCTATTCACCCAGTTCTACCAGCCGATCGAGGCGCGCCAGCGCTTCTTCGTCCAGCCGGCGCTGGCCGTGGCACGCGACCGGCTCAATGTCTACCAGAACGACAGCCGCATCGCCGAATACCGTTTGCGCAACCGCGGCGCCAGCCTTGGACTTGGCATGAATGCCGGCACCGCCGGCCAGTTGCGCCTGGAACGGACAGTGCGCAAATACGACGCCACGGTCGAGACCGGGCCGGCGACCTTGCCGACCGGCGAGACAACCCTGCGTGGCTGGCAGGTCGTGGCCGACTTCGACCAGCTCGACCGCGCCTTCTTTCCCAGCCGCGGCTGGTCGGCGCGCGCAGCCTGGTTTCGGCATGACCACGGCGACTACAGCCGCCTGGTGACCGAGCTGCGCGCGGCGCGTGTCTGGGGCGATTACGTGCTCAACGGCCGGCTGCACTATACCGGCTCGACCGACGGGCGGCTGCCGCTGGCCGAAGCGGGGGCGCTCGGCGGCTTCCTGAACCTGTCCGGCTATGTGCGCAATCAGATCCTTGCCGACGATGTGCGCTTTGCCATCCTGCGCGGGGAAAAGATTATCGGCCGCATGCCGCTGGGGCTGAGCGGCGACCTGCGCATCGGCATGTCGCTCGAGGCGGGCAGTGCGCGCAATCGCTACACCGAGACAGGGCTCGACGGCTGGCAAGCCGCGGCCTCCATCTACCTGGGCGGCATGACGCCGCTGGGCCCGCTGTACTTCGGCGCCGGGCTGGCGCAGGGCGGGCGTTCGTCGCTGTACCTGTTCATCGGGCTGCCCTAGCAAGTGGCCGCACTCCTTCTCCATCGCAGGTCCTGACTATCGGAGGTTGGCATGAACATTCGTCTCACGAGCAAGACGGCAGCTGCGCTGGGAGCGTGCGCAATGTTGACGGCCTGGGCGGGCCAGTGCGCCGCCCAGGGCCAGGCTGGCGAGCATTGGGAGTACGAGGCGTCGCCGTATCTGTGGGCCGCCGGCCTCGACGGCGCCACCAGGGTGGGCGACCTGTCGGTCGAAAGCGACCACAGCTTTTCCGACCTGGTGGACAAGATCGATTTCGGATTGACCGGCGCCTTCGAAGCGCGCAAGGGGCGCTGGGGCATCCTGTTCGACGCCATCTACATCAAGCTCTCGGATGACGTCGCCAGCCCCCGCGGCACGGTGGACGTGGAAGCGGTGCAGCAAATGTATATGCTGGGCGGCGCCTGGCGTGCGCTCGAGGGGCCGGCGCCGGTCGACCTGATCGCCGGCCTGCGCTTCAATTACCTGAAGCCGACGCTCGGACTGGGCGGCGTCGAGCGCGGCCAGAGCAAGGATGCGCTCGATCCCTATATCGGCGTGCGCGGGCACTATCCGCTCGACCCGGGCTGGAACCTGGTCGGCTACCTCGATGTCGGCACTTTCGACGGCAGCGATTACGCCTGGCAGTTGCTGGTAGGCGCCAGCTATGCCTGGCGGCCGGACCGCTCGATCAAGTTCGGCTACCGCCAACTCAAGACCAAGTACAGTGGCGAACGCATCGAACTCGACACGACGATGCAGGGCCTGTATATCGGTGTCGGCTTCCGCTTCTGATGAGCATTTCTACAAGCGCAGTGCGGTCAGAACCGGGGTGCGCGGAAAGACAGATGCTGTGCGACCGCGTTACTCAAGATTGGTTTCGCAGGAGGCTGGCTAAGCGCACCCGATGTTTGTGACATATCAAATATGCCACCTGTCCTCCCGTGCGAGGGTGGGCGCGCATCTAGAATCGTCTGCACCGCGCTCGATGCGCAGATGGTGATTGACAGCGGAAGTCGCAGGTGCCGCGCGAGGGCGGCGGCATCCGGTGCACGCTTGCAGCGGGAGTTGCCTATGCATACGATCGAACCCCTGACCTATCTTGTCGATGGCGATGCCGGGACGCTGGATTACATGGCGTGCCTGCTGCAGGCCGTGGGCCTGCGTGCCGCCGCATTCGACCGCACCGACGGTTTCCTGCGCGCCCACGATCCCGCGATGCCCGGCTGCGCCGTGATCGATGTGCGCATGCCAGGCCTGGACGGCCTGGCGCTGCTACGCGAACTCCAGCAGGGCGGCGCCGAGCGCGCCATCGTGTTCGTCGCCGGCGGCGGTGACGTCGAACTGGGCGTGCGGGCCATGAAGGCCGGGGCCGACGACTTCCTGCTCAAGCCGCTCGAGGCGGACAGTTTCGTGGCCGCCGTCCGGCATGCGCTGGCGCGCGACGCCCATGAGCGCGCGGTGCGGCGCGAGCTGCAGCGCATCCGCGCCCACCTTGATACGCTGACCCGGCGCGAGCAGCAGGTGCTGCGCCATGTGGTCTCGGGCCGCCTGAACAAGCAGATCGCCTTCGACCTGGGCATCGCCGAAAAGACGATCAAGGTGCACCGCGCCCGGGTGATGGAAAAGATGGGCGCGACGTCGCTGGCCCAGCTGGTGCGCGAGACCCTGGAGCTCGAGGCGGGCGCGGTGTTCGCCGGCGACGGCGTCGACAAGGACGGTGGCTGAGGGCGCCCGCGTTCGGTCCCGAGCCCCATTCTCCCCATCGCCCTTTGGTCCAATAGGCACTTGCCACCGGCCAGAGCACGATGGCAATCCGCAGGCGCGCGCCGTACGTGCGCCCGGCACGATGGGGGAGGGCGTCATGTTGAACAAACTACTGGCCGAGTTCATCGGCACATTCTGGCTGGTGCTGGGCGGCTGCGGCAGCGCCGTGCTGGCCGCGACCTTTCCCGAGGTCGGGATCGGCCTGACCGGGGTCTCGCTGGCCTTCGGCCTGACCGTGCTGACGGCGGCCTATGCGCTCGGCCCGATCTCGGGCGGCCATTTCAATCCCGCCGTGTCGGTGGGCCTGTGGGCCGGCGGCCGCTTCCCGGCGCGCCACCTGGCGCCCTACGTCGTGGCGCAGGTAGCCGGCGCCGTGCTGGCCGCAGCCCTGATCTATGTGATCGCCAGCGGCAAGGCCGGCTTCGATGTCCAGGCCGGCTTCGCGGCGAATGGCTATGGCGCGCACTCGCCTGGCGGCTATTCGCTCGAGGCGGCCTTCGTGTGCGAGCTGGTGATGAGCTTCATGTTCGTGCTGGTGGTGCTGGGTGCGACCCACACGCGGGCGCCGGTCGGCTTCGCCGGCATCGCCATCGGCCTGGCGCTGGCCCTGGTGCACCTGATCAGCATCCCGGTGACGAATACCTCGGTCAACCCGGCGCGCAGCACCGGCCCGGCGCTGTTCGTCGGCGGCTGGGCGATGGCCCAGCTATGGTTGTTCTGGCTCGCTCCCTTGCTCGGCGGTGCACTGGCCGGGGTCTTGTACCGCAAGGTGCTGCAGCGCGAACCGGTTGAGCCGTCGGTCACAGGTCAGCTGGAACCGGGCTTCGGTCTCGGTGCGCGCACCTGAAGCGGTCGAACCTCATAACTTAGGGGAAATAGCGCAGAAAAAATTCCTGACATTGACGCAGATTAAGCACTACAATCGAATCGCATCCTGTTATGACGATGCGCCGTCAGCGCCCGCCCTTGTGCGGGCGCTTGTTCGTTGTGCCTCGCATGCAGCCGGCATATCCGCTGGACGGATAGGGCATGTGCGGGTCCCGTTCGAAAGGAAGTGGCGTGCAATCCCACATCAAGTCATCTGTCATGGAAGCGATCGGCAACACCCCCGTGGTCAGGCTTGGCCGTGTATTCGCGGACGCCAACGTGGTGGCCAAGCTGGAATTCATGAATCCCGGCGGCAGCATCAAGGACCGCATGGTGAGGGCCATGCTGCGCAAGCTGCCGCCGCAGGCGGGGCGCGTGGTCGAGGCGTCTTCCGGCAATACGGGCGCTGCCTTGGCCATGGCCAGCGCCGTGCTTGGGCTGGACTGCGAGGTCGCCGTCCCCGTCGCCACCAGCCGTGAAAAGATCCGGCGCATCGAAGCCTATGGCGCCACGGTGCGCGTATGCGACGGCGAGCGCGGTCCCGACTACCAGGAGACGGCCCTGGAGATCGCCCGCCAGGGTGGCGCCCACCACCTCGACCAATACCGCTCGACCCTCAACAGCCAGGCCCACTACGGCGACACCGCGCCCGAACTGTGGGCGCAGATGGAAGGCCAGATCGACGTCTTCGTGTGCGGCGTAGGCTCGGGCGGGACGATCTCGGGCATCGGGCGCTACCTCAAGGAGCGAAATCCGGCGATCCGCGTGATCGGGGTCGAGCCGCTGGATTCGGCGTATCGGAAACTGGTGACCGACCTGCCGGCGGGCGGCGAATTCTCCAGCGCGATCGAGGGCGTCGGCAAGGGCTGTGCCTCGCCCGTGTTCGAGCCGGCGGTAGTCGACGACGTGGTCCAGGTGCCCGACGAAGAAGCGCTGGCCTGGATCCACCGGCTGGCGCGCGAAGAGGGCATCCTGGCCGGCGGTTCGAGCGCCTGCGTGGCGGCGGGGATCGCCCGCCTGCTGCCGACACTGGGCAATGCGCGCATCGTGACGATCTTCCCGGACTCCGGCGCGTTCTACCTTTCCAAGTACTTCTAGCGGCCGTCGCGGCCCGCCTCCTGCTCGCCCTCGGCCTGTTCCGGCGCGCGTGCCGTCGGCAAGTGCCAGCCATAGCGGATGGCCGCCAGGCGCAGGCCGAAGCACAGGGCGGCGCCGGCCAGTGCGGTCGGGGTGCTGGGCAGCCCCAGTGCGTCGCCGGCCACCACCACGGTGGCGCCGGCCAGTGCGGCGACGGCGTAGATATCCGACCTGAACACGGCCGGCACGTTCGACAGCAGCACGTCGCGCGCGACGCCGCCGCCGATGCCGGTCAACATGCCGAGCAGCGCCGCCATCACCGGCTCCAGGCCGAACACCAGCGCCTTCTGGGCGCCGGCGACGCAGAACAGGGCCAGGCCGGCGCCGTCGAACACCAGCACCGGGTGGCGCAGGCGGTGCAGGGCGGGCGACCAGAAGAAGATCGCCATCCCGGCCAGCAGCGACACGCCAAGATAGCGCCAGTCGGTGAAGGCGGCCGGCGGCGTGGCGCCGATCAGGAGGTCGCGCACGATGCCGCCCGAGGTGGCGGCGACGAAGGACAGCACCAGCACGCCGAACAGGTCGAGCTGGCGCCGCAGGCCGGCGGTGGCGCCGCTCAGGGCAAACACGAAGGTGCCGACCAGGTCGAGCGTCAGCACCAGGGTTTTCATGGCGGCGCCCATGTCGAGCGCGGAAACGGGGAACACGGCTTACCTCTGGACTTGAAAGGTGCAATCCGCACCGAGGATGCGGATTCTATAGCACCGGGCCCGTCCGCGCCTTTCCTTGGCTGGCCGCGCCCGTGTTCAGCTCCCCTCGCTGCCCTGCAGGATGGCGCGCGCCACGCCCTCGCCATAGGCCGGATCGCACATCGTACAGTTGGCGATGTGGCGCGCCTTGACCTCGTCCGACGCGCCGGCGATCGCGCGTGCCGTGTTCTGGAACAGCGCCTCGCGCTGGGCCGGCGACATCTTCTGGAACAGCAGCGCGGGCTGCGAGTAATAGTCGGCGTCGACCCGGTGGTTCCAGTGGTCGGCGGCGCCTTCGAGCGACAGCGGCGGCTCCCTGAAGTCGGGCTGTTCCTGCCACTCGCCGTGGCGGTTCGGCTCGTACGAGGTGGTGCCGCCACGGTTGCCGTCGACCCGCATCGCGCCGTCGCGGTGGTAGCTGTGCACCGGGCAGCGCGGCGCATTCACCGGAATCTGGTGGTGGTTTACGCCCAGCCGGTAGCGCAGTGCGTCGCCGTAGGAGAACAGGCGGCCCTGCAGCATCTTGTCGGGCGAGAAGCCGATTCCCGGCACGATGTGGGCCGGGTTGAAGCCGGCCTGCTCGACGTCGGCGAAGTTGTTGTCCGGGTTGCGGTTCAGCTCCAGCACGCCGACTTCGGTCAAAGGATAGTCGGCATGCAGCCAGACCTTGGTCAGGTCGAAGGGGTTGTAGCGATAGGTGGCCGCCTCTTTCTCGGGCATGATCTGCACGTACAGGGTCCAGCGCGGGAAGTCGCCGGCCTCGATGCTGTCATACAGGTCGCGCAGATGGCTTTCGCGGTCGCGGCCGATCAGGGCGCCGGCGTCAAGGTCGCTCAGGTTCTGGATGCCCTGCTGGGTCTTGAGGGTGAACTTGACCCAGAAGCGCTCGTTGGCGGCGCTGATGAAGCTGAAGGTATGGCTGCCGAAGCCGTGCATGTGGCGAAAACTCCTGGGAATGCCGCGGTCGCTCATGACGATCGTCACCTGGTGCAGCGCCTCGGGCAGGCTGGACCAGAAATCCCAGTTGTTGTCGGCGCTGCGCAGGCCGGTGCGCGGATCGCGCTTGATGGCATGGTTCAGGTCGGGGAACTTGAGCGGGTCGCGCAGGAAGAACACGGGCGTGTTGTTGCCGACCAGGTCCCAGTTACCCTGCTCGGTATAGAACTTGATCGCGAAGCCGCGGATGTCGCGTTCGGCGTCGGCGGCGCCGCGCTCGCCGGCCACCGTCGAAAAGCGCAGGAACAGGTCGGTCTTCTTGCCGACCTCGGAGAACATGCGCGCCTTGGTGTAGCGCGTGATGTCGTGGGTTACGGTGAAGGTGCCGAAGGCGCCGCCGCCCTTGGCGTGCATGCGGCGTTCGGGGATCACTTCGCGGTCGAAGTGGGCCAGCTTCTCCAGGAACCACACGTCCTGCAGCAGGGCCGGGCCACGCGGGCCGGCAGTCATGGTGTTCTGGTTGTCGACCACGGGGGCGCCCGCGGCGGTGGTCAGCTCTTTCATGGCATCGTCCTCTGGATTATGGGGGAGCGGTCAGCCGCGCACGAAGGCCAGGAGGTCGGCATTGACCTGATCCTTGTGGGTGTCGGTCAGGCCGTGCGGCGCGCCCGGATACACGATCAGCTGCGCGTGCGGGATCAGGCGTTTGGAGGCGCGCCCGGCGGCGTCGATCGGCACGATCTGGTCGTCGTCGCCGTGGACGATCAGGGTCGGGATTGTGAACTTCTTCAGGTCTTCGGTGAAATCGGTCTCCGAGAACGCCTTGATCGAGTCATAGGTGTTCTTGTGGCCGCCCAGCATGCCCTGCATCCACCATGACTGGATCAGCCCTTGCGAGACCTTGGCGCCGGGCCGGTTGAAGCCGTAGAACGGGCCGCTCGGGACATCGAGGTAGAACTGGGAGCGGTCGGCCAGCTGGGCGGCGCGCAGGCCGTCGAACACCTCCAGCGGCAGGCCGCCCGGATTCGCCTCGGTCTTGAGCATCAGCGGCGGCACCGCCGAGATCAGGCCGGCCTTGGCGATGCGCGCGGTACCGTGGCGGCCGATATAGCGTGCCACTTCGCCGCCGCCGGTCGAAAAGCCGAACAGCACCGCATCCTTGACGTCGAGGTGGGTGAGCAGCTCGGCCAGGTCGTCGGCGTAATGGTCCATGTCGTTGCCATCCCACGGCTGGCTCGAGCGGCCGTGGCCGCGGCGGTCGTGGGCGATGCAGCGGTAGCCCTGGTCGGCGAAGAAGATCATCTGCGATTCCCAGCTGTCCGAGTTCAGTGGCCAGCCGTGGCAGAACACGATGGGCTGGCCGCTGCCCCAGTCTTTGTAATAGAGTTCGACGCCTTCCTTGGTGGTGTAGATGGTCATGCGGGGTTCTCCCTGGGGTGGATGTGGTTGACGGAAAAGCTTGGCAGCCAGTGTATGCAGTGCCTGGCGCCGGCAGGTAGTGAAGGATCGTGAAACGGTGCGCAGCCCGGCGGCCGCGCACCGTTTCACGAGAATTCACCCGCGGCGCCGTCCAGGGTGAGTAGACTCGAATTTCCAGCCCGACAACACCTGACAGAAGGAAGAGCCATGGACTACACCATCGATATCGCCGTCGCCGACGGCAGCTTCTCCGCCCACGTCGCGCGTCCGGACCAGGCAAGCGCGCCGGCCCCCGTGGTGGTGGTCTTGCAGGAGATCTTCGGGGTCAATGCCGGCATCCGCAGCATCGCCCATGAGATGGCCGGCCACGGCTTCATCGCGCTGTGTCCGGACCTGTTCTGGCGTAGCGAGCGCGATCTGTCGATGAGCGAGGGCGAGCCGGCCCACCAGGAGCGTGGATTCGCCCTGTACCGGGCCTACGATTTCGACCAGGGCGCCGCCGACGTCGTCGCCGCCATCGCCGCCGCGCGCAGCCTGGAAGGTGGCTCGGGCCGGGTCGGCGTGATGGGCTACTGCCTGGGCGGCTTGCTGACCTACCTGGTGGCCGCCACCGGCGCCGCCGATGCGGGTGTGGCCTACTATGGCGGTGGCACCGAACGCTTCCTCGAGCGCGCCGCCCGGATCGACACGCCACTCCTGATGCACTTGGCCGAAGAGGACGAATACATCGACAAGCCGGCCCAGGCCGCGATCCGCGCCGCCCTCGCGGACCGTCCCGGCGTCACGATCAACGGCTATCCGGGCCAGTGGCACGCGTTCGCGCGCCCCGGCGGCGCCCATTTCGACCGGGCCTCGGCCGAACTGGCCAACTGGCGTACGCTGGCCTTCCTGCGCAAGCACCTGGGCTGAGCTGTTGCATATTTACTTCTTGTCATCGGGTCGGCAACCATTTAAGGTAGCGGTATCGACGCGCAATACCGTGCGCCATGCCGTGTGTTTGACCGATCACATGCATACCGATACCTCTACCGCGCCGCCACCACCGCCGTCCGCCGGCATGCAGCACGCCCGGCCGGTGCGGGGCGGGCCCGATTACACCTTCGGGCGCTTTGCGCTGTACCCGGCGCGCAAGCTGCTGGTGCGCGGCGAGACGCCGGTGCCGCTCGGCGGGCGCGCCTTCGACCTGCTGGTCGCGCTGATCGCGCGCGCCGGCGAGGTGGTCAGCCACCACGAACTGGTCGTGGCCGTGTGGCCGCATTCGGTGGTCGAGGAGAACGGCTTGCGGGTGCATATGTCGGCGATGCGCAAGGCGCTCGGCGAGAATCCGTCCGACCAGTACATCCTGACCTTGCCCGGGCGCGGCTACCGCTTCGTCAAAAGCGTGGCGGCCGGCCCGCTGGCGCCGCTGCGCGGTCCGCGTCCGGGGCGGCTGGTCGGACGCGCGGCCCTGCTGGAGCGGCTCGCAAGCAGCCTGGCGCCGGGCCGGGTGACGACCCTGGTCGGCGCCGGCGGCAGCGGCAAGACGGCGCTGGCCCATGCGGCCGCGCAGGCGCGCCATGATGCCGACGGTTGCCAGGTGGTCGACTGCGCCGGCGGCATCGACCCGGCGGCGATGGACTGGCGCGCACTGCGCGAGCGCCAGTCCCTGCTGGTGCTCGACAACTGCGAAGCCGCGTTGCCGGCGGCGGCGGCCGTGGCCGCGCGCCTGGCCGGCGCGGACGCGCGCGTCACGGTCCTGGCCACCAGCCGCGCGCCCCTCGGCGTCGCCGGCGAGCGGGTGGTCGGGGTGCCGCCGCTGGACGTGCCCGCGCCGGATGCCGCGCTCGATTGCCGGCAAGCGCTGGCGTGGCCCGCGATCGCCCTGTTCGTCGAGCGCGCCGAGGCCAATAGCAGCGGCTTCGCGCTGACCCCGGCCAACCTGGCCTGCGTGGCCGCACTGTGCCGCCAACTGGACGGCCTGCCGCTGGCGCTCGAACTGGCCGCCGCGCGGGTCGAGGCGCTGGGCGTCGAGGGGCTGGCGGCGCGCCTGGACGACCTGCTCCTTCTGTTGACGCGCAGCCGGCGCCTGGCCGGTCCGCGCCATGCCTCGCTAGGGGCCATGCTCGATGCCAGCCATCGCCTGCTGGACGAGGCGGAGCGCACGCTCCTGCGCCGGCTGTCGGTATTCGCGGGCGCCTTCGCGCCGAAGACTGCGCTGCGGGTGTGCGCCTTTGGTGCGCTTGGACGGGGCGAGGCCGGGCGGGCCCTGGCGGGACTGGCCGCCTGCTCACTGCTGGTCGCCGAAGACGGCGTCGATGAGTTCGACGCGCCACGCTACCGCCTGTTGAACACGACCCGCCGCTATGCGGCGGCGCAACTGGCTGCCAGCGGCGAGGCGTGGATCGTCGCGGAGCGCCTGCTGCACACCGCCCGTGACGATCAGGAACAGAAACAGGAACAGGTGCGGAGCGCAGCGTGGGAGTAAGACAGGAGCCGCAGGGCGAGGCGCCCGTCTATGTCTTCGGCGCCTTCCGACTGCTGCGCCAGGCGCGCCAGCTGTTCCTGGGGCCGACCCCGGTGCGGCTGGGCGGGCGTGCGCTGGAGCTGCTGCTGGTGCTGGTCGAGCGGGCCGGCGAAGTGGTCAGCCGCGCCGAACTCGAACGCACGATCTGGCCCGGCACCGTGGTCGAGGATAGCTGCCTGCGGGTGCACATCGGGGCGCTGCGCAAGGCGCTCGGCGACGGCCCCGGCGCCTCACGCCATATCGCCAACGTGCCGGGGCGCGGCTACAGTTTCGTGGCGCCGGTGGTCGCGCTGCGCCTCGATGCCGAGGTCGATGCCGATGCCAGTGTGGCGCCGCCCGCCGGCCCGCGCCCCTTGCCGCTGCGGATGACGAGCATGCTGGGGCGCGAGGACGTGATGGAGCAATTGCGGGCGCTGCTGCCGCGCTGTCGCCTGGTCACTATCGTCGGCCATGGCGGCATCGGCAAGACCACGCTGGCGCTGTGCCTGGCCCGGCAGCTGCAGGACGGCTATGCCGACGGCGCCTGCTTCGTCGACCTGGGCATCTTGAGCAGCGCGATCCAGATCCCCGATGCGCTGGCCGCCAGCCTGGGCCTGGAGCCGGACGGCGAGGGCGTGCGCGCGCTGCTGGAGCGCTGGCTGGCGCCGCGCCGCATGTTGATCGTGCTGGACAACTGCGAGCACCTGATCGAGGCCGCGACCTCGCTTGCCGAATGCCTGCTGCGCCTGGCCCCCGGGATCGACGTCGTCGCCACCAGCCGCGAGCCGCTGGACGCCGACGGCGAGTGGGTGCTGCGACTGGGGCCGCTCGCCTGTCCGCCCGACGATCCCGCCTTGAGCCTCGAACAGGCGCTGCGCTATCCGGCCCTGCAGCTGCTGGCCAGCCGGGCCGAGGCCGGGATGGATTCCTTCCGGCTTGGACAGGCCGAGCTGCCGGCGGCCGTCAAGCTGTGCCGCCGGGTTGATGGGGTGCCGCTGGCGATCGAGTTCGCCGCCGCCCAGGTGGGCCTGCTGGGTGTGCAGGGCGTGGTGGAGCAGCTGGGCGACCGCCTGCGCCTGCTCGGCAGCGGGCGCCGCACCGTGCTGCCGCGTCACCGCACCCTGCGCGCGCTGCTCGACTGGAGCCATGAACTGCTGTCGCCCGACGAGCAGCGCGTGCTGCGCCACTGCGCGCTGTTCGTCGGCCCGTTCTCTCTCGAGGCGGCGCTGGCGGTGGTGGGCCCCGGCGCCGCCGGTTGCATGGTGAGCTGCCTGCTGGACCTGGTGTCCAAGTCGCTGGTCGCGGCCGACACCGGTGGGCCGGACGCGCGCTTCGTGCTGCTCGGGATCACCCGCGCCTATGCGATCGAGCGCCTGGCCGAGGACCCCGAGCGCAACGCACTGGCGGCGCGCCACGCGCTGTACACCCTGGGCCTGCTGGACGAGTGCGAGCGCGCCTGGGACACGCTCGACTATGACACATGGCTGGCTTGCGCCAGCCATGTGGCGGGCAATCTGCGCGCCGCGCTCGACTGGGCCTTCGGCCCCGGCGGCGAGCGCGCGCTGGGCGTGCGCCTGGTGGCTGCGCCGGCGGTGCTGGGCGCGGGCCTGTTCGGCGAGCGGGAACTCGAGCGCCACGTGCGCGCGGCGCTGGAAGCGATCGGCGCCGGAACGGCCGCCGACCCGCTCGACGCGGTACGCCTGCACGCCGCCATCGCCAGCGGCGTGGTCGCGGACTGGGAACCATGGCTGCGCGCAATCGGCCAGGCCGAGGCCGGCGGACAGCCGGAAGCCCTGGCCGAAGCCCTGTATGTCTGCGCCGTGTGCTGCCTTGGCGCCGGCCTGTATCGCAGCGCCCACGAGCACGCGCTGCGCATGGCGCGGGTGGCGGCGCAGGGTGGGTTGGCGCGCACGCTGGCGGTGGCGCGCCGCCTGCCGGCCGCGAGCCTGCACATGTTGGGCGAGCATGAGGCGGCGCTGCGCCTGGCCCGGCAGCGGCCTGCGACCCTGGATGCGCGGGCGCCGCTGCGCCTGGCCGGACCGGTCGGCGCCGACGTCGTCCGCGGCGCGCTGCTGGCGCGCACGCGCTGGCTGCTGGGCGAGGGGCGCGCGGCGGCGGCACTGGCGCGCGATCTGCTCACGCTCGCGGCCAGCGACGGCGCGCCGGCGTCGCTGGCCTGGGCCCTGGCGCTGGGCGCCTTGCCGGTGGCCTTGTGGCGCGGCGACGACGCTTGGGCGCGCGACCTGGCCGGTCAGCTGGAAGAGCATGCCGAACGCCATGGGCTGGCCTACTGGAGCGACTGGGCCAGGCTGGCGCGCCAGGTGCTAGTGGCACGTTCGGGCCGCCTGGAGACGCTGCCGGGCGCCGCCCGGGGCCTGGACGCGGTCCAGGGCGATCACCTGGTGACCTGGCTTGGCGCGGCCGCCGGCGCCGGGGTGGATGCGGCCGCGCAGCGCTGCGCCCAGGGCCAGGTCGGCTGGTGCGCTGCCGAGGTCTGGCGCGCCAGCGGCGAACGCCTGCTGCCGGGAGCGGGCGCGGCAAGGGCGGCCGAGGCCTTGTTCGAACGGGGCCTGGCCGCTGCCCGCGCCCAGGGCGCGCTGGCCTGGGAGCTGCGCTGCGCGATCAGCCTGGCCCGTCTGTGGCGTGACGCCGGAGACGGCGCGCGGGCGAGGGCGCTGCTGCAACCGCTGGTGCTGGCCCTGGGCGACGGCCATGACGGCGCCGACCGGCGCGCCGCCTTGCTCCTGTTGCAAGACTTTTAGCTCACCAGGATTTCACACTTTTTAACATCGGCCGCTTGATCCAAGTCATATGATCGTGATCATAAGATTGACAGTGGAGGTGGTGAATGGAGACGGAAGGCGAGCTATCGTTCGGCCCCTTTACGCTGTCGCTCGACCGGCGCGCGCTGCGCCGGGACGGGTGTGCGCTGCCGCTCGGCGCCCGTGCGCTGGAATTGCTGGCGCTGCTGGCCGTGCGCGCCGGCGAGGTGGTGGGCAAGGACGAGATCGTCGCCCGCCTGGCGTCCCGGACCGACATGGAGCAGGGCCGGCTGCGCGCCCACGTCGCCGCCGTGCGCCGCGCGCTCGGGGATGGCGAGGATGGCAGCCGCTACATCGTCAACGTGCTGGGGCGCGGCTATGTGTTCGTCGCCGCCGTGCGCCGGACTGCACCGGCCGCCTTGCCGAGGGTCGCGGGGCTGCCGGACGGCTCCGCGCCGCTGCTGGGTCGGGAGGAGACGGTTGCTTCCCTGGTCCGCATGGTCGGCGAGCGGCGCCTGGTCACGGTCGTCGGCGCCGGCGGCCTGGGCAAGAGCGCGCTGGCGCTGGCGGTGGCGCGCCGTGTGGCGCCGCGCTTCGATGGCCGCGTGGCCTACCTGGACCTGGCGCCGCTGGCCGACGGTGCCCGGCTGACGGACGCGGTAGCAGGCGCGGTCGGGCTGACGCTGGGTGGCTCGCTCCCCGCCCTGTGCGCCGCCCTGGCCGAACGACGGCTGTTGCTGGTGCTGGACAATTGCGGCCACCTCGCCGATCCGGCTGCGCTGCTGGCCGAGGCGCTGCTCGAGGCCGCGCCACGGCTGCACGTGCTGGCGACCAGCCGCGAGGCGCTGGACCTGCGCGCCGAGTGGGTGCACCGGCTGGCGCCATTGGCCTTGCCGGCGGCACTGGAACTGTTCGCGCTGCGGTGTGGAACCAGGCTCGATCCGGCCGGCCGGGCGAAGACGGCACACCTGTGCCGCCAACTGGACGGCAACCCCTTGCTGATCGGCCTGGCCGCGGCGCGCGCCAGGACCGACGGCATTGCGGCGCTGGCCGGCGCGGGCGATGCGCCATATGGCGCGAGCGCAGAGGCGCAAGGACGCCACCGCTCGGCCGACGCTCTGCTGGACTGGAGCTGGCGCCTGCTCGCGCCGCGCGAGCGTGCCGTCCTGCACCGCCTGTCGGTGTTTCGCCGGAGCTTCACCCTCGACGACGCCGCCAGGGAGTGTGCCTGCCCCGAGATCGACGGCGCCGCCGTGAAGTGGTGCCTGTCGGGGCTCGTGGCCCGTTCGCTGGTCGAGGTCGATTATGGGCTGCACGGGGTGCGCTACCGCCTGACGAACGCGACCCGCCACTACGCCGGAGAGGCGGTCGCGCGGCGGGTGGCGATGGCCGTCACGGCGTCGTGACCTCGTCCGTGGAGCGCATGTCGGCATAGGCGAATCCGAGCGCCGCCATGAAGGCGGCATGGGCGTGCGCCGCCGGCACCCTGACTCCGCCGAATTCCAGGTCGCGCGAGGCGCAGGCATCGTGCACCACCGTGACCTTGAAGCCGAAGTCGTTGGCGGCGCGGCTGCAGGCGTCGACGCACATATGGCTCATGGCGCCGCATATCACGACTTCGTCGACATGGTGGCCGCGCACGCTTTCCGCTGCTGTCACGCGCCATCGCTTCCGGCGCCTCGGGCCAGATCCGCAATATGGCCACCGTGGCCGGCAACGTCCTGCAGCGCACCCGCTGCACCTATTTCTACGACCGTGACGGCGCCCACTGCAACAAGCGCAATCCGGGCGAGGGCTGCGACGCGCTCCAGGGCGTGCACCGCATGCACGCGGTGCTGGGGGCATCGAGCGCCTGCATCGCCACCCACCCGTCCGATATGTGCGTGGCGCTGGCCGCGCTCGACGCCGTCGTCCATCTGCAGGGCGTGGGCGGTACGCGCCAGGTGCCGTTCACCGGCTTTCACCTGCTGCCCGAGGATCGTCCCGAGCGCGAGACTGTCCTCCAGCCCGGCGAACTGATCACGGCGATCGAGATCCCGGCGCTGGCCTTCGGCGCCAACTCCACCTACCGCAAGGTGCGCGACCGCGCCAGCTATGCCTTCGCCCTGGTGTCGGTGGCGGCCGCACTCGAGGTCCGGGACGGAGTGGTGAGCGACGTGCGGCTGGCGCTGGGCGGCGTCGCGCACAGGCCGTGGCGCGCCTCGACGCTGGAGCAGATGCTGCGCGGCCAGCCGGCCGATGCCGTCCATTTCGAGGCCGCGGCGCGGGCCGAGATGGTCGACGCCAGGCCCTTGCGCGACAACGCGTTCAAGATCCCGCTGGCGCAGCGCACGATAGTGGCCGTGCTCGACCGCCTGGCCACCGCACATTCTTGAGGAGCGAGAGCATGAAGATCGTGCAGAACATCCAGAAGGCCGGCCAGGCGATCATGCAGAAGGCGGTGGCGCTCGCGCCCGACCGCTATGTCACGGGCGGCAAGCCCGATCCCCTGACGTCCAGCGACGATCCGCTGATCGGCGCGCCCGTGTCGCGCCTGGACGGCCCCGTCAAGGTGAAGGGCGAGGCGAAATATGCCGCCGAGTTCGCGCTCGACGGCATGGTGCATGGCGCCCTCGTGTACAGCACGGTGGCGAAAGGGCGCATCGCCGCCCTCGACGTCGCGAAGGCCGAGGCGGCGCCCGGCGTCGTGCTGGTGATGAGCCACCTCAATGCCCCGAAGATGCAGCCGCCGCCGCTGCTGATGCGCGAGCCGCTGGGCGGCAGCGGGGACGCGCTGCCGGTGTTCCAGGACGATCGCGTGCACTGGAACGGCCAACCGGTGGCCCTGGTGCTGGCGGAGAGCCGCGAGCAGGCCGACCATGCGGCGTCCCTGCTGCGCGTGCGCTACGACGTCGAGGACGGGGTGACCAGCATGGAGGCGGCGCGCGCGGCCGGAATAAAAGTGGCCGAATTCATGGGGGCGCCGCTGCAGAACGTCATCGGTGACGCCGAGGCCGCGCTGGCGTCGGCGGCGCAGCGGGTCGACCAGCTCTACGGCACCCCGCGCCAGAACCATCACGCGATCGAGCTGCACGCGGTGACGGTCGCCTGGGAAGGCGAGGTCCTGCGGGTCCACGATTCCACCCAGGGCGTTGTCAATGCCGCCTTCACGCTGGCCCAGGTATTCGGTATCGCGCAGGAACAGGTGCGGGTCACGTCGCCCTTCGTCGGCGGCGGTTTTGGCGGCAAGCTGGTATGGCGCCACCACCTGCTGGCCGCCGCCGCGTCCAAGGCGTCGGGCAGACCGGTGCGCATCATGCTGTCGCGCGAGGGCGTGTGCCGCGCCGTCGGCGGGCGCACGACGACCGCGCAGCGGGTGGCCATCGGCGCCGACCGTGACGGCCGTTTCATGTCCCTGATCCACACCGGCGTGGCGGTGATGACCGAATACAACGCAATGCCCGAGCCATTCATCCACAATGCGCGCGTGCTGTATGCGGCCCCGTCCATGAAGCTCGAGGTGCAGGCGATGAACATGAATATGGTCGCCAACGTCCCGATGCGCGCGCCGGGTGAATCGGTCGGGTCGTTCGCCCTCGAGAGCGCGGTCGACGAGCTGGCCGAGCAGCTGGGCATCGACCCGATCGTGCTGCGCCGGCGCAACGAGCCGGTGCAGGATCCGACCGAGGGCACGCCGTTTTCATCGCGCCACCTGATCGAAGCCTATCGCGCCGGCGCCCAGGCCTTCGGCTGGCAGGAGCGCCACGCGAAGCCACGCATGCGCCAGGAAGGCGAATGGCTGGTCGGCCTGGGCTGCGCCACCGCGGTGTTTCCTTACTATCGGATGGAGGGCGGGGCGGCCCGCATCGTCCTGTCGCGCGACGGCCATGCGCGGGTGTCGGTCGGCGTGCACGAGATGGGGATGGGGACGGCTACCGCCCAGACCCAGCTGTGCGCGGTGCGGCTGGGGCTGCCGATGGAACAGGTGAGCTTCGACTATGGCGACTCGGCGCTACCGGGCGCGGTGCTGGCCGGCGGCTCGCAGCAGACGGCCGTGGTCGCGGCGGCGGTCAAGGCGGCGCACGCAGCGCTGTGCGCCGAGCTGCTGAAGCTGGCCGGTCGCGAATCGCCGCTGGCGGGCTTGAAACCTGAACAAGTGCGTTCGCGCGACGGCGGCCTGTGCAAGGCCGACGATGCCGGCCGCTGGGAAAGCTATGCCGACATCCTGGCGCGGGCCGGCCGCGACGAGGTGGAAGTGACGGCCAAGGCGCCGCCGTCGCAGGAGAGCGAGCACTGGTCGATGCATTCCTATGGCGCGATCTTCTGCGAGGCGCGGGTCAATGTCGTCACCGGCGAGCCGCGCGTGACGCGCCTGCTCGGTTCCTTCGACGTCGGCCGCATCCTCAACGCCAAGACCGCCGCCAGCCAGCTGCGGGGCGGGATGATCATGGGCCTGGGCGCGGCGTTGATGGAAGAGACGCATCTCGACGAGCGCAATGGCCGCGTGGTCAATGCCAGCCTGTCGGAATACCACGTGCCGGCCCACCTCGACGTGCCGGAGGTCGAGGTGATGTGGCTCGACATCCCCGATCCGCATGCGCCGGCCGGCATGCGCGGGGTGGGCGAGATCGGCATCACCGGCACGATGGCGGCGATCGCCAACGCCGTCTACAACGCCTGCGGCAAGCGGGTGAGGGAGTTGCCGATCACGCTCGACAAGCTGATGTGAGGGAGGTCGTCGCCCGGCGGCTGCCGGGCGATGACGCCCGCCGCGGACTTTATTGCGATATGCGCAGGATGGCCGAGGCTAGGCGCGAGAAGCAGGGCGACAAGTCGGCGTCGGTGGCGGCGTAGCAATACATGCCGACCGGCTGCGACGGCTTTTGACAGCGCTTTGGCGCGTCGGCGGTATTGGCCATGCACTTCAGGATCATTTCGCCAGTGTCCGGATCCGACGGCTCCGATTCCTTCAGCGCCGCCCCGAATCCGAGCGTGAACACGGTGATGCCCTCGGTCCTGGATTTCTCGGCAACACTTTCCGCGAGATTGCGAGAGGCGCGCAGGATATTGCGTTCAAACAGCTCTGCGGTACTGATGTCGGCGGTGACGACCCGCGGGGTGGTCGTCACGATAGGAAACTCGCGCACCGATCCAGCCCGCGCGTTGTACCAGGCTGGAAGCTGGCGCACGGCTGGAACAGCGACCGTTTTCTTGTTGACGGTGGTGTAGCGCCAGGTCTTGCAGCCTTCGCTGAGCAAAATGAGCTCGCTATTGGCCAGGTTGCCAAGGCCGCCACCATCCAGCACACGATCGACGGAGCCGACGCGTGTGCAGTCGCTCGGGGTGTTGAAAGTCAGGGACGAGCCGAACGAGGTCGGCGCGCCATCGGAAAAGAAAACGATCACGCGCATGGTGGACCGATTGGCCAGCGGTACCGAATTGAGCTGCTCACGCGCCTTCCATACGCCCTCGAACGACGACGTGCCTCCAGCAAAGTTGTAATTGGTGATCGTGGCATTCATCGAGGTACGGTCGAATCCGCGGGTTGATGTGTCGAACGGATTATCCGTCTCCACCCCGGAAGCGAAGTGGATCAAGGCCACACGGTCCTGTGTCACGTTAAATCTACTGAGGAAACTCTTCGATGAGTTGCGCACCGTGGCCGCCGAACCTTTCAAGGAGCCCGAGGTATCGATGACCAGCGCCATATCCAGGTCGCTGCGTATCGTCTGCGCCGCGGCAACCGGTGTCAGCGATTGAAAGCCCATAACCTGCATGATCGACACCGGCATCTTCGCGTCGGCTACCACGTCGATGATGGCCTGCCCGGCTTTGAACGTGACCGTGGTACTCAGGATCTTCGGTGCCGACAGCAAGTAATTATCTGGAATATTCGCCTTGAAGAAATCTTCCGCTGCTACTTTGGCGCTGGCTCGCTGTTCGGCCTCATTATTACCGGTGGTAACCGCACGGGCGCCGGCCAGCGCGGCCGAATCGACCGCGGCGTTCAGGCGCGCCTTGACCAGGTAGGCCAGGCCGCCGTCGATCGCCAGGCCGACCACGCCGAGAAGGACGAGCATGGAAATAGCCACCATGATGGCGATGGCGCCGCGCTGCCGGTGAAGAATCGGAGCCATATCAGAACACGCTCATGGAATACAGGTCGGGCCCGAAGACGGGAAGGGCGGAATCTTTGCCGAATGAGAAGGCATTGACCAGCATGTCGAACTTATAGAAGGTCTCGACCACGTAGACGATCTCGCCATCGTCGAGTTTACCCGTCAGCACTGCCGCGGTCGGGCGCGACGTGGTGCTGATGCTGGTGCATTTGCCGGCGCTGTTCCACGCGCCGCAGGCATAGATTCGGCTGGTCGGCTGGTAGGTGCTCTTGCGCGCGCCGAGGTTGCGCGCGGCGTCGTCCCAGCGGTACTGGTCCAGCACGACGCTGCGCGTCGTGCCCACGCCCATCACGCGCGTGATGTACATCATGCCTTGCTGGTTGACGTTGAGCGGCGGCGCGCTCGCCATCACGGCATAGATGATGTCCTGGCTGCCGTCCTCGAGGTCGATGCTGCCGCGCGCGGCCAGGTTGGCGCCTTCGCGCCCGATATTCGTGATGATGATGTTGGCCTGCAGTGCGCGCGCGCCGTCGATGGCGCACAGGGCCAGGATCACCAGCATCGGTAGCAGCAGGGCGAGCTCGACCGCGGCAACGCCGCGCTGCCGGTCGCAACTTTTCGGTACAGTAGCGACCGTGCGCTCGACTTCGTTATGCGTCATGGGAATATCTCGTTGCGCATGGTCGCCGCGACCGTGAATTGATAGACACCCTTGGTGAAGAAGCTCGACAGCAGCGGCGTCGTCACGGGCCAGCCACAGTCGAGCTGGATGACGACGATGTCGCCGGGAGCGCCGAACATGCCGTTACTGAAGGAGGTGGTCGAGTATTTGGTGCCGTTGACCGAGATCTGGGGATCGGTGCGCTCGTACATGCCGAGCGAGTTGTCCTTGATCTTGGCGATGACGTTGGCGTAACGCTGCTGGTTGCCGGTCGCGGATTCCGAGTTGCGGCCCGTGATCGCGAAGCGCGCGCCTTCGCGCACGGCATATTGCATCGTGAGCGTGGCGAAGAACATCATGCTCAGCTCGATGATCGCGACCAGCACCAGCAAGAAGACCGGTGCGATCAGCGCCATCTCGACGAGTGTGGCGCCGGACTGACGGCGAGGAATGGAATACATCGTTACTCTGGCAATTTTACGGAAAGTGGCGTGGGGCATGCGGTAAGCTTCGGGGATTCTACAGGGCAAAAATCATTTCCCGTGTCGCTTTTAAAAATGATTCAACGCCTTTGTCGGCGCCACACAACATGACTTGGTTAGCGAGCATCGTCCCTTCCTTCCTTCGTACAGGCGCCCGCGCGCGCGCCGGGCAGCCCGACACCGAACAGCGCGTGGCCGCGGCCGATGCCGAGGTGTGGATGGTGTTCGGCATGCGCGTGCTGCTGTCCGTTTCGGCCCTGCTTACCCTGTATATCGGACCGGGCGGGGTGACGTTGTCGGGCAGCTGGACCTGGCTCGTGTTCGCCGCCTACGTCCTGCACAGCCTGACCCTGCTCGTTATTGCAGGCTACCGCGCCGGCTTCTCGCATGGTCCGCTGGTGTACTGGGTCGACATCGGCTGGTACGGCCTGATCGTCTGGGCCAGCGGCGGCACGGCCAGCCCGTTCTTCTCGTTCTTCTTCTTTGCCATCCTGGCCGCCTCGTTCCGCCACGGCTTCGACGCCGGCGCCAAGCTCACCCTCGGTTCGGTCGGCGTAGTGGCTTTGTCGGTGCTGGCCGCCCAGGGCCTGGCCTCGCTGCACATCCTGCTGCTGCGCGCGACCTTCGTGCTGGCGCTTGGCTATATGGTCGCGTTCTGGGGTGGACTGGCGGTCGACCAGCGCCGGCGCCTGGCGCTGCTGCGCGACGTCAGCCGCCTGTCCAACCCGCGCTTCGGGGTGCAGCACACGCTCGATTCGCTGATGGAGAAAATCCTGCGCTTCTATGGCGGCGACACCTGCGTGCTGCTGATGCAGGACAGCCATGAGCGCTGGACCATGAACACGGCCCATCACCCCAAGAGCGGCCGCGCGATCGGCCGCAGCCGTCCGGATGCGGACGACGTCGCGCCCCTGCTGCAACTGGGCGACGGCGCCATCCTCTACCTGGCCCCGCCGCGCCACTTCAATCTGTTCGTGCTGGGGACGGCCACCGCCCTGCGCCAGGGAATCGGCAAGCGCGACTGGCACAGGGCCGACCCCGACGCCTGCGGCCACGTCGCCGACCTGCTGGACGCCGAGGGTTTCGTCAGCGCCTCGCTGCCGCTGCGCAAGGGCAGCGGCCGCATCTTCGTCACCGGCGCCCGCCTGCGGCGCAGCGATGCCGGCTTCCTGAGACACATCGTGCAGCAGGCGTTTCCGGTCATCGAAACCATCGACCTGCTCGACCGGCTGGCGTCCGAAGCCGCTTTCCGCGAGCGCCAGACCATCGCGCGCGACTTGCATGACAGCACCATCCAGCCGTACATCGGCCTGCGCCATGCGGTGGCGGCGATCCGCAACCAGGCTGGCGACGGCAGTCCGGTCGCGCCCGAGCTCGATCGCCTGATGGACATGTGCTCGGGGGTGATCGGTGACATGCGCGACTTCGCCCAGCGCTTTCGCAGCGGGCGCCAGGAAGAACCGGAGTTGCTGATCGCCTTGCGGCGCCAGCTGCACCAGGTGGAGTCCTTTTATGGGGTGGACGTGATGCTGGAAATGCATGCCGACAGCATGGTCAACGACCGCATGGCGGCCGAGGTATTCCAGATCGTCACCGAAGGCATCAACAATATTTGCAAGCATACCCGGGCCCGCACCGCCGGCGTGGTGGTCGAAGAAGAGGGCGGCATGCTCGCCATCGATATCTTCAACCCGGCGACCGTGCCCGGCCAGGCCCCGCTGCCCTTCGTGCCGCGCTCCATCGCGGAGCGGGTCCAGGGCCTGGGCGGCAAACTGGAAGTCGAGGCCGACGGCCGCCAGACCCTGCTGCGCATCCGCATTCCAAACTGATAACGACACACTCCAAGGAGAGAGATGACCATTCGTATCCTGCTGGTCGACGACCATAAAACCATGCTGTGGGGCCTCGAGCGCCTGATCCAGGCCGAGGGCGATGCCTTCCAGCTGGTCGGCAGCGCCAGCGACGGCGCCGAAGCCAGGGACTTGTGCACGCAATTCCGGCCCGATATCGTGCTGCTCGACCTCGACCTGAAGGGCAGCAGCTCGATCGACTTCCTGCCGGCCCTGCTCGAAAACGGCTCGACCAGGGTCGTGATCCTGAGCGCCAACCGCGACCAGGCCACCCTGGCGGCGGCCGTCAAGGCTGGCGCCCGTGGCGTGGTCAGCAAGGAAGCGCCGACCGACGACGTGCTGGCGGCCGTGCGCAAGGTGCATGATGGCGAGCTGTGGCTCGACCAGTCGCTGATGCAGGTATTGCTGGGCCAACTGGTGGCCCCGAGTCCGAAAGCCGATCCGGAAACCCAGCGCATCGCCTCGCTGACGGCGCGCGAACGCGAGGTGATCGGCATGATCGTGCAGGGCAAGGGCGCCCTCAACAAGGACCTGGCCGAGCGCGCCTTCATCTCGGAGCGCACCCTGCGCAACCACCTGACCACGATTTACCAGAAGCTGGACGTGGCCAACCGCCTCGAACTGTACGTCTACGCCACCAAGCACGGCCTGTCCTGACCGTGCCCAATGCCGGCGGCCTCATGGGCCGCCGCGCCCCCTGTCAGTCTCTTCCCACAAGGCGTCTAGGACTTATGTCCTAGACCGCCACGGCGACAAGTCCCCCTCAAAAAGGTAGTTTTGACGGATGGCAACAAATCGGCCTGTCCGTAATATTCAACTCATGCGCTGCGTATCGATTCACACGGTACGGCGGCAAGAGGACAGGAGCGAAAGTGTACGACACCGAACAGAAGCGGGAAGACAATCCGGAGCTGCAGTATGAAAGAAGCGGCAGCCCGGCGATGTCGTACCTGGTCCTGAGCGTCCTGCTCGCAGTCGTCTGTTTCATCGCGGCGTTGGCCGTGTGGACGAGCGCATAAAGCCCAACTAATTGACATCACTGAAAGGATTTACCATGAACTTCATCAAAAACCTGATCAAAGAAGAAGACGGCGTCACCGCAATCGAATACGCACTGATCGCCGCCCTGATCGCAGGCGTCATCATCGCCGGCGTCAGCCTGCTGGGCACCAACCTGAACACCCTGTTCGACAACCTGGCCAAGCGTATCGCCACCAAGACCCCGGCAGCCGCCTAAGCGTCGACACAGCGGCCGCCACGCGGCCCCCATCCGGCACGGACGTTTCGTGCCGGATTTTTTTTGACCGGAGCCCATCTTGACAAGCCTGCCACTCTTCCTGCTGTTCGCACTGCTTGGCGCCGCCGTCTGGCACGATGTACGCGCACGCCGCATCCCGAACGCCATCGTGTTTCCCGGCGCGCTGGCGGCGTTTGCCTTGCACGCGCTGCTGCCTGCGGGCGATGGGCTGATCGGCGGGCAGGTGGGTGGCCTGGGCCTGCTGCAGTCGCTGGGCGGCTGGGGCCTGGGCCTGGCGCTGCTGCTGCCGATGTACGCGCTGCGCATGATGGGCGCCGGCGACGTCAAGCTGCTGGCGATGGTGGGCGCCTTCGTCGGCGTCGACCAGATCCTGGCGGTTGCCCTGGTCACCCTGGTCGCCGGCGGCGTGCTGGCGCTGGTATTCGCGGCCTGGCAGCGCAGCCTGCGCCGCCTGGTCGGCAATGCCTGGCAGATGGCCATGCACACCACGGCATCGGCCCTGACCGGCAGCCTCGTCGCGCCGGTGACCCCGCCGCAAGCGGCCAGCGGCCGCCTGCCTTACGCGGTGGCGATCGCGGTCGCCACCGTCGGCTGCATGCTGTGGATCGGCGTGCACGGGAAGTTGCCGCTGTGAGCGACGTCCTGCTGGCCCCGGCCAACGCCCGTGCCCCGCGCACGGTCGACGACACCGGCCTGCCGTTCCTGTTCCTGATCGAGCTGGTGTCGAAAGTGCTGCACCAGCGCGGCCAGCTGCGCCTGGCGGAACTGGCGAGCCACCTGAAGCTGAACGTCAGCGTCATCGATCCGCTGGTCGTCTTCCTGCGCGCCGAGAAGCTGTGCGAGATTGCCCGCGTCGGCAACAGCGGCACCGACGCCGACCTGTCCTACATCCTGACCGACGCCGGCCGCGCGCGCGCCGCCAACGCGGCCGCCCGCAACGCCTACGCCGGTCCGGCGCCGGTGACGCTGGCGTCCTATACCGCCCAGGTGAAAGAACAGAGCGTGGCGGCGATGCAGGTCACGCGCGGCGCCATGGCGGCCGCGTTCGGCGGCATCGTGGTCAACCCGCTGGTCCTGGACCAGCTGGGCGCGGCGATGAACTCGGGCCGCGCGATCTTCTTGCACGGCCTGGCCGGCAGCGGCAAGACCTACCTGGCCGAGCGCCTGCGCGACCTGCTGGTCGGCACGATCGCGGTACCGTATGCCCTGATGGTCGATGGCGAGGTGATTCCCTTCTTCGACGCCGTGCAGCACGTGGCGGCCGACGAGGAAAGCTCGATCGGCAGCGGCCTGGATCGCGGCAGCGCGCCGGACGCGCGCTGGGTGCGCGGCGTGCGCCGCCCGGCGGCCCTGGCCGGCGGCGAGCTGACGCTGGACATGCTGGACCTGCGCTTCGATGCGCACACGCGCCTGTACCAGGCGCCGCCGCACCTGAAGTCGAATAACGGCATCTTCATCATCGATGACCTGGGGCGCCAGCGCTGCACCCCGGAAGCCCTGATGAACCGCTGGATCGTGCCGATGGACCGCAGCGTCGACTACCTCACGCTGCACACCGGCCACAGTTTCCAGATCCCGTTCGACGTGATCGTCGTGTTCTCGTCGAACTTCGTACCGCAGCGGCTGTCGGACGGCGCCTTCCTGCGCCGCCTGGGCTACAAGATCGAGGTCCCGGCGGCATCGCTCGGCGAATACGCGGCGCTGTTCCGCCAGGCCTGCGCCAGCGCCGGCGTGGAGTTCGACGGCGCCGCCTTCGATTACCTGCTGGCGCGCCACGAGGAACGCCAGGTGCCGCTGCTGGCCTGCTACCCGCGCGACCTGATGCGCCAGCTGCGCGACCTGGCGCGCTATGAAGAACGAACCCCGGAACTGTCGCCCCGCACCATCGACTGGGCCTGGGATAACTATTTTGCCGCCGGCGCCGCCGGCCGTCCCCTAGAGACTGAACGCCGCGACCGCGGCACTGTGGAGTACAACAATGCGTAATTCGAGAGCAATCCTGATCATCGGCGCGGCCCTGCTGCTGGCGCTGGGCGCGGTCGTGATGGCCGCCAAGTGGATGGGCGAGCAGGGCCCGTCGGGCAGCCAGGTGGTGGTGGCCATCGCCAACATCAACCAGGGTTCGCGCCTGGCCCCGACCAGCCTGCAGCTGGCCGAATGGCCGGCCACCTCGGTGCCGCCGGGTGCGATCACCGACCTCAAGGCGCTCGAAGGCCGTATCGCGCGCGCCGAGATCCTGGTCGGTGAGCCGATCCTCGAATCGAAGCTGGCGCCGAAAGGGACGCTGGGCGGCCTGTCGTCGGTGGTCAGCGCCGGCAAGCGCGCCATGACGGTGCGCGTCAACGACGTGGTCGGCGTGGCCGGCTTCGCGCTGCCGGGCAACTACGTCGACATCCTGGTCAATATGCAGGCCACCGGCAGCGACCTGTCCGGCGCCGGCTCCGGCGCGATCTCGAAGATCGTGCTGGAGCGGATCCTGGTGCTGGCCGTGGCCCAGGAATCGACGGTCGACGACAGCAAGCCGCGCGTCGTCAATGCCGTGACCCTCGAACTGGCGCCGGACCAGGTGGAGAAGCTGGACCTGGCGCGCTCGATCGGCGAACTGTCGCTGGTGCTGCGCAACCAGGTCGACCCGCAACCGGCGGCCACCGCCGGCGCCACCCGCGAGTCCGTGCTGGGCCTGCCGGAACGCAGCGCCGCCCAGCCGGTCGCCGCACCCGCCTACGAGCCGGCGCCGCGCGCCGCAGCCCCGGTACGCCAGAATGCCGCGCCGCGGACCGACGGCGTGCTCGTGATCCGCGGCCTGGACGCCGCTTCGCAAAGCTTTTGAGTGACGACACCATGATGAACCAACCGAGTAACGAGAAGATGCGCAAGACCCTGCTCGCAACGAGCCTGACCCTGGCCCTGGCGCTGAACGCCGGCCTGGCCACCGCCGCCGACTGCATCGACCTGCGTAGCGATTCCGCCCCGCGCCTGGAACTGGTGCGCGGCAAATCGGTCATCAAGCGCTTCTGCACCCCGGCCAGCCAGGTCACCGTGGGCGACCCGCAAGTGGCCAATGTGGTGGTCCCGAACGCGGGCGAGGTCGTGATCGTGGCGCGCAGCGTCGGCGCCACCAATATGATCGTATCGGGCCGCGACAAGAAGTCGACTGTGATCGATATCTCCGTCGGCATCGACACGGCTGCCCTGCGCAGCCAGTTCGACACGCTGTTCCCGCAAGAGAAGGACATCCGCATCGGCAACAGCGGCAACGCCCTGATCCTGTCGGGCATGGTGAGCGACGCCGTCGTGGCCAGCCAGCTGGTGGAACTGGCCGGTGCCTTCCAGGCATCGGCAACGCCGTCCGGCGCCGATGCCGGGGCCAGCGCCGGCGCCGGCAGCCCGTCGCCGGCCGGCGTGGGCGCGCCCGCAGCCGCTGCCGGCGGTGGCGCCAGCGCGGCCGGCGGCGCCAAGGTACTGAATATGCTGTCCATCGCGGCCCCGCAGCAGGTGATGCTGGAGGTGAAGATCGCCGAGGTGTCGAAGTCGCTGGTCGACCAGCTCGGCGCCAAGGCCGGCTTCAGCAAGACCAACGGCAACTGGACCTACGGTATCGCCTCGGCCCTGCTCAGCGGCGGCGCCGGCACCATCGGCGGCGTCGGCACCGGCATCAAGGAACTGACGGTCGACGGCGAGAAGCGCGACGGCCTGGTCAAGATCCTGGCCGAGCCGAACGTGATGGCCATCAGCGGCCAGGAAGCCAGCTTCCTCGCCGGCGGCAAGATCTTCATCCCGGTTGCCCAGTCGGGCAGCGCGGGCGCCAACACCATCACGCTCGAAGAGAAGGAATACGGCGTGGCGGTTAAATTTACGCCGACCGTGCTGGCGGGCGGGCGCATCAACCTGCGCGTGGCGCCGGAAGTGTCGGAACTGAACCGCGAAGGCATCGGCATCAGCGCCGGCGGCTCGAGCAGCGCGAGCGCGATCCTGCCGTCGTTTACCACCCGCCGCGCCTCGACCACGGTGCAGCTGCTGGACGGCCAGAGCTTCGCCATCGGTGGCCTGATCCGCAACAACGTGACCAGCAATATCAAGCGCTTCCCGTTCCTGGGCGAGATTCCCGTGCTGGGCACGCTGTTCCGCAGCAGCGACTTCCAGAACGACCGCACCGAGCTGGTGTTCATCGTGACGCCGCGCCTGGCCAAGCCGATGGAAGCCGTGCCGGCGCTGCCGACCGATAAATACGTGCCGCCGACCCGCGCCGAGTTCCTGCTCGGCGGCCAGCACGAAGGCAAGCCTGCCGCTGCCGCCGCAACCCCGAAGGAATGATGATGAAGACGATCTCGTATGCCAGCCTGCTGGCCTCCCTGTGCATCCTGGCCGGTTGCGCCACCGACGGCCCGTCGACCAATGGCGACAGCGTGCGCGCCATCTTCGCCAGCCAGGCGGTGCCGGCGCAGCCGCGCGTGGACCGCGGCCTCGATGCGCGCGCCGCGGTGGCCGGCTATGCCAACTACCAGCAATCGTATGTGACGCCGGCCGCGCAGGACAGCGCCAGCGCCTTCGGCAACAAATAAAAGACCAGCAAGAGAGCCACCATGAAGATCGCAGTCCTTTCGCGCGACGAGCGCCACCTGATCGAGCTGTCGCGCCAGTTGCGCGCCCGGCCGGGCAGCGACGAAGTCGACATGATCGCCGGCACCGCCGCGCGCCTGTCGACCATGGCCGACGAGGCCGTGCCCGACCTCCTGATCGTCGACGCGCCGCGCGCCGACGAGGGCGAGCTCGACCAGCTCGAGCGCCTGGGCCACCTGTTCCCGCGCATGGCTTTCATCGTGTTGTCCGAGGACCTGTCGCAGGACTTCCTGCTGCGCGCGATGCGCGCCGGCGTGCGCGAAGTGCTGGCCGCCAAGCCGCTGCCGGCCGACCTGGTCGCGGCCGTCGACCACGTCGCCGAGAAGCTGGGCAGCCAGGGCGCGGCCCAGGGCCGGGTGCTGGCCTTCATTTCGTGCAAGGGCGGCAGCGGCTCGACCTTCCTCGCCACCAACCTGGCCTACGCCCTGAGCGCCGGCGGCGCCAAGCGCGTGGCGCTGATCGACATGAACCTGCAGTTCGGCGACGCCTCGCTGTTCGTCTCGGACAGCAAGCCGCTGGCCACGCTGTCGGACGTCGCGACGCAGATCCACCGCCTGGATCCGTCCTTCCTGTCCTCGAGCATGGTCAGCGTGACGCCCAACTTCAGCGTGCTGGCGGCGCCGTCCGATCCGGCCCACGCCAGCGACGTCAAGCCCGAACATATCGACGCCATCATCAAGCTGGCGCGCCGCCAGTACGACTTCATCGTGCTCGACGTCGGCCGCAGCCTGGACCCGGTCAGCATCCGCGCGCTGGACCACGCCGACACCATCTACCCGGTGTTGCAGACCACCTTGCCCTATATCCGGGACGGCAAGCGCCTGCTGACCGTGTTCCGCAACCTCGAATACGGTAACGACAAGGTCGAGCTGATCGTCAATCGCCATGACAACAACAGCGACATCCGGCTGAAGGACCTCGAAGAGGCATTCGACACCACGCACCTGCGCACAATGCCGAACCATTACGACGCGGCGGCCAGGTCGGTCAACCAGGGCGTGCCGGTCACGCGCTTGGCGCCGGACAGCCAGCTGAGCATGGCCCTGATGACGATGGCGCGCGGCCTGACCGGCGAAGCCGAGCCGGTGCAGGGCGCCAGCCTGATGACGCGCTTCTTCAAGCGCAGGAAGACTGACGTCTGACCGACGTCTGACCGTCGCCCGAGATAGAGAAAGACCGAGATGAACATGACGCCACCATCCTCCCTGCGCGAGCGCCTTGCCAGCATGAGCGGCAGCACAACCGCGAGCATTGGCTCGGGCACGGTCACGCGCCCGGTCGCCCAGCGCGGCGGCCCGATCGACAACCGCGCCTACCACCAGCTCAAGGCCCGCATCCACGAGGCGCTGCTCGACCGCGTCGACCTGGAAAGCATGCAGCGCCTGAACCAGGACCAGATCCGCCAGGAGCTGCGCCTGCTGGTCGAGCGCCTGCTCGAAGAAGAGATGGTCGTCATCAACGACGCCGAGCGCAAGACGCTGACGCGCGACATCCAGAACGAGATGCTCGGCTTCGGCCCGCTGGAGCCGCTGCTGGCCGATCCGAGCGTGTCGGACATCCTGGTCAACACCCACAAGCAGGTCTACGTCGAGCGGCGCGGCAAGCTGGAGCTGACCGACGTCACCTTTACCGATGACGCCCACCTGATGAAGATCATCGACAAGATCGTCTCGCGCGTGGGCCGCCGCATCGACGAATCGAGCCCAATGGTCGACGCCCGCCTGCCGGACGGCTCGCGCGTGAACGCGATCATCCCGCCGCTGGCGATCGACGGCCCGGTGATGTCGATCCGGCGTTTCAGTGCCGACCCGCTGCGCCTGGCCGACCTGGTCTCCTACGGCAGCATGACGGCCGACATGGCCGAGGTGCTGCAAGGCCTGGGCAAGGCCAAGGTCAATATCCTGATCTCGGGCGGCACCGGCAGCGGCAAGACCACCATGCTCAACGTGATCTCGGGTTTCATCAGCCACTACGAGCGCGTGGTGACGGTCGAGGACGCAGCCGAGCTGCAACTGCAGCAGCCGCACGTGGTGCGCCTGGAAACCCGTCCGCCGAACATCGAAGGCAAGGGCGAAGTGAGCCAGCGCGCGCTGGTCAAGAACGCGCTGCGGATGCGTCCCGACCGCATCATCCTGGGCGAGGTGCGCGGCGAAGAGGCGATGGACATGCTGGGCGCCATGAACACGGGCCACGAAGGCTCGATGGCGACCATCCACGCCAACACCCCGCGCGATGCCCTGACGCGCCTGGAAAACATGATCAGCATGGCGGCGCCGAACCTGCCGCCCAAGGCCATGCGCCAGCAGATCGCCTCCGCGGTCGGGGTGGTGGTCCAGGTTTCGCGCCTGACGGACGGCAAGCGCAAGGTGCTGTCGATCTCGGAAGTGACGGGCATGGAAGGGGAGGTGATCACGATGCAGGAGATCTTCGCCTTCCGCCAGACCGGCGTGGCCGACGACGGCGCCGTGATCGGACAATCGAGCGCCACCGGCGTGCGTCCGCACTTCGCCGAGCGCCTGCGCACCTTCGGCGTGAACCTGGCGCCGCATATCTTCGAGCCACGTTGAGCCTGACATGGACACCACCTTCATCCTGTTCATCCTGATGCTGTTCGCGGCGGTCATGCTGCTGGTCTGGGGCGTCTACGTCGCCTGGCACGCCAGCCGCGATCCCGAGGCCGAGCGCGTCGCGCGCCGCCTGCGCGGCGTCATCAAGAGCGATACGCGCCAGGAAGACGTCACGATCACCAAGGAGCGCCGCCTGGCCGGCAATCCCGAGCTGGAACCGCTGCTGCGCCGCGTTCCGGGCGTGCGCCGGCTGGACCGCATGCTGCTGCAGGCAGGCAGTGCGCAACTGGTCTCCTCGCTGCTGGCCGTGTGCGCTGCCTGCTTCGGTGTGGGCCTGGTGGCGGCCCTGGTGCTGCGCCTGCCGCTGCCCGCGGTGCTCGGTTGCGCGATCGGCGCGGCCGGCCTGCCGCTGCTGCGCCTGGTGCGTGCGCGCGACGCGCGCATGGTGCGCTTCGAGCGCCAGCTGCCCGAGGCGCTGGACATGATGAGCCGCGCGATGCGCGCCGGCCACGCCTTCCCGACCGCCTTGAAGCTGGTCACCGATGAAGTAGCGGCGCCGCTGGGCGAAGAATTCAAGATCGCCTTCGACGAAGTGAATTTCGGGGTTTCGATGGCCGACGCGCTGAACAACCTGGCGCAGCGCGTGCCCAGCATGGACTTGCAGTACTTCGTGGTCGCGGTGCTGATCCAGCGCGAGAGCGGCGGCAACCTGACCGAGCTCCTGACCTCGATTTCCAGCATCATCCGCGACCGCCAGAAACTGGCCGGCCAGGTGCGCGTGCTGTCGGCCGAAGGGCGGATCTCGGCCTGGGTGCTGTGCCTGCTGCCGTTCGGCGCCGGCGCCATGATGTTCGCGGTCAATCCGGGAACGATGGGTGTACTGATCGACGACCCGGTGGGCCGCCAGATCAGCGGCGCGGCGCTGGGCATGATGGCCTTCGGTGTGCTGGCGATCCGCAAGATCGTGCGCATCCGCATGTAAATATCGAGATTCAAGGATTCTGACAATGACGATGCCTCAAATCGTGATGCTGGCGGCGATGTTCGTGCTGGTCTTCGGCGTTGCCGTGGTGGCCATGCTGCTGCTGACGCGCGACCCCGTGAAAGCCCGCCTGGCGGCGCTCGACGAGCGCGACGTGGCCAGGGTCAGCCGCACCGACGGCTGGCGCGAGCGCCTGGCGCGCCTGGCCGAGCCGCTGGCCAAGCTGTCGGTGCCGGCCGACGGCTGGGAAACCTCGCCGGTGCGCCTGCGCTTCATCAACGCCGGCTGGCGCTCGCCGTCGGTGCCGGGTCTGTTCCACGCCGGCAAGACCGCGCTGACGATCGGCCTGCCGCTGCTGGTGTATATCGCGCTGCCGCATCACAACGAGCGGCCGCTTGCGCTGACCTTCCTGTACCTGGTGGGGGCGGCCGCCATCGGCTACTACGTGCCGGACATCGCCCTCAAGCGCCGTATCGCCAACCGCCAGCGCGAGATCTTCGAAAGCTTCCCGGATGCGCTGGACCTGATGACGGTCTGCGTCGAGGCTGGCCTGGCGATGGATGCCGCGCTGGCGCGGGTCGGCAGCGAAATCGGCCTGAAAAGCCCGGTGCTGGCCGAGGAACTGCAACTGGTGACGCTCGAGCTGCGCGCCGGCAGCAGCAAGGAAAAAGCGCTACGCAACCTGGCCCTGCGCACCGGCGTCGAAGACGTCGACTCGCTGGCCAAGATGCTGATCCAGGCCGAGCGTTTCGGCACCAGCATCGGCACCGCGCTGCGCGTGCAGTCCGATCAACTGCGCACGCGCCGCCGCCAGCTGATCGAAGAGACGGCCGCGAAAATCGCGACCAAGCTGTTGTTCCCGCTGATCTTCTGCATCTTCCCGGCGCTGCTGGTCGTGCTGCTGGGACCGGCGGTGTTGCAGATCATGCGTTCGGTGATGACGGTGGCGACCTGATTGTCCGACTAGGCGGGGTGGGGCGGCGTCAGCGGCCTCATAGTGCGATAAGCCTCATGCGCGATGCGTATGACTGCATCATGGTGAGATAGTTGATTCATGAATGATGTTCATCATGAATCGCAATTTGATTTCTATCTTGGAGAGCCCATACTGGAGTCATACCAGATCACACACGAAAGAGAACATCATGTCCACCTTGTCGCTCCGTCCATCCCTCGCAGCCCAGCTGTCGGCCTTCACCGACACCCTCGCCAACTTCGTGCGCGCAAAGGCGGCGCCGGCCGCGGTGGCACGCAGCGCCGACGCGAATGACGTCTGGGCCCTGTACCGCATGACCCGGGGCGCCGATGCGGTGTCGCCGGCAGTAGCCCGTCGCCTGAAGGCGCACGGACAGGCGAACTGAGTATCCGCTACAGCCAGTCTGGACGCCCCGCCCCGTGCGGGGTTTTTTTATTTTCGGGGCGGTCACTCCCAGCTATGGACGACGCTGAATACGGTATCAGGCGCGGCCTGATGGGAGTGTCGTAACACCTGCACCAGACAGCCGAAGCAGCTTTGTCGTTCTGCTCACGGGATAGTCGGGTTATGATCCTGCAATCGCTTCGATCACTCTACTCATCGACCAGGGTCCTCGAAAATGCAGGTACCACAACAGACAAGAGACGACACCGATGCCCACCGTCTGGACGTTGCCAGTACGACCAAGGGCGAGGGGAGTTTTGTGGACAGTCGGCCTGCGGCTGCGGCGCAACGCGAACTGGCGAAGATGTCAAATAACAGCCCGCGCGTGTTACAGCAACGGGCGCCAGGTGATGCCATTCATGGCGGGCCGCGGATGGTGGCGCAGCGCCATGAAACGAATGCGCTTTTCGGCTCGGCAGGCCGTGGACAAGGGGAAGGTCTGGCGTCCGCCGGCATGTCGCCGGCGCCGCACGAGGAGAGTATCAATAATACAGGCCTGCCCAATCGCCTGAAATCGGGAATAGAGTCGCTCTCGGGCATGCGCGTGGATCATATACGGGTGCACTACAACTCCGAGAAGCCGGCCCAGTTGCAGGCCCATGCATATACCCAAGGGGGCGAGATTCATCTCGGTGCGGGGCAAGAAAGACATCTGCCGCATGAGGCGTGGCACGTCGTGCAGCAAGCTCAGGGACGGGTCGCGCCAACGTTGCAAACAAAGACGGGCCCGCTCAACGATGCTCCATCGCTCGAGAAGGAGGCCGACACGATGGGGGAAAAAGCCGCGCGGTTCGAAGTCCACCCTGATGCCGGGAGTCTGGTTGCGGCACAGCGCGTGGCGGGCGTATCGGCCCAGGATAGCACCGGCTTCAGGCAGCCTCCCTCACCGGTCGTGCAGCGCAAACCCCTGCCGAAGAAAGTCACGGGCTTGACCCATCTCGTCGCACTGCGCGAAGGCGGCTTGTTTCGTGAAGAGAATGATAACGAGGGCGCCGAGGTTTCGCACGGTGATCAGGTAATCATCGACACGGATGTGCGGCGCCGCTCACGCCGTGGCCCCAACCAGGAAGACCACTCGGAAGAGGACCGCACCGGCCCTGCCCATTACCTCTGGTACGCAGTCCTGTCGGTCAATGGCGTGGAGCAGCCGGAAGGGTTGTTCATTCGCGAAGATACGCTCACCCATCCAGATCATGACGCGGCGCTTGCACGGCCCCTTCAGTCGACCGTGTACGGCACCGATGGCAGTACGCCCGAAGAAATCCGCGACGCCTATGGCGAGGGCTACAGGGATTTCGACTGTGCTTACGGATACCATGACGGTGCGACCTATCGCCTGTTTCGTACATTCCCGATTATCAGCCCTGTGCGCATTATCTACAAGTTCAAGCTCGAGAAGCTTGATGGCGCCGCTGCGGAATTGGCCCGGCTGGCGCGTACGCCAGGAGTTATCATTCATACCGTCATGCTGCACGAAGTGCCCGGCTCGCCAGCGGACCTCGACCGCGCATTGGAAGAACTTGCGGTGCTGAGCCAGACTTATCAATGCCGGGCGGGAGTGAGCAATGTGGCGGTCGCCGAAGGCGTTGCGGGTTTCGACCTCGATACTATGCGTAGCAAGATGCGCGATGCAGGCAGCGATATTTCCGTGGTCGAGAATCGAATGAGTCCGGCCACGCCCGATCGTATCGTGCGTGATTACTGCAAGAGGCATGGTATCCAGTATTTGGCGAATAGCCTCACCGGAAGCACCAAGGAGGCATCAGGCACCTGCGGTATGGTACCAGGAGCAGGAACTGGAGAGTACCGGCTTCTGAACGATCCGATGCTGAAAGAACTCGCCGTGAAAATGGACATCCTGCCGGACGATCTGCGGTACGTCATCTACACATGGGCTCGGCAGCAGGGTGCCCAGGTCATTGCGCGCAGTTCGCAGCAGGATCGTCGCGCCGCAAACCGACGCGACATCACGCACCATTTGCTGCCCGTTGCCAACGCGGAACTCGATGACTTCGCGCGTGATCACCCGAGCGGTCTGCTCCGGCCTTTCCACGCGTATCTGTTGAGTAAAGGCGTTGAGGAATCCCATGTGAACGAGCTCGTCAGCAAGATCGAGGCACCCTGGCTGAACATATACTATCGAAACGAGGTCGTCGATCGGAACGAAGACCTGTTGACACCCGCACTCATGGACGCCACGTTGCGGGACAAACTGATGAAACAAGCGCGGGCGAGATGGGATGATCTGACCCAGCTACGTAAGTTTCTCAGCGAACTGAGTGTGCTGCCAGAGCTGAATCAACTGCGTTTGGATGAGCGGCCAACGGGGCAGGAGCTCGTGCGTTTGCTGAAAGGCGCTTCGGGGGTCCTGTTCAACGATGTTTCGATCGATGCTGGCGCCATCGAAGCGGCTGTGCGTGGCGCCACGAATGATGATTGCTTCATGCTGGTCAATAACGGCGCAACGTTCAGCTACACGATGACCGAGACTGGCTGGGAACTGGCAAAATAGGCATGCACTACTGCAACGCTGCTGGCAATCATCCACCCTCGTAAATCCAGTTATTGACAAACTGCGGGCATTATCGTTCTCTTCGCCCGACCTGCAACCCGACCTTTATCGTCTTTCATATCGCGAACACGCATTTGCTTGAAGTTGAATACGCCATTTGCCACGAAGTGGATATTCACATTGAATGGTGAGCGGATTGACTTTTTATTCAAGATTTCGTGACATTGTCACAGTGGATCCGAATTAAAAAGCGATCCTGGCAATACTTCGCAGGGAAATCCGTCGCGCGTGGAGAATATCCGAGCCTACCCCTCAATGACAAGCGTTATTTGGCAACGTAGCGCAAAAATATATCCGCAAAGTATATGGAGTTTTTCCGCTGCAGCGGGCATTATCGATATCTGTTCGTTTGCGGTTCAATTTGAATGCGCGGCGGCGGCCGTCCTTCGTCAGTGATTGCGGCACGCCTCTCGCATCGGTTCGCGAGACGAGTAAATATAGATAGCGCGGCGCGAGGTGCACAGCACCCGACCACACGTGCATACAGGGATGTTTTTCGGCAGAGCGTCTTACGCGTCTGCCGGGGAATTGTGACGGCCGTTTGTTTCAGGAAGTATATGATTGACCGCGCAATCAGTCAGATAGCGGCACAACTCAATGAATACCTGAGAGGCCTGCTGGGTACGTCCGAAGATATTGTCCTCGTCTCCAATTTATTGGGGCCCGATGGCTCGCCGGCGCCGAACGTCAATAACCGGGTAATTCTGTTCCTGACCTCGATCGAGAAGGATACGCTGCCCCAGCGCCCGTCCGAAGGCCGCGGCATGGCATTTTCCGGCTCCCAGCCCCTGTTCCTGAATATCTACCTGATGGTGGCGGCCAATTTCACGGGTGCGAATTACCCGGAATCCCTCAAATTCCTGTCGCTGGTCATCGGATTCTTCCATCGCCAGCCGGTGATCGATCACGCCAATTCGCCCGACCTCGACCAGCGCATCAGCAAGCTGGTGCTGGACATCGAGAATACCTCGCCCCAGGCCATGAGCAATATCTGGGGCGTGCTCGGCGGGCGCTACCTGCCGTCGGTGCTGTACCGCGTGCGCATGGTGGGTGTCGGCGGCGGCGACATCCAGGGGCGGATCTCTCCGGTCACCGCGCCGGATGCGGCCGCCAGCTATCGCCCGGCGGACGCCCCATGAGCGCCTACCGCGAGTGGTTCCGCTTCGACGTCGAGCATGCCTACCATGGGGGCCGCTTCGGCGGCTGGCGCGCGCTGCCGGACGAGCCGACCGGCCGTCTGCTCAAGCGTGCCGGCGCCTTGATGCGGCAGGTGGACGACGGCGTCGTGGTGCTGGTCCCGGAGCGCGACTGGGACCTGCTGCCCGCGCAAGACGACGCCGACCTCGTGTTCGAGGTGCGAGTCGACGATCCGCTGTTCGGCACCTACACCTTCCTCCAGCCGGAGCGGGGCCAGGCGCTGCTGGCGGATAGCCGGCAGGCGGTGCGCGAGCCGTCCGGCGCATGGCGCCTGCATGCCGGCGAACTGCTGGGCGAGGAGGCGCTGGCGCCGGACCTGCCGCGCCAGCCCGGCGCGCCGCGCCCGGCGCTGCTGCTGCGCATTGCGCCACAGGATGCCGCCGAGTCGAATTCGGCGCCGCGCTACGTCGTGCGCCTGGGCGCCGCGGCCAGCCACTGGAAGTACTACCTGATGGACGGACTCGCCGAACGTGCGCTGTCGATCGTCGACCTCGACGACGAGGTGGAGTTCAGGCGCGTCGATGGCGCCGGCCTGGACGGACGGAAGGCCGCCGTGTTCGTGTCCGACCGCGCGCTCGCGCTGCGCGCGCGCTCGGCGCGCCGCTTCCAGTTGCGCGAGCAGGCGGCGTTCGGCGACAAGGTGCTGGTGAAGAGATTGCCCGTGGCGTGCGCGGGCATCCGCCGGAAGGCGGAGGTCGATGGACACGCGGTGCTGGTATCGGAAATTTTTGTCAATTATTAACTTGCGGAGCTGAGGACGTGGCATACAAAACCCCTGGTGTATATATCCTAGAAAAGGACGCCTTCCCGAATTCGGTCGTGGAAGTGGCCACCGCCGTCCCGGCGTTCATCGGCCATACCGAAAAGGCCGACAACAAAGGCACGACGCTGAACCGGAAGGCCTGGCGCATCACGTCGATGACCGAGTTCATCGACTACTTCGGCGGCCCGCCGGCGGCGCGCTTCAACCTGACCGAGGTCGACCTGAAGGATGCCGGCGACGACGACGTCGTGGTGCCCGATCCTGCCAACCCGACCGGTCCGCGCAAGGCCTACCGCATGAGTCAGGACAGCGGCGCCTACCTGCTGTACTACAGCATGCAGCTGTTCTTCCAGAACGGCGGCGGTCCCTGCTACGTGGTGTCGGTGGGCGGCTACGGCGACGCCATCGAGGCCGATCCGATCGTGGCCGGCCTGGACGTGCTGCGCAAGGAACAGGAACCGACCATGGTCGTCGTGCCGGACGCCATGCTGCTCAAGGGCACCGAGGACAGCGCCGGCGCGACCGCGATCAAGGTTCAGCAGGCCGTGCTCCAGCACTGCGGCGAAGTGATGAAGAACCGTTTCGCGATCCTCGACGTCTACGACGGCTGGCGCGACCGCAAGGACCCGGCTGGCGACCCGATCGCGCAGTTCCGCGACGCCCTGGGCGTGAACAACCTGCATTTCGGCGCGGCCTACTATCCCTGGGTCGACACCACCATCGTGCCCGAGACCGCGCTGAGCTTCCTGAACCTGAACGACAAGGGCCTGCTCAAGACCCTGCTCACGGCCGACATGAAGCTCGACCCGGCCAACGCGCCCGCCGACGCGATCCCGCGCAAGGGCTTCGATGAGAAGGTGACGGCGGTGAACAACCTGGACGCGGCCTGGGAGATCGACGGCGAGCGTTACAAGAACGAGGGCGAGGTGGCCAAGGGGCAGCTCGACCTGCACCAGCTGCTGGCCAAGTTCAGCCCCCTGTATGCCAGCCTGATGGGCCGCCTCGCGCGCCGCCTGAACCGCCTGCCGCCGGCGGCGGCCATGGCCGGCGTGTACACCAGCGTCGACAACGGCCGCGGCGTGTGGAAGGCCCCGGCCAACGTCAGCCTGAACTCGGTCATCGCGCCGGTCGTCAGCGTCAGCCACGCCGAGCAGGAAGACCTGAACGTGACCACCTCGGGCAAGTCTATCAACGCGATCCGCGCCTTCATCGGTTCGGGCGTGCTGGTTTGGGGTGCGCGCACCCTGGACGGCAATAGCCTCGACTGGCGCTACGTCAACGTGCGCCGCACCATGATCATGCTCGAGGAATCGCTGCGCCTGGCGATGGCCGCCTACGTGTTCGAGCCGAACACCGCCAACACCTGGGTCACGGTCAAGGGCATGGCAAGCAACTTCCTGACCGGGATCTGGAAGCGCGGCGGCCTGGCCGGCGCCTCGCCGAGCGACGCCTTCAGCGTGTTCTGCGGCCTGGGCGAGACCATGACCGGCGAAGACATCCTGGAAGGACGCATGAACATGACGATCCTGGTCGCCCTGTCGCGCCCGGCCGAGTTCATCGAGATCACCTTCCAGCAGCAGATGCAGAAGTCGTAAGCCCGCGGGCCGCGACACCCAACCACCTTATTGAACATAGCAAAGCGAGGATACGATGGCAGACGACGGTTCCGCACAATCCAAGAACCTGTGGCCCCTCCCCAAGTTCTATTTCGAAGTGAAATGGGACTCCGAAGTGATGTCCTTCCAGGAGGTCAGCGGCCTCCAGGTCGAGATGGAAGAGCTCAAGTACCGCTCCGGCGACAGCAAGTCGTTCGGCGTGATGAAGATGCCGGGCATGATGAAGGTCGGTAACGTGACCATGAAGAAGGGCGTCTACAAGGGCGATAACAAGTTCTGGGACTGGTTCAACGAGATCAAGATGAACACCATCAAGCGCAAGCCGGTGACCATCAGCCTGCTCGACGAGACCGGCGCCCCGACCATGGTCTGGACCCTGCTCAACGCGTTCCCGATCAAGATCACCAGCACCGACCTGAAGGCGGAAGGCAACGAAGTGGCGATCGAGACCATCGAGATCGCGCACGAGGGCCTGACCATCGCCAACAGCTGATGGGCGCTGACAGCATGATGCGCGGGGTGGCGTCGTGAGCGGCGACGCCGGGCCGGCCTTCCCGGTCGCCTACTCGTTCCGGGTGGCGTTCTTCGCAGGCGCCCTCATGGACGAGACCAGCTTCCAGGAAGTGTCGGGCATCGGCGGCGAGATGCAGGTCGAGGAGGTGCCCGAAGGAGGCGAAACGCGCTTCGTGCACCGCTTGCCGACCGGCGTGAAATACAAGCCGCTGGTGCTCAAGCGCGGCGTGGCGTCGGCCGGGTCGGCACTGGCGCAGTGGTGCCGGATGACGCTGGAGGGAGGGCTTGGAAGCCAGATCCGTACAGCGCCGGTCTCGGTCTACCTGCTCGACGAGCAGGGCGATCCGCTGCGCGCCTGGCTGTTCTCCGACGCTTATCCGACCCAGTGGGAAATGGGCAACTTCGACGCGATGACGAGCGCCGTCGCGATCGAGACCATCACCCTGAGCTATACCTATTCCATCCGAATCCTGTAACAGCATGGCCATTGAAATCCGTAACCTGTCGATCTCCTCGAAAGTCGTCCAGCGCCAGGCGGCCCAGCCGGGCGCCGGGGACGCAGCGCCCCAGGACCCGAAGGAGGACTGCTGCAAGCCGCCTTCCGACTGGCGTGTCGAATGCCGGCGCATGATCCAGGAACTGCTCGAACTGCAGCGGGAGCGCTGACATGGCCGGGAAACAGTGGTTCAAGATTAGCAGCTGGGACGTCGACAACAACAAAGCTGGCTCGGTCACTCCGTTCCAGGCGATGATCAACCCGACCGGCTACGCGATCGAGCGTACCGTCAGCATGAGCAAGCGCGGCAAGTGCGACGGTCGGGTCGGCGAGGCGCTGACCCTCGAGGACCTGGTCCTGGACGGCACTGGCGTGGTGCCGGGGCCGACCGGCTCGGCGCAGAGCGTCGAGGCGCAGCTGGACGACCTGATGGCGGTGGTGCAGATTGCGCCCAGTGGCGAGAAGATGGTGTATCCGGTGGTGGAACTGGTCTGGGGCTCGCTGTACTACCTTGGCCGCGTCACCAGCCTGACCACCAAATACACCCTGTTCGCGCCGGACGGCATCCCGCTACGCGCACGGGTCTCGATGAAGATCGAGGAGTACATTCCCGACACCGACGCCGTGGCGGACAGCGCGGACGCGGCGACGATGACAAAGCAGCTGCAGGTCGACGCCGGCATGCGCCTGCCGGAACTGTGCTTCGCCGCCTATGGCGACGCGGGCATGGCGGCCGCGGTCGCGCGCTTCAACGGCCTGACGTCGATGCGCAACGTAGCGGCCGGAACGTCGATCGACTGTCCCTGACAAGGTTCAACATGGCACAATCCCCTCTCGAAAACAGCAAGGGCGACGTCAAGGTCGTCATCACCTGCGACGGCACGGCGCTGTCCGACAAGGCGCAGATCCTGACGCTCGAAGTCACCCATGCGGTCAATCGCATCCCCTCGGCCCGCATCATCCTGCTCGACGACAGCGAGGTCGATGCGAACCAGCGCCTGGCCCTGAGCGACGGCGACCTGTTCAAGCCGGGCGCCGCGGTCGAGATCAAGGCCGGCCATGGCAGCGCCGCCGACGTCATTTTCAGCGGCATCGTGATCCGCCACGGGGTGCGCATCGGGCCGTTCGGCCGCAGCCGGCTGGTGGTCGAGTGCCGCGACAAGGCGATCAAGATGACGGTCGGGCGGCGCAGCGCCAACTTCGTCGACATGAGCGACGACGCGATCCTTTCCAAGCTGATCAAGGCGCACGGACTGGACGCGAGCGTCGATTCGACCACGGTCACCTACAAGGAGCTGGTGCAGTTCGAGGCCAGCGACTGGGACTTCGTGCTGGCGCGGGCCGAGGCCAACGGCCTGCTGGCGCTGGTCGATGCCGGCAAGGTGACACTGGCCGCGCCGGACACCTCGACCGCGGCCGCGCTGTCGGTCAAATACGGCACCGACCTGCTCGAGTTCGACGGCGACGTCGACGCCAGGAGCCAGCTGACGGCGGTCGGCGGGGTGGCCTGGGATCCGTCGACCCAGGACGTGGTGGAACAGAGCGCCAGCCCGGCCACGCTCAACAGCCAGGGCGACCTGGACGGCACGACGCTGGCCGGCGTGCTCGGGCTCGACAATTTCCGCCTGCAGTCGGCGGCGGCGCTCGACAGCGAAGGCCTGAAAGCATGGACCGCGGCGCGCCAGATGCGCGCCGGGCTGGCGCGCGTGCGCGGACGCATGCGCTTCGTCGGCAGCGCGCTGGCCAAGCCAGGCACCCTGCTGACGGTGAGCGGCGCTGGCAAGCGCTTCGACGGCGACGCCTGGCTCTCCAGCGTGACCCACATGATCGCCGAGGGCGACTGGACTACCGAGGCGGAATTCGGGCTGGCGCCCGAGACGCCGTCCGAGCGTGGCGAGCTGGGCGCGCCGCAGGCGTCCGGCCTGACGGCGGGCGTGTCCGGCCTCCAGGTCGGGGTGGTCCTGAAGCTCGACGAAGACCCGGAAGCGCAGTACAAGATCCAGGTCTCGCTGCCGGTCACCAAGGCCGAGACGGCCGGCGTGTGGGCGCGCCTGGCCGGCTACTACGCCTCGGACGGGATCGGCAATTTCTTCATCCCCGAGATCGGGGACGAGGTGGTACTGGGTTTCCTGAACGCCGACCCGTCGCACCCGGTGATCCTCGGGAGCCTGTACAGCAGCAAGCGCAAGGCGCCGTATGAGCTCACGTCGGACAACTTCACCAAGGCGATCGTCACGCGCAGCAAGCTGAAAGTGGAGTTCGACGACGACAAGAAGTCGATCACGATCACCACGCCCGCCGAGAACAAGATCGTGTTGAGCGACGACGCCAAGTCGATCCTGCTGCAGGACCAGACCGGCAACAAGGTGACGCTGGACACGAGCGGCATCACCCTCGACAGCCCGAAGGACATCGCGATCACGGCCAAGGGCAAGATCACGCTGGACGCGGTCGGCAACGTCGCGCTGTCGAGCAAGGCCGACATCAAGCACGACGCCCTGAACATCGCCAGTACCGCCAAGGTGGCCCTGACCGCCAAGGGTTCGGCCAGCGCCGAGCTGTCCGCCAGCGGCCAGACCACGGTCAAGGGCGCCCTGGTGATGATCAACTGAGGACACGATGCCGCCCGCCGCCCGCCTGACCGACATGCATGCCTGCCCAATGGTGACGCCCGGCGTCCCGCCGATCCCGCACGTCGGCGGGCCCGTGATCGGCCCCGGCGTCCCCACGGTCCTGATCGGCAAGTTGCCGGCGGCGGTGGTGGGCGACGCCTGCGTCTGCGTGGGGCCGCCCGACAGCATCGTCAAGGGATCGGCCACGGTGATGATCGGCGGCCGCCCGGCGGCGCGCATGGGCGACACCTGCGCCCACGGCGGCAGCGTCGTGATCGGCTATCCGACCGTCCTGATCGGGGGCTGAGGTGAGCGCAGCGCGCAAGACCCCATCGTTCCTGGGGACCGGATGGGCCTTCCCGCCGCAGTTCGGCCGCGACGGCCGCACCGCCATGGTGTCGAGCGAGCGCGATATCCGCGAAAGCCTGGGCATCCTCCTGGCCACCCGGCCGGGCGAGCGGATCATGCACCCGCTGTACGGCTGCAACCTGCACGCGCTGGTGTTCGAGCACGTCAGCGAAAGCGTGGTCACCGAGATCCGCCAGGCCATCCTGCAGGCGATCGCGCGCTGCGAGCCGCGGGTCGAGGTCGAGCGGGTGGCGGTGCTGCCCGGCCCCGACGCGCACGGCGTGCTGCCGATCGAGGTCGTGTACCGCATCCGCGCCACCAACACCCGGGCCAACCTGGTCTATCCCTTCCACGTGGAAACGGCTTCATGAGCATGCGCGAGGGGCTGGCGCAGCGCACTCGCCTGCCGGCGGCACTGGCGCCGCATTACATCGACATCGACGAGCTGACCCAGGCCCAGTTGATGACGCTGGCGCTGCACTACGCCGGCCTGGTGCGCTTCGCGACCGAGGGCCCGGATGCGAGCTGGGACCGCAGCTGGCGCGACTATTTCGGCGACGACGAGACGCTGGTGATGGCCGAGATCCTGTCGCTGCGCGTGCACCGCAACCGCGCCGGCTTCGACGCCCTGGTGGACCGCGCGCTGGACGGCATGGCCCCGGGCGGCATGCCGGCGCCGCGCGGCGGCTCGCCGACCGTGCTGCTGTCCGCGATGGTCGAGCGGCTGGAGACCTGGTCCAGGGTGCTGCTCGAGCGCGGCAGCCCGGTCGGGATCGACCTCGGCACCCTGATCGCCGGCGTGCTGGCCAATCTGCCGCCATCGCTGCGGCGGGCGCTTGCCTACCGCGCGTCGCGCCCCGAATGGAATGCGGGACGCGACGCGCCGGCGCTGGTGGCCGAGTTGAGCGCGATGCTGGGCCTGGACCCGGGCGGGGCGGTACGCGACGACGAGCTGCGCGCGCTGTGCCGCACCTGGTTCAACCAGCTGGCCAAGGCCATCGAGATGGTCCAGTGCGGCGCCGCCCAGCGCCTCGAACAGAGCCTGTCGAGCGGGGTCCACGATCCGGGCGCGGGCCTGCTGCTGGCCTTCGTCCAGATCTACCGGCGGGCCCAGGACGCGGCCAACACCCTGACCGAACGCCACCTCGATTTCTACTACGATCGCGTGCTGCGCATGCGCCCGAAACCGGCGGAATGCGATTCGACCTTCCTGGTGTTTGCCCCCGCCGCGCCGGGCGCACGCACCGTGGTGCCGGCCGGCGCCGCCTTCCTGGCCCCGGCTGGACGCCAGCTGGGCGACCTGGTGTTCGCGCCGCGCGAGGCACTGGTGGTGGGCGACGCGCGCCTGCGTGCGATGTACACGCTCTTCTGCGAGCGCAATCGGCTGACCGCGCCCGAGAACGCGCTGTGGGAATGGCGCCACGGCCAGCGCAAGGGCTATCCCACCGCCTGCCGCCTGGCCAGCCTGCCGGTGCTGGAGCCGGACCAGGCGCTCGACCGGGCCAACCTGGCGCCGCGGCCCTTGTTCGGCGCGCCGCGCACGGCCACCGGCGCGGCCCCGGGACAGGCCGCGCGCCTCGGCTTCGCCCTGGCCAGCAACGTGCTGCTCATGCGCGAGGGCGAACGCAGCGTGCACGTGACCTTGCTGCTGGGCGCCCAGCGCAACAGCGCCGCGGGCGACGAGACCCTTGGCGGCCGGTTGGCGGAACTGGCCACGCAGATGCGCGAATCGCAGGCCGAAGTGCGCTACAAGGTGCTGCGCCGGATGTTCACGCTGGCGCTGACCGGCGTCGACGGCTGGATGGCAGTGCCGGCCTACAGCGCCACGTTCGACGCCGCCGGGGAGGGCGAGCAGGGTGGTGTCCACGACGCGCTGCACATCCATTTCACGCTCGGGCACGAGGCCGGCGCGGTGGCGCCCTACGACCCGGCGCTGCACGGCCCGGGCGTCACGGGCGCCTGCCCGCTGCTGCGCTTCGAACTCAATGGCGAAGGCTACCTGTATCCCTATGGCCTGCTGCGTGGCCTGCCGATGGCGCGCGCCCAGGTCGACGTCAAGGTGAGCGGGCACCGCTCGCTGACGCTGTACAACCAGATGGGCGCGCTGTCGCCGGCGGCGCCATTCCAGCCTTTCGGCCCGCTGCCGGCGCATGGCGCCTGGCTGGTGGTGGGCAGCGCCGAGACGGCCTGCAAACGGTTGACGGAGGCCACGCTGGCGTTCGAGTGGGGCGGCCTGCCGCAGGTGGCCGGCGGCCTGCGCGCCTGGTACGGCGGCTATGACGGCGAACCGTTCCGCGACGTGCGCTGCACGGTGGCGGCGCTGGCCGATGGCCGCTGGCAGCCGGTGGAGACCAAGGTCCAGGCGCGGCCGGCGAAGGTGCTGTTCGCCGACGCGCCGGCCGGCCGGCGCCAGGCGGGTACGCCCGGCGTCGCCGCCAGCGAAGTGGTCGACCTGGGCCCGGTGCTGCACCTGGCGCGCCCGCTGCCCCTGGGACGCTGCGCGCCGGACCAGCCGTTCGCCTGGGAACCCGGCGCCAGCAGCGGCTTCTTCCGCTTGACCCTCGACACCGGCGAATTCGCCTTCGGCCACCGCGACTATCCCTACCAGCTGGCGCGGGTGCTGACCCGCAACAGCCAATGGCGCTACCGGCGCGACGCGCATGCGCTGCCGAATCCGCCGTACACGCCGACGCTGGAGACGGTGACGATGACTTACGCGGCCACCAGCACGATCGGGCCGACGCCGGCGCAGTCCGGCGAAGCGCTGCTGCGCCTGCATCCCTTCGGCTGGGAGGCGGCGCGTGGCGGCAGCGAACACGGCGACCTGCTGCTGCCCTCGATCGATTATTCGGGCAACCTGTACCTGGGCCTGAGCGCAAGCGTGCTGGATGCGCCCCTGAGCCTGTTCTTCAACCTGGTCGAGGACGCGCTGCCGATGTCGGGCCAGCACGAGCGCCACATCAGCTGGGCCTACCTGGCCGGCAACCGCTGGATCGCGCTGCCGCCGCACGCCGTGCTGGGCGATTCGACCCAGGGCTTCATCCGCCCCGGCATCGTCACGCTGGCGCTGCCGCTGGACGCGGGCTGCGACAACACCATCATGCCGGAGGGGCTGGTCTGGCTGCGGGTGTCGTGCGAGGAAGAGCTGAACCGCTTCTGCCAGCTGTACTCGGTCCATCCGCATGCGCTGCAGGTGTGGCGCGCCGCGGACGACATGACGGCGGGCGCGCCGGAGCGCATCGCGGCGGCCACGATCCGGCGCCCGCGCCAGGCCATTCCCGGCCTGGTCCGCGTGACCCAGATGACGGCTTCCAGCGGCGGGCGCCTGCCGGAAGACCGGGTCGAGCTGAGGCGCCGCAGCGCCGAACGCCTGCGCCACAAGGGCCGCGCGATCGTGCCCGACGATTACGAGCGGCTGGTGCTGGAGCGCTTTCCGGACATCGACCGCGTCAAGTGCTTTCCCAACCTGTCGCTGGAGCTCAGGCCGGATGGCGGCGCCTGCCCGGGGCACGTGCTGGTGGTGGCGCTGCCGGCGTTCGCGTCGAGTGGCCACCTGAACGTGCTGCCGCGCTTGAACGGCGACGTGGTGGCGCGGGTGCAGGCCTTCCTGGCCGCGCGTGTCGGCGCCGAGGTGCGCCTCGAGGTCGCCAACCCGTTCTACCAGCGCATCCAGGTGCGCTGCACCGTGCGGCTGGCGCCGGGCCTGGACCACGGCCGCCACGTGAACCTGCTCGACCGGCTGGTCTCGGACTTCATCTCGCCCTGGAACCCGGCGGGCAACACCAGCCTGTTCGGCTGGACCTTGCGCCAGCATGACGTCGAGGCCTTCCTGCTGGCGCAGCCGGGCGTCCTGGCGGTCAGCGAATTCTCGATGCTCAGCGTGAGCGACGCCGGGACCGAACGCTATTTGCTCACCGATACCGCGGTGCCCGGCCGCAAGGGCGAGCCGGCGCCAGACGTGACGCCGCTCTATCCGTGGAGCGTGGCAGTACCGATCCGGCGCCACGCCATCCTGGTGGCCGGCAGCGAGCAGTCGCGTGTCGCCAGGCGCACCGGCATCGGCAAGCTGGAAATCGGCAGCACTTTCATCATTTCATCCGAGACCGACAATGACCAAGCGAAATAGAGACACGCTGAAGAGACGCTTCGGCGAGGGCGAGATGCCGTCGGCCGGCGATTTCAGCGACCTGATCGAATCGGTGCTGAACATCCACGACGACGGCATCGCCCACAACGAGCACGACGGCCTGCGCCTTACCCAGATCAGCGGCAACAGCCGCGTCCTCAGCCTGTACGGCGCGGTGGAAGAGGAAAGCACCGCCTGGGCCTTTGGGCTGGACGGGCGCACGGCGCGCCTGACCCTGGACGCGGCGCGGCGCGGCGCGGCGCCCGCGGAGGTGGATGCCGACGACGAGGCCGAGGGCGGCGGCTATGCGGTCCTGACCTTGCTGGGGCCCAACGGTGACGGCAGGACCGACGGCCGGATCGGCGTCAACACCCGCTATCCGCGCCACCAGCTGGACGTGGACGGCGTGGTCGCCAGCAGCGGCCGGGTCGGCGCCGCCGGCAGCCGGCCGGCGCCGGCCGGCGCCGAGTGGCACACCATCGGCGGCCCCTACCAGGGTTGCACGGCACTGGAAGTGACGGCCGGCGCTGGCCGCCCCGATTCCGGCAAGTACGCGCTGATGCACGCGTTCGCGCTGCGCGCCTTCGACGCCAAGGGTGAGGTCACCTATCACCAGGCCCATTACGGCTCGCGGCGCCACCGCCTGCAGCTGCGTTGGCTGGACGACAAGGCGGTGCCGGGCAACTACTACCTGCAGCTGCGGGTCGGCTGCACCTATGGCGAGAATACCCGCATCCAGTACCACCTGACCTCCCTGTGGCTGGATCCGCGCATGGACGGCAGCATCGCGCCGGAGGAAGCGTGAGCGGCCGCGTTGACGGCGTGGCGCGCTTCGCCCTGCAGCTCGCGCCGCGCCAGGCGCGGCTGGTGGCCGAGGCGCTCGGCCTGCGTCCCTATGGCCAGGTGCAGGCGCTGATGGCGCGCCTGGAAGCCTGGGCCCGGGACTGGACGGACGGGATCGACACGCGCGGCGGCGCGGCGCCGTTCGTGCTCGACGCGGGCGAGCTCGCGCTGGTAGTGTCGGCCCTGTCCGACCTGCCGTACCGCCGGGTGCACACGCTGGTGCGTGGCCTGGAAGCGCAGCTCGCGGCATTGCCGCAGGGGGCCGCGCGCACGGCGCTGGAGGGGACGGCATGACGGCCGGAGCGGGCCTGCTCCCCGCTGCCGGCATGACCGAGGAGGCCAGCTTCGACGCCCTGCGCGGCGCCGGCATCGCGGCGTTGCAGCGCCTGTGCGGCGAGGTCTGGACCGACTTCAACCTGCACGATCCTGGCGTGACCACGCTCGAACAGCTGGCCTACGGCCTGACCGACCTGGCCTACCGCACCGGCTTCGACATGGCCGATTACCTGGCAGGACCGGACGGCAGTATCGACTACGCCGGCCTGGCCCTGTACCCGCCGGAAGAGATCCTGCCCGGCGCGCCGCTAACGATCGAGGATTACCGGCGCCTGCTGTACGGCGAGATCCCGGAACTGGCCGACATCTGGATCCGGGCCGAGGGCGGCGGCCTGCTCGCGATCGACGTGCTGCCCGAGCACGACGGCTCGGCGGCGGCTGCGGCGCACGAAGCGGCGGACGAGGCCGTATTGGCGCGCCGCGTGCGCGCGGCGTACGCGGCCAGCCGGGCGCTGGGCGCCGACCTGGCCAGGGTGCGCGTGCTGCGGCCGCGCGCTTATTACCTGCGCGGCGAGATCGACACCTGGGGCGAACGTTCCCAGGCCGAGGTGCTGGCCCAGATCCTGTTCGACTGCGGCCAGTACCTGTCCTCGGGCCTGTCGGCGCAGCGCCTGCGCGACGTGATCGCCCTCGACTGGAGCCCGGAGCGCGTCTACGACGGTCCGGCCACGCGCCACGGCCACGTCAGCGTGCGCCACGGGGCCGACGACGAGGCGCCAGTGTCGGTGAGCGAACTGATCGGGGTGATCCAGAAGATCGACGGGGTGCGCCGCATCCGCGCGCTGTCGATCGTCGATGCCGGCCTGCGTCCGGTGCCGGCGATCCCGCGCGACCGCGCCGACGGCAGCTGCGCGGTGCTGGCCTTCCCCATGGGCGAGCAGCTGGCCGAGCTGCTGCGGGTGCAGCCGGAGCAGGGCATCGAGTATGGCGTGAGCGAACAGACGATTCCGCCGGTGCCGGCCTGGCGCAGCGCCAACCGCCTGCTGTACGAGGAGGCCAGGCTGGAGCTGGCCAAGCTGCGCTTCGAGCAGCACGCCTTCCGCGCCGACGACAGCGGTGCGCGCACCCGCTACGCGCTGCCGTCAGGCACCCACCGCGAGCTGCATGCCTATTACTCGGTCCAGCACGAGTTCCCGGCCGTGTACGGGATCGGCAAGTACGGCCTGCCCGACAGCGCGAGCGCCGAACGCAAGGCCCAGGCGCGCCAGCTGCAGGGCTACCTGTATCCGATGGAGCAGCTGATGGCGAACTACCTGCAGAACCTGCAGGACTTTCCGCGGCTGTTCGGGCTCGGGCACGAGGACGCGCGCAGCTACGGTTCCCAGTACCTGGACGGCCCGGCGGCGCCGGGCCTGGATGCGCTGTACCGCGAAGGGCCGGAAGCCACGCGCGCGCGCCTGGCGCGGGTGCTGGGCCGCCAGGACGAGCACATGGAACGCAAGGGGCGGGTCTACGACTACCTGCTGGCGATCTATGGCGAGACATTTACGCAGACCGCGTTGCGGCGCTTCAACCATTATCATCCGCACGACACCGATGCCTGGCTGCTCGACGCCAAGCGGCGCCTGCTGGCGGAGCTGGTCGAACTGAGCGCTGGCCGCGGCAGCGGCGCCGACTACACGCTGCCGCTGGACGCGCCCGACGCGGTGGCGCCGCTGGTCCGGCGCGCCGCCATCCTGCTCGGCTTCGACGGCGGCGAGCGCCATCGCAGCCTGTGCCCGGTCCGCGATGGCGCGCGCCTGGCGCTCGCCGACGAAGAGGGGCCGGAGCCGGGCGCCGCGGCGCCGGCGGCGCCGGACGACTGGCTGCCGGTGCCGCCCGCGAGTGTCCGGGCAGTGGCGGCCCGGGGCGCGCTGCCGGCGCGCGCGGCCCGGCTCGACGAAGCGCTGTTCCGCGACGGCGCGCTGTTGTCCAACTACCGGCTGGCGCGCCGGGACGGCGCCTACGAACTGCACGTGCAGGCCGGCGCGCGCTGGCGCCTGCTGGCCAGCCACGGGCGGCGCACCGAAGCGGTGGCGGCGGCCCATGCGGCAGTGGCGGAACTGGCGCGCCTGAACCGGGGCTGCGAGGGCATGCACCTCGTGGAGCACGTGCTGCTGCGGCCGGGCCTGGGCCGCGAAGACCAGGAACTGCAGGGCGACGAGGGCCTCGGCAATCCGGCCTTCTACGCGGCCCACATCAGCGTGGTGTTGCCGCGCTGGACCCTGCGCTGCGCCGATCGCGGTTTCCGCAACTTCGTCGAGGAGACCGTGCGCGAGCATTGCCCGGCCCATATCCAGCCCGGCTTCCTGTGGCTCGGCCCCGCCGACATGGCCGGCTTCGAGGGCTTGCACGATGCCTGGCGCGGGACGCTGCGCGACTGGCATGCGGCCGCGGAAGATGCGCGCGCGGGCCTCGCGCAGCCGCTGCATGACGCGGCCGGCGCGCTGGTGCACTTCCTGCGCGTGCACCGCAAGGAAGCCGCATGAGGCGACCTCGATGAGCGCCCCGCACCTGATCGAGCGGCTCGACGTCGCCTTCGAGTTCGATCCGCCGGATCCCGAGCTGCAGGACGAGGGGCAGCTGCTGCGCCTGGTCAAGGACTCGCTGCTGTCCGTGCTCGACGAGGTGATGGACGCCTGCGACGAACCCGGCGCCGTCCTGGTGCTGCCGTCGCTCGCGCTCGACCTGGGCACGATCGAGCGCCATGCGCTGCGCGAACAGGCGCCGGCGCGCCTGCGTGCGCTGCTGGAGGATGCGCTGGCGGCGGCGCGCCAGCAGGCGCGGCTGGCGGCTGGCGCGACCCAGGCGCGGACCGGCGGCCAGGCCGGGTTCGATCTCCCCACCATCAGGAGCGCCCAGGACGACGCGCTGACGCGGCTGGCGGCCTTCCTGCGCAGTGGGCGGCTGGGCTGGGATGCGCCGCCGCGACGCGGCGAGCTGCACGTGGAATTGCTGGACGGCCTGCTGGCGTCGGCGCCCTGGGCACTGGTGCGGATGCTCGCCGACGCCATCCGGCAGCCGCAGGCCCTGCGGCGGCTGGCGGAGCAGTTCCCGCCTCGGCAGCTCGAGGCGGTGCTGGCAGCGGCGGCGCCGGGACAGGCGCGCGCGCTGCTGGCCTGGCGCGCCGCCCTGGAGATTGGACCCGGCGCAGCGGACGCCGCGCTGGCCTGGACCTGGGTGCTGGGCGTGGCGCTGGGAACTACGGCGCCGGCCGCCGGCCTGGCGGCGGTGGCCGCGGCGATCGGATACCCGACGGCCGCGCCGGACCGTGCGGCGCTGGCGCCGGAAGACGGCGAGCGCCTGGCGGCATGGTGGCGGCGCGGCGAGCGCGATGCCGGCGCCGCGGCCGTGCTGGAGCGGCTGCTGGCATCCGGCGGCGGGATGGCGGTACGCGATGGCCTGGCGCGGGCGCTGGGAGGCGCACTGGAAGGCGCGCTGTCGACCCCGGACGCGGCGCGCCGGCTGGCCGACGCCATGCCGCTGTACCTGCGCGAGCGCTTGCTGCGCTTCCTGATGCCGTCCGGCGCCGCGCGCCTGCTGGCGCTGATGAGCGAGGTCGAACGGCAACTGGTGTCGCGGGTGGGCGACCGCGGCCGCGCCGCCGAGGCGCACGCGCGCTGCTGGCTGGAGCTGCTCGTGGCCGGCATGGACGGCGTGGGCGTGGGCGTGGCCGTGCGGAGCGATGCGGTGCGTGCGCGCCTGTACGCGGTGCTGGATGCGGCGGCGCAGGGCGCGCCATTGGCCGATCACGGCGCTCCCGCCGCCGCTGATGTCGTGGTGCCGAATGAGCTCGCGCAGCTGGCGGCTTTCCTTGAGCGTGGCCGCTTCGACGGCGCACCGCCGCTGGCAGGCGAGCCGCACGTCCTTTTGCTCGCGCGCCTGCTCGAACGCGCCGGGCGCACCCGCGCATCGCGCGAGGCGCTGCTGCGGATGCTGGCCAGGGCGTCGGAGAGCCCGGCGGCGCTGCGCCGGCTGGTCGCACAGTTCCCGCAGCGCCAGCTGGCCGGCATCGTGCATGCGGCGGCGCCCGGACAGGCGGCGCTGCTGGCGCTGCTGCTGGAATCGCAGGACGGCGCGGGCCTGGACCTGCCGGCGCTGGAGGACGACGTGTGCACCGCCTGGCACGACCTGTTGCTGCGTGCGCTGCGGGACGGACGGCCGGCGGCGCACGAATCCGCACGGGCCGATGCGCAACTGGAAGGGCTCGAAGCCTGGTGGCGCGGCGGCCGCTTCGATCCGGCCGGCGCCGCGCGGCTCGAGGCGCTGCTGGCCAGGGTGGAGACGGAAGGCCTGGAAGCGCGCCTGCGGGCGGCGCTGGCAGCGGCGCTGGCCAGCGTGCTGTCCGCGCCCGACGGCGCGCTGCGGTTGGCGCGCGCGCTGCCGGAACGCCTGCGTGAATCGCTGATCCGCTTCTCACTGCCGGGCCTGGCGCCACGCGCGATCGCGCTGATGCAGCGGCTGCGCGCGCGCCACGCCCAGGCGCCGGAAACGTGTATCGATGCCTGGGCACGGCTGTTGACCGCGTGCCTGGCGCCGCCGGTGTCGGCGGCCGCAGTGCAGGTCTTGTGCGAACGCCTGGACGCGGAGCTCATGCCGGCGCCGGCGCGGGAGGAAGCGCCGGCCGCGCCCCAGGACCGGATGCCGGCGGCGTTGGACGAGCTCGAGGCGTGGTGGCGCGGCGGCCAGGCCGATGCCGCGCGCGCGGCGCGGATGGAACGGATGCTGGCGCGGGCCACGGCGGCCGGTGGCGACAATGACCCGGGCGCCGGGCGGCCGCTGGCGAAGGCGCTCGTCGCCGCGCTGGCGCGCACGGTGGCCTTGCCGGAGGGGCCGCGCCGCCTGGCAGCGGCGCTGCCCGAGCAGCTGGGCATCGCGCTGTTGTGGTTCGCCGTGCCGTCGCTGGCGCCGCGGCTGGTCACCTTGCTGCAACGCCTGGGCCGGCGCCTGTCGTCCAGGCCGGAGGCCCTGCGCGATTGCTGGGCGCAGGTGTACGCGCTGTGCCTGGGGCCGGCGCCGTCCTCGGCGTCGGTGGAAGCCTTGTGCGGTCGCCTGGATGCCGTGGCCCCGCCCGACGCCGCGCCGCGCCGGCGTGGCGCGAACGCCCGGGTTCGGCGGGACAAGGGTGCACTCGACGGGTTCGAAGCCTGGTGGCGCGCGGGGCATGCCGATCATGGCCGCGCGGCGCAGCTGGAACGCCTGCTGGCCGTCGACGCGGCAAGTTCGGCGGATGCGGTCGACGCTGGAGCGCTGGAGGGCGCACTGGCTGCTGCGCTGCGGCGCACGCTTGCCTCGCCCGGCGGCGCGCGCCGGCTCGTGTCCGCGATTCCGGTGCACCTGCGCGAAACCTTGCTGGCGCGCTTCGCTCCAGCCTTCGCGTCTGCCGTCATCGTCCGCTTGCGTGCGCTGGGCCGGGGGCTGGCCTCTGCACCCGGCGCGGCTGGCCCGGCGCCGGGCCTGCATGCGCGGTCGTGGGCGGATGTGTTCGAGGCCTGCCTCTCGCCGACGGTGACCGCGGCCTCGGTGCAGGCCCTGTGCGTTCGCCTGGACGAAGTCATCGCACGGGTTGCGCGCCACGGCCGGAAGGAGACGCACGAGGGGACGCAAGATGCGCCCGCGGCGTGGCGCGGTGCCTCCGCAATCGAGCGCCTAGCGGCTTTCCTGCGCAAGGGCCGCCTGCTGGGAACGCATGCGGCGGCCGGAGCGGCCGGCCATGAGCAGGCGCCGCTCGAGGAAACCCACGTGACGCTGCTCGACGGCTTGCTGGCTTCGACGTCGCCGCAACCGCTGTGGCGCATGCTGGCCACCGCTCTCGCACGTCCGGCCGCGGTGCGCCGCTTGGTGGAGCAGTTTCCCGAACGGCAGTTGCGCGACGTGCTGGCGCGGGCGGTGCCGGCCCGGGCCGAGGCGCTGTACGCGTTGGCGGACGAGCTGCAGCGCGCGGGGCTCGAGGCGGGCATCGCGCCGCGGCGGCTGCGCCTGCTGGTCTGGTCCGCGCTGATGGGCGCCGTTGTGCGCGCCGCGGCGGGGCAGGCGCCATTGCCGTCATCGAGGATATTGCGCGGCGAGATACTCGACCGCCTTGCCGCGCCGCCCGACCAGGCCGGGGCGGTGCAGGATGGCGCCGCGCTCCTGGCCGGGATATCGGCGCTCGCTCCCGGCGCGCCGGTGCGCGCGCGGCTGCGCCAGCTCGCGGGCGCCAGTAGCGTGCAGGCCTTGCGGGCACTGGTGGACAAGGCGGCGCAGCTTGGCGCCGCCAGCGCGCTGCTTGCCATCGCCGACGGCGTCGAGCTGCGCGCACGCGCGCATCCGGGCTATCCGCGCGTGGAGGCCTGGGCCGAGCTGCTGGAAGCCGCCCTGGGCGGCCCGACGTCTCGGCAAGTCGCGCAACTGCGCGACCGCTATCTGGGTGTCCCAGGTGACGTCCTCCGGCTGCGCCAGGCCGCCGCACCACCGAGTTCTCGGCCATGGCAGCCGGCGGCCCCGGATGGCGGCGCGGGACGCGCTTTGCGGCGCCTGCTGTCCAACGCTGCGCGGGCGCGGGCCGGCGAGCGGGAGGGATTCGAGGAGGCAGCCGGCCGCGCCTTCACCACCCCGCCCGATCCGGCGGCGGGACGCCTGCTCGACGTATGCGCGGTGCTGGAGACCGCGCTGACCGGCGCGACGCGTGCTCCCATGTTGCCGCCGGCGGCGGCGCTCGACGCCGCGCGGTGGATCGAGCGCATCCGCAGCCATCTCGACCGGAAAGGCCGCATCCCGCCCGCGCGCCGCGCCGTCATGGTGGAGGCGATCGCGGCCGCGGCACGGACCAGCGGCGGCGAGCAGGCCTGCCTGCGCGCGGTCATGGATGCACTGGAGCGCGGCGCGCCGCTGGACCTCGAAGCGATCGTCCTTCAAGGAGGTGCGCAGGCGGAAGCGACGCACACGGCAAGCGAACCCCGAAGCGCAATCGTCGCGGCGCTGTTGGCCGCCGACGGCGATCCGCCGCCGCCCGCATGGAGCGCGCTGCTCGAAGGACGGCGCGACGACGTGCTGCGGACGCTGCGCGCGGCCGGAAGCCGGCGCGGCTGGCGCCGGGCATTGCGCGAGGGCCTGCCGCAACGGATGCTGGCCGACCTGGTCGCGCTTTCGCGGCCCGAACTTGCGGCCGCCGTGCGCGGCATTGCCGAACGTGGCGACGTCGTCTCCCCGGTGCTGGGCAGCGGCTGGCAAGACGCGCTGTGGCGCGGCGCCTTCGACCTGGCGGCGCGGCCGGCCCGCGCGGCCGCTCCCGACTTCGCCGCCGCCTGCGAGCAGGTATTGCGCGCCGCCGTGCCGGGCGCGCAGGCGCAGGTGGCGCTGCTGGAGGCATGGCGTGCCGCCCCGTCCCCGGCGGCGCCGGTGCGCCAGGCCCCCGTCACGAAGCCGTCAGCCGCCGCGCACGCCGCCGACGACGCGCCCGGTATTCCCGAGGGAGAGCGCATTGCCCTCGAAAATGCCGGCATGGTGCTGATGGCGCCTTACCTGCCGCGCCTGTTTGGGATGCTGGGACTGGTGGTGGATGGCGCTTTCGTCGACCTCGACGCCGCCGAGCGCGCCGTGCACCTGCTGCAGTTCGCGGTATCGGGCGCCAGCAGCACGCCGGAGTATGCGCTGCCCCTGAACAAGCTGCTGTGCGGCCTGCCGCTGGAGGCGCCGGTCCCGGTCGGCATCGCGCTCACGGCGGTCGAGCGCGAGACCATCGAGGGCTTGCTGGAGGCGATGATCGCCAGCTGGAGCGCGCTCGGACGCACCTCGGTGGAAGGGCTGCGCCAGTCCTTCCTGATGCGCGACGGGGAGCTGGCCCTGGGCCCGCAGGGCTGGGAGCTGTCGGTCGTGCACGGTCCATTCGACATGTTGATGGACCGCCTGCCGTGGAGCTTTTCGATCGTGCGCTTCGCGTGGATGCCGGCGCCGCTGCACGTGACCTGGCATTGATGTAGACGAACAGAAAAAATGAGAAGGATGACAGACATGGAAAAGACGACGGATAACGCCCATATCGCAGGCAGGCCTGAGCAAGTGCTGCTCGCGGCGCTACTGGCTGGCGAGGATGGGCCGCCGCCGCCCGCATGGAGCGCATTGCTGGAGAAGCGCCCCGAAGAGGTATTGCGCGCCTTGCGCGCGGCGCACCGGCGCCCCCTGTGGCGCGCGGCGCTGCGCGCCGGCCTGCCGCAGTGGATGCTGGCCGACCTGGTCGTCCTGTCCCGCCCCGACCTGGGCGTTGCCGTGCGCGCCATCGCCGACCGGCGCGAGACCATCGCCCATGTGCTGGGAAGCGGATGGCAGCGCGCCCTGTGGGGCGGCGCTTTCGAGCTGGCCGCGCAGCGCACGCTGCGTGCCGTTGCCGATCTCGAGAGCGCGTGCGTCGAGGTGCTGCGCGCGGCAGCCGGGCCGGATTCTTCGGCCCAGGAGGCGCTGCTGGCGGCCTGGCGTGGCCCCGTGCCCGTCACCGCGCGGGTGGAACCGGCGCGGGTGCAAGTCGAGACGCCCCGCGCGCCGGCGCCGGCGCCGACGGCCGCTGCACCCACCGTCGACGACCGCCCCGCGCCGGCGGACGCACCGGCGAGCGCCGGTGACGCGACGCAGGTCGTACGGGACGGTGAGTTCATTTACCTGGATAATGCCGGCCTGGTCCTGCTCGGTCACTTCCTGCCGCGCCTGTTCGCCATGCTGAAGCTGACCGTGGATGGGGCGTTCGCGGGCCCGGCCGCCGCCGGGCGCGCAGTGCACCTGCTGCAGTTCGTGGCGTCGGGAGCGAGCGGCGCGCCCGCCCATGCACTGCCCCTCAACAAATTGCTGTGCGGGCTGGCGCCAGAGGAACCGGTCGCCGCCGACGTCGTGCTCACCCAGGCCGAGCGCCAGGGGGCCGAGGAGATGCTGAGGGCGTTCATTGCCCAATGGCGTGGAGTGGAGAACTCCTCGGCGGACGGGCTGCGCGGGGCATTCCTGATGCGCCGGGGCCGGCTGGAACCGGACGGGCAGCGCTGGCAAATTCGGGTGAGTCACGGACAGATGGACATGCTGCTCGACCGTCTGCCCTGGAGCTTCTCGACCATCCGCCTGCCGTGGATGGCGGCCCCGCTGCTCGTGCACTGGCGTTGAGGAGGGGCCTGTGACAACGTCCACGATGGAGCAGCCGATGTTGCTGGCCAATGCCGCGGCGCTGGCGCGCGAAGCCGACTGGTTCGGCAGGGTGCTGCACGCGCGCTTCACCCATTATTTCGGCGACGGCGACGCGCCGTGCGCGCTCGAGGCCCCTCCCGGCCTGGATGGCGACGCGTCCGAGTACGCGGCCCTGGTAAATGAACTGGGCTTCGGCATGGAAGAACGGCTGGTGCTGATGCTGGCGCTGCTGCCGCACGTACGGCCGCAGGCGCTCGACCTGTTCTTCACCCAGAACAAGCTGCAGGGCCAGCGCTTCACCGAGTTCGGCGGCTGGCGCGGCAAGACGCATGAAGGCTTCCTGCCGACCTGCGAGACCGCCGCCTTCCTGCTGGCGGGCGACGACCTGGCGCAGCGCTTCCGGGTACTGGCGCTGTTCGACGACGACCATCCGCTGATGCGGCGCCGCATCGTGCGCCTCGAACAACCCGCCGCCGGCGAGCCGCAGCTCGGTGCGATGCTCAGCCTGTCCCCGGAATACCTGCAGCGCTTCACCACCGGGGCGCGCCACAAGCCGGACTACGACCGCCAGTTCCCGGCCAAGCTGATCACGACCCGGCTCGGCTGGGACGACCTGGTGCTGGCGCCGGAAGCGCGCCACGACGTCGAGAGCGTCGGCTTGTGGATCCGCGAATCCGGCAAGCTGCTGGAGGAGTGGGGCCTGGAACGCGCCGTGAAGCCGGGCTACCGCTGCCTGTTCTACGGCCCGCCCGGCACTGGCAAGACGCTGACGGCGACCCTGATCGGCGCCAGCGCCGGGGTCGACGTCTACCGCATCGACCTGTCGATGATGGTCTCGAAATACATCGGCGAGACCGAGAAAAACCTGGCCAATGTGTTCGACCAGGCCCAGGACCGGCGCTGGATACTGTTCTTCGACGAGGCCGACGCACTGTTCGGCACCCGCACCGAAGGCAATACCTCGAACGACCGCCACGCCAACCAGGAAATCGCCTACCTGCTGCAGCGGGTCGAGGATTTTCCGGGCGTGGTGATCTTGGCCAGCAACCTGAAGGCGAATATCGACCAGGCCTTCGCCCGTCGCTTCCAGAGCGCCGTGTATTTCGGCATGCCGGACGCGACCCAGCGCCTGCGCCTGTGGCAGGGCATGTTCCGCGACCCGCGCCGGCTGGGACCGGACGTCGACCTGCGCGCGCTGGCCGAGGGCTACGAGCTGGCTGGCGGGGCCATGACCAATGTGGTGCGCCACGCGGCCATCAGCGCCACGCGCCAGGGACGCGACCACGTCACGCAGGCCGAGCTGCTGCTGGGCGTGCGCAAGGAAATGATCAAGGAAGGAAAGACATTCTGACATGAAGCCGATTGCCATCGTATTTTGCATCGCGCTGTCCGTCGCGTTATCTGGTTGCACACGCGACGATGCCGACAAGCAGTCCTCGTCGAAAGAGGCAACGCCGGTTGCCGAGCACGTTCCTAGCCCGGACACCTCCGACGCCGACGTGCGGGCCCTGCTCAGTCGCCTCGAGACACCGGCGGCGGCGCACGTCTTCCGTCAGTACAACGCTACCAGCGGCAAGCAGATCCAGGATCATTTGGGAGACATCTACGGCGCGAATCCTGAGTTCCAGCAGGATGCCGGCGGCCAGCGGCGCCTGCTGACGGATAACGTGGTGGGGCCGGTCACGCTCAAGTGGCTCACCCAATTCTGCCGCGACTACGGCATCGTTGCCAGCGACCCCAATTTCGAGCGCGCCGTGGTGGCGTCGCTGGAACAGGTCGCGCTGATTGCCACCGCCTACCCGGACTGGGTCCAGATCCTATCCAGCGCCGGATTCGAAGAATGGATCGCCGGCCAGCCTGACCCGGCCCGGAAGCTCAGCCTGCAGCGGCGCCGTTCGGGCGATGCCTCTCAGGTCATTGCATTGATCAGGCAGTACCGGAGCGCGCCGCCGCCGGTGCGTCGCGGCGCCGCACCGATCGAGCTGACGTTCGGCTACGACCCCAAGCGCACCGAAAATAGCGGCGACCTGGCCGCGGTGGCCCAGCTCATCGGGCGGCTGTCCGGCCGCCCGCCGGTGCAGGAGAGTATCTTCGAGGAGGACGTGCGCGAGGAATTGAAAGGAATCGTTCCGCCGAAGGGGGCGCTGGCGCTGGTCAAGCGCCATTCGAGAGTCGACGCCTATCTGGTAAGCGACGAACTTCTGCAGCGCCTGCAAGCTGAAGGAATGCCCGAGGCCGCGGTGATTGCATTGAAAAAGGTCCCGCGCAAGGAGTATGCGGACGCCCTGGAGTTCCAAGACGTGCTGAGCGAGACTGCCGCTGCCGACGGACAGCTTGAGGCGGTCGAGAACAAGATGCTGGATATTGTGCGTGGCGCGCGCGTCGTGCGCTACCAGGTGCCCGCGGAAATAGCCGACAAGCTGGCGGCGGGCGGGCAGCCCGACCCGGCGCTTGCCGTCTTGTTCGCAGGCCTCGAGGATGCGCAGTATCCGACCAGGGAACTGTTCGATGCCGCTCTCGATTGGCAGGTGAGGCGTGCGCTGGGCATGTGTCCCGATGTGCCGCAGAAAAGGCCGGTCGAGGACATGCCGGGAGGGTTGCAGGGAAAGCTCGACGAGCCTGGTCTCGCGCAACTCAAGGCGCTGATGCACGGAGACGAAGCGTCGTTCAAACGGATAGTGCAGCTACGCGCGAGGTATGGGTGCAATGCAGCCGAGCAGCTGCAGGCCGATGAGATCGCATATAGACTCGCCCGGGACGTGATTCCGCGCCTGGAAGGCGAGATGGACTTCGAGATGTCGAACACCGTGCCCGCACGAGCGGTGCGCAAGAAAAAAAACTGGGCGCCCGACTGGTGTCGTTGTGCGCGTCCGAACCAGGACGGGATGGTGTATGGATTCTATCCGCTGTGGCTCGACGCAGGTGAGCGTCAGATCGACTTCGGTTCGCTCACGCGCATCGGACTGTACGGGGTGACGGTCGACAACAGCGGCGCGCTACGGGGGCCGCCGGGCATGGAGAAACTGATCGTTCCCGATCACCTGGCGTCGATGATGCGCGCCGCCCATCGGCATGACGTGAAGGTGGACTGGGTGGTGTCGCGCAGCGACTGGTCGGAATGGGGCACGCTCACAGTCAAGCGCAAGCAGGAAGTCCTCAAGGCGCTGGAGGAACATATCGAGGGCCTGCTGGGAAGCGAGCCGGACGATGGCGGCCAGGCCGCGATATGGCTGGCTTCGCTGGGCCAGGATGCCGGTCCGACCGGCGGCGACGGCGTCGTGCTGTACTTCCGCGATTTTCCGGCGGTGGACAAGGACTTGTACAACGCGTTCGTGATTGACCTGCACAAGCGGCTCGACAAGATGAACCCCAAGCGGCGAATCAGTATGGCGGTCGACTACAAGGACCTGGGCCGAACAGGCCCGTTCGCCTACCGGAACCTGATTGACCTGATCAAGGAAGTCAATCCGGTCGAGGCGACGTTCGCGGACAGTGGCCGGCAGATGGGGAAGGATATACCGATCCTGGCCCTGCTCCAGGAGCCGACCCGGGACAGCAAAAAGGCCCTGCGCACCGGGATCCAGAACGCGCTGCACGGCGCCGACGCCGCGCGCCTGCAGTGGACGCTGGCGCCGGTGGTCGCGTACGACGGCGTCGGATCGGCCCAACTGGCCGACGATATCGTGTTCGCCGCGGCCAACTACCGCGGAATCGGCTTCTGGCCGCTCGCCTTCGCCGGTGTACCCGACGAGGATGACAAGCTGAAGGACAACGATGCCAACAGGCTTCTGAAAGCGTTCCTGCAGCCCTTCGGTGACCCGACCGACAACATCATCTACCGCGCCGGCATCCTGTGTCCATACCGCCTGGAGTTGCGCTGGCTGTTCTGGGGATCGCTGGCGCTGGCGATCGGTGTGGGGGCGGTGTACTTCAACTGCCGCGGCTGCAACGAACGCGTCGACAACAGCGGCCTGTACTTCGCGGGCATGTTGGCGTTGCTGGCCCTGCCGCTGGTGACGCTGGGGGTGCTGGTGGTGAGCGATCCGTTGCTGACGGGCTACCTGAAATACACGCTGGCGCTGTACGGCACCGGCGGCATCGTGGCGGCGGCGTTGGTGTCGCGCTACTACTTCAAGAAGTCGCGCCGCAAGCTGCCGTAGGGCGAACCGGATCTGCGAACCGATCGGGTTGGTGGGCTTATCCTTCCAGCCCGAGAGGGACGAAATGGACCGTGTAGCGGGCCTGATTGCCGTTGATCAGGCTCCTGCTCTCGATCCGGATCTCATCCGGCGAAACCAACATGCCTGAGTATTCGATCGTTCCATAACCGGGGGCATTGGTGGCGGCAACGAAGATGTCGGGTCCGCAACGGCGATAGCGACCGATGCTGTGCTGGCTTTCGGTGAACAGTTCTTTTCTGAGCCAGGGGACGATTTCCGATAATCCAGCTGCCGTCGTCGCCTCGATCACTGTCTCATCGGGATAAAAGCGAAATATTTTGCGAACACCGTTTTCGGTAGGACCGTAATATACGCCGTCGAACCGCAGCATGTACAGATGTGTCATGGTCGACCTGCCTGCGCGAAGGTGGTTCTTGAACGACAGGGGCGGCAATCTGTTTGCCGCCCCTGCAACTTGTCAGGAAGGGGGCTGTTTGTAGATCGCGGCATTGCGTGGCGTATCGGTCAGGAGGTGCACGTTCTTCGCGTCTTTTTCTGCTATCGCTTTCAGGATCGCTTTGATCTCCTTGACGTCCGCGCCAGGTTTCAGCATTTGGCTGTTCACCAGCTTGATATAGTCGATCTGTTTCTGCACTGGTGTGATTTCACCCGTCAGGGCGGCGATTTGATCAATTTCCGACTGGACTGGTTTTTTCGCCTCTGCGAGTTCGCCTTCCAGCTTGACGAGTTCGGCTTTTATCTGCCGCCCATCTTCGTCCAACTGATGCTTCCTCTTCTCCTCGTCTTGAGGGCTGATGGCGACGAGCGGCTTGGAACCCTTCTTCGATGTCGCAGCGGATGCATGTGGCGGTGCGAGCAATTCGTCCAGTGATTTCTCGATGAGTGCGAGCTGTCGTGTGAGCTCGGCGATACGCTGCTCCAGCGCGGAAGTGAAGAGGGCGACCGTCTGCTGCAGGTCCGCTCGCTTCTTCATCGGTGAGACCAGCAGCTTCTCCAGATCGGTGACGTCAGGTTTGAAGTCGAGCGCTTCGAACCGGTTCACGCCTTCGGTTTTTTCGAGCGTGAGATCCCGTTCCGAGCCCGGCACCAGGGTAAGTATGAACTCCTCATAATTCGGGTGTCCGATAGCCCTGGCGTTCTTGGCCGACACCGGCATCCTCAGTTCATCCACCCCAGCCGATCTCCCCAGGTCCGCGTCGGGACTCCCCAAGCCGGTATAGAGCCCGCCCAGCCGCGACTTCGTGCTTCGCACCATCCCGTACGATGCGGAATCCTCCGCGCTATTATTGAAGATAATGATTTCGGTCGGCACGTCCGGATGCGTTTTCTTGAACTTGCTGATGGCCTTGGCCACCTGCTGCGGCAGCAGCGCCCGGTATCTGTCGGGATGCTTGATGGAGTCCACAGGCGGATCTGCCGATTCGTGCGGCTTTCCTTTCATTTCGATTTCGATCCTGAACGGCTTGCCGGTGACGGAATGGTATTTGCTCGCGGTATCGACGGTCATGTCAAGGAAGCGCGGCAAATCCATGAAGCGGCTCTTTGCAGATTCCGTGCGCTGGACTGCGACCAGCTCGTCCCTCGTCGAGTCCTCGACATGCGGCCGGCCCGCGAATGCGGCGTGTATGCCCTGACGCGCCGTACTGAGCTGCTCCATCACCGCGCCTTCATGGCTGAGGATCGGGACGCCATCGCTGGACAGGAAGACATCGCATTCCACGCCGTCCAGGCCGAGGGGGTGGACGCCGTCCAGGCCAACCGGAATGACCCCGGTCGTCTGCGACAGCGCGGACTCGAACGCTTCTTCGGAATTCTCCGCGGGCCGTGATGTTCGTCGCGGGTCGGTTTGCGTGATCAAGCCGCCGCGTGTCCTGTTGGTCGGGCCAGCGCCCCGATGGGCGACGACGCTCGGGCCGACGCGCTCCGCCTGCTGGCGCCTCAACTTCTTCAGCGTAGCGTTGACGCTGGCCGGATACGCTGCGCTGGCGTCTTTCGAGTCGTCGTCCATTCCGTCGTTCAGCCAGTGAAGGAGGGGGCCGAGCATGCTCAATGTATCGAACTCGTGCCAGGTGAGGTCTCTGGCCGGCAGCTTGTCGAGTCCCGCAACGACGAACGTCATCAGGCCCAGGCTTTTTTCCTTCGACGCCGCCGGCGCCGCCGGTTCGTCCTTCAGCGTTTGCAGCAGCGAACGCAATCGGTCCAGCATGCCCGGAATGAGCGGCTCGAGATATGCCTTCTTCCGATCGAATTCTCCGGCGAGACGATTGACTTTGCGCCACTTCTTCTTGATCAAGGCGTCACTCAGTTCGAGGCCGGGCAATCCTTCTTTCTGCCTGGCGGCGATCTTCTCGGCGTTGTCGGCGTCCGGATCATAGTCTCCCTTCGCTAACTGAAAAACGGGACGTGCGTGACTGGCGGAATGGTTCCTGAAATGTTCAGGACGCTCCTGACCGCAGGCCGCAGCCAGCTGGACAGCATGGCGACCCATCACATCGGCTTCCGCCTCGAGGCCGTCGTCGTCATTGACCAGTTCGCCAGTTTTCATTTGTACGGTGGGTTTGACGCGCCCCTGCTTTTGCTGCACCACGTGCCACGCCTCATGCGCCAGATGTCGTTCCTGGCCGGAGGCGAGATGGATGTCGGTGCCTTGCGCGTAGGCGTTTGCCCGGAGCAGCGCCGGACTGGCGGAATTGTAGTGGACCCTCACATCGTCCAGCGCATAGCCGGACAGACGTTCGATACCGGCCTTCAAGGCGTCGGGCAGGCCGGTGCGATTCTCGCTCGCCATTGCCTCCAACTGCGCCGCATGGCGCCCATCGACGCGCTCATTCGCCATGCGTTGGAAGGCGTGCTGTTGCACGATGTGCGCGCTGTTGTTGGCCATTTCCGACAGCCGTTGTTGTGCAACACTTCCCGGCCGCTTGTCGGCGTGTCGAATGGCCGATTCACTGCCGCTTCCCCGCAGCCCGGCGGACCTGGGCCTGCCCTCGCTCACGCGCGTCGTGTCAATCTGTCTTCTCATGCCGTGCCTTGCTTTCCGGATCGATAGTCGGGAGGCGACTGCCTACGTTTCGCTCGGTTCGTGGAACTCGTCGGCCCGCGAGAACAGATCCCAGGCCGCGATGAACAGTGCCGCGATCACTGGCCCGATCACGAAGCCATTCAGCCCGAACAGCGCCATCCCGCCCAGCGTCGACAGCAGGATCACATAATCCGGCAATTTGGTGTCCTTGCCGACCAGGATCGGGCGCAGGATGTTGTCGACCAGGCCGATCACCAGCACGCCGTAGGCGGCCAGCACGACGCCCTGCCAGATGTCGCCGGTCGCCAGGAAGTAAACCGCAACCGGCGCCCATACCAGGGCCGCGCCGACCGCCGGCAGCAGCGACAGGAAGGCCATCACCACGCCCCACAGCAGCGCGCCGCTGACGTCCAGCGCCCAGAAGATCAGGCCGCCCAGCGCACCCTGGGCCATCGCCACCAGCACATTGCCCTTGACCGTGGCCCGGATCACCGTCGTGAAATTCTGGAACAGGCGGCCCTTGTACTCGACCGACAGGGGCACCGCGCGCTGGATGCGCGCCGCCAGGATGCGGCCGTCGCGCAGCAGGAAGAACAGCAGGTACAGCATGATGGTCATGCTGACCACGAAGTCCAGCGTGTTGCGGCCGATATTGAGGGCGTAGTGCGCCGTGGCCTGGCTGATCTGGGCCGCGCCTTCGGTGATCTTGTCCTGCAGCGAGGCCAGGTTGGTCAGTTCGAAACGTTCGAGCAGCGAAATCGCCCAGTCGGGCAGGGCGCGGATCACGAGATTGAAGTAAGAGGCAAAATTGACCTCGCCGGCACTGACGCGGGCGTAGATGACGGTGACCTCATTGATCAGCGACGAGGTAATCAGGGCCAGCGGAAACAGGACCATCAGGATGATCACCAGCAGCGAGAGCAGGGCGGCGGCGGTCGGCCGACCCTTGGTCACGCGCAGCAGGCGCGATTGCAGCGGCGCGAACAGGATGGCGAACACCACGCCCCAGAACACGGCTCCGGAATAGGGCAGCAGCACCCAGATGAAAGCGATCGTGACGATCGCCAGTAGCAGGAGGAATGAGTTCTGCGGCAGCGTGTATTGCTTCATCGGCGCGGTGGAAGTAGTTGATGTTGCTTGATGATAAACCATGCCATCGCCCATACGGCGACCATTTGCGCGGCGCGGTGCGTCAACTAACATATGTTTCGACTTTTGGTGAAGTGTCTCTTGCTGACCACAAAGTCAGTTCAATCGTGCGCATTGTTTAAATGACATCTTGCGATAATAAATGTCGCCGCGTCAAGACATAGTCTGGCGGGCATTTGAACAACATTATTTATCGGAGAGCTCCATGTCCCGCACCGCGTCGCGCACCGCCTTGTGCACCGTTCACACCACACTCGTCTCGGCCCTGAAGGGCGCCATCCTGCTGGGCGCGGCAAGCGCCGGCATGGCCCAGGCCCAGCAGTCGCCTGCCCTCGACCGCATGAGCATCTCGGCCGGCGCCTTCTATGCCGAGCCGAAGATCCACCTGGGCGGCGACACCCGCTACGGCCGCGTCGACACGCCCGACGAGAAAATCGACGACGTCACCCTGCCGCGCGTGAAGGCCGAGATGCTGATCGGCGACAGCCATGGCCTGTCGTTCGATTACTTCCGCTTCGATGAAGACTGGGCCGGCAGCGCCAGCGGCGACACGGTCTACGAAGGCCGTCCGGTCAGCGGCACCATCACGGCCGACGCCGACCTGCGCCTGGAAATGGCGCGTTTCGCTTACAAATGGTGGATGGGCAAGGAAAAGAACGCCTTCGGCGTGGGCTTGGGCGCGGCCTACCTGCGCGCCAAGATCTCCGGTTCGGCCGAAGCCAACCTCTCCGCCTCGAACCCGGTCGAGAACTACTCGTGGAGCGGTTCGGCCTCGGGCAGCGACAGCGTCTGGGCGCCGACCGTCGAACTGGCATGGCGCCACTCGCTGAACGAGCAATGGCGCCTGTACGCCGAAGCCTCGGGCATCAAGAAGAATGGCGGCACGGTCGAAGGCCATGTCTGGAACGGCGCAGTCGGCGTCGAATGGTTCCCGCACAAGAACGTCGGCCTGGTGCTCGACTACACCGTCCAGAAGATCGACCTGCACCGCAACGGCGACCGCACCGCCGACCTCGACCTGAAACTGAAGGGACCATCGGCTTTCGTCAAGGTTCGCTTCTGACCCTCGGAAAGCACGCGATTCGATCGAAAAGACGCGCTCAATTGCTTCCGGTCATAATACATAGTGCGAAAGCACTAATGTAGCAGAGCGAGGAGAACGATTGAGCGCGGAGCATCTGATCGGCTGTCATGACTGCGGTTGCCTGTACCATCGGGAGCCGCTGAACTCGTGCGAGCGCGCGCGCTGCACGCGCTGCCGCCACGAGTTGTACCGCTGGCACGCCGGCGGACCGCTGCGCCGCGCCGATTCGCTGGTGGCGCTGACCCTGGGCGCCTTGCTGGTCTACCTGCTGGCCCAGAGCTTCCCGATCGTCACGCTCGAACTGGGCGGCATGGCGACCGGCGCGACCCTGCTGCAGGCGGTGGGTGTGCTGTGGAACGCCGGGATGCAGGTGGTCGCGGCCATGGTGCTGTTGTGCGCCGTCGTCTTCCCGGGGCTGGAACTGGGCGCGTTGCTATACGTCGCCATCGGCCTGCGGCGCGGCCGGCGCGTCCCCGGCTTTCACCTCGTGCTGCGTGTGGTTCAGGGCGCACGCCACTGGGCCATGACCGAGGTGCTGATGATCGGCATCCTGATCACGGTCATCAAGATGACCAGCCTGGCACGGGTGGTGCCGCATCCGGGGCTGTTCGCATTCGGTGTGCTCACCATCCTGTGCGCGCTCGTGATGCGCTACGAACCCAAGGCGCTATGGGAGCTGGCCGACCGCCTGGCGCCGCGCCCGCCGCAGGGCGCCGCGGCAGTCGCCGTGGCCCACGCGCCGGATACACTCCTGACTTGCCGTGCCTGCGGCCTGGTCAACGGCTATCCCTGGCAGCGCTCGAAGGACGGCGCCTGTCACTGCCGCCGCTGTGGCGCGGCGCTGCACCGCCGGATCCCGAACAGCATCGGCTGGACCTGGGTGATGCTGGCCGCGGCGACGCTGCTCTACGTACCCGCCAACCTGCTGCCCGTGATGTACTCGCGCATGATCGGCGGCGGCGCCGAGGGCGACACCATCATGAGCGGGGTGGTGCTGTTCTGGAACACCGGCTCGCCGGGCCTGGCCATCATCATCTTCGTCGCCAGCGTTGTCGTGCCGGTGTCGAAGCTGGTTGCGCTGGCCTGGCTCAACGCCACCGCCCAGCTGCGCTCGCGCGCCGCGCCGCTGGCGCGCACCCGCGCCTACCGGGTAGTGGAATTCGTCGGCCGCTGGTCGATGCTCGACATTTTCGTGGTCGCGCTGACCGTGGCCCTGGTGCGCTTCGAGGCGCTGGCCACGATCACCGCCGGCCCCGGCGCGATCGCTTTCGGCTGCGTGGTGATCCTGACCATGGTTGCCTCGCACCAGTTCGACCCGCGCCTGATCTGGGACCCTATTGAATCGAATGGAGAACGACATGTCTGAACCGGACGGCGCACGACCGCCGCAGGGGCCCGCCTCGCCCGACGTCGACCGCCCGAGCCGCTGGCTGCCGTCGCTGATCTGGCTGATCCCGCTGCTGGCGGCCCTCATCGGCGCCTGGCAGGTGGTCCAATGGGTAACCAACAAGGGGCCCACGGTGTACGTGTATTTCGCCACCGGCGAAGGGCTGGAGGCGAACACGACCCGGGTCAAGTACAAGGACGTCGACATCGGCCGCGTGGTGTCGGTGACGCTGGCCGACGACGGCAATCGGGTGGTGGCCAAGATCGAGATGGCCAAGGAGGCCGGCCGCTTCACGGCGAAGGATTCGCGCTTCTGGGTGGTGCGTCCCCAGATCGGCGCCAGCGGCGTGTCGGGGCTCGGCACTCTGCTGTCCGGCCCCTATATCGGCGCCGCGCCCGGCGCCTCCGAGGATTCCAGCAATGCCTTCACCGGCCTGGAGACGGCGCCGCCGATCCCGATCGGCCTGAAGGGCCGCGAATACCTGTTGCACGCCGACACGCTGGGCTCGGTGGCGCCTGGTTCGCCGGTCTTCTTCCGGCGCGTGCGGGTCGGCCAGGTGGCCAAGGTCGAACTGGACAAGGCCGGCCAGGGCATCGACATGTCGGTGTTCGTCGAGGATCCGTATATCGGCTTCGTCGGCATGGACACGCGCTGGTACCACGCCAGCGGCGTCGACCTGCGCCTGGACGCGAGCGGCCTGAAACTCAACACCCAGTCGCTGGCAGCGCTGGCCACCGGCGGCATCGCCTTCGAGTCGACCGACGGCAGGAAGCCGGCCGCGCCGGCCCCGGCGGGCAGCCGCTACCGCCTCGCCGAAGACCGCGCCGCGGCCCTGCGTCCGCCCGACGGCCCGGCCACCAGCGCAGTGCTGTATTTTGACCAGACGCTGCGCGGCCTGGCGCCGGGCGCGCCGGTCGACTTCCGCGGCGTGGCGCTGGGCGAGGTGCGCAGCGTGGGCATCGAATGGGACCGCGAGCGGCGCCGCTTCAATATGCCGGTAACGATCGATATGTACCCGGGCCGCCTGGGCCAGGACTTCATGAACGCCCTGAACCAGGGCCGCGAGGGCAAGGACATGATGGGCATGATGGTGGGCCGCGGCCTGCGCGCCCAGCTGCGCAACGGGAACATCCTCACCGGCCAGCTGTACGTGGCGCTCGACTTCTTCCCCAACGCGGCCAAGGCCGCGATCGGCCAGCAGGGCGAGCTGGTGGTGCTGCCGACCGTGCCGGGCCAGCTCGACGAGCTGCAAAGCCAGGTGGCGCGGATCGCCAACAAGCTGGACAAGGTGCCGTTCGACGAGATCGGCAATAACCTGAATCGCACGCTGGCGCAGGCGAATGCGACCCTGTCGCGCCTCGAAGGCGAGGTGCTGCCGGAGATGACGGGCACGCTGACCGCCGCTAAAGGTACTTTTGCGCGCGCCGAGAACCTGCTGGCCCAGGATTCGCCGCTGCAGTCCGACCTGCGCCAGGCGCTGCAGGAAGTGACGGACACGATGGCCAAGCTCAATGCGCTGGCCGACTACCTCGAACGTAATCCGCAGTCGATCATCCGCGGCAAACCCCAGGAGAAGAAGTGATGACGTCGTTCCCATTCCCTCGCCGCGCCTTGGTCGCTACGGCATTCGCCGCCGTCCTGGGCGCCTGCAGCAGCACGCCTGTCGACCGCTTCTACACGCTGAGCGGTGGCTCGGCGACGGCGACGCCGCCCGCGGCTAGCGCCGCGCCGCTGTATTTCGAGATGCGGCCGGTGACCGTGCCGGCCCAGCTGCGCCGCCCGCAGATGGTGGTCAGCACCGGCGAAGGCACGATCGACCTCGAGGAACACCACCGCTGGGCCGGTCCGCTGGCCGAGGAGATCGGCAACAGCCTGTCGCTCGGGATCGCGGCCCGGCTGGGCGGGGTGGACGTCTACCGCAGCGCGGCGCCGGACGGCAGCACGCTGTACCGGATCGGCGCCGACGTGCAGCGCTTCGAATCGCGCACCGGGAGCCTGGCGCTGCTCGATGTGGTGTGGAGCGTGCGCCGACTTGAGGGGAGTCAGCCTGGCGGCCAGATGCAGACCTGCCGCAGCGTGTTCCAGGAACCGGTGGGAATGGGCCACGACGCCCTGGTGGCAGGCCACCGGGCGGCGCTGGACAAGCTCTCGGCCACGATCGCGCAGGCGGTGCGGGCCCAAGCCGAGGGGCAGGCGCCGGCCTGTCCGGCCGGCTGAACGATCAGGGGATCAGGCGTTCGGCGCGCAGGCGTGCGAACAGGTCGTAGAACGAATCGTCGGTGGCCTGGTAAGCGGTAAAACCGAGGCGCCGGCTGTTGGCCATGTCGGTCATCACTTCCAGTGGGCGGCCCAGATCGAGGTCGGTATGCCAGGGCGAGGCCAGGCGATCCAGGTCGGCCTCGACCAGGCCGTGGCGCGCGGCGATCTCGCGCCACAGCGCGTGGTCGTTCGCCATCGCAGCTTCCAATGGCTGGATGGCGCCGTTGAAGCCCGCCGCTTCCACGCCGAAGAAGGCGGCCAGTTTCGGCCACAGCCAGCTCCAGCGGAACACGTCGCCATTGACGATATTGAACGCCTCGTTGCGTGCGGCGTCGGTATCGGCGGCCCATACCAGTTGCCTGGCCAGCATGCGCGCATCGGTGACGTCCGACAGCCCGTTCCACTGCGCCGCGGAACCCGGGAACTGGAATGGCCGGCCGGTCTCCTTGCAGATGGTCGCGTACACGGCCAGGGTGGTGCCCAGGTTCATCGCGTTGCCGACCGCTAGCCCGATCACGGTGTGCGGACGGTGCACGGTCCAGGTGAAGCGGTCGCGCTCGGCCGCTGCATAGACCTCGTCTTCCTGCGCATAATAGAAATTCTCGAGCGGCAGGCGCGGCTGGCTCTCGCGCAGCGGGGTATCGGGCAGCGTGCCGGAGCTGGCATAGGCTTCGAACGGGCCCAGGTAGTGTTTCAGGCCGGTCACCAGCGCGACGTGGCGCACGCTCTTTTTGGGCGCCAGCGCATCGAGCAGGTTGCGCACCAGGGCGGCGTTGACGCGAATGTTCTCGGCTTCGGTGTCCTGGCGCATCCAGGTGGTGATGAAGACGTGGGTCGGCTCGACGTCGGCCAGCGCGGCGCCCAGCGCCGCAGGGTCGAGCAGGTCGGCGGCCACGTGGCGCACGGCGGGCAGGTCTTGCGGCGCCCGGCGCGACAGGCCGACCACATCCCAGCCCCCGGCCAGCAGTTCGCGTGCCACGTGGTTGCCGCCGATGCCGGTGACGCCGACGACCAGTGCGGTTCGTTTCATGTGTTTGCTCCCGATGTGACAATTGAACCTCATTCTACCGGCTGGGAGAAATCGACGTAGCAGGCCCAAAGCAAACGGGGCGCCGCATCGCTGCGGCGCCCCGTCCGGGTCAACGCTTCAGGACATCAGAAGCGGTAACGCAGGGTCAGCGAGGTGTTGCGCGGCGCACCGTAGGTGAGCTGGTTGAAGGCCGAGAACATCGCGAAGTGGGTCTCGTCGGTCGCGTTGCTCACGTTCAGCTGAGCCGACAGCTGCTTGGTGAAGTCGTAGCGCGCCATCAGGTTGACCAGGGCGAACGAATCCTGCTCGATGCGGCCGTCGATGCCAGGGGCCACGGTGCCGTCGATCGTGTAGGTGCTGCCTTCCCAATTGACGCCGCCGCCGATGGTGAGCTTGCTCCATGCGCCCGGCAGGCGGTAGGAAGCGAAGGCGCGCAGGGTCTTGCGTGGGTAGATCGAGTTGAAGTCGGTGCCCGTCGCATCCTTGGCGCGGAAGATCGCGTAGCCGATGCTGGCGTTCAGGCCAGAGATGATCTCGCCCGAGACGTCCAGCTCGATGCCCTTGCTGGTGGCGCCGTCCGCAGCGCGGTAGTAGGTCTCTTCGAGCAGCGGGCCGGTCGGGCCGTCACGATCGATACGGCCGGCGGCCTGGCCCAGCTTGTCCTGCTTCAGGTGGAACACGGCCAGCGACGCATTCACGCGACGGTCGAAGAACTCGCCCTTGATGCCGGCCTCGCTCGCCTTGCCCTCGATCGGGTCGAGCAGGTTGTTGGACAGGTCACGCAGGTTCTGCGGCTGGAAGATGCTGGTGTGGCTGGCGTACAGCGAATAGGTGTCGTTCAGGTCGAACACCAGGCCGGCGTACGGCGTGATCTCGTTGGAGTGCTTGATTTCGTACGGAGCTTCCCACGCGCCGCCGCCTTCCTTCTCGTACTTGGTCACGCGCGCGCCGACGATGGCCTTGAGGCGGTCGGTGAGCGAGAAGCGCGCCATACCGTACAGGCCTTGCTGGGTGGTTTCGCTGTCCTGGTAGCGTGCTTGCGCGCCCCAGGTCGGGACCGGGTAGGCGGCCGGGTTCCAGTTGTTGAAGTTGTCGACCGGCGGCGCCACGCCTTCGGGCAAGCCGGGGAATTGCGCGAGACGGTTGTTCGAATAGAAGTCGGTCTTGGCATGCAGGTAGCCGATGGCCGCCTGGTGCTCGCGGCCGAAGGCCGAGAACGGGCCGCTGGCGTGGATGCCGAAGTCCTTCTGCTTGGTCTGGATGACGTAGGAACCGGCGAAGGTGCCGATGCCGGCGCCGGTGACGCGATCCGGCACGCCCGACAGGTACAGCAGGCGCGAATCGCCGTCGCGGGTGGCGTCGGTATAGGTGAAGCGCACGTTCCAGCCATTGTCGAAGCGGTGCTCGTAGTCGGCGAAGAAGTTGTCGTACTGGTTGTCGTAGCCGGCCCATGGGGTGCCGGTGGTCAGGGAACGGTCTTCAGGGATGACCGAGCCATCGGTGTAGCGGTACGGCAGGCCGCCCCACATCGGGCCGCGTGGGCTCATCTTCTGGCGGCTGAAGCCGGCCGAGAAGGTGCCGTCGCGGCCGATGTCGGCTTCGATCGTGCCGTAGAAGGTGCGGTCCTTGTTCTCCAGGTGCTTGACCCAGCTGTCGCCTTCGCCGAACTCGCCGACGAAGCGGCCGCGCACGCTGCCCGATTCGTTCAGCGGGGTCGAGACGTCGGCCATGATGTGGCGCTTGTCCCAGCGGCCGACGGTGGCTTCGATGCGGCCGGCCAGCTTCTTGCTGAAGGCGCGCTTGCGCACCAGGTTCAGTGCGGCCGACGGGGTGCCGGCGCCGGTCATCAGGCCGGTCGCGCCGCGCACCACTTCGACGCGGTCGTACAGGGCGAGGCTGCCCAGCACCTCGCCGGCGCTCCAGGCGGCGTCCCAGGTGGTCGGGATGTTGTCGATCTGCAGATTGGTGACTTCGAAGCCGCGCGCCGTGAAGCTGCCGCGGTGGGTCTCGTACTGGTTGACCGAGACGCCGGTGACGTTGTTGACCACGTCGGTGATGGTGAGCAGGCCCTGGTCTTCGATACGCTGTTGGGTGATGACCGAGACCGATTGCGGGGTGTCGCGCAGCGACATGTCGAGCGGGGTGGCGGTGCGGGTGCGGCCGATGGTGTACGAGCCGACGTCGTCGGCCAGTTTCTGGGCCTGGACCTGCACTTGCGGCATCGAGGTGGTGCCGGCGGCGGTGTTGCTCTCGGTGGACTGCGCTTGAGCGATGAACGGGAGCGCGAGGCCCACACAGACCGTCAGGGTCTTCAATTTACGGCTTCCGTTGGCGCTGACCTGCTTTTCCATCTTTTTTCCTGTTTTTAACGATGAGTGGGTGGCGGACCAGCGCTCGAAGAGCACATGTCTACCTATGACAAATGAATGCGACTACGAATGATAACGATTCTCATCTATTTATGTCAATGTATGACAGCTGCATTGGCCTAATTAGCCAGGATTGTGCAGCTGGATGGATGGTATTGGCAGCGAACCGGTCTGTATCTGGAAGCGGGAAGGGGCTAAGCTGGCGTCACTTCAGAAACCGAAAGGACAGGAACGTGGACAAACCAGAATTCTTTGTGACCCCGGGTTACGGCGAGATGTTTTATAAAAAGCTGGGCTATTCGCAGGCTGTAAAGGTCGGCAACCGCGTCGAGATCTCGGGACAGGGCGGCTGGACCGACGAGCTGCAGTTTCCGGATCGGCTCGAGGACGAGATCGAACTGGCTTTCAAGAATGTCGAACGCGTACTGGTGGCGGCCGGCGCCACGTGGGAGCACGTGATCCACGTGAACTCTTATCACGTTGGCGGCTTTCCTCCCGAGACCAACGAGACGATGGCGCGATTGTTCCGCCAGTACATGCCGAATCGCGCGCCGATCTGGACCGAGCTGGGTGTGGCGGAACTCGGCGCTCCGGGCATGCGGATCGAGATCCGGGTGACCGCGATTATCGAGTAATCATCCCGGCGCTTGGGCGGCGCTAGTCTCGGAAAGTGTCGATCAGCCAGTCGACGAACACCGTGAGGCGGGCGTTCTGGTGCCGGTTCGGCGGATACAGGATGTGGAAGGGCATGGCGGGGCGGTTCCAATCCTGCAGGATCGGCACCAGCTCGCCGGCGTCGATCGCAGGCTGCACCATCTGCGTGAAATGCTGGCCGATGCCCATGCCGGCCCGCAGCAATGCCAGCAGGCCGTTGCCATCATTGGTGGATAATTCGCTGGTCTCGATCTCCAAGCGCTCGTCGCTACGCTCGAAGACCAGCGGATTCGGCTTTGTCGTGGCTGCAAAAAAGTATCCCAGGCGCACGTGTTGCTCGAGGTCGGCGGGCGTGCGTGGCGTTCCCGCCCGTTCGAGATAGGTGGGCGACGCGAAAGTGCCGTAGCGCAGGTCGAGCAGCTTGCGGCCGACCATTGACATTTCATGCACCTCGCCGGCGCGGATCACGCAGTCGACGCCTTCGCCGACGATATTCGCGGGACGGTCGCTGATGCCGAGCGCCAGGGTAATGTCCGGGTATTCGCGGTGAAAAGCGGGCAGGGCGGGAATCAGGAGCGAAGTGGCGAATGAGGCCGGGGCATCGATCCGAAGATGACCGTGCGGCTTGCGCTTCTGGCCGCGCATGGCGTGGTCCATCGCGTCCAATTCAGTGAGCAGGCGGGTGGCTTGCTGGTAGTACTCGACGCCCTCGGCCGTTGCCGCCACCGTGCGCGTCGTCCGGTGCATCAATTTGTTGCCGAGGTGGACCTCGAGATCGCCGACCAGCTTGCTGACGGTGGAGCGTGGCAAGCCCAGCTGGTCCGAGGCGCGGCTGAACGAGCCGGTGTCGATTACGCGCACGAAGGCGCGCATGGCCAGGAGCTGGTTCATGGGTAACGATGAATTCTCGGATTGTGCATAGGCGATGATTATCCACGAAGCTGGATAGTGCTTGGTACTTCCATTGTATGAGTGAAAAAGCTTGTCCGTGATTGCCTGAGTTTTCTCAAGAGCATCCACTCGCATGTCGCGTGTAATCCTCGATGTTTCCCGCGCCACATGTAGACATAGGAAATTTTCCGCGGTCGGTGGCGCTGCACGGAGGGCACATGCCGAAACCAGCGGAAGTCGCGCTCGCCTCGCTCGTTCGCTTCACACAAGACACCCGCCTGCTCGCGCTGCACACGCCTGTCGGCCCTGGACTGCTGGCCGAATGCGTGCGCGGCGAGGAAGCGATCAGCGCCGGATTCCGTTTCAGGATCGATGTGCTGTCGACGGACTCCCATTTATCCTTGCGTAGTCTGCTCGGTCAGCCAGCGCTGCTGCAATTGCTCACCGCTGAATCACGCTTCAGCCATCGCGCGTTTCATGGGTACGTGACGGCGGCCGAGTTGGCAGGATCGGATGGAGGGTTTGCGCGGTACGTGTTGACGGTTGAGCCATGGACCGCCTTCATGGGAGTTGGACGCGACAGCAGGGTGTTTCAGGGCATGGACGTCATCGAGATTCTCGAGACCGTATTCCGCGGATATCAGGGCAAGGGACGACTGGATCCCGCGTGGAGAATCGAGGTAATCGAGCGAGGTGTCTACCCGAAACGAAGCCTGACTACCCAGTATCAGGAGAGCGATCTGGCCTTCATCGAGCGTCTCATGCTCGAGGAGGGGCTGTTCTACTACTTCGAGCACGAAGGCAATCCTGGCAGCCAATCGTACGGAATGCATACGATGGTCATCGGCGACCACAATGGCGTATTCCGGCGCAACAGGCAAGCCGTCGCGGAATTTACACGGCCTGGCGCGGTAATGAAGGCCGATAGCATCGATCGTTGGCGTACCGAGGCGAAATCACATACCAATTCAATCGACCTGGATACCTGGGACTACCGGGCGGCGCGGACGCGGCCGGTGAACGCCGACGAATGGAATGCGGAAGGCCCGCCGCTTCGCAGTCGCGATATGCCCGGGGTATATGCGTATTCGAGCCGCGCCCAAGGCAATCGCCTGGCCGAGGTCCAGTTGCAGGCCTTGCAGGCGCGTCGTGTCGTGCATGTTTGCGCCGGCACGGTGCGTACCTTGATGGCAGGTACGACATTCACCTTGCGCAGCCATGCGCTATTCGATCGCGAGAAGGGCGATGAAGCGCGCACCTTTCTTGCAACCCGTGTTGTTCACCTGATGCACAATAACCTTCCGGCGGAGCTCCTTGGCGAGATCACCGACCTGCTCGGGCCCGGACCTACCGGCTGCGCGCTGCTCGCCGAACGCGATCTGCAAACCGCGGGCGCCCGGAAAGTCGAGCGCCCACTGTATCGCAATTGCGTCGAAGCGATCCTGGCCAGCATTCCATATCGAACGAGTGACAAGAATGGTTTTGGCCAGCTGCTTCATCCACGTCCAACAGTCCAGGGGCAGCAGACGGCCATCGTGGTCGGCCCGCCGGGCTCGGTAGTACATACCGATCGGGATCATCGCATCAAGGTGCAGTTTCATTGGCAACGCGGGATGGCCAGCCACAGCCGCCTGGAGCACCCCTCGCCCGACGGGCACACGGGAGCGCCGGGTAACGACATGGCCGGCACCTGGGTAAGGGTGGTGGCCCCGGTAGCTGGAGGCAACTGGGGAGCCACCTTCGTTCCGAGGGTCGGGCAAGAGGTCCTGATCGATTTCCTGGACGGGGATATCGACCGGCCAGTGGCCATTGCGAGCCTGTACAACGGCCGCGGGCAGCAGGATGCGCAGCATAACCAGGTGCATTGCGGCGGCGGTGCTGCGACCGGCAATGCGGCGCCATGGTTTGCTGGCGAGGAAGGCGGACATGCGCATCCAGCGGTATTGTCAGGATTCAAGTCGCAGGCGATGCGCGGCAGCCAGCTTGGCACGGATGCCTACAGTCAGCTGGTGTTCGACGACAGCCCGGGCCAGTCCGGTCTCGGCCTGCAGCGGCATCAGCGCGCGCATGATGGCATGGCGGAACTCAATCTTGGCCACTTGCGGCACCGAGCAGATAACCAGCGACTGGAAACGGTTGGTGCCGGCGCTGAGCTCATGACCGCGCATGCCGCCGCACTCAGGGCCGGAAACGGCCTGCTGCTGGCTGGCGGAATGCAGGACGGCGCACGCGACCAATTGAGTTCGGCCGCAAGCGGGCAGGTCGAGCAGTGCTGCCAACTGCAGGAAGACTTGGCCAAGCGTGCCCGTGACCACCAGGCGGTGCTTTCCGGCGAACCGTCGCAAGATGCGTTGCCGGCGCTGGCGGCGATGCGCGAGACCTCCAAGGCTCTGGCTGGGACTGCGACTGGGAGATCCGGTTCCGCCGGCGGAGATCCGAGTCGCGCTACCGCCTATGGTGAAGCCCTCTTGCAGCTCTGGAGTCCGGCAGGCATCGTCGCGGTCACACCAGCGAATGTCATCTTCGCGGCGGAACAGACAGGGGCGCTGACGGCGGGTGGAGACGTCGGGATCGTCGCGCAGGAAGGTATATCGGTCATGGCTGCTGCCGGTATCAGCCTGTTCAGTTATGGCAAGGCGGACGACAAGGCGCGACCGCTTCAGGAAACAGGGATGAAGTTTCATGCGGCTAGTGGTCGCCTGAGCGTGCAAAGCCAATCCGGAGTGAGCCGGTTCGTTGCCGACAAATCTGTCACGGTGGCCAGTATCACCAAGTCGGTGACGGTGCGCGCACCGAACAAGCACGTGCTATTGACTGCCCAGGGCGCTTGCATACGCCTGGAGGGTGGCAATATCGAAGTGCATGCTCCCGGCAAGGTCGAATTCAAAGCCGGCAAAAAGGAACTTGGCGGGCCGCAGAAGGCATCCTCCGAGGTGAAATTACCGCAGCCCGGGGAGCTGAAACTATGTGAAATGCGTGCGGCGGGCGCCGCTACTGCGGGGGACGGCATCGTGCCGGTCTCTTGACTTGGAAGACGCCATGGCGACGCATATGAATGAATTTGTCAGGGGCCATGCATATGGCGTGGTCGATGCCGCGATGCGCGCACTGGTCCCGACGGGAGTGCGTGTCGCGCCGCTGGTGCCGCGAAGATTGGCACGCAGCGCGCACCTGATGCCTGCCTTGGTCGACCTGAGGTCCGCAAGCGAACCAGAGCTGGAAACGCTCATCGCTGGTAACGATGCCGCTGCACCCGAAATGAGAACGCCGCTTGTGGCAGTGATGCTGAAGGCGACGTTAGGCATGGACGAAGTCGAGCGCCATTGGAATGCCATGCAGCTCGCGTCCCCTTATGGCGGAGGTCTTGTCTGGCTACGTATGCATGACCCCCGGGTATTACATCAGCTATTTCGCATCCTTTCCCCTGCACAGTGTCGCGACTTGTTCGGGCGCGTCGAGGCCATCGCCTATCGGATCGGAGGTGAATGGGTGGAGCGTGAGATCAAATCGAGGGCCCAGCAGCCTGGCTTGGACCGTGCCAATGAAGCGCCCGCGCACAGGGACTGGGCACGCATCGGGCGAATAGGGATCGTGAATCGTGCACTTCAACGTGCGGGTACACGAGATGCCGCACAGGTGGATAGGTGTAGCGAGGCAGCCGAGGAGGCGCTGGATCGTGCGGTGTCGCGATATGGACTGCGGGAGATCGAGGATCTCACCGAGTTCGCGTTTCGTGCCCTCGTTTGCCGCGCCGGTTTCGATGATGAGCTCAGCGTCGCTGCCGCCATAAGACTCCATGCGTCAAGCTGCCACGATTCCTATCTGTCTGACCATTTCGCACTGATCAACCCCGATGTCTGGCACGCTCTGCGGAGCGATAAGTAGGTACAAACCGGAGACTGTCATGCAAGCGTCGAAGAAATGCGAGTTCTGCGACAAGCGGGGATTGCCTCTATTGCTCGTGCGTGATGCAGTGGCGCCTTCTGGCTCAGGGGTTCCGGCTGCAAAAGGCCCGTCGATAGCATTGCCGTCCACGACTGCCTACTATACCAAGCGGTTGCTGCGCAGTGGCTACGTCAACGTATATGACGAAGCCAGGCGGAGGTGGGATTGCTACTTCGTGACACCGGAGGCGCTTCTCTACAAGCTTTCGCTGACGTCGATTCTCACGCCGTTGCTTACTCCAACTGGACCTTTTAATTGCACGATCGATGGCCATCGCGAAGCTGCTGGCTGTATCACGATTTCCGATCCACGCAACGCTACCTCGGTATGGATCGGTTTCAGCGACACACTGTGGACCGAGAAGGTGCGCAAGGATAACGAGGACCGGGAGGTTCGCAGGCGTCATATGGTGGAAGTAGATGTCCGCAGCGTCATGGCGGGGAAGAGCGCGCCGCATACGTCGATCCGCCAGGTGGAAGCGGTTGTAGCAGAGTATTCGCTGCCATCGCCGCGTATCAAGCCGATGATTGATGCGAGTCCATTCCGATATTGTTCGTGCTTCGGCGGCGGTGAGAAGCTGGTGAAGGAGTTCGAGGGCATACAGGCAGGAAAAGGATTGATTGTCACGGTGCCTGACCCAGCAGGAATAGTACAGGAGCTTGCCTTCCTGATGACCCATCTGCTTGAGTCGTTCCTAGCGAAAAATCCTACAGATCAGAGGAATCTTGCTGCAAGTGCGGGAATCGATCAGATTAAAAATTCGATCATTGGCAGGGCTGAAACGGAAGAGATCGAGGCTGCACGGATGGCCGCGTCGAAAATGGAAGCGATAAACCCGCTAGGACATGTTCTGTCGGAGTCAATACGTAACAAGACCTCGAATGTGCGAGAGGTCACGGCTGATGAGCTTGACCGAGCTACTGCGTCCGCGTGGTCGAAATACGACAGGAAGTTCGATGACGCCGCTCGTCAGCGATGGCGGGTGGAATTCGATGCGAAGCTCAAGGTATTCGATGAGCAATCCATCGCGCCGTTGGCTCTGCGGCATGTGGAATGGTTCAAGAGCGCGACATTCACGGATTATTTTGAATTTAATTATGATCCATCCAATGCTCTGTGTGGAGTGGCTTATACGAATGTGGTGACCAGCTGTCTCGCTGGAACACAGGATAAAGCCTGCTGCAATAAATTATATGTAGAACTCCTTCAGGGCAATTTTCAAGATAAAAAGAATGTTATTTTGAGGGCCTCAATCCTTAACCAGTCTGCAGTTGCAGATTCGATAGAGGCATCTTCAAAAATCGCTCTCGATAGTCGGCAAATACCATGGGACAGCCTGTTCGAAGCTTACAAGGCCGCAATTGAAGCGTTGGATAATAATTCCACAAACGGGCTTGCATTGTATATTGCGCAAATATCAGGCCCTGTGGCCCGAATCCTGGGTAAAGTCGTGGATGGCCGACCCGGCTTACATAAGGCCCTGATGATGTTGGGGTTCATCTCTGGAGATGCCGTCACTGTCTTCGAAATCAGTGGGAAGCGATCGCAGTTCGTGAGGTATCTCGCGAAGCAGATGATACGGACGAGTGGTGCGGTGATTAGCGAGAATCAGCTGCGCGCGGCGGTAAGCCTCGAGTTGGAGCGCTTGCGAATACGCGGCAAGCGGGTCGAAGGAAGCAGAAAATTGCGTTGGGTGGTTAGTGCCGATAGCGCCTCTATCGAGAACCTGCCCGGCGGTATGAGTCGAATTGCACAAGAAGCACAGTTGAAGTCTAGCTTGCGATCGGTGGAGCAATTGGAATCACTTCGTTTAGAACGCTGGCGATCGATAGTTAATCAACAAGTTCGATGGGGAGTTGTGACAGCAATCCTGCAGACTGTTTGTTTGACAAAGCTGTATGAAGATGAGCAAACGAGCCTTTCCAATGAAAGGCGAGACGCCCGTTGGCGGCGGATGGCAGCGATTGGCGGCTTAGTGGGGACCACATCTGAAGTGATAAGTAACGCACTGGAATCGCGTGCACGTCAAGGACTTCGCTTTGGGCAAAAGTTTGCGTCACTAACGGCTAGGGCGCTGATGTTTATTGGAAAAGGTGCCGGTTTGGCGGCAGGCCTTATCTTCGCGGCATTAGATGTTGTCAAGATTGGGGAAGTGATTAGCGAGAACGGCTCTGGCTTACTCGCTGTTGCTTATGCGATATCGGCGGGCTTAGGTTTATGCATGACGATAGCAGTTCTTTTTGGGGCGGCGTTTCCGATAACGCTTGCGCTCGCAGTCTTACTAGTGGCTATTGGAATATTGATTGAATTTTTTAAAGATGATTCATTGCAAGATTGGCTTGAGCGATGTCCATGGGGAGTACTGCGTGATCAGCGATATTCGAATATAAAAATTGAGCAAGAGCAGTTTGCTCAAGTATTCAAGGGGGTTTATCCATGAATTATTTTGGGTTGTTTCCCAAGTATAAAGTCAATCGGTATTTGAGCGAAAGGGAGGTTAGGCACCGGTTGGCACAAAAACAAAGGCTGAATGTCGAACCCCGTTTTCAGCTTTGTGTGATTAAAATGAACTCAACATTCCTTGAGTCTGTTGATAAATGGTATGGTTGGCGCGGCAGTCTTTTGCTTTTTTTGATTCCTGCAACTGCGATTCCAGTGTGGATGATGGGCTCGATGATTTCCATAGCGTTCTCAAAATCCGGTGGGTGGCCCTTGCTGCCCTATGATGTCGAAATAATATTAATGATTGCACCTATTGCAGCCTCCACATTTCTTGCTGGAATCTGGATTTTGCTCAGGGATTGCTTCACTTTCACGCATTACCCGATGAGATTCAATCGTAAGAAGCGAGTCGTTCACGTTTTCCATACGGACGGGACGGTGAGTACCACACCTTGGGATGAGATCTTTTTCACCCTCGGTCATATGAAGGGGTTGCATGAATGGGAGGTCCGCGGGCATATTCTTGAGCCGAATACTTCGACTATAAGAAGGACGTTCGCTCTAAGTTACACAGGACCTTTGAATTCGAACGACATCGACCCAGGCGTAAGCGGTCCATCTGAGTACGACTTCATTCGATCACATTGGGAATTCATCAGGCGTTACATGGAGGATGGGCCAGAGGCAGTTGCAGGCCAGGTTCAATTCTGCATGCCTCTGGATGGAAGGAGAGAGAGCATCCGTGTTGGCACAGAGCGAGTATTTGCAAATTTCGCGTCGGTACCCTTTGTGATATACCTAGTGGCTTGGCCGTTGTGTGCTTTAACCAGCCTGTTCCGCATCTTCGCAATGCGGACCAGTAAAATTCCTGTGTGGCCAGATGATGTTGAGAAGGACTGCCTGATAGAAGTCGACGATCCGTATGCCATCGTTGGCGACGAGATCGGCGATCGAGTTGCCGTTTATCCTGAAGCTGCAGCAGCGGCCGGAGTCGAATTCCGCGAGGCCGTCGAGGAGGAAAGGAATCTACGATCGAGGAATGGAACCGTCAAGGTAACCAAGCATGGAGACAATCTGCTCTGATCACAGGATGAGTTGCCTTGCGGCTCGAGCCCCACTCGGGGCTCGTGTCTGCTATTTAATCAAGCTACTTCCTTCTTGTTCGCTTCGGTAATGGTCCAATAATAAATCGTCCGGCCATCCACCTCGACGGTCTTCTCCGCCGGCCATTCCGACCCCATATCGAAGGCATGCGACACCACGCGCGTACCGACCTTGAGTTGCTTCCACAATTGCGGACGCAGCTTCGCATTAATTGTCGGCAGCAGATACAGGGTCACCACGGTGGCCGTCGAAAAATCGGTCTTGAACAGATCCCCGACACGGAACTGGGCGCGGTCGGAAACGCCGGCCTTCTTGGCGTTCTCCTTGGCTTCCGCAATACGGGTCGGATCAATGTCGATACCGGTGCCGCGCGCGCCACGCTCCTTGGCAGCCGTGACGACGATGCGGCCATCGCCGCAGCCCAGGTCGAACAGGGTGTCGTTCTTGCCGACCTTGGCCAGGTCGAGCATCTTGTCGACCACCTCTTGCGGGGTCGGCACGTAAGGCACGTCGAGGCGCGGCGTGGCGGCGGTGGCGGCAGTTGCCTGCGCCAGCGCACGGCCGAACGGGAACATCATCAGGCCGGTGGCGGCGGCGGTGGACAGCAGCAGGATACGGCGGCGAGGTTGCGGGTTCATCTGCACAGCTCCTTGGTCAGGTTTGGACTTGGGGGGATAAAACGGATGGCATCTATTGGTCAGTCTTCGAGCGCAACAGCAGCAACAACACGACGCCGATGGCCAGCACGGCGACGCCGATCCAGGCGGCGTTCAGGCCGCCGAGCTGCTGGCTGTACACGTACGACAGGCTCGACCACAACATATAGGCGCAGCTGGCGCAGAACAGCAGCGGCAGCACCGGGTACAGCGGCACCTTGAACGGCCGTGGCACGTTTGGCTCGCGCCGACGCAGCACGAACAGTGAGATACCGGTCAGCAGGAAGAACAGCCAGAACACGGGCGCCGTGAATTCGACCATGGACTTGAAGCCGCCGCCCAGTGCGGCGCCGGTCGCGACCAGCGCCAGGGCCGCGACGCACTGCACCGTCATGGCGACCGTCGGCGTGCCGCGCTCGCTGTCCCACTCGGCCAGGCGGCCCAGCTTTTTCCAGTCGAGGCCCATGGCGTAGCTGGTGCGGGCGCCGACGATCATGGTGGCGTTGATCGAAGTGAGGGCCGAGATCGCCACCAGCACCGAAATGATTTTTTCGCCGGCCGGGCCGAAGGCAGCCTTCATGACGTCGGCCGCGACCGCCTCGGAGGCGGCCATGCCGTCCATGCCGAGCACCTTCCAGTAAGCCCAGGTCACCATCAGGTAGAGCACGGTGATGATGACGATGCCCATGGTCAGCGCCTTGACCATGTCGCGCGGACCGCCACGCATCTCGGCGCTGATGTAGGCGGCTTCGTTCCAGCCGCCGTAGGTGAGGAGGACGAAGACCATCGCCATCCCGAGGGCGGCGGCGGTCGCGCCGGATGCGCCGGCGGCGGTCGTCGCAACGGCGGCCGGTGCGGGCGCCGGATCGGTGAACAGCGCGGCGGCGCCGACGATGAGCAGCAGGCCGAGGATTTCCGCGACCGTCAGGAAGGTCTGGGTGCCGGTCCCGGTGCGGATGCCGCGCAGGTTGAGCGCCGACAGTCCAGCGATCACGGCGACGGCGTACGTTGTGCTGCCCCAGCCGGCCGGCAGCATCGTCAGCGGAATCGCCTGCTGCATGTAGTCGCCGAACACGAAGCCGAGCAGCGCGATCGAGCCGGTGGTGATCACCGAGAAGCGCGCCCAGCCGAACAGGAAGGCGACCGAGCGGCCATAGGCGCGGTGCAGGTAATGGTAGTCGCCGCCGGCATGCGGATACGAGGTGGTCAGTTCGGCGTAGCACAGGGCGCCGATGAGCGAGACCACGCCGCCCATGATCCACAGGGTGAACATGGCCGTGGCGCCGCCGCTCATGCTGGCGACCAGCGACGGAGCCTTGAAGATGCCGGCGCCGATCACGACGCCGACGATGACGGCGACCGCTTCGCGCAGGCCGATGGTGGGACGAGGTCGGGTGTCGCGAGGGGCTGAGACAGTGCGTTGCGCTTCTATGGCATCCATGTCGTGATCAGTTGGGCGCGGCGCCGGCCGATGACCGGGTGGCGCTTGGTTGCACATGGGGAGCCTATAAACACACTAACGCTCACCCGCTTTTCGGTACTGGATGTTATCCAGACCGCAGAGCAGATGGCGCGCGATTGAATTGCTATAAAGATAAATACAGTTTGGTTGGGCTGGACGCGGAGGAATGTGCAATGCATGGCGCGGAACGACGCCGCGCCCGCGTCCAGGTACTAGTCCGCTGCCGGCAAAGCCTTGGCGTCTGCCCCGGCGCTGGCCGCGAGAGCCGGCAGCGAACGTTTGCTTCCATCGTTCGATGCATTCGCCAGCGCCGGCGAGCCCAGCCACTCAAAGATAGCCGGCCAGATGGCGGCGTGGGCACTGCGGCCGACCAGCACGCCGACGTGCTGCAGGTTGACGCCGACGTCGCCCTGGTATTCGAGCACGCGCTTGCGTTCGCTGCTGGCGGCTTCGTGGAAGGGCAGCACGGCTTCGGGCGGGATCACCTTGCTGCGGAAGTCGACCACGCACAGCAGCGGAGCGCGCAGGTCGCGCGGGCCGATCGTGCGGCCACCGACGTCGAGCCGGCCCTGCATGAAGTCGTCGTTGCGGTACAGCGACTCGACGATATCGGTGAACAGCCGGCCGGGCAGTGGGAATTCGTCATGGGTCCAGCGCTCGACCCGCATATGGGTGGCCATTGCCTTCGGGTCGAGCAGCGACAGCCAGCGGTCGGCGATGCGCTCCCACTGGAAGGCCTGCGGTTCGGCCATGGCGCTCATCATGTTCAGGTAGACGCCCGGCACGTGGCGGAAGGCGTCGGCGATGCCGCGTGCATGTGGGGTGGCGTTGACCAGCGGCGAGAAGCAGCAACTGGCCTGTTCGAAGTGCAACGGCGACTCGAGCAGGACGGTCGCGGCCACGCGGTCGGGATGGGTGCAGCTGTAGATGGCGGCCAGGATGCCGCCCAGCGAGTGGCCGACGATCGTCAACTGCTCTTGCCCGCTGTCCTCCATGATCGCCTGCTGGCAGGCCGACAGCATGCGGTCGCCATAGTCGTCCAGGCCGACGTCGCCGTCAGCGTCGGGCATCGGCAGCCATTCGGCCAGGTAGACCCGGTAGCCGCGCTCGCTCCAACGCTGCACCACGCTGATGTCGGGCGCCAGGTCCCAGATATAGGCGCGCTTGATCGGCGCCGGCACCAGCAGCACCGCCGGGCCGCCGCCGGGGGCGTCCTGGTAGCGGTGCAGCTTGAGGCCGGGCTGTTCGAGGATCACGGTCGACGGGGTCTGTTGCGGCCCGTAACCGGCGCGATCCAGCATCTTGCCGCGCGCCTGGCGGCTGCGGTCCATTTGCTTGAGGGCTTGCGTGCCGAGGTCTCCGAAGGCCCCGAGATTGTTCCAGTTGCTGGCGTACATGGATGGCGATCCCGTCGAATTGGCGATCACGAGACTCTACGCCAACTACCGCCGGGCTCCAACTGCGCACGATTCGAATCGCAAGCCTGTTTGCGCTAGGTAAAACTCTGTACGAGTAGATATAGCCGTAGCGAAAGGCAGCGGCGCAGGGGAAGAGGCCGGCGACCGGCGCATGAGCTGCTCCTCTGGCATACTCGACCTATCCATTGTTAGCGACAAGGCAGGGTATTTACCGATGAAGCCAGAGATTCTCGTGTTGGGCAGCGTGTGGTCGCCAGAAGTGCGCGCACAGGTGGAGCAGGCATTCCAGTGCCATTTCGTGCCGGCGATTCCGGTGGCCGGCGAGCCGGCCTTCGACGCGATCGCGGGCGGTATCCGCGCCGTCCTCACCACCGGCACGCTTGGCGTGACGCCGGAGCTGGTGGCCAGCCTGCCGGCGCTGGAGATCGTGTCGGTGCACGGCGTGGGCGTCGATGCGGTGCCGCTGGCGCTGCTGGCGGACAAGGGCATCCACGTCACCAACACGCCCGACGTGCTGACCGACGACGTGGCCGATTTCGCCGTCACGCTGCTGCTGTCGGCCGTGCGCCGCCTGCCGCTGCTGGACCGCTACGTGCGCGCCGGCGCGTGGCCGGCCAAGGGCCCCCTGACGCAGGCGCGTAGCCTGAAAGGCAAGGTGGCGGGCATCGTCGGCTTCGGCCGCATCGGCCAGGCGGTGGCGCAGCGCTTGCAGGGCTTCGGGATGGAGATCCGTTACCACCAGCGCAGCCCGGGGCCGGCGCCGGAAAAACGCAGCAGTTCGCTGCTGGCGCTGGCCGAAGAAAGCGATATGCTGGTGCTGTGCATGCCGGGCGGCCCCGACACCCGGCACATGATCGGGCTGGACGTGATCGAGGCGCTTGGGCCGGAAGGCACGCTGGTGAATATCGCGCGCGGTTCGGTGGTGGACGAGGCGGCGCTGGTCGCGGCCCTGCAGGACGGTCGGCTCGGTGCGGCCGGGCTGGACGTGTTCGAGGACGAGCCGAACGTGCCGCCGGCGCTGTTCGCGCTCGATAACGTGGTGCTCACGCCCCACGTCGGCAGCTTCACCGTGGAAGCGCGACGCGCGATGGGCCAGCTCGCGGTAGCCAATCTGCGGGCCCACTTCGATGGCGAGCCGTTGCCGACGCCGGTGGTCTAGCCGAGCTTCAATCCAGATGCTCGTGGTGATCGGCCACGCTCTGTTTCCAGTAGGCCGAGATCCGTGCGGCCTGGCGCGGCAGGCCCTTGTCGATCAATAGCTGGCGTACCTGGGCCATCAGCGCGGCCTCGCCACCGCCCCACGCCAGGCCGGCGCCACCTGGCAGTGGCAGGGCATTCAGCGCCTGCAGCAATTCCTCGTTCGACGTGGCCCAATGGACGTCGGCATTGGCCTGGGTGGCAAACTCGCGGCGGTCGGCCGCATCGACCAGCAGCACGGCCTGGACCCGGGCCGCGGACGGCAGTTCTTCCAGGCGCCGCGTGACGGCCGGCAGCGCGCTGGCGTCGCCGACCAGCAGGTGCCAGTCCATCTCCAACGGCAGGATCATCGAGCCGCGCGGGCCACCGATGATGGCTTTCGATCCGACCGTGGCATTGCGCGCCCACTCGGCCGCGCCGCCATGGCCGTGCAGGGCAAACTCGAGGTCGACCTCGCAGGCTTGGCGGTCGAAGCGGCGTGGCGTATAGTCGCGCCGAACCTGCTGGCCGCCGGCATCGTCGAACATGAACTTGACGTGGTCGTCGAAGGACAGCGACGTGAAATCCGAGAGTGCGGCGCCCTTGAAGGTGATGCTGACAAAGCCGGGGCTGAGCTGCTCGATGCGCGCAACCTCGACCTCGCGCATCTTGAGGTCGTGGCGCACGCGCTCGATGGAGGGAATATGGGATTCAGGCATGCTACACTCCAGAATTAGTTGATAGTGTCCACCATTATGCAAAAAGAAGTTGATAGAGTCAACCAAATCCACGGCAACCGTGCGGACGATCCCCTGGAGACGATGCATTCGATCGTGCATCTGTTCCGTGCGCGGCAGCTGCGCGGCCTGCGTAGCGGCCCGCACGAGCTCGCGCATATGGAGATGAAGGCGCTGGGATATTTCGCCCGCCATCCCGGCGCCACCCAGAGCGATCTGGTGGCGCATTCGGGAAGGGATAAAGCCCAGGTGGCGCGCCTGATTCGCGCGCTGCGCGAAGCACAGTTGCTGGAAGCGGCCGCCGACGAGCAGGACCGGCGCAGCACGCGGCTGACGCTGAGCGCAGCTGGACAGGAAGTGTTCGCGGGACTGCACCGACAGAGCGGCGTATTGAGGGAAGCGGCGCTCGCCGGACTGTCCGACGATGAACAGTCCCAGCTGATGGCGCTGCTGGCGCGGGTGCGCGCCAATCTGGAAGATAAGCGGGCGGACTAGCCGCCCGGTCGAAACAGGCTTACTCGACCCAGCCGAAGCCGTCGCGCGCCAGCAGCGCGAACGACTCCGCCGGACCCCACGAGCCGGCCGCATACGGATGCGGCTTCTCGTTCAGGGTTTCCCAGCCGTTGATGATCGGCTCGACCCATTCCCAGGCCGCTTCCAGTTCGTCGCGGCGCATGAAGTGGGTCAGGCGACCGCGCACCACGTCGATCAGCAGGCGCTCGTAGGCTTCGGCGCGGCGCTGCTGGAAGGCCGACTGCAGGTCGAGGTTGAGTGCGACCTGCTGCATCAGCATGCCGCTGCCGGGTTGCTTGGCGAAGAGCTGCAGCTTGATTGCTTCTTCGGGCTGCAGTTCGATCACCAGGCGGTTGGCGACGCCGCCCGGGGTTTCCGGGAACAGCGGGAATGGCGGATTGGCGAACTCGATCACGATCTTGGACGAGCGGCGGGCCATGCGCTTGCCGGTGCGCAGGTAGAACGGCACCTTCGACCAGCGCCAGGTATCGATGTGGGCGCGCAGGGCCACGAAGGTCTCGGTGTGGCTGGCGGCAGGCACGTTGCTCTCTTCGTGGTAGCCCTTGACCTCCTGGTTGCCGCTCACGCCGCGGCTGTACTGGCCGCGCACCGTGTCGCGCGCGATGTCGGCCAGCGTCATGCGGCGCAGCGAACGGATCACTTTAAGCTTCTCGTCGCGCACCGCGTCCGGCGACAGCGAGGTCGGCGGCTCCATGGCGACGATGCACAGCAGCTGCATCAGGTGGTTCTGCACCATGTCGCGCATCGCGCCGGCGCTGTCGTAGAAACCGGCGCGGCTGCCCACGCCGACTTCTTCGGCGACCGTGATCTGCACGCTCGCGATGTTCGGCGCGCGCCACAGCGGTTCCAGGATCGAGTTCCCGAAGCGCAGTACCATCAGGTTCTGCACCGTCTCTTTACCCAGGTAGTGGTCGATGCGGTAGATCTGCGATTCGGCGAAATGCTTGCCGACCGCCTCGTTGATCTCGACTGCCGAGGCCAGGTCGCGGCCCAGCGGTTTTTCGAGCACCACGCGCGCGTTGGCGTCGACCAGGCCGGTGGCGGCCAGCTTGTCGCAGATGGTGGTGAACAGCGACGGCGCGGTGGCGAGGTAGAACACGCGCTGGGCGCCGTCGCGCGAGGCGTCGCGCAGGGTGTCGAAGAGCTCGGCGTTAGAGACGTCCAGGCGCACGTAGACCAGCAGGTCGAGGAAGCCGGCCCAGCTTTTCTCGTTGAAATTGGCGGCGCTGATGAAGGAGCGTGAGTGTTCCTCGACGAAGGCCAGATAGGCGGCGCGATCGTAGTCCTGGCGGCCGGTCGACAGGATGCGGGTCGATGGCGGCAGGTTACCGTGCAGGAAGGCCATGTACAGGGCGGGCAACAGCTTGCGCATGGCGAGGTCGCCCATGCCGCCGAAGATGGTCATGTCGAGGGGAAGGCTGTTATCTTGCTCGTTCGAGGTGCTCATGTCTCTTTCGCTGACAGGTTGTATAGATCGCTTGCGTCGTGCGCTCGCCTGAAATGGTCTTTGATTGTAGCTTACATGACCGAATAAAGTCTGGCAAAAGCGGCAAGCTTGCCGTCGTCCGCGTAGGAGCGAAGGGATGGACGAAAAAAAGCCCGCGCAAGCGCGGGCTCCAAAGCCACCAAGAGACTGAATTTAGAACTTGTAGCGCAGGCCGAACAGATACTCGCGGCCGGTCACGTTGTTGACCACCACGCTGTTACGCGCGCGGCTGATGAACTGGTCGTTTTCCTCGTTGGTCAGGTTGACGCCTTCGAGCGTGAACTCGAGGTTTTCATTGACCTTGTACGACAGCGACAGGTCGACGTTGAAGGTTTCGTTCTTGCCCTCGACATCGTTGTTGTTCTGGCCCGGCACGCGGGTCACGAAGCCCGAGCGCTTGGCGCCCGAGACGCGTGCGCTGAACTTTCCGTCGTCATAGAAGAAGGTGGCGTTCCACGATTTCGGCGACAGGTTCAGCAGGTCGTCGGTGATGGTGGCGCCGCCGGTCGGCGAGACCAGGTATTCGATCTTCGAGCTCACCTTGGTGTAGTTCAGCAGGGTGCCGAAGTTCTTGCCCCAGCCCGGCAGGAAGGTGAACGGCTGCTGGTAGCTTAGCTCGAAGCCCTTCAGCTTGCCGCCATCGGTATTGACCGGCAGCGTTTGCTGGAACACTTCCTCACCCGTGAAGTTCGCCGGCAGCAGCGACATCGGCAGGCCCGAATCCCGGAACGCCACGTTGGTGCGCAGGCTCTGGATATAGGTGTCGATGTTCTTCTGGAACAGGCCCAGGCCGACGAAGGCCTTGTTGGCGAAGTAGTACTCGAAGCTGCTGTCGAAGGTCTTGGCGCGGAACGGCTTCAGGAACGGGTTGCCCGAGTTGATCGACAGGTTGCCGGTGGTGGCGATGCTGCCGCCCGGCGACAGGAAGCCCAGCTGCGGACGGGTCATCACCTTGGCCGCGCCGAAGCGCACGATGAACTCGTCGGTCACGTTGGCGGTCAGGTTGAACGAGGGCAGGGTGTCGGTGTAGTCGTGCTCCACTTTCACAGCGGTGCCGCCGCCGGCCGCCTGATAGCCGATGGTTTCGAGGTCGGTCTTCACGTAGCGCACACCGATGTTGCCGCGCACCGGAATATTCCACAGGTCGTGGCGGAACTCGCCCATCAGGTAGACGCCGTCGCTCTTCTCGGTCACCGAGCGGTTGTTGCCACGCGCATTGCCGTTCTCGATCGACGACAGGGTGAAGTCGCCCGGGCCGCCGGCAGGACCGCTCTTGATGCAGTTGCAGTAGATGTCGTAGGCGGCGGCGATGGCCGCCAGGTTCGGCATCACCCAGCCGGTGGCGTTCCCGGCCGGCATGCCGAGCTGGCTGCCGAAGCCGGTCATGTTCGAGGTCAGGCCGGTGGCGCCAGCCGGTGGCGCGAAGATCGTGTCGTTCTGGTTCACGCGGCGGAACTCATAGGTCTCCGACGTGTACTTCTTGCTGTTGACGCCGCCCTTGAAGGTCAAGCTGTCGCTCGCTTCCCAGGCCAGGTCGAACTGGGCGACGTTGTTGACGTTGTCGGTGCCCTGCGGACGGATGCGGATCTCGCTGGTGGTGGTATTCGGCACGGTCGTCGGCTGGGTGCCGCTGGCGACCTGCGGCACGCCGATCAGGCCGAGCGGGCCGCCGTTGACGTCGAACGGATACGTAATCAGCGGACGGCGGCTGTCGCCACGGAAGTCGATGCTGTAGCCATCCACGTTCAGGGCGTCGAGTGTGACCGTGGTCTGGATCGGATTGCGGAACTTCGACTCGGCGCGGCCGTACTTGGCGCTCATGCTCCAGGTGTCGGAGAGCTTGTGTTCCAGGGTCAGCGTCGGCTGGGTGAAGGTGGTCTTCAGTTCATCGAAGCGCTGCTCGGAGCGGATGTCGACGTTGTTGTAGCGGCCGTACAGGAGCGAGCCGTTCGGCGCGTACTGCGCTTCGAGCACGCCGACCTGCGGCTTGCCGCCCTGGCTGGCGCTGCGGCTGAACGAGGTCGCTTGCAAGAAGTCTTCCTGACGGGTCGCATCGAGCTTCGAGTACAGCATGTCGAAGGTCAGCAGGGTGCCGCGTTGCGGACGCCATTGCACCGAACCGGTCAGGCCCAGGCGGTCCTGGTCGTGGGTCAGGCGGCCATAGCGCGGCAGGCGTGGATGGAAGTTGTTCGGGTCGCTGGCCGCGTTATAGGCGGCGATGTTCTCGGGCATGCCGGGCAGGCGCTCGGCGCCTTGCGCGGCCGGGCCGCAGGTGGTCGCGGTCGAGTTGCTCGGATTGGCGACCATGCCTTGCGGTGCGCACCAGCCGCCCGAGGATGGGCCGTTATCCCAGCGCACGGTGCTGAAACCGTCTTCCAGCACGCGGCGCTTGGAGTAGGCGCCCGAGAACAGCACGCCGACCTTGCGGTCGAAGAAGGTGTTCGAGACCATGAAGGCCGCACGTGGATCGGTTTTCTCCGAGCCGTCGTTGTACTTGCCCTTCAGGGCAACGGTGGCGTTGAAGCCGCGCAGGTCGAACGGACGCAGGGTCTGCAGGTCGACGGTGGCGCCGAGCGAGCCTTCGTCGACGTCGGCCGAGGAGCTCTTGCGCACCGTCAGGGCGGAAAACAGCTCCGATGCAAACACGTTGAAGTCGAAGCCGCGGCCGCGGTTGGTGCCGCCCGAACTGTCGGTGCCGCCGGTGGTGGCCAGGCCTTCGATGCCATTGATCCGCACGCGGGTAAAGTCCTGACCCAGGCCGCGCACGGTGATGCTGCGGCCTTCGCCGGCGTCGCGGTCGATCACCACGCCCGGCACGCGCTGCAGCGACTCGGCCAGGTTCGTGTCCGGGAACTTGCCCATGTCTTCCGACTTGATGACGTCGACGATGCCGTTGTCCTGGCGCTTCGCATTCAGCGCGCTTTCGAGCGAGGCGCGCAGGCCGGTCACGACCACGGTCTGGGCGTTGGCGGTGTCGCCGCCGGTCGCTGCGGCCGCTACTTCCTGGGCAAATGCCGGGCCGAGCGAGAGGGCCGACACCGAGGCGGTGCCGAGCAGGCAAAGGGTGAGTTTGCGCAGGACTGCGCGGTGGGGATTGTGGTTCATTTTGTCTCCATGCGTTTTTGATCCGGTGGACTATGAACATGTCCGCCGCCGCTACTTTGTGATTATTTGGTCCCCCCGGTGTTGATCCCGGTGGTCAGGCCAGTTGTTGAATTCTATGTCAACTTTTGCGTTTTTGGTCAGACCAATTAAAAAATATTTTTCAACTGGTCTGACCTGTTGCAAGTCAGGTCTTTGTCGACAAGACCTGCTTGTAGCGCTTGCCACCGATGGTGACGTTGTCGAGCGTGATCTCGACGGCGTTGTGGATGAACCACGGCTGCTTGGCGTTGGCGGGCGTGCCGAAATCCGAGTCGCTGATGCGAATGCGCGCGATCGGCGGGATTGGCGTGCCCGGCTTGCCGTTGAAGCTCGACGCGACCGGTCCCAGCAACATGAAGGCCTGGTAGCACGAGAAACTGCCCTTGCCGGTATCGACATTGCTGGCGCGGACATTGCGGATGTCGATATCGGACACCTGCGGCGGCCGGATGCGCATCGTGTCGTCGCCCGGTACGTAGTCGCAGTCGATGGTAATGATGGCGCCCGCGCTCGACGCCACCGGCACGTTGATCTCGTTGGCTCCCGGCAGCGGCTTGTACAGCATCGGCTCGATCGACACGCCGTGGGGCAGGGTGACGTCGCGCACGTACAGGTGGCGCAGGAAGCCACCCCGGTTCATATTGGTCTTGAGGCGGATCGCCGTGTTCAGCGGATCGTCCTTCCAGTGGATGTTGCGGAACTCGAGCTTTTCCGCGAACACGTATTCGATGCCGCCCGCCATCTCGCTGCCGAGGGTGACGCCGCCATGGCCGCTGTTCATCACGCAGTTCTGGATGACGATATTGCGGGTCGGGCCGTGCTGGGTATCGAGGTTCTTGCCGGCCTTGATCGCGATGCAGTCGTCGCCGTTGTTGAACAGGCAGTCGTCGACCAGCACGCCGTCGCAGGCTTCCGGATCGAAGCCGTCGCTGTTCGGGCCCAGGCTTTCCATGTTCACACGCCGGATCAACAGATCGCGGCAGTTCACCGGGTGATGCAGCCAGAACGGCGCGGCATTGACCTGGTAACCCTGCAGCAGCACTTTATTACAGCCGATCAGCTCGATCATGCAAGGGCGCAGGTAGTGGCCGTGGCCGAATACGCGCCGCTCCACCGGCACGCCGGCTTCGGACAGCGCCGGCAGGTAGCGCGAATCCGTCTGCCAGCGATCTCCCTCGCCCTGGATGCTGGCCTGGCGCTGCGCATCGATGCCAGGGACGACCTTGTCGAGCGGAGGATTGTTTGGGTTGGCGTAAACCTCGGTGCGCTTGCGTACTGGTTTGCCACGTCCCTTCCAGTCCCACCAGCACTCCGGCCCCTCGGCGAAGCCCGGCTCGAACGGCACGCCGCCCTGGCCATTGAGGATGCTGGTCCAGTCTTCACCGGTGAGGGCGATGTTGGTCTGGTTGATGGCGTACACCATCGGTGAATAATTCAGGCAGTCGTTGCCCTGCCAGCGCGACAGCACCAGCTTGCCGTTTTTGCCGCAGTCATGGTCGCCGTGGCGCGCGTAATGGGCCGGATTGGCGGCGAAGTGCACGCGCGCGCCAGCCGCCAGGTGCACGTGCACGTTCGAGCGCAGCACGATCGGGCCTGCGCAATACCATTCTCCTTTCGGGATCACGACCCGGCCGCCGCCCTTGGCGTGACAGGCCGCGATCGCGGCGGCGATCGCCGGATAGCAGTCCGGTGAGCCCGGCGCCGGCGTGTCCAGGGTGCCTTCGACCAGCGATTCGGTCTGACCTTTCACCTTGACCAGCGTGCACGGTTTGGCGCCGTGCGCGGTGATCGGAAAATCCTCGTCACGGAAGGTCAGCGGGGTGGCGAAGCGGGCCACAATGGCGGCGGCGCGCTGCCAGGGATCGGCAGCAGCCGTGGCCACATTCGCTGCCGCGGTCGTCAATGCTCCCGTGGCGGCCAGCGCGCCGGCCTGGTGCGCTGCAGCGGTCTTGACGCCGCCCAGCATCAGCGAGGCGGCGGGGACGGTGCGCAGCAGGGCGCGGCGTTTTTCTTGAAAATTCATCGAGATCCCTTACTTCGCAGGCTGGATGGTCACGCGCACCGGGCTGGCGTCGCGTGCGGTGATGTCCTGGGCCTGGCGTTCCCATTGGGCGCGGCTGGTGATTTCGCCGGCCCGGCTCCAGGCGGCGCCGGCGTAGTAGCGCAGCGGATGGCCCGGCGTGGCCTTCGCGAACACCAGTTCGTTGAGCGCATCCTGGGCGAAGCCCTCGGCGCCCGGCAGCACGACCGCGGTGCCGAAGGCGTCGTTGCTCTTCTGCTCTACCCATTGCAGCAAGACCTTGCCGTCGCGGCCGACCGCGATCTTCGGATCCTGGCCCTTGTCGCCCGGCGTCTTGTTCAGGCCCACGGCCACCGTCAGCGGCGCAGCATCGCTGGTCGTGAAGGTGCTGTCGATGCGGTCCAGCCAGTGGCCCGCGTCGACCGTGAAGCGCTTGACTTCGCTGACCTGGCGGCCGCCCGCATCCCATGGCGCATAGCGCAGCTCGAACACGGCGCGGATCGGACCATTCGCCAGGATCTTGTAGCTGGCGTAGTTCACGCCCGTGTACAGCGTCTTGCCGTCCCAGATGCCGGTGCCGCCGGCGCCGCGCGACTTGCCGACGTTGTACATGTCCATGCCTTCACCCTGGTCCTTGTGGTAATGGTCATGGCCCTTGTTGTACCAGCGGTCGACGATCGGGTAGTCCACCCGCTTGAACCAGATATCCAGGCCGCTGGTCACCAGCACTTCCTTGACCACGCCGGCCGGCGCCGGCGCCGCCAGCGCCGGGCCATAGGTGCGGTGCGCGACCTTGTCGTTCTCCCAGGCGAAATCGTCCAGGCGCTCCGGCACCTGGCGCGCGAAGGCCTTGATAGGGAAGGGCGGGGCCACGCCGTCGATGCGCTCGACGGTGAAGCTGGCGCTCTTCTCGCCGGCGCCGAAGCTGTGCTGGAACAGCAGTTCGCCGTAGGCGACGCCTTCGTTGTTCGGGTCCTTGGCCTGCGGGGCGACGTTGGTGACCTGGTGCGGCAGCACGCGGCCACTCGCGTCCTTGACCGCGATCTTCTGCACCATCGCGCCCGGCATGGCGGCATTGACCTGCTTCCAGGGGATCGCAATGGTCTCCGATGGCCGCGCGATCGACAGGTCGTGCTGTACGGTGACCGCGAATTTGTCCTGGGCCAGGCTCGGCGCGAGCGCCGTCCCCAGCATGGCTGCTAGTACGAGTCGTTTCATCTTGTCCCCCGATTAGTGGTGTTCGCGGTAGTCGGTCTGGCCGCCCTTGGGCATGTAGTGGTAGGTGCGCACCTTGTGCTGGACCTCGAAGGCCGGATTCTTCACCAGGCGGATGATCTCGGCGCCGGCCATCAGCATCGGACCGTAGCCGTGCAGGGCGTCGACGCTGGTCGGGCGGTGGTAGTAATAGACCATGTCGCTTGCGAGCGTCGTGCCGACGCAGGTGCCTTCCACCTGGCCCAGCGAATTGATGCGGGTCGACAGCGCGTTCCAGCCGGCCTGCGCGATCGAGCCATAGGTGGTCGGGCTGACCCAGCCCTCATTCACGGCATGCGCGAACACATAGGTGAACATGGCGCTGGCCGAAGTCTCCAGATAAGAGTCGTTCCGGTCCAGCATCTGGTGCCACATGCCGCTGCCGCTCTGCAGTTCGGCGATGCCTTTCAGCGAGGCGCGCAACTGGGCCAGCACCTTCGGATAGCCCGGGTGGTCTTTCGGCAGCACGTCGAGCAGGTCGGACATCGCCAGCACCGCCCAGCCGTTGGCGCGCGCCCAGTAGAAGCGCGGCGCGTCCTGGTGGTTGGCGTGCCAGCCGTGGGTGTACAGGCCCAGCTGCGGATTGAACATGCGGCTCGACATGCCCAGCACATTGTTGACGGCGTCGTCGAAGTGTTCGCGCTTGCCCGTCAGGCGGCCCATCTCGGCCAGCGCCGGGATGCTCATATACATATCGTCGGCCCACAGCGAGACTTCTTGCGGACGCTTGCGCGCCATGGTGCCGTCTTCCAGGCGGAACTGGTGCTTGGCGACCCAGTCGCTGCAGGTGTCGATCATGTTCTGCAGATCGGGACCGACCTTGGCCAGGCGGGCCCGGATCAGCGCAGCGCACATCGAGCCGGTGTCGTCCAGCGAGCGCGGATCGAGGAAGCGCGAGAAACTGTTGCCGCGCTCGAGCTTGAACTTCTGCTCCTGGGCGCGGAAATAAGGAAGGGTGTCGTTGAAGAACTGGAAGTGGCGGCGCGTCATGCCGGTGAAGCCGTTGTCGCCGGTGATCTGGGCCGCCTTGATCAGGCCCGAGTGGACCACGCCCATTTCGTACACCTGGATGCCGTAGTCGCCTGCGCTGCGCTCGAACACCGCGTCGGCGTTCGGTGTCCTGAGGTCGGTGATCGGCTGGCCGGTGCGCTTGCTGACGACGCGGGTCGGCGTGGCGCGATCCATGAAGGACCGGATCGATTGCAGCTGGGCCGTCACTTCGGCCACGACCGGCATCTTGTAAGGGATCGGGTAAGTCCCTTCACCCGGGTCGCCCAGGTTGGTATTGTCGGGATTGCGGTACTTGCCCTCGGCGAGGGCGGGTCCGCAAGCGAGCGCGCAGCCCAACAGGGCTGCCAGCAAATGCAGTTTCATGTGTCTCCAATCGGCGTTGTTGTGTTACCCGTGTTGCTTAAACTTCAGGTACTGCTCTTTTGGTCAGGCCATTCTAATTTGGTCAGACCAAAATCGCAAGGTGGACTAGCCACTTTTCATTTTTGTGTGGCATACTGAAAAAAACATCAGGCATGGCAGCTCACCATTGCAGACCCCTATGAACTCGCAGGCAGACCCTATGAATCAGCTCGTACCCCGTACCATCCGCATGCAGGCCAGCGACAATGTAGCGATCGTCGCCAACGATGGCGGCCTGCCCGCCGGCACCGTTCTTGCCGATGGCCTGGTGCTGGTCGAGGGGGTGCCGCAGGGGCACAAGGTGGCGCTGGTCGACCTGCTCGATAACGATCCGGTGATCCGGTATGGCGTCGTGATCGGCTACGCCAATGGCGCCATCCCGCGCGGCAGCTGGATCTCGGAGAAGGTGCTGCACATGCCGGCCGCGCGTTCGCTCGACAACCTGCCGATCGGCACCCATGCCGTGACCGATTTCCCGCCGCTGGAGGGCTTCACCTTCGAGGGCTACCGCAACGCCGACGGTTCGGTCGGCACCCGCAACCTGCTGGCGATCACCAGCACCGTGCAATGCGTGTCGGGCGTGATCGAGTATGCGGTCAAGCGCATCCGCGACGAACTGCTGCCGCGCTATCCGAACGTCGACGACGTGGTGTCGCTCGAACACATCTATGGCTGCGGCGTCGCGATCGACGCGCCCGGCGCCGAAATCCCGATCCGCACCATCCGTAACCTGTCGAAGAACCCGAATTTCGGTGACGACGTGATGGTCGTCAGCCTGGGCTGCGAGAAGCTGCCGCCGACGCGCCTGTTCCCGGCCGGTTCGATCCCGATCGGCTCGGCCCAGCCGTCGGTCGTGACCCTGCAGGACCAGCAGCACGTCGGCTTCATGTCGATGATCGACAACCTGATGGCGACCGCCGAACGGCACCTGCAAAAGCTGAATGCCCGCCGCCGCGAGACCTGCCCGGCATCGAGCCTGGTGGTGGGCGTGCAGTGCGGCGGCAGCGACGCATTCTCGGGCGTCACCGCCAATCCGGCGGTGGGCTACGCCACCGACCTGATCGTGCGCGCCGGCGGCACCGTCATGTTCTCCGAGACGACCGAAGTGCGCGACGGGATCGACCAGCTGACCGCGCGCGCCGCGACGCCGGAAATCGCCCAGGCCATGGTGCGCGAGATGCAGTGGTACGATGACTACCTGGTGCGGGGCGGTGTGGACCGCAGCGCGAACACGACGCCGGGAAACAAGAAGGGCGGCCTGTCCAATATCGTCGAAAAGGCGATGGGATCGATCGTCAAGTCGGGCAGCACGGCCATCACCGGCGTGCTCTCGCCCGGCGACAAGCTCGCGCAGAAGGGCCTGATCTACGCTGCTACGCCGGCCAGCGACTTCATTTGCGGTACGCTGCAGATGGCCGCCGGGATGAACGTCCACATCTTCACCACCGGCCGCGGCACGCCTTATGGGCTGGCTGCGGTCCCGGTGATCAAGATGGCGACCCGTTCCGACCTGGCGCGCCGCTGGCACGACCTGATGGACGTCGACGCCGGCCGCATCGCCACGGGCGAGGCGAGCATCGAGGACGTGGGCTGGGAGTTGTTCCGCATGATCCTCGACGTGGCCAGCGGCCGCCGCACCTGGGCCGAGCAGTGGAAACTGCATAATTCGCTGGCGCTGTTCAATCCGGCGCCGGTGACGTAAATAATAGAGATAGAGGAGTCGTGGAATGACCGAAGCAGTTGGCAGTACGAAGAAGATTGGCAAGCCGTTCAAGCGCATCCTGCTGACCGGCGCCGCCGGCGGCCTGGGCAAGGTGCTGCGCGACCGCATCAAGCCGTGGGCCGAGGTGGTGCGCCTGTCGGACGTGGCGAACATGGGAGAAGCACGCGAGGGCGAGGAAATCGTCCAGTGCGATTTGGCCGACAAGGACGCGGTGATCAAGCTGCTCGAAGGGGTGGACGCGGTGCTGCATTTCGGCGGCATTTCGACCGAGAAGCCGTTCGAGCCTATCATGCAGGCCAATATCCTCGGCGTGGCCAACCTGTACGAGGCGCTGCACAAGGCCGGCACCCGGCGCGTGGTGTTCGCCAGCTCCAACCACGCCATCGGCTACCACCGTACCACCGAGGTGCTCGACGCGAATTCGCCGACCCGCCCGGACAGCTACTATGGCCTGTCGAAGGTGTTCGGCGAACAGATGGGGCGCTACTACTTCGACCGTTTCGGCATCGAGACCGTCTGCATCCGCATCGGATCGAGCTTCCCGGAGCCGGCCAACAAGCGCATGATGAGCACCTTCCTCTCCTACGACGACCTGACCGAGCTGCTGCGCTGCTCGCTGTTCGCGCCGCGCGTCGGCCACACCATCGTGTACGGCCAGTCGGACAACGACAGCACCTGGTGGGACAACCGCCTGGCCTCGCACCTGGGCTACAAGCCGAAGGACAGCTCGAGCAAGTTCGCCCACCTGTTCCCGGACACCTCCGAGTTCCCGGCCCAGGACGACGTGACCACGATGTACCAGGGCGGGAAATTCCTGCTCGACGGTCCGCAGTACTGATGCTGCAGCGCCTGCAGCTCGAGAACGGCCAGCTGCGGGCCGATGTCGTGCCGCAGGCGGGGGGCGGCCTCGGTCGCCTCGACTGGCTCGATGGATCGACACCGCAGCCGTTGTTGCGTCCCCTGGCGGCAGACGTGCAGGACGTGCCGTTGCCTTCCCAACTGGCGTGCTTCCCACTCGTGCCGTGGTCGAACCGCATGGCGCCATCCGGCTTCGCGTTCGATGACCGGCGCCACGTGCCGGCGCCGAACCGCGCCGGTGAACCCTGTCCGATCCACGGCGATGGCTGGCAGCAGGCGTGGGAAGTGGCCTCGTACACCTCCGATTCAGTGCAGCTGCGGCTCGAGCGCCATGCCGCTTCGCCGTTCTCCTACGACGCCGCGCTGCGCTACACACTCGAAGGCGATGCGCTGGTGGTGGAGCTGGAAGTACGCAACTGCGGGGACCACGCCTTGCCGTTCGGCCTCGGCCTGCATCCATGGCTGCCAGATCCACAGGGGGCGCGATTGCGCGCCAGGGCAACGCAGGTGTGGCTCGCAGGCGCCGACAAGCTACCGGCGATGCGCAGTCTCCTGCCTCCGGACTGGAACTTCATCGATCCGGCCCGCCTTCCCGAAAATGGCGTAGACAACGTCTTCGAAGGCTGGAATGGCAAGGCCCAGATCGACTGGCCCGCGCGCGGTGTGGGCCTGAGCATCGAGGCAAACATGGATTACTTCATCCTGTACGCACCGCCCGGACGCGACTTCTTCTGTTTCGAACCGGTCGACCACCCGATCAATGCCCATAATCTGCCGGGCTATCCGGGCCTGAGCATCCTGGCGCCGGGCGCCAGCCTGCGCCGGCGCGTCGTGTTCCGGGGCAGTGCGCTGTGAGGCGCTGGCCGCTGGCGCTGTTGCTGCCGCTCGCTACGGCGGCCGCACACGGGCAGCCATACAACGCCGAGACGACCTACCGCAAGCTGGCTGCCGACTATCCGTTCATCCGCATCGCCGCCAGCACGGCGCCAGCGCCGGTCCAGGTGCGCAAGGACCTCGTCTATGCGCGGCGGGGCGACACATCCCTGGCGCTCGACCTCTACCTTCCCGCACCAGGCAAGAAGCCGGCGCCGCTGGTCGTGCTGGTCCACGGCGGCGGCTGGCGCAGCGGCGACCGTAGCGAGATGGCCCCATTGGCGGCGCGGCTGGCCGCGCGTGGCTATGCTGCCGCCAGCGTCAGCTATCGCCTGTCCGGCCAGGCACCTTACCCGGCGGCGATCGACGACGTCAGGTATGCCGTGGGCTGGCTGCAGGCGAGCGCTGAGCGCTTCGGCATCGACCCCGCGCGCGTGGCGATCGCAGGCGGCTCGGCCGGCGGGCAGATCGCGGCCCTGGTTGGCATGACGGATCACGGCGCCATTCAGGCGGTCGTGAATATCGATGGCCTGTCCGACTTCACCTCCAGCGAAGCATTGCGCCACGAGGACGATCCAGCCAAGAACCCGTCGGCGGCCGGCGCCTGGCTCGGCGGCCGTTACGCCGAGCGGCGCGAGACCTGGCACGCTGCCTCGCCGATCGCGCACGTGGACATGGCGAGCCCGCCGGTGCTGTTCATCGTGAGCGGCGTGCCGCGTTTTTCCGCCGGCCGCGAAGCGATGACGGCGAAACTGCAGGGTCATGGCGTCCTGGCCGAGACCGTGGCGCTGCCCGGCACGCCACATGCGTTCTGGCTGTTCGACCCGTTGCTGGCGCCGACCGTCGATGCGATGGATGGTTTCCTGGGCCGCGTGCTACGTCCGCCGCCTGCGCGCGCGCCATGGTCGCCCGACCTGGGTAATGGCCGCTACCGCAATCCGATCCTGCACGCCGACTATTCCGATCCGGACGTGATCCGTGTGGGCGACACCTATTACATGGTGGCGTCGAGCTTCGCCAATGCACCCGGCCTGCCCCTGCTGACGTCGAAGGACATGGTCAACTGGGAGCTGATGGGCCACGCGCTGCCGCGTCTCGTGCCTGAGGCGGCGTTCGCAACGCCCCAGCACGGCAAGGGCGTCTGGGCGCCGTGCCTGCGCTACCACGACGGCAAGTTCTGGATTTTCTATCCCGATCCGGACCACGGCGTGTTCGTCACCACGGCGACCAGTTTCAACGGGCCGTGGAGTTCGCCGCACCTGCTCTTGCCGGGCAAGGGCATCATCGATCCGACGCCGCTATGGGACGACGACGGCAAGGCCTGGCTGCTGCACGCCTGGGCGAAAAGCCGCGCCGGTTTCAACAACGTCTTGACCCTGCGCCGCATGGCATCGGACGGTCGTAGCCTGCTTGATGACCAGGGCAAGGTGGTCATCGACGGCAATCGCCTGCCGGCTTACCGTACATTGGAAGGACCGAAGCTGTACAAGGCCGACGGTTGGTACTACGTCTTCGCCCCGGCCGGCGGCGTCGAGCATGGCTGGCAGTCGGTGTTCCGGTCGCGCTCGATCGAAGGGCCGTACGAGGACCGCATCGTGCTGGCCCAGTCGACGACCGACGTCAACGGACCGCACCAGGGCGCCTGGGTCAGGACGCCGCAAGGGACGGACTGGTTCTTCCACTTCCAGGACAAGCGCGCCTATGGGCGCGTGGTGCACCTGCAGCCGATGCGCTGGCAGGATGGCTGGCCGTTGATCGGGGAGCCGTCCGGCGCCCCTGGCGTGGGCCAGCCGGTGCTGGAGCATGCGAAGCCCGTGGCGGGCGTCTTTGCGAGACGCGAGCCTGTGGTCGGCGACGAGTTCGAAGGCGCCAGCCTCGGCCCGCAGTGGCAATGGGCTGGCAACTGGAAGGCCGACTGGTATGCGCTGGGCGGCGGAAAGCTGCGCCTGAACGCCCAGCCGGCGGCGCCGTTGCGTCAGCTCGCATCGGCGCTGACCCATAAGTTCGTGGCGCCGACGTTCAGCGCGACGGCGAACGTGCGGCTGAACGCCGCGCGCGATGGCGACCAGGTCGGTTTTGGCGTTGCGGGCCTGGCGGACAACTGGTTCGGGGTGCGCCAGGTCGCCGGAGTGCCACGCATGGTGACGATGCGCTGCGGTGAGGGCGGGCCGTGCGTGGAAGAAATGGGGGCGGCGCTGCCAGGCTCCGACGTTCGCCTGCGGATCGATGTGACGGAAGGTGCGCGGGTGGCGTTCTCGTACAGTGCAGATGACGTCGGCTTCGTTGCGCTCGGCACGCCGTTCGAGGCACGCATGGGGCGCTGGGTCGGCGCGCAACTGGCGCTGTTCGCCACCGGCGCGCCGGGCGCGCAGGCGGACGTCGATTACGTCCGCATCACGCCCTGAACCGGTTCACGGCCCGGGCTCCCAGCCCTGGCCGTCGTTGAAGCGCTTGAATATGCGGCTGCGGGTCGACCAGTCGCGCGCTTCGTCTTCACTCATCCGATAAGCGCCGAAGGATCGCGGCATGCCATCTGGCGCCGTATTGCCGGATTCGCGCCAGCCCGACATCGAATCGCCAACGAGTGGATTCGGCGCCGGTTGGCGCAGCCAGGCGTCGGCGGCGATGTGGCGGTCTACCGTGTTGCCGATGAAGGTCACGTTGTCCCAGGTGTGGGCGGTCCCCGGAGAGCGGGCCAGATACACGCTGCCGGGCGGCGGCAGGTTCCCCACCGGCCCGGGCCCCTGGGTCAGCCGCGAGCGCAGGAAGACGAAGCCAGGATCTTCACGTTCGACTGTCCTTGCCTGCACCAGGTAGCCGCCGTTCTGCATCGACGCGCTGTCGCCGACGCTGCGGATCTCGCTCTCCTCGAACAGCGCGGCGCGGTTGTTCCCCCAGATGAAATCGACATTACCCTCGACCAGCGAACGGTAGATCCAGGTGTAGCCGGTCAGTTGCAACGTGTCCTGCTCGCTGAGGAAAGCGGCATTGCGGGCGATGAACCGGCCTTTGTCGTTGCTGAAGAAGACCGTTTCGGCCTGGGCGGAGTGGCCGTCGCTGCGGCGCGTCGTGTTGTGAAGCGTCATATCGCGGATCTCGAGCAGGTCGCTGCCCTGGGCCAGGAACAAGGCGCGCCCTTCGGAGCCGGGATTGCGCGCATCGCTGTTGGCGGCCCGGATGATGGTGGCCTCGCGACTCTGCCCGCGCAGCATCAGCTTGTCCTTGTCGCGCAGGTAAAGCAGCTCCGGATAGACGCCGTCGCGCACGTTGACGGTCACCGCTTGTGCTTGCGGCAGCGTCATCGCGTGGTCGAGGGCGCCCTGCACGGTGCGGAAATCGGCGCGGCCGTCGTCATCCACTGTCACGCTATCGCCGACCGGCGGATAGGACGTCGTGCGGAAGGTCCAGCGCGCGCCCCTGAACGCCGGGTCGCGCAGCAGGGCCGGATCGACGACGGCCTCGTACTCCATGCCATGGTCGAGTTTGAGCGGCAGGCGCACGCGCACCGCATTGCCTTCGACCGTGATCGCATGGTGGCGCAGCAGGCGCTGCTTGCCGGCCGGCCCGAGCGCGATGACGGTCTCGCCGGGCCGGATCGTGGCGAGCTGCGCGCCGTCATGGCGCCGCACGATGCGCACGCTGCCTGCGCCGCTCAGGACCGGCGGACGCTGGAACGTCATCAGGAGCGGCGTGTCCGGCGGGACGCCACGCTCGGCATGCGCCGGGCGCAGGCGCGCATCCGGCAGCGTCGTGCGACGAGGGCCGGCGAATGGCTTGGCCACTTCCAGCATCAACGCAGTCTGCTGCCAGGACGGGTCGGGGCCGCCGACGGCGATGGTGGCATGGCCAGGCTTGTGCGGCGTGACCAGCAAGCCTTCGTTCGAGATGGAGACCGACGCGATGCCCGGATCGCTGGAGGTGGCGACCGATGCCTGCCCCACGATGGCGATCCGCTCGGGCGGATCCCCGGCCTGCAACGCCAGCGTATTCGCCCCGATCCGCAGTGCGATACGTTCCGCGGGCAGCCCGGCCGGGCCGTCGCGCAAGTCGAGCAGGGCATGCCCGGCTGCTTCCCAGGCCGCCGGTGCGCTGGCGGCCAGCGGCGCGACCTGGCTCGACGTAACGCGCTCGCCATCGAGCCAGGCCGACAGCATGCCGGCCTGGCTTTCCACGCGCAGTACCATAGGTGTACCCGGCAACGGCGCGCGCCGCCTCACCTGCTTGAGGCGCACCGGTGCGCCGCCGCGTGCTTCCAGCAGCTCCACCTGTAGCGTGGCGCCGTCATCGATGGCGCGCACGCTGGCGCCTTGCCAGCCACCCTGGTCGTCACGTCGCGCCTGCAGGACGAAGGGCGCAGCGCCGGCCTTCAACACCAGACGTGCCTCGACCACGCCGTCCGCCCGGTCGATGGTCCGCGGCCCGGCATGGGCGAGCACGTGGCGCGGGACCTCGTGGGCGGGCAGGGCGTCGAAACGGTAAGGCACGCGCCAGCCGACGTCGCCGCCATGCGGACAGCCGGTGAGCGGCTGGCCATTCAGGGCCGACCCCTGGTCGACATGAACGCCGGCGCTGCCGCCTGGCGCGCGCACCACCTGTGCGCAGGTCGTCGCACCCAGGATCTCGTAGGCATTGGCATGCGTGATCACGTGGGCTTCGGTGCCGACGCCCACGCTGTAGGCGTGCGCATACACGGGATGCTTGCGGTCGCCAACGTGATAGTTGTTCAGCAAGTGAACCTGGCCGTAGCGCACGCGTGGCGCGCGTTCGCTTACGTGCTCGAACAGATTGCCCTTGAAGGTCACGCGCAGGTGTTCGCGATCGCCTTGCGCGCGGTCGCTGCCGCCTACCAGGGTGTTCTTTTCGTGCAGTGCGAAGCGGTTGTAGGTGACGCTGACGAAGTCGGACCCATTGGTGATGTCCAGTGCGCCGTCGTGGCACTGCTTCGGCATGCCGTTCTCCACCGGCTGGGTATCGTCCGTGACCGGCGCATCGGTAAAGCTGTTGTGGTCGATCCAGACGTGACGCGCATTCGAGACGCTGATGCCGTCATAGCGCGAATTCCAGTTGCCCCTGGCGCCATCCTGTGGATCCCACTTGGGGTCGACGTCGCAGGGATTGCGTAGCTGAAGGTTACGCACGATGACCTGGGACACCCCCGATACGACGAGGCTTGCGTTGACGAAGCCGGCGTCCGGCGTCACGCCGAGCAGGGTGGTATTGGCGGGAACGCGCACCATGCCACGGCGCGCCTGGTCCGCGCTGTCGCTGAAAGGCTGGTCCGCACTCATGTCGATGCTGGCTGCGACGCGTACGATGCGGGCCGGCGCCGGGGCCTGCAGCGCCGCCAGCAATTCATCTGGAGTGCGCACCGTGTAGACGTGGCTCGGCGCTGCCATGGCGCCGCCGCGCGTGCCGCCTTCCTGGGCGGCCCAGCCGTCGGAGGGCGCGTGCTGTCGCTCGCTGACGGCGCTGGCGAGTGCCAGCGTGAGTGCGGCCAGCGCGGCGCTCATCGGGCGCTCCCGAATGCGGCGGCCAAGCCAGGCTCCTGACGTCGAAGCGCGCGCGCCATCATGCTCCCATAGCGTTCGGCGCCGGCCGGACCGACGTGGGTGTGGTCGAAGTTTGCACCGGCGCGGGCCAGGGTGTCGGCCTGCCGCGGCCCCATGGCCTGGACGTCGGCCATCGACAGCACGTTCAGGTCGACCAGCGCGGCCTTCGTCTCACGCGCCACCTGGCGTACCGCGGACGACCATGGGGCGAGGTCGTCATGCACCCAGTCGCCGCGGAAGTTGCGCCGGGTCAGCGGCGTCACCAGCACCGGGATGCCGCCGGCGGCCCGTGTCTCCTCGACGTAGCGCCGCATATTGGCGGGGAATTCGTTCACATAGTCGGTCGACCGCCCCGGTTTGCCCGGCTGGTCGTTGTGGCCGAACTGGATCAGCACATAGCTCACCCTGAACCCATCGCCAGCGCGCAGCAGGGATAGCACCTCGTCCCAGCGACCCTCGGCGCGGAAGCTCCCCGAGCTGCGGCCGCCGCGCGCCAGGTTGTGGCATGCGGTATCCGAGGTAAGGCGGGCGCACAGGGCGTCACCATAGCCGGTGCTGCTGGCCATGGTGGAGTCACCCACGAGGATCAGGCGCAGCGGCTGGTCGGGAGCGGCGCCGGCGCCGGTTGCAAGAAAGGCCAGCAGGAGGGGAAGGGCGCGGAAAAAGAACGGCATTGGCAAACTCCAAAGGGTTTGCCGGATTCTATTTTGGCCTGACCAATTAAGCAAGCGGTCAGGCCATTCGATCAACTAGCCGCGCGAGAAGGTGCGCGTCACGCGCTCCAGGTGGGCCCGCATCGCTGCCTTGGCGCCGGGCGCATCGTGCGCGGCGATGGCAGCCAGGATGTTGCGGTGGTCGATCAGGGTCTGCTTGCGCAATTCCTCGGTCTGAAAGTGTTCCTTCAGCTTGTGCCACAGGCTGCCGCGCTGGGCCCACAGGTATTCGATCACGCCCACCATGGCAGTGTTGCCGGTGGCGCGCGCCAGCGCCAGGTGGAAGTTACGGTCGGCGTTCTCGTTGCTGGCGCGGTCGTCGTGCTGGCGCTCCATCTCTTCCACCGCCTTGAGGATGGCGTCGATGGCCGAATCGGTGGCGTTCTTGGCGGCGAGGGCGGCGATCTCGGACTCGATCATGCGGCGCGCGGCCAGCACCTCGAAGGGGCCTGGGCCGGCTTCCGGCACGTCGGACGGCGCCACCGCCTTCTCGCTCACATAGACCCCTGAACCGCCGCGCACCTCGACGATGCCCGACAACTCCAGCACGATCAGTGCCTCGCGCAGCGAGGCCCGGCTTACTTCGAGCTTGGCGGCCAGCTCGCGCTCGGCCGGCAACCGGGTGCCGGGTTGGATCTTTTCTTCCCGGATCAGATCCTGGATACGCGCGGCGACGACGCGGTACAGGCGCGGCTCCTGGCCTGGCTCGGCGGTTGCTGGGACTTTTTTCATGTGGCGGGGCTGCTGTCGGCGTGATGACCGACGGGTGGGTGACGGTCAGACGATTCTAATTTGGCCAGACCAATCCCGCAAGGTGGACATACCAATGATGCGAGAAAAGACGTCTGCTCATAAGATGTCTGACAACTGGTGCTGGGGTATAATCAGGGGACTTCTTTTCACTTTCTTTACTAGGCAACCATGGTACTCCCGCAGCGCAAGCACCGCAGTCTGGCACAGGGCGTGGTTGAGCAGGTCAGCGGCATCATCCGCGACGGCATGCTCAAGCCGGGCGACAAGCTGCCCACCGAATCGTCCCTGATGACGCAGTACGGGGTCAGCCGCACCGTGGTGCGCGAGGCGATCTCGCACCTGCAGGCGGCTGGCCTGGTGCAGACCCGGCACGGCATCGGCACCTTCGTGCTGGAGCGGCCGCAGTCGGGCCTTGGCCTGGACGCCGAAAGCATCCTGACCCTGCGCGACGTGCTGTCCATCCTCGAGCTGCGTATCGGCGTGGAGACCGAGACAGCGGGCCTGGCGGCAGTGCGCCGCAGCGAAGACCAGGTCGACGAGCTGGCCGGCGCGCTGCTCGAGATGCAGCAGGCGATGGCCGAGGGCAGGTCGGCGGTGGACGCCGACAAGCGCTTTCACCTCTTGATCGCCCAGGCCACCGGCAACCGCTATTTCGTCGACATCCTCGCGCAGCTGGGCAATGCCATCATCCCGCGCGCGCGCCTGGATACGCCCAAGCTGGAACAGGACAAGCCAGCCGATTTCCTCGAGCGCGTCAGCCGCGAGCACGACGATATCTTCCGCGCCATCGAGCGGCGCGACCCGGAAGCGGCGCGCGCGGCGATGCGCACCCACCTGTCCAACAGCCGCGAACGCCTGGTGCAGGCGCAGCGCCGCCTGGAAGGAGCCCTCAACTAAAAAATAGCCGCACATTTTGCTTGCGGACGACTTCGCTAGGTTGTACGATGACTTACAACTTGATTTTGGCATATGCCTGATCGCACGACTTTTCGTCCAACACCTAGACCTACGGAGACCTAGCAATGCAACCAAATGAACTCAAGCAAGTCCTGTCGCACGGCCTGCTGTCCTTCCCGATCACCGACTTCGACGCGCAGGGCGAGTTCGATCCAAAAGGCTATGCCGCACGCCTCGAATGGCTGGCGCCGTTCGGCGCGACCGCGCTGTTCGCAGCCGGCGGCACCGGCGAATACTTCTCGCTGCATGGCGAGGAATACGGCCAGATCATCAAGACCGCGGTCGACACCTGCGCCAGCGTGGTGCCGATCCTGGCCGGTTGCGGCGGCCCGACCCGCACCGCCATCGCGCATGCCCAGGAAGCCGAGCGCCAGGGCGCCAAGGGCCTGCTGCTGCTGCCGCACTACCTGACCGAAGCCAGCCAGGACGGCCTGATCGCCCACGTCGAAGCGGTGTGCCGCTCCGTGAAGATCGGCGTCGTGGTCTACAACCGCGCCAACTGCCGCCTGACCCCGGATTCGCTGGCCAAGCTGGCCGACCGCTGCCCGAACCTGATCGGCTTCAAGGACGGCAACGGCGACATCGAACTGATGGTCTCGATCTGGCGCAAGCTGGGCGACCGCTTCAGCTACCTGGGCGGCCTGCCGACCGCAGAAGTGTATGCCGGCGCCTATAAAGCCCTGGGCACCCCGGTCTACTCATCGGCCGTGTTCAACTTCGCGCCGCAACTGGCGATGGATTTCTACCACGCCACCGCCAACGACGATTTCGCCACCACCAACCGCCTGATCGACGAGTTCTTCCTGCCTTACCTCGAGATCCGCAACCGCAAGGCCGGCTACGCCGTCAGCATCATCAAGGCCGGCGCCCGCCTGGTCGGCCATGGCGCCGGTCCGGTGCGTCCGCCGCTGACCGACCTGACCGCCGAAGAAGACGCGATGCTGCTCGACCTGCTGAAGAAGAACGGAGTGCTGTAATCATGACGATTCTCGGTGAAATGATCATTGGCCAGCAGTGCGTGCGCGGCACCGCCGGCGAGGCCTTCGGCTTCAACCCGGCCACCCGCGCCAACCTGGAGCCGGGCTTCGGCCAGGCGACCGGCGACGACGTCGAGCGCGCCTGCGCGCTGGCCGGCCAGGCCTTCGACCCTTACCGCGCGCTGCCGCTCGAACAGCGCGCACGCTTCCTGGAAGCGATCGCCGAACAGATCCTGGCCGTGGGCCCGGAACTGATCGAGCGCGCCATGCTCGAAACCGGCCTGCCGCAGGCGCGCCTGGAAGGTGAGCGGATGCGCACGGTGACCCAGTTGCGCTTGTTCGCCAAGGTGGTGCGCGACGGTTACTTCATGGACGCGACGGTCGACAGCGCGCTGCCTGACCGTACGCCGCCGCGTCCCGACCTGCGCTTGCGCAAGATCGGCCTCGGCCCGGTGGTCGTGTTCGGCGCCAGTAACTTCCCGCTGGCGTTCTCGGTGGCCGGTGGCGACACCGCCTCGGCGCTGGCGGCCGGCTGCCCTGTCGTGGTCAAGGCCCATGCCGCCCACCCAGGCACTTCGGAACTGGTCGGCCGCGCCGTCCAGCGCGCTGCGAAAGAAGCCGGCGTGCCGGAAGGCGTGTTCTCGATGCTGTACGGCGATGGCCGCACGGTCGGCCAGCAGCTGGTGGCGCACCCTGCGATCAAGGCGGTGGGCTTTACCGGTTCGCGCCAGGGCGGCACCGCGCTGATGCGCACCGCCGCCGGCCGTTCCGAGCCGATTCCCGTCTACGCCGAAATGAGCAGCGTGAATCCGGTATTCCTGCTGCCGGCCGCGCTGCAGGCCGGCGGCGCCGGCCTGGCGCAAGGCTTTGTCGATTCGCTGACGCTGGGCGTCGGCCAGTTCTGCACCAACCCGGGCCTGCTGTTCGCGCTCGAAGGCGCCGACCTGGACGCCTTCGTCAAGGCCGCCAGCGAAGCGGTGGCAGGCAAGGGCGCCGGCACCATGCTCACCGCCGGCATCCACGAAGCCTACAACACCGGCGTGGCCAAGTTCGGCCAGGTCGAGGGCTTGCAGCTGGTCGCCCAGGGCGGCGAGCAGGGCACCGGTTGCGCCGCGCGCGCCGCGCTGTACGTGTGCGATGCCGACACCTATCTGGGTAACGCGGCGCTCGAGGACGAAGTGTTCGGCCCGGCCGCGGTGCTGGTGCGCTTCAAGGACGCCGATCAGCTGCTGAAGGCGGCCGAGGCATTGCACGGCCAGCTGACCGTCACCGTCCACGCCCAGGCCCAGGACCACGGCGTTGCCGGCGCACTGCTGCCGATCCTGGAACGCAAGGCGGGCCGGGTGCTGTTCAACGGCTTCCCGACCGGCGTCGAAGTGGCGCACGCCATGGTCCACGGTGGTCCGTTCCCGGCCACCAGCGACAGCCGCACGACCTCGGTCGGCGCCAGCGCGATCGACCGCTTCCTGCGGCCGGTGTGCTACCAGAACGTACCTGCCAATCTGCTGCCGGAAGCGCTGCGCGATGAGAATCCGCTGGGTCTCGCGCGCCTGCAGGACGGCACCCTGCAAGCTGGAGGGAAAGCGTAACGCCTTAAGTTTCTGTCGCAGCACCAGCCGGGGGAGACACCGGCTGTTTTAACTTGTAAAGAACTGATCACCATGAATCAGCAAGTCATCGACCTCGCACCGGCACAGACGGTGGTGGGCAAATATCGCTGGACGATTTGCGCACTGCTGTTTTTCGCCACCACCATCAATTACCTGGACCGCCAGGTCCTCAGCCTGCTCGCACCGATGTTGTCCGCCGAATTCGGCTGGTCCAACACCGACTACGCGAACATCGCAGCCACCTTCCAGTTCGTCTACGCCATCTCGATGCTGTTCGCCGGTCGCGTGATCGACCGCATGGGCACCAAGCGCGCCTACGTGGTGGCCATCGTCGTCTGGTCGCTCGGCGCCATCGCCCACGCCTACGCGATCTGGATCGGGGAGGCGGTCAACACCGTGTTCACCTCCATCGGGCTGGCCGTGGTGCCGGTGTCGATCGCCGGCTTCATGATCGGCCGCGCGATCCTTGCCATCGGCGAAGCCGGCAACTTCCCGGCCGCGATCAAGGCCACCGCCGAATACTTCCCCAAGCGCGAGCGCTCGTTCGCGACCGGCATCTTCAACTCGGGCGCCAACGTCGGCGCCATCCTGGCGCCGCTGACGGTGCCGGTGATCGCCGAGTTCTGGGGCTGGCAGGCGGCCTTCATCGTGATCGGCGCCATCGGCTTCGTCTGGATGGGGATCTGGATCTGGCTGTACGACGTGCCGGAACGCTCGCCGCGCGTCGGCGCGGCCGAACTGGCCTACATCAACAGCGACGCCGGCGTCAGCCCGGCCGCGGTCGACAACACGCAAGTGGCGAAAAGCTCGTGGTTCAAGCTGCTCAGCTACCGCCAGACCTGGGCCTTCGTCGCCGGTAAATTCCTGACCGACGGCGTGTGGTGGTTCTTCCTGTTCTGGCTGCCCAAGTACATGTCGGCGCAATACGGCATGTCGGCCACTGCCATGATCCTGCCGCTGGCCGTCTTGTACAGCATGACGATGGTGGGCAGCATCGGCGGCGGCTGGCTGCCGACCTACTTCCTGAACCGCGGCTCCGATATCTACCATGGCCGCATGCGCGCCATGCTGCTGATCGCCCTGTGCCCGCTGGTAGTGCTGCTGGCGCAACCGCTGGGTTACCTGGGCTTCTGGATTCCCGTTATCCTGATCGGCATCGGCGCCTCGGCCCACCAGGCCTGGTCGGCCAATCTGTTCACGACGGTGTCGGACATGTTCCCGAAACACAGCGTCGGCTCGGTGGTCGGTATCGGCGGCATGGCCGGCGGCCTGGGCGGCGTGCTGTTGACCAAGCTCGGTGGCTGGCTGTTCGACCACTATGGCGCGCTGGGCCAGCTGTCGACCGGCTATATGATCATGTTCTCGATCTGCGCGCTGGCTTATCTGGTGGCCTGGTGCGTGATGAAGGCGCTGGTGCCGCAGCACCGTGAAATCAAGGACCTGTAAGGATGTCGATGGAAATGGAAATCGTCGCCGGCGTGCATTGCGCGACCGGTGAGAGCCCGATGTGGCATGCGGGGGAACAGGCCTGGTACTGGGTCGATATTCCCGCCCGCCGCATCTGGCGGCGCGACCACGCCAGCGGGGAACTGCGCCGCTGGCTGGCGCCGGAAATGGTGGCCTGCATTGCCGGCAGCGGCGGCGGCGAACTGGTGGCGGGGATGGAGAGCGGGATCTTCCATCTCGACCTGAACGACGACGGCTCGGTCGGCGCCAGCCGGCTGGCCGCGCCGCCGGCCACGGAGCTGGGCGAGGGCATGCGCTTCAACGACGGCCGCTGCGATCGCCAGGGCCGCTTCTGGAGCGGCACCATGTTCATGGATATGGGCGCCGCGCGCGCGGTCGGCGGGCTGTATCGCTACTCGGGCCGTGACGGCCTGCACGGGCCGGTGGTGTCGGATATGCTGACCCAGAACGGGCTGGCCTGGTCGCCAGACGGGAAGACGATGTATCTGTCCGACTCCCACCCGCAGCGCCGCATGGTCTGGGCCTTCGACTACGACGTCGACGCCGGCCTGCCCCATGACCAGCGGGTGTTCCTCGACCTGAACGGCCAGAAGGGCCGGCCCGATGGCGCCGCGGTCGATGCCGACGGTTGCTACTGGACCTGCGCCAACGATGGCGGCGTGGTGCAGCGCTATACGCCGGCGGGCAAGCTCGATCGCGAGATCGAACTGCCGATGGCCAAGCCGTCGATGTGCGCATTCGGCGGGCCGGATCTCGACCTGCTGCTGGTGACGTCGATCGATCCGGGCACGGGGGGGGATGCCGGCGCCGTGGTGTTGCTGCGACCCGGTGTCAAGGGCGTGGCCGAGACGCCGTTCTTACGGGATTAAAATTCCGAGCTGCGCCGCATGCCGGCGCAGGAATTCCAGGTGGGCGTCGCGGGTGGCGGGACCGTGGTAGGGCAGGATGGTCCACAGCTCCGACGCCCGCATCGCTTCTCCGGGCGCCAGCTCGACATAGGGCGCGTGCACTTCCAGCTCCAGCATGCCCTTGTCCGCCGCGCGCGCGTCGGCGTCCTGGTACAGCTCGACCTGGCCCTGGGCCGGGTGGATCGCGGCGCGCGGCTGGTGGGTGAACTGGATCACCAGCGCCTGGCCATCGCGGAACGCCGCCAGCCATCCGTGTGACGGCTGGGCGAACAGCTTGCCCTTGCGTGGTGCGTCACCCGGCATCGGCAAATCCAGCGACAACAGGCCGCCGCCCAATGTGTAGTGCAGCGCTCCAGCCGGCTCGATCCGAACGTCTTCCCGCGCCGCCACCGGCACATAGGCCATCGTGTGCGCCGGCACGCGCGTATTGAACCAGATGTCGCGACCCGCCAGCTTGCCGCTGTGGTTGGTGGCCTCGGCGTCCAGCCGCAGGCTGCCAGGCTTGCCTGCGACCAGGGCATAGCGCTTGCGCAGGCCGATGCCGGACACCGGACTGGCCGGGCTGTCCAGCACGATCTCGTCCTGCTTTTTGTGCACCAGTGCGTACTTCGCGAGACTCAGCCAGGGGTCGGGCGGCCAGGTCGCCTTGGCCGCGGCGCGCGCCGGATTGACGTCCTGGTGCACCCACCACTCGCGTTGCGGACCGATCCAGACCTCATGACCCTGGTAGCGGATATAGCCCGATGTCGCGTCCGGAGGCGCATCGGGATCGCCGGCGGCTTCGTCGATGAGCAGGAAGTTGGGCTGGCCCTTCAGCGCGAACGACAGCAGGCGGCCGCCGGCGACTTCCGATACGCGCGCTTCTACCACGCCATTGTCGAGGCGATGCGATGGCAGGGCGGCGGAGGCGAGTGCGGCAGGGGTGAGGAAAAGGGAGAGGCAGGCGAGATGAAGCGCCAGGAAAGACAGGTGCGGACGTGGCATGAATGCGGGCATCTGCTGTGCGTTGGGCGCTCCAGCATAGCAGAGAACAAGCCGCAAAGCCGCAAAGCCGGTTACCCGGCCTTGCGGCTTGTCGATGCGTCAGATGCTACCGGATTACTTCGAAGCGTCCTGCATTTTTTCGCCGGCGCGTTCGACGCTGCGGCCAGCAGCGGCGGTGGTGTCGCTGACGGCATCCTTGGCTTCGGCTGCCGCTTCACGCGATTCCTGGCGCACTTCTGCGGTGGCGTTGTCGATACGGTCGCCAGCGCGGTCGGCAGCGGCTTCGGCGCGGTCGCCGGCAGCTTCGATACGGTCGCCGGCGCGCTCGGCGGCGGCGTCGGCAGCGGCCACGCCTTCGCGGGTTTCATTGGCCACGGCGCGGCCGGCATTGTCGACGGCGGCGCCGGCTTCTTGCGCTGGGCCCATATTGTCGTTTTTGTTGCAGCCGGTTGCCAGGACGGCGACGGACAGCATGAGGGCGGAGAGGGCGATGGTGGTTTTCATGGTGTGCTCCTTAAAATAAATGTTGTCGTTTAGCTTACACCTACTGCTAATTCTTTGACTCACGCTACGACCGCAATCGTGCGCGACGGAAGCATTACAACATTTCCAACACTCATCCGCTGTGCGCTAGATAACGTAACAACGTTTCGGCGTGCGGCGACAAGGTGGTCGGATCGGCGAAGCACACCCGAAGTTCCCGGTTGGCCCAGGTTTCGTCGAGCAGCACGATGCCAACCGGCAGCTCGCGTGCAAAGCGGCTTGCCGCAGCCTCGGGCAGCATGGCGATGCCGGCGTCCTGCGCAACGAGTTGGGCGATGGCGTCGAAGCTGGGCGCCCGCACCCGCACCTTGAGCGGCCGCCCGCTCTGGACCGCGCGCGACTCGATGAAGTGCTGCATCGGCCGCTCGGCCGGCAGGCAGACGAAAGAGAACTCGAAGGCGTCGCGCATCCGGGTGTCCGTGCGTTCTTCGAGTGGGTGGCCGTTCGGCACCAGCAGCACCAGGCGGTCGGTGCGAAAGGGCAGCGAGATCACGTCGCCGGTGGCCACGTTGCCGTCCAGGATGCCGATCTCGATGTCGCGGTCGCGCACCGCCTGCAGGATGTCGCGGCTGGTGCGCTCCTCGAGCTGCAGGTCGACCGACGGGTGGTCGGCCAGGAATACCCCCAGCGCCGCCGGCAGGAAGGTGCTGATCGCCACCGTGGTGCCGGCCAGGCGCACCGCGCTGCGCTGCGGCCCGCGCAGTTCGCGCACGGTGTCTCGCAGCTGGTCGGCCTCGCTGACCACGCGCGCGGCGCGTTCCAGGATGAAGCGGCCGGCCGGCGTCGGTGTCATGCCACCGGCGGAGCGCGTGAAGACGACGACGCCGCAATCTTCCTCGAACCCACGCAGGCGATTACTGGCGGCCGACAGGGCGATCGGGAAGCGCTCGGCCGCCTTGCTCAGGCTTCCAAAGTCGGCGATGGCGAGCAGCAGGCGAAGATCGGTGAGGTCGAAGTGCATGGGTTTCTCGAAACGCGAAGGCCTGGTCCAGGATTGACGCATTCTAACGTGGAAGCTTTCTCGGCAGAATAAGGACTTTGCCACCGAAGCCCGATCATGAGTCCCACCCAAGCACGTCTGCGCAGCTGGTCGCAGGATGGCCGCCTGTACGCGGTGCTGGCCGCCGCCGGCTTCAGCATGAAGGCGGTATTCGTCAAGCTGGGTTATGCGGCGGCGCCCGTCGATGCGCTGACCCTGCTGGCGCTGCGCATGGGCTTCGCGCTGCCGCTGTTCCTATGGCTGGCGTGGCTGGCGCGCGATCCCGACGCCGAGCCGCTGTCCGCCAAGGACGGCATCCACGTCGCCGTGCTGGGTTTTCTTGGCTACTATCTGTCCAGCCTGTTCGACTTCTACGGGCTCGAAACCATCACGGCCGGACTCGAACGGCTGATCCTCTACCTTTATCCGACCCTGGTGCTGCTGTTCCAGGTTGCCCTCACGCGCCAGCGGCCCTCGACGCGTACCCTGCAGGCGCTGGCCATCTGCTACCTGGGCCTGGGCATCGGCTTCGTGCACGACCTGCAGGTAACCGGCTGGAGCCGTGACGTGATGGTGGGCTCGGCCTGGGTATTCGCCAGCGCCGTAACCTATGCGCTGTACTACCTCGGCACCGGCGCGCTCGTGGGCCGGATCGGTTCCATGCGCCTGGCCGGCCTGGCCGGCAGCGCTTCGTGCGTGTTCGTGCTGGGGCACTTCATGGCCGCTGGCGACCTGGCCGCGCTGCCGGCGCTGCCGCCGGCGGTCTGGCTCAATGGCGCACTGATGGCCGTGGTCTCGACCGCGCTGCCGATCTACTGGCTGGCGCTGGCGATCGGGCGCATGGGCGCGGCGCAGGCGGCGGCGGTGGGCAACCTGGGGCCGGTGCTGACCTTGTTCGCAGCATGGCTGCTATTGGGAGAGCCGCTGTCGATCTACCAGCTGGGAGGGCTGGCGCTGGTGATCCTGGGCGTTGCGCGGCTCAAGCCGAAGGCACCGTCGCACCGGTAGCGCACGATCTGCGACACACAATCGCAGTTGGCGATCCATTCGAAGCAACCGGGACATGGTAAAACTCTTGCTGCAATGTACTTCCATCGACAGCAACGAGGAATCATGACAAGCACGTTATCACTGCCTCGCGCGATCAAGGCGCTGGCCTTCGGTCTGTGCGGCCTGCACGCGTCGCTGGCGCTTGCGGCGGCCCCGCAGAATCCCTGGGCCGCGATGGCGCGGGCGGACGCGGATTTCATCAACGACTGGATCGAGCGCCAATCCATCTCCGCCGTCCACCCGGCGAACGGCGATTTCCACGCGAAGCTGGCCACGGCGCGGCGCACGTTCGACGCCGAGTCGACGCGCGTCGACAGCTACGCCGGCTATCGTCACGCGCTTGGCCATTTCGTCGGCTCCCTCCAGGACCTGCATCTGGTCCTGCGCCATACGCTGACCCCGTCCACCTACCAGTGGCCCGGCTTCATGGCAGCCTATCGTGGCGGCCGCTACCTCGTGGCCACCCAGGGCAGCGACCTCGCCGGTCAGGAGATCACGCAATGCGACGGCCAGCCGATGGATGCGCTGGTGGGCCGTGTCGCCACCTACGAACAGCTGATCGCCGGCGTGGAGTCGACCAAGGCGCGGGCCGCGCCCCTGGTCTTCCGGGATGGTGGCAGCCCGTTCGTGCCGCGACCGCGCAGCTGCCGGATCGGCGGCCGCAACGTCGCCCTCGATTGGCAGACGGTCGCGGCGAGCAGGTTTGCGGCGGATATGCGCAGCGCGATCGCATTCACCGACCGGGTTACGGGCGTTACGCCATTCGGCGCCGATGGTTCCTGGGTGCGCATGGGTATATTCCACATGCAGACACAGGCCGAAGGCAAGGCGTTCAAACAGCTCATGGCCGATGCACCGGCATTGCGGGACAAATCCGTCATCGTCCTCGACGTGCGTGGCAACGGCGGCGGCTCCTATGAGTGGTTCATGGGTTTCCTGCGCGCGCTGTATGGCAAGGAGTATGCCGACTATCACGCCCGTTCGCGCCTGGGGATCTCGCACGTCTACCGGACTACGCCCGAGATCATGGCGTACTTTGCCGCCGACGAAGCCGCCGAGACCGGCGACCTCATACCTCCTGCTGACGGCACGCCGTTCGACAAGGGCTACGTCAAGTACCGCCAGGCCGTCGAGGCCGGGAAGACGGTCTTCGTCACGCCGCCCAATGCGCGTGGTATCCCGCAGCCGGCGAAGGAGCCGGTCAACCCGGTCAAGGCCAGGGTGCTGCTGCTGACCGATTACAACTGCGCCAGCGCGTGCATGGTGTTCGTCGATGAACTGAAACGGTTTCCGGGAGTCGAGCAGGTGGGCGTCGAGACCTCGGTCGACTCGCGCACCGGCACCGGGTTCGGGGCGCCGCTGCCAAGCAATAATGGCGTGATCGAGGTGCCGGTCGTGACGCGTGACGGCCGCGAGCGGGGGGACAATATTCCGCATCGTCCTACCCGCGTCTTCAGTGGGAATATTTTCGATACGGCGGCCGTCAAGGCATGGATCAGCGAGGAGATCCTGGGCGGGAAGGCGGAAGCGGGTCCTGATCGAACAGGCCCGCACCCGTCCAGCGCGGCCGGGAAGTGAGCGTGCGCGCCGCGACGGCCTTGTGCGCGTACGTGGCGCCTAGCCCGCGCAGCAGACGTGGAAAGGCACGGCAATAGCTGGACTGGATGCCCGCCAGGCGCGCCAACTGGGCGTATTCGACCACGGCGCCTGCAGGGACGGCGTCGAGCACCTGGGCGATGCGCAGGCGCCAGTCTTCCGGCCACGATGCGAAACCCTGGCCGAGATCGCGCACCGGATCGCCCGGACGAATGACGCCGCCCTCGACCACGCGCGCGAGGACGCCGCGCCTGGCGCCGATCCTTGCCGCCAGCCGCTCGCCATGCAGGTCGAGCCGGCCGCAGGCTTCGCAGGCAAACATCAGGCGCACCTTCGCTTCGTCCCCGATCTGCAGCACGGTTCCGGAAGGCAGGCGGTCGATGTCGTCGTCGAACAGGAGGTTTTCGCGCAGCGCCTGCGGCGGGAGCAGAAGGTCGGCGTAGCTGGCACAGGAAGCCAGTAGCAGCTGGCGGGGGGACAGCGGATCGAGATGGCGGTCGCCCTCGGCGCCGCTGCCCGCGATCAGCCGCATGCTGTCGACCCGTATCGGCGCAGGCGCGCCGGCTGGGCGGATCGACAGGCCGGCGATCACGTGGAGGCTGACGTCAAGGCGCGGCGTGCAGCGCGCGCGCCGCCTCGCGGTATTTGGCGGCGTTGGGCACGTCGGTCCATGCCGGCTTGGCCGTGTCGTTGGCGATGTCCTGCAGGGCGACGGCGATCATGCGGCTCACGCGCGCCATATTGTCGTAGTCGATCTTGTCCCAGGTGTCGTCCTTGCCGTGGTAGTCAGGGAAGCCGAAGGCCACCGCCAGCGTGTGGGCCGGCACGCCGGCATCGGCCAGCGCCTGGTTGTCGCTGCGCGCGAAATAGCGGTCGCTATTGGTCGGGTGTTTCCAGAAGCGGATGCCGGTGCTATCGGCGGCGCGCTGCAGGGTCGTGCCGACGGTCGAGTAGTCGAAGCCGGTCATGGTCGCCGAGCCCACTTGCGGGCCTTCGCTGTCATCGGTGCGGCCCAGCTGCTCGAGGTTCAGGTTCATTACGGTGTCCTTCAGCGGGAACACCGGGTTCTTCGCGTAGTAGCGCGATCCGAGCAGTCCCAGCTCTTCGCCGAACAGGGCGACGAACACGATGCTGCGGCGCGGACGCTCCTTTTGTGCGGACATGGCCGCAGCGATCTCGATCATCGACACGGTGCCGCTGCCGTCGTCGTTGGCGCCGTTATAGATCTCGCCGTCGCGGATGCCCAGGTGGTCGTAGTGGGCGCTGAGCATCACGTAAGTGCTCTTCAGTTGCGGATCCGACCCGCGCAGGACGCCGATCACATTGCGCAGCTTGACCGGGCTGACGGTCGGCGCCACCACCCTGGCGGCCACGCTGGCGCCGCCCTGTTCGAGCATGCCGGCGACGTCGGCCGCGTGCAGCAGCACGACCGGCGGGCCGTCCTTGGCCACCGGCTGGCTAGGGTCGATCAGCCAGCCGCCCTGGGTGCGGCCGTGGCGGCGTTCGCGGTCGATCATCACGATCAGCGCAGGCTTGCTCTGCAGCTTGGCTTGCAGGGTGGCGGCCGCGCCGGGAATCGCCGCGGCGGGCACGACCAGCACCTTGCCGTTGGCCGCACTCTTGTCGTCCAGCGCCGCCTGCCACTGCATGAACACGGCAGGCGTGTTCTTGAGGGTAACCGGATCGACGAAGTTGGCCGAGGCGCCGCCCAGTGGCACATCGATCGTCTTGCCACCGGCCGTCACCGTGATCGTGATGTCTTTCTCGCCGCGCATGGCGTATTGCCAGTTGGCGGTCTGGTAGTAGCCGTCGTCGCCCGCTGCTTCCAGGCCGGCGCGGCGGAACTGGGCTGCGATGTATTCGGCGGCCAGGTCGACGCCGCGCGATGGTGTGCCGCGGCCCTCCAGCAGGTCGGACGACAGGAAGGACAGGTGGCCGCGCAGCGAGTCGGCCGAGATCTGGCTGGTCAGCGCTGTATTGGAGGGCGCGCGTGGCGCTTCGGCATGGACCGCGCAGCCGGCGAGGACGACGGAAAAGCCGAGGGCAGAGACAAGGTGACGCATGCGTGGACTTCCTTGGGATAGAAAAAATTGCAATATGACATGTTGAGCAAGTGCGGTCAATCGCATGGCCGGCAGGGCGTTTCGATGGCGATTTGCATAAGCTTGTATTTATTTATTCGTTTGGCATAGCATTTCCGCTAGGTATTATGCGTCTTCCACAGGAATTCAACGATCATTCAGCCATGACGCATTTGCAGCATCCCACTTCACGAACCCGCGCGGCGCACATGCCGAGCATCGTCGGGTCGTGCTGTCGAATGCCGCGCACCTGATCGCCTGATCCATACCGCCGTCTTCCGTACCTGTCCAACAAGGATGGGGCAGGAAGCGCACGCCCGCTGCGGGGCCGGGAGCACCGCCGGCGGGTAGACCACCACCAGGAATACCATGCACAAACCACTCGCTATCGTCGTGGCGCTCGCCGCCGCATTCTCGCAACACGCCGCCGCCCAGGACATCGAGAAAGTCGTCGTCACCGGCTCCAACATCCGCACCACCCAGAAGGAAGGCGCCAGCGCCGTTCAGGTCATCTCCGCCAAGGAGCTGGCCGCCACCGGCAAGTCCAGCATCGCCGACGTGATCCGCTCGATCTCGGCCAATAGCGGCAACAGCTATAACGAGCAGTTTACCGGCAGCTTCTCGGCTGGAACCGCCGGCCTGTCGCTGCGCGGCCTGGGCCAGAAGAACACCCTGATCCTGGTGAACGGCAAGCGCGTCAGCCCCTATGCCACCGCCCAGAACCTGCAGGAAGTCTTCGTCGACCTGAACAGCCTGCCGATGGCGGCGGTGCAGCGCATCGAGGTGCTCAAGGACGGCGCCTCGTCGGTCTACGGTTCGGACGCCGTCGCCGGCGTGGTCAACATCATTCTCTATAAAGAGGTCAAGGGCACCGAGATCAGCGCCCAGGTCGGCCGCTCCACCGAGGGCACCGGCCAGGACGACAAGAGCGTGACCCTGCAGACCGGCTTCGGTTCGCTGGTCGAGGATGGCTATAGTGTCGTGTTCTCGGCAGACGCGCAGTGGCGCGACAAGCTGCAGCAGGACCAGGTGGGCTGGATGGCGGGCAGCGACTTCCGCGGCAATCCGAACGGCACCCTGGCCTGGGTGCCGACCAATTACGTCAACAACGATCCGACCCAGTGGCTGGGCGGAGCGTCCGGCGCGAATGCGGGCCCGCTGGCAGTCCAGCCGTATGGCGAGATCACCCCGGGCCGGAGCGGTAACGTGCTGGCCTATAACCCGGCCACCTACAAGACCCTGATCCCGGGCATCCAGCGCGCCCACGCCTCGCTGCGCGGCACCGTCAAGCTGGGCCAGGACCACGAGGCCTATGCCGAGGTGCTGTACGGCCGCTCGCGCGCCGACCAGACCTTCAGCGCGCCGCTGACCGTCGGCACCGGCCTGCGCGCCTGGAACAACGGCACCCAGCAGCTGGACAATATCAACGTCGTGCTGCCGGTCGGCCATCCGAACAATCCCGACGCCACGCCGCTGCCGTTCAACGCCACCCTGTTCGACCTGGGCCCGCGCATGAAGCAGGGCCGCGTCGAGTTCTTCCGCGTGCTGACCGGCGTGAAAGGCTATGCCGGCGGCTGGGAATACGATGCCTCGGTCGGCCATTCCGGCAGCGAGCTGAAAGAGAGCGTACAGAACTTCGTCAACCGCTACGAGTTCGAGAAGGTGCTGGCGGACGGCAGCTATGACTTCGTCAACCAGGCCAACAACAGCGAAGAAGTACGCAACCGCCTGCGCCTGTCGACCTTGCGCCCGGCCGAATCGAAGCTCACCACCGTCGACCTGAGCGCCACCCGCGAACTGGCGCAGCTGCCGGCCGGCGCCCTCGGCTTCGCCGCGGGCGCCCAGTGGCGCCGCGAAGAGATGGATTCGCAGACCTCGACCGCGGTATTGTCGGGCACCGAGCTGCGACCGGCGATCAACATCATCGACGGCAGCCGCGACGTGGCGGCGCTGTTCGCCGAGCTGAACGTGCCGGTGCTGAAAGACTTGAGCGTCAACCTGGCCGGCCGCGGCGACCATTACGACGACTTCGGCAGCGCCTTCTCGCCGAAAGCCAGCGTGCGCTGGCAGGCGGCGCCGTGGCTGCTGGTGCGCGGCACGCTGTCGCGAGGCTTCCGTGCGCCGTCGCTGCCCGAGATCACCAACTCGACCTCGGTCAGCTACGGCAACGTGGTCGATCCGCGCGATCCGATCTCGCCGACCCAGGCGCGCGGCATCACCAACCTGACGATCGCCAACCCCGACCTGTCGCCGGAACGTTCGACCAATGCCAACTTCGGCATCGTACTAGCCCCGAACAACCGCACCAGCCTGGGCCTGGACTTCTACCGCATCCGCACGGAAGGTGTGATCGGCACCGAATCGGCCGACAACATCATCGCCAACGAAGCGAGCGCTCCGGGCAAGATCGTGCGCGATGCCCAGGGCCGCATCCTGACCCTGTACCGCCAGTATGCCAACCAGGGCAACCGCTCGGTATCCGGCTTCGACATCGACCTGCGCCACGTGCAGCCGCTGGCCGCCTACGGCAAGCTGACCGTGAACGCACAACTGAGCCGCGTGCTGACGTTCGAACAGCCGCTGGCCGTCGGCCGGCCGCTGACCGAGGGCGCCGGCAACAATTACTTCGGCTCGATCCCGAAGTGGCGCGGCGTGACGGGCCTGACCTGGGACATCCAGGACTGGAGCAATACGCTGGTGTGGAACTACATCGATGGCTACGAGCAGACCACCCGTCCGGGCGAACGCGTCAAGCCATATGGCACCTTCGACCTGAACCTGGCGTGGAAGGCGACCGAGGCGGCCACCGTCAGCTTCATCGTGCATAACCTGGGCGACAAGCGTCCGTCGTGGGATTCGTCGACCGCGTTCTTCGATTACACCCAGGGCGATCCGCGCGGCCGGGTGGCGTCGGTGAAGGTCAACTACCGCTTTTAAACGCCACCTCGAGCGGTTTCGGTCGACGCCGGAGCCGCTTGGCGCCATCCTTTCTCCGGTTCGTCGCAACGCGGATTGCCGGACTCCCGCCTGCTGGGCACAATGGCTTTACTTTCAGTCAAGCGAGCCAGCATGTCCAGTCCCATCCGATCTCTCCTGCCTGCGCCGCGTTCGCGCATGCGTCGCCTGCTCGCCGACCTGCCGCTGTCGATGGCGGTCAGCGTCGTCGCGGCGGTCTTCATCGGCCTGGTGACCGGGCACTTCGTCGAAAATCTGGTGGTGTCGATCGTGATCGGCATCGTTGCCTTCACCATCGTCAACGGCGGCCGGCTGCTATGGTGGGACCGGCGCGGCTGGGGCGTGCGCGAATGGGTGCCTTTCCTGGCGCTGGCTGTCGCGACGGCGCCGGTGGCGCACTTCACCGGCTTGCGCGTCGGCGGCATGATGCTCGGGATCTCCACGCCGACGCTGGCCGAGTATCCGACGCCAGCCCGTATGAGCATGGTCTTGTTCACCATGCTGGGCACCATGATAATGGTCGTGCTGGTGAGGTACCGCGAGCGCGTGCGCCGCATCGAGGAAGAGCATGCGGCGGCAAGGCTGCGCGCCGAGATCATCGAGCGCCAGGCGCTGCAGGTGCAACTGCGTCTGCTGCAGGCCCAGATCGAGCCGCACATGCTGTTCAATACGCTGGCCAACCTGCAGGGCCTGATCGCCATCGACCCCGACCGCGCCAGCGAGATGCTCGACCAGCTGATCCAGTACCTGCGCGCGACCCTGAGCGTCTCGCGCGCCGAGAGCACGACCCTGGAGCAGGAATTCGCGGCAATGCAAGCTTATCTGGGCCTGATGGGGGTGCGCATGGGCGAGCGGCTGGCCTATCGCCTCGAGCTGCCGCCCGAACTGAAGACGGCGCGCCTGCCCACGATGCTGCTGCAGCCGCTGGTGGAAAACGCGATCGTGCACGGGCTGGAGCCAAAGGTCGATGGCGGCGAGATCGTCGTCAAGGCCAGCGTGGCCGGCGACAGCCTCGTGATCGAGGTGCGCGACACAGGCCTGGGCCTGATACAGGTGTCCAGTCGGCGCGGAAGCGGGGTGGGCGTATCGACCACCCGCGAGCGTCTCGAGGCCTTGTACGGCGATCGCGCGACGATTACCCTGACGCCAGCCTCGCCACAAGGCACGCTGGCCCGACTGACCCTTCCCCTGGAGACCACCGCATGACCCGCGCCCTGATTGCAGAAGACGAACCGATCCTCGCAGCTACCCTGGCCAAGACCTTGCAGGGCTTGTGGCCGGAACTGGAAATCGTGGGCAAGGCGCCGAATGGCCTGGAGGCGGTGGAGCAGGCGCTGGCGTTGCGTCCGGACGTACTGTTCCTCGACATCCGCATGCCCGGCCAGACCGGGCTGGAGGCGGCCGAGGAGTTGGCCGAGCGCTGGGAAGGGCCACAGCCGTTCCCGCACATCGTGTTCGTGACCGCCTTCGACGACTACGCGGTCGAGGCTTTCGAACGGGCCGCGGTCGACTACGTGCTCAAGCCGGTCAGCGCGGGGCGGCTGGCTAAGACGGTAGAGCGCCTGCGCACGCTGGTCGAGGCGCGCCGGGAGCCGGCAGTGGGCGTGGCGGACCCGGACTCGCTGGCCCAGCTGCTCGGCCAGCTCCAGGCGCTGCTGCCGGCGGCAGCGTCGAGCGAGCGCTTGACGACTGTGCGGGCGGCGGTCGGCAATGTGGTGCGCATGATTCCGGTGGCGGACGTGGTGTTCTTCCAGGCGGTCGACAAGTACGTGAACGTGGCGACGGTGGACAGCGAGGCACTGATCCGGGTGCCGCTGAAGGATTTGCTGCCGCAGCTGGATCCGGACCGGTTCCGCCAGGTCAGCCGCAGCATGGTGGTAAATATGGCGTGCGTGTTAAGCGCGGGGCGTGATGACATGGGCAAAGTGACCCTGAACCTGCGCGGGCGGGCAGATAAGCCTCGGGTGAGTCCCGTGTATGCACATTTGTTCCGGCAGATGTAGGGCTGGTCCGGCCGGACGACTTATTCCACTTCCGGAAAGAAGAAGACGCTGTCGACCTCTCCATCATATTTGTTTGTCTGGAAAACCAGGAGGTAACCCTTGCCATACATGCTTTCGACCGTCGTGGGTCCGACGAAATAGGCTGGGTTCGTGTCGTGGTCATAGTAGCCGGTGGGCGGTCCGAGCAGGGCGACGACGTCGTGCCGGGTGAAGCTCGACGTGTCGTACTGGTCCAGCAGGGATGCAGTCATCTCTGCCCGCATTAGCTGGGATGCGGTCGCCCACGCTTCCGGAGTAAATGGCCGATTGCCCAGTTTCCGCGCCTGGACCTCAACGGAGTTCAGCTGAAAATAGATGACGACGAACAATATGATCAGCGCCAGGACAGTCAATCGGCGGTGAGCTCTGCACCATTGCATCCAGCGCATTCAGAACCTCCTGTTGGGTCACAAAGAACAATCAGGAAACTATTGCATGCTCATGTGCATCGAGACTTGGCGATGCGCAAGCGCTGCGTATATACCTTCCCGTCCACGGAGGAAGACGGATTGAGTAAAATGCCGTCTTTCGCCTGACTAGTCATCACCATGGAACTCCGCGCCGCCGCGCTGCACGCGCTGCTCGAAACCGATCCCGCAACCAAGGCCCAGGCGGTCGCCGCATTGACTGCCGCCTGCCAGGGCGGGGACGTGCGCATCGACACCGGCATCGCGCTCGTCGCGCCCGCCGGCATCCCCGGCCGGCCGGTCCGTCCCGAACTGGTGCCGCCGCTGCAGGTCGGCCGCCGCTCGATGGCCACGCCCGAGGGCCGGGCCATGCTGGTCCACGCCCTCGCACACATTGAATTCAACGCCATCAACCTGGCTTTGGACGCGCTTTGGCGTTTTCACGGCATGCCGGAACAGTATTACCTCGACTGGCTGCGCGTGGCCGACGAAGAAGCGCTGCACTTCACGATGCTGAGCGCCCACCTGGCCACGCTCGGCTATGCCTACGGTGACTTCCCCGGCCACGACAGCCTGTGGGAGATGGTGGCCAAGACGAGTGACGACGTCATGGCGCGCATGGCGCTGGTGCCGCGCACCCTGGAGGCGCGCGGGCTCGATGCGATTCCGCCGCTGCGCAAGAAGATCGCCCAGGCCGGCGACCTGGCCGCGGCCCTGATCCTCGACCGGCTGCTGGTGGACGAAGTAGGGCACGTCGAGATCGGCAACCGCTGGTACTTCAGCCTGTGCGAGGAACGCGGTCTGGAGCCGATCGCCACCTACGACGAACTGACCGTGCGCTACAAGGCGCCCGTCCTCAAGGGACCGTTCAATATCGAAGGCCGGCGCCAGGCCGGCTTCACCGAGGCCGAGCTGCAGCGCTACCGCTGATGGACACTGGCTTTCTCCTGACGCGCCACTGGCGCGACACCGCCACCGGCTGCGAGGTCGAGTTCTGGCTCGCCACCGATGCCGGGCCGCGCCGCCTGCGGCTGCCGGTACAAAAGCCGGTGGCTTTCATCCCGGCGGAGCAGCGCGCCACCGTCGAGCAGCTGCTGAGCGATGAACGCGGATGGGAGCTGCGCCCACTCGACCTGCTCGATTTTCGCCACCGGCCGGTCGCCGGCCTGTATTGCCGCAAATACCGCCAGCTGATGCGCATCGAAAAGCAGCTGCGCCAGCACGGCCTCGACGTGTTCGAGGGCGATGTGCGTCCGCCCGAGCGCTACCTGATGGAGCGCTTCATCACGGCGCCGGTGAGCTTTGGCGGCACGCCGGTCGACGGCGATCCGCTGTTGCTGGTCGACGCCGTCCTGAAGCCGGCGCCCGGCTACCGGCCGACGATCCGCACGGTCTCACTCGATATCGAGACCACCTTCCAGGGCGAGCTGCGCTCGATCGGGCTCGAAGGATGCGGCCAGCGCCAGGTCTATATGCTCGGGCCACCCAATGGAGAGGATGGCGAACGGGATTTTGAACTCGAATACTGCGACACCCGCCTCGCACTGCTCGACCGGCTGGAGGAGTGGTTCATCCGCCACGATCCCGACGCCATCATCGGCTGGAACCTGATCCAGTTCGACATGCGGGTGCTGCAAAAGCACGCCGACCGTTTCAATCGACCGCTGCGCCTGGGTCGCGACGGCAGCGCAATCGAATGGCGCGAGCACGGTGGCAAGCAGGAACACTACTTCATCTGCATCGCCGGCCGCCTGGTGATCGACGGCATCGACGCCCTGCATTCGGCCACCTGGAGCTTCCCATCCTTCAGTCTCGAAAACGTGTCGCGCTCCCTGCTGGGCGAGGGCAAGGCGATCGACAACCCGCACGACCGCATGGCCGAGATCGACCGCATGTTCGCCGAGGACAAGCCGGCGCTGGCTTACTATAACCTCAAGGATTGCGAGCTGGTCACCCGCATCTTCGATAAAACGAAGCTGATGGCCTTCCTGCTGGAACGCGCCAGCGTGACCGGGTTGGCGGCCGACCGCAGCGGCGGTTCGGTGGCGGCGTTCGAGCACCTGTACATGCCGCTGCTGCACCGTCAGGGGCGGGTGTCACCCAATATCGGCGACGTCGCCGGCGCCGACAGTCCCGGCGGCTTCGTGATGGATTCGCGCTCGGGCCTCTACGACTCGGTGCTGGTGCTGGACTACAAAAGCCTGTATCCCTCGATCATCCGCACCTTCCTGATCGATCCGCTCGGCCTGGTCGAGGGCTTGCGCGAGCCCGAGGAAACCACGGTGCCGGGCTATCGCGGCGGACGCTTTTCGCGCACCAGGCACTGCCTGCCCGGCATCGTGACCCAGGTCTGGGCCGGCCGCGAAGCCGCCAAGAAGGACAGCAATGCGCCGCTGTCACAGGCGCTGAAAATCATCATGAACGCCTTCTACGGTGTGCTCGGCACCACCGGCTGCCGCTTCTTCGACCCGCGCCTGGCCTCGTCGATCACGATGCGCGGCCACGACATCATGCACCGCACGCGCGAGCTGATCGAGGAGCAGGGCTACCAGGTGATCTACGGCGACACCGATTCGACCTTCGTCTGGCTGGGGCGCGAACATGCCGAAGACGATGCGCGCCGCATCGGACAGGCGCTGGTCGACCACGTCAACGGCTGGTGGCGCACTTACCTGCAGGCCGAATTGGGCATCGAGAGCGCGCTCGAACTGGAGTACGACGTCCACTTCCGCCGCTTCCTGATGCCGACAGTGCGTGGTTCCGACGAAGGGAGCAAGAAGCGCTACGCCGGCCTGGCGGCCACCAAGGACGGCGGCGAAGAGATGGTCTATAAAGGCCTGGAGACGGTGCGCACCGACTGGACGCCGCTCGCGCAAGCCTTCCAGCAGGGCCTCTATGAGCGCATCTTCAAGGGTCAGCCCTACGAAGACTATGTGCGCGAACTGGTCGCGCGCATGCTGCGCGGCGAATGCGACGACCATCTCGTCTACCGCAAGCGCCTGCGCCGGCCACTGGAGGAGTACCAGCGCAACGTCCCGCCGCACGTGCGCGCAGCGCGCATGGCCGACGAGCACCACCTGCGCCAGGGCCGCACCGCGCTCTACCGCAAGGGCGGCTGGATCCGCTACGTGATGACCTTGAACGGCCCGGAGCCGATGGAAGCACGCCACGGCGCGATCGACTACGAACACTACCTCACGCGCCAGCTCGAACCCGTCGCCGACGCCATCCTGCCCTTCCTGGGCGACAGCTTTGCCAATCTTACCAGCCCGCAGCAAACCCTGTTCTAGGCCGCGCTTCGCCCTGTCATGCCTCGGAAATATCGGCCCGCTAGACTGCCGACACATTTTCAACAGGGAGGTGGCAAGTGGATCGTCGGGGCTTCTTACGCAGTAGCGCATATTTCACCGTCGCCAGCGCCGGCGGCCTGCTGGCCGCATGCGGCGGCTCGGACGACACGCCGCCACAGGGCAGCTTCAGCTTCCCGCTGGGCGTCGCCAGCGGTGATCCGAAAGAGGGCAGCATCGTATTCTGGACCCGCTGCGCGCCAAAGAGCGGCGGCGAAGAGGTCGAGTTGCGGCTCGAGGTGGCGACGGATGTGGCGTTCACCCAGGTCACCGGCGTGGTGGAGCTGAGGGCGATGCCGACCTACGACCACACGGTGCGCGCCAAGCTCACCGGCCTGGCCCCAGCCACGCGCTATTACTACCGCTTCCGCGCCGGCGCCGACCTGAGCCCGGTGGGCCAGGCCAAAACCGCGCCGGCCGCCGCCAGCACCCCGGCGCAGATGCGCTTCGCCTGGATGACCTGCCAGGACTGGAGCATCAATCACTGGGCCGCGATGGGCATGCTGGCGGCCGAAGAACTCGATTTCATCGTCCACCTGGGCGACTACGTCTACGAGACGGTCGGCGCCGACTTCCAGTCCGGCCGCGCCGAGCCGGCCCATGCGCGCATCAATCTGCCCGATGGCGTGACGATCGAAGGCGGTGCGCGCTACGCCAACACCCTGGCCGACTACCGCACCTTGTACCGCACCTATCGCGGTGATGCACGCCTGCAGGCGCTGCACGCCAAGTGCCCGATGATCGTGATCTGGGACGACCATGAATTCTCTGACGATTGCTGGCAAGACCACCAGACCTACGACAACGCCAACCAGCAGCAGACCTCGCGCCGCCGCAACGCCACCCAGGCCTGGGCCGAGTACATGCCGATCGACTGGGGCGACGTCTCGTTCGACCTGAACAAGGCCGGCTACGACAATATCCGCATCTACCGCGATTTCCGCTTCGGCACTCTGATGCACCTGGTGATGACCGACCAGCGGCTGTACCGCGACGACCACGTGGTCAATGAAGCGGCCTACGCCAGCATGCTGCAGGGCGACCCGGTGAACGGCGACGATTCGATCGGTTCGCGCTACTTCGTGCCGCAGCCGCTGCTGGCCCAGTTCGAGGCCGGCGCCAAGGCGGCGCTGGGGCGCAATCCGGGCCTGCTCGGACCGACCCAGACCCAATGGTGGAAGGACACCATGAAGGGTTCGACCGCCACCTGGAAGGTGTGGGGCAATGAAGTGACCCTCAACCGCATGTGGCTCGACATGCGCACCCTGGCGCCGGCGCCGTACAACAACCTGTATATCGTGAACGCCGACGGCTGGGACGGTTTCCCTTCCTACCGCGCCGAGATGCTGGACCACCTGGCCAGCAACGACGTGAAGAACGTGGTGGCGATCACGGGCGACCTGCACGCCTTCCAGTGCGGCGTGATCTACGACAGCAACGACCCGCGCAGCGGCCGGCCGGTGGCGGTGGACTTCGTCAGCGCCGGCATCAGCAGCTCCTCGTTCTACCAGTACCTGCGGGCCGGCGCCGGCAGCACGCCGCTGGCGCCGCTGGTGGCCACGCCGCAGGGCTTCGACCAGGTACTGCGCGCGAACAATCCCGCCTTCGCCTATGCCGACCACGATGCCCAAGGCTATGCGGTGGCGACCGTGACCGCGGCTTCATTCAGCGTGGTGTTCACCAAGGTCAAGCCGCTGGACGCCAATGGCGCCGCGCCGAGCGCGCCGCTGGCCAAGCGCACCCGCATCACGCTGGCCAGTGGCTCGACGACGCCGCGGGTCGAGGATAACGTTACCTAGTCGTCGTCCCCGCGCAGGCGGGGACCCAAGTTTGCTTGCGCTGTCGATATGCGTGCAAACTTGGGTTCCCGCCTGCGCGGGAACGACGTGGTTTGCCGATGCTGCCTGCATAAGCATGTGCCGCATCGGCGCAAACGCTGGCCCACGGCAGCGTTCCCTTTCTATAATGATGGCGTCTTTACACGCCATCACATGGAGTCGACTTGTCCTTCCTGATCGTCCTGGCCGCACTGGCCTTCCTGATGTTCGCCGCCTACCGCGGTTACAGCGTCATCCTGTTCGCGCCGGTCGCCGCCCTCGGCGCCGTGCTGCTCACCGACCCGGCGCAGGTCGCCCCGGTCTTTTCCGGCATCTTCATGGAAAAGATGGTCGGTTTCGTCAAGCTGTACTTCCCGGTGTTCATGCTCGGCGCGGTGTTCGGCAAGGTGATCGAACTATCCGGCTTTTCCGAGTCCATCGTGGCGGCCGCGATCCGCTATATCGGCGCGGAGCGCGCCAATGCCGTCATCGTCGCCGTATGCGCCTTGCTCACCTATGGCGGCGTGTCGCTGTTCGTGGTCGTGTTCGCGGTCTACCCGTTCGCGGCCGAACTCTATCGCCAAAGCGACATTCCCAAGCGCCTGCTGCCGGGGGCGATCGCGCTGGGCGCTTTTTCGTTCACGATGGATGCCTTGCCCGGCACCCCGCAGATCCAGAACATCATCCCGACCACCTTCTTCCAGACCACCTCGTGGGCCGCGCCGGTGCTGGGCGCCGTGGGCGCGCTGTTCATCCTGGCGGTCGGCCTGACTTACCTGGAATGGCGCCGCCGCACCGCCGCCGCCAAAGGGGAGGGCTACGGCACCTCGCTGGTGAACGAGCCGGAACGCGTGGACACGGGCGCCGGCGGCTTGCCGCATCCGCTGCTGGCAGTGGCGCCGCTGCTGCTGGTAGGTGTCGCCAACTTCGTCTTCACCCGCATGATTCCGATCTGGTACGGCGGCGACAGCCACACGGTGCCCCCAGAGATCCTGCCGGGCATCGCGACGCCGGTAACGACGACAATCAAGACCGTGACCGCGATCTGGGCGGTGCAGGCGGCGCTGCTGCTGGGGATCCTGTTCGTGATCGCGACTGCATTCGGACGGGTGGCGAAGCGCTTTGCCGACGGCAGCAAGGCGGCGGTGGGCGGCGCGCTGCTGGCGGCGATGAATACGGCCTCCGAATACGGCTTTGGCGGCGTGATCGCGGCGCTGCCGGGCTTCCTGGTGGTGAGCGATGCGCTGCGCAGCATCCCGAACCCGCTGGTGAACGCGGCGGTTTCGGTCAGCTCACTGGCCGGCATCACCGGCTCGGCCTCGGGCGGCATGAGCATCGCGCTGGCGGCGATGTCCGACGTCTTCATCCGCGGCGCTGAAAATGCCGGGATTTCGCTCGAGGTGATGCACCGGGTGGTGGCGATGGCCAGCGGCGGCATGGACACCTTGCCGCACAACGGCGCCGTGATCACCTTGCTGGCCGTCACCGGCCTGACCCACCGCGAAGCCTACCGCGACATCTTCGCCGTCACCATGATCAAGACGGCGGCGGTATTTGTTGTCATCGGCGTATATTACCTGACAGGCCTCGTGTGACAATCCGTGGTTTTTTTGCACTGGTTCCGGCAAAATCAGCAAGGCTCGTGCGTCGTATTGACCCAAGAAAGAGCCGCACGACTACAATGACTTCCGCAATGGTTTCCGTGCAGCACTATTAATCCAGGATGGAACATGAAATCGGTACAACAAGAAGTCGACGAACGCAGCAACCTGACCGGCACCAATAAATTCGAATTGCTGTTGTTCCGCCTGGGCGGTGACGAGCAGGGCAACCACAACGAGCTGTTCGGCATCAACGTCTTCAAGATCCGCGAAATCGTGGCCATGCCCGAGATCACGGCGGTGGCCGGCGCCCCGCGCCATGTGCTGGGCGTGGTCAACCTGCGCGGCCAGATCATCCAGGTGCTCGACCTGCCGGGCATCACCGGCGTCAAGCCCAAGTCGGGCCTGAACATCATGCTGGTGACCGAGTTCGCGCGCACCACCCAGGCCTTCGCCGTCGAGAGCGTGGAAGAGATCGTGCGCCTGGACTGGAGCCAGGTGATGACCGCCGAGCATAGCGCCGGCAGCGGCATGGTGACCAGCATCGCGCGCCTGCCCGAGCAGGAAGGCCAGCCGGCACGCCTGGCCCAGGTGCTGGACGTCGAGACCATCCTGCGCAACCTGAACCCGACCCAGGAGCGCGAGAACATGGAACAGGCAGTGGGCGCCAAGATCTCGATCAAGCCGGGTTCCGTGATCCTGGCGGCCGACGACTCGGTGGTGGCGCGCGCGCTGATCGAGCAGGGCCTGGACGCAATGGGCCTGCCCTACATCATGACCAAGAGCGGCAAGGAAGCCTGGGACCAGCTGGGCACGATCGCCGCCGCGGCCGAAGCCGAAGGCCGTACCGTGTACGACCGCGTGGCCATGGTGCTGACCGACCTCGAGATGCCCGAGATGGACGGCTTCACGCTCACCCGCAACATCAAGTCGAGCAACCGCTTCGGCAACCTGCCGGTCGTGATTCACTCTTCGCTGTCGGGCAGCACCAACGAGGAACACGTCAAGAACGTGCGCGCCGACGCCTATGTCGCCAAGTTCTCGGCCGAAGACCTGTCGCGCACGCTGCGCAAGGTGCTGGGCGGCTGAGCCGGCGCCCAGGGGATCATTGCCGCAATGTTATGATGCGGCCGTGATCCCCGACCTTTCCCAATTACTGATCCTCGACAGCCTCCTGCGCGAGGGCAGCCTTACCCGCACCGCTGAACTACTCGGCATGACCCAGCCCACCGTCAGCCGCGCGCTGGCGAAACTGCGGCGCCATTTCGGCGACCCGCTGTTGGTGCGTTCGGGCCAGCGCATGCAGCCCACCGCGCGCGCGCTCGAGCTGGCCGGGCCGGTGGCGGCGGTGCTGGACGCGGCGCGCCAGCTCGAAGGCGGCCCGGCCGCATTCGATCCGCTGACTGCCACCCGTTCCTTCGGCCTGTACATGGTCGACGGCGCGGTGGTGAACATCCTGCCTCAACTGCTGGATGGGCTGGCGAAGCTGGAAAACGGCGCCGCCGGGCTGCAGCTGCGCAGCGTGCACATCGATCCCGGCTCGCTCGAAGCCCAGCTCGAACGCGGCCACATCGACCTGGCCATCGGCCGCTTTCCGCACCTGCTCAACAACATCCGCCAGCGCAAGCTGTGGGATGACGAATACGCCTGCCTGATGCGGCGCGACCATCCCTGGGCCGGGCAACTCGACCGCGACGCCTGGCTGACCCACCGCCACGTGCTGATCGAGATGGAGCACACCAGCCACCACAACGTGGCTGTGACCCGCAAGCTCGAGACGCTGCTGGAACCCTCGCGCATCCTTTGCCACGTGCCGAGTTTCACCTCGGCCGCCCACATCGCGCTGCATACCGACGCCATCGCCACCATCCCGCTGCGCCTGGCGCGGCCGCTGGCGCGCGACCTCGGCCTGGTGCTGGCGCCCATGCCGGTCGAGCTGCCGCCGCTGCAGCTGGCGCTGTACTGGCACGAGCGCAGCCATCGCGACCCGGCCAACCGCTGGCTGCGCGAGTTCGTGCTCACGACACTCACCAATACGCTGGGCGCAGAGACTGGTTATGCAGAATCTGCATAATCCCCATGCCGCTTATGGCATGGCCTAAATAACTCACAGCAACTATGCTTCGGCTATTCAGTATTTTTTGCCGAGGCACATCATGCTTCCATCTCTTCCCGCGCCAGGCCGGTTATCGACCCGCCTGGCGCTTGTTTCTGCGATGCTCGTTCTCAGTGGTTGCGTGTCGATGGGCGCGCAGCCGCAATTGGCCCGCCTGAATCAGGACGCGGCTGCGAATTCATCGCGCGCTATTGGGTCGTTGGCGACCGAGACCGCCGCCTGGCCGGCCCAGGACTGGTGGCGCGCCTATGGCGATCCCCAGCTCGACCAACTGGTGGCGAATGCACGCGATTCCAGCCCGACGATTGCCGGTGCGCTCGCGCGGGTGCGCCAGGCGGCGGCCCTGGAGGGTCTGGCCGCAGCGAGCCTGGGGCCGCAGGCCAATGCCTCGGCCCGTTCCGCGCGCCAGCGCTACAGCGAAAACGGCAGCGTGCCCAAGCCACTGGCCGGCAGCTGGCAGTGGGTCAACGACGCCAGCGTCAACCTGAATTATGAACTCGATTTCTGGGGCAAGAACGCAGCGGGCGTGACCGCCGCCGCCGGCCGCGTCAATGCGCGCCAGGCCGAAGCCCAGGCCGCGCGCCTTGCCGTATCGACGGCGGTCGTGCAAGCCTATCTGCGCCTGGACCACCTGTACGCGCAGCGCGACCTGGCCGAGCGCGAGCTGCGCCAGAGAAGCCGCATCCTCGAGCTGGTGCAGCAGCGCGTCTCCGCCCAGCTCGACAGCAATGCGGAGCTCAAGCAGGCCGAAATCGGGGTGCCGTCCGCGCGCGGCCAGATCGCGGCGCTGGACGAGGCGATCGCGCTGACCCGTGGCCAGATCGCGGCTCTGGGCGGGCAGGGCCAGGACGCGGCCGAGACGATCGCCCGTCCGCAGCTGCGCCTTGAGCGCCCGGCGGCTGCACCGGTCGACGTGCCGGCCGCGCTGCTGGGCCGCCGGCCGGAACTGGTCGCGCTGCGCTGGCAGGTCGAGGCGGCCAGCGGAGAGATCGACGTCGCCAAGGCGCAGTTCTATCCAACGGTGAACCTGAGCGTGACCGGCGGCCTGGCCAGCCTGGGCTTCGACCGCCTGCTGCAGGGCGGCAGCCGCAGCTTTGCGGCCGGCCCTCTGGTGACACTGCCGCTGCTCGACGGCGGCCGGCTGCGCAGCAATCTCGCGGCGCGCAACGCCGAATTCGACGTCGCGGTCGAGAACTACAACGGCGCCGTGGTCGAGGCACTGCGCGACGTGACGGCGCAGCTGACGTCGCTGCGCTGGCTGGGCGAACGGGTGCGCGAACAGGACCTGGCATTGGGCGCGGCCGAGCAGGCCTACGACCTGGCCGAGCAGCGCTACCGCGCTGGCCTCGGCAACTTTGTGCAGGTGCTGATCGCCGAGACGCAGGTGGTGGCCCAGCGCCGCGCCCAGGCCGACCTGGACGCCCGTGCCTACGAGCTGGATGTGAACCTGGTGCGCGCGCTGGGTGGCGGTTACCAGGCTCTGGCCGTACATTGAACAATCGAGAACGCCATGGACACCAAGAATACGAATAACACTCCCCAGGGCCGCCGCAAGATCGCGATCGGCCTGACCGTCTCCGTGCTGGCCGCCGCCGCCGGCATCGCCTGGTCTTCGCCCGAGGTGCTGGGCATCGGCTGGAACAGCCAGCACACCGAAGACGCCTATGTCGAGGGCAACCTGGTGCAGGTGACGCCGCAAGTCGGCGGCACCGTGACCCGCATCGCGGCCGACAACACCGATTTCGTGCGGCCCGGCGAGCTGCTGGTGCAGCTCAACGAAGTCGACGCGCGCCTGGCCCAGGACCGTGCCGAGGCGGCGCTGGCCAAGTCGGCGCGCCAGGTGCGGGCGCAATTCGCGGGCGTCGAGCAGCTGCGTGCGACGGTCGCCCAGCGCGAGGCGGATCTCGGCAAGGCCACCAGCGACCTGGAACGCCGGCGCAAGCTGGCCGACACCGGGGCGGTCTCGGGCGAGGACATTCGCCACGCCCAAGACGCCGTGGCCGCTGCGCGCGCCGCCTTGACGGCCGCGCGCCAGCAGGTCGGCTCGGCGCTGGCCATGGTCGACGGCACCACGGTCGAAAGCCATCCCGACGTGCTGGCCGCGATCGCCCAGCTGCGCGACGCCTCGCTGGGCCTGGCGCGCACCACGCTGGCCGCGCCGGTGGGCGGCATCGTCGCCCGCCGCAACGTCCAGATCGGCCAGCGCGTGGCGCAGGGCACGCCCCTGATGGCGATCGTGCCGCTGGACCAGATGTGGGTCACCGCCAACCTGAAGGAAACCCAGCTCAAGGACGTGCGCATCGGCCAGCCGGTGGCGGTCACCTCCGATGTGTACGGCAAGGACGTCGTCTTCCATGGCCGCGTGGTCGGCCAGGAAGCCGGCACCGGCAGCGCCTTCGCGGCCGTCCCGGCGCAGAACGCGACCGGCAACTGGATCAAAGTGGTGCAGCGGGTGCCGGTGCGCATCGCGCTCGATCCGGCCGACCTGGCGCGCCATCCGCTGCGCCTGGGCCTGTCGATGAAGGTGGCAATCGACACCACTGGCAAGCAGGGCCCGAGCCTGATGCAGGCCGGCGCCGTGCGCCAGCATTACAAGACGGTCGTGTTCGAGACCGAGTCGCATGGCGCCGAGGAGGCGATCCGGCGCGCGCTCGGCCACCCGGGCGCGGTGGCGTCGCGTTGATGGAAAGGGCAGGCGATGAACGCCCCCGCTAGTGTAAGCATTCCGCGTCCGGCCTTGCTGGCCGGGATCTTCGTCTTCAATTTCATCGAGTTCCTCTCGACGGGCATGACGGTGTTCGCGGCCCCAGCCATCATGGGCCACGTCGGCGCCTCGCCCGAGGAATACGCAACCGTCTCGGCGCTGTACGCGGCGGTGGCGGTGCTGTCGATCTCTCAGCTGACGGTGCTGGTGCAGCGCCTCGGCTGGCGCAACTACCTGCTCGGCGGCGTGGTGTTCTATATGCTCGGCGCCTGGCTCTGCGCGGGCAGCGGCAGCGTCGCCGCCTTCGCCGGTGGCCGGCTGTTGATGGCCATGGGCGGCGGCGTGTTCATGACGGCCTCGCGCATGATGGTGAACCTGATTCCGCCGTCGCCCCAGCGCCTGCAGGGGATTGCGGCATTCGGTGGCGCGCTGTCGCTCGGCCTGGCGCTCGGTCCACTGGCGGCGGCGAAGTTCGTCGGGCACGAGGCCTGGGGCGGCATGTTCCTGCTGCTGGCGGCGCTGGCCGCGATCGGCGCCGGCATCGCGGCGCGCTGGCTGCCGGTGGGCGCAGACACGCTGGACGGCACCCCGACGCGCCTCCACGTGCCGGATGCGATCCTGCTCGGCGGCGGCGCCGCGGTCACGCTGTACGCCCTGCAGCACCTGACTTACGACTGGCATGGCGGCGAGCGCGGAGCGCTGCTGGGCCACCTTGCGCTGGGCCTTGGCTTGCTGCTGGCCTTCGGCCTGCTCAAGGCGCGCCGCCGTGAACCCTTCCTGCACCTGAACATCCTGGCCAGTGCGCGCTACCGCCTGGGCCTGATCATCTTCGCGGTCTGCTACGCGGTGCTCGGCATGGTCAATACCCTGTTGCCGCAGGCGGTACAGAAGGGCCTGGGCATGGGACTGGAACAGGCCGGCGTGCTGCAAGGCGTCGGCCTGCTGTCGACCTTCGTCGTGTTCACGGTGATGCTGCAGCTGGTCAAGCGCAATCCGCATCCGACCAGGTTCTTCGTGACCGGCTTCCTGATGCTGGCGGCGCTGGGCTGGCGCTTCGCGACCCTCGATCCGCGCGCCGATGCCTGGGACACGGTGATGCTGTGGCTCGGCCTGTTCGGCGGCTTCCTGACGCTCGGCATGGCCACCGCCGCGATCCACTCGTTCAAGGATCTGCAGGCCGACAACGTGGTGTTCGCGCACGCCCAGCAACTGAAGAACATGCTGGGCCAGGTCGGCCTGGCGCTGGGCGTCGGCGTGACCAATATCGCGCTGCAGGAGCGCACGGCGCTGCACTCGTCGCGCCTGGCCGAGAAGTCGACCGCGCTTCTGGATGGCGGCGCCGAGATGGCGCGCCAGGCCGGCCTGCTGGCGGGGCAGGATCTGTTCTGGGTCGTGATGGGGGTGGGGCTGGTGGGCGCCGTGCTGCTGGCCATGCAGCGCAGGTTCGACTAGAAGTATTCGAGGTAAACTTAGAGTGAGCATCAGTTAAGTGCTTCCTCTAGGTTAAAGCTTTATAGATGATTGTGGTGTGGACTTGGAATCAAGTGGAATGGCAACAGGTCGCTTGATGTAATTCGGTTGGGATTTTCCATGGCGGCGCGCGCGCTTTCGGGCCAAACCTAAAAACCGGACGAAAAGTCGGGCGGTGAAAAATTTCTTTATTGCGGAACGGAAGGCCTAGCGTTACGCTCATTGCAACTGGATGCGCTGTATACTTGAGCTCTTCTCTTGCGGAGCTCACAAATCGAAAGAACGCGTCCCTGATTTGACTATTTAGGTCATTTGAACGTCGGGATTGATGGGAGGAAAGCGCAATGCCTTCGGCCATCATTAAAGCCCATTGCGTAACGCTCTTGATCGCGCGAATTGGGAGTCTGCGAATTACAGGACCCTCATCGTCAAACGCCCTGTCAGGCAAATCGGCTGGCGTATCAGGGAAAGCAAATTCCAGCTGCTGAGACGACTCGTCAACGCGAGCAGAATTATCCGTATCGCCCTGCGGCACGGCATAATTATTCTCAAGTTGATGTGTCTGTTCCAACGCTGATGCTCCTGTAATCGCCAAAGTTGCGTGTGCCCTAGCTGTGATACCGCTTCAAACGACTGTCTGGTAGTCGAATGCCGGTGTGGAGGGTCAACCTCCGGGCTAAGATAAGTTTACAGCGCTTTATATTTATGAATTGATATCATTTCTCTTCGCTTTCTTTGATTTAATATAATCATTCCACAATGGAAATGCAAACTTGTATATCAGTCGCATTAGGATAAATAGCAAGTGGGTGTAATCAGCAGTGTATAAGGCTCCAATCAAGCTTAAGTACATCGTAAAGTTTTTTGCAACGTGGGAAAACACGAGTATAAACGCGTTGACCACCTTTTTCTTGCTAGACAATTTTTCTCCAATTTTGAAATTGGAGATTGCCTATCCTATCTGAGCTACCGACCACAGCAGGAGCCGGCATCAGTAAAGTGGGGCGCGGTTGTCGATCTTTCAAGTTCTTGGATGCACCAAATTACAATCTGTCGAGTTGACGGGGTCCGGCGATTAGAAATCAATCTGATTGAAGCGTGCGCCGTGACGTAAAACGATCGTTTTACACTTGGACCATGGATACGAACCCAGCACTAATCGCGACCGCCGAACGCCTGTTCTACGAGCACGGCTATATGGCCACCAATATGGACACCCTGGCCCGCGCGGCCAGGATGTCGAGCCGCACCCTGTACAAGCATGCCGGCAGCAAGGCCGCCCTAGTGGGCGAAGTGCTGGCTGCGCGCGACCGGCGCTTCTTCGAGCAGGTCGACGGGCTCGACGTGCGGGCGCTGTTCGGCGCGCTGGCAGGCTGGATCGGGCGCGAAGGCGCGCGTGGCTGCTTGTTCCTGCGCATCCTTTGCGAGACTGGCGGCGCCGAACCGGCGATCGTGGCGGCGGTATTGGCCCACAAGGCCAGGCTGCGCCGGCACGTGGCGCGCATCGTCGGGGCCGATCTCGGGCGCGCCGACGACGTGCTGGCCGAGCACATCGTGCTACTGTTCGAGGGCGCGGTGGCGGCCAGTGCCTGGCAGGGGGCGGCCGCGATCGAGGCGGCATGCGGGGCGGCGCTGGACCTGGTTGCAGCGGCGCGCGCGGCATGAACCGGACCGTCATTCTCGGCGCGACCGGCTTTGGCCTGATCGCAGTCTGCTACGGCTTCGCGCGCTTCGCCTTCGGCCTGTTCCTGCCGGCGATCGCAGACGATTTCGAACTCTCTTCCACGCTGGCCGGAATCATCTCGGCCGGCTCCTTCCTCGGCTTTTGCCTGGCGATCGTGGTGGCGGCCTGGCTGACCGAGCGGGTCGGCCCGTGCAGCGTGGCCGTCGCCGCAGGAGCGGCCGGCGCCGTCGGCATGATCGGGATCGCCAGCAGCGCCTCGCCCGCCTGGCTCGCCGCCTACGTGATCCTGGCCGGCTCGAGCACCGGGCTCGCCTCGCCGGCGCTGGCGGCGGCCGTGACCTCGATGGTGCCTGCGGACCGCCAGGACGCGACCAATACCTTCATCAATGCCGGCACCAGCGCCGGCGTCGCCCTGTCCGGCCCCGTCGCGGCGCTGATGGGCGCCGAGTGGCGGCTGGCTTATGCCGGCTTTGCCGGCGCCGCTGTCCTGATGGCCTGGGCCACGCTGAAAGTGTTGGCCGGCGCGGCCGCGCAGCCGGCCGGGCGATCGCCCCTGATGCCGCCGCTGACTCCCGACCTGAAGCGCCTGGCCGCGGCCGCGGGCCTGAGCGGGGCCGCGAGCACGGTGGTCTGGAGCTTCGGCGCCGACCTGCTGGCGGCCAATCTGGACTGGAGCGGTGGTCAGGTCGGCATGCTGTGGGCCGTCATCGGGTGTGCGGGCGTGGTGGGGGCGATGGCCGGATCCCTGATCGCGCGTTTCGGCATGCGCGCCGTGCACCTCGTGTTTCACATTGCGTTGGGGCTGGCCGTCGCCGCGGTCGGCCTGGACGGCGCGCTACCGTGGCTGGTACTCATGGGCGGTGGCCTGTTCGGCGCCGCCTACTTGATGCTGACCGGTGTCTATCTGGTGTGGGGCATCTCGGCGCTGCCCGAACGACCCGCGACCGGCGTGACGTTGGCTTTCCTGGCGCTTGCGGTGGGCCAGACCCTGGGCGCGATGGCGTTCGGCTTCGTCATGGAACGCGTTTCAGCAAACGTGGCGGTATCGTCGTTCGCAGCCTTGGCCGTGTCCGCCGGATTCGTGCGGCGACGCTGTAATGGAAAATCGGAATGATTAAGCACTGCATCTGTATCTTAAAAGTCAAGTTCCATATGCCAGCACTGCCCAGCGCGCAATATTGCAAGCTAATATAACCTCCGAGCCCAACAAGTCACATAGAAGCTGATCTACAATTTTGAGCATTGATTTTTGTCTTGCTATTGACATATCAGCTTCAGCCTTCCAATGGGCGCGATGTTCCAATCAGGGCGCGGCCATTATGCGGAACACGCATTGGGTAGATGAAATTGGATGAGCCCTTCAATAAATGAATAAGCCTAGCTCGTTGACGGCCATGATATTTATCCGGCGGAGAAAAACTATAGATAAACGTGTGTATTGCACCATTTATAGGTACTTCGCCAATTACATGGCAATAAACGGAGTGAGTGAATTTGCATTCTCACCAGATATTAAATATACAACTTGCCGATTGTTAGATACTCATCAAATTGCGGATTTCTTCCGAAGGCGCCAGTCGAAGATATTGAGAGGCCCGGAAGCGAAGTATACTGATCAATTTTTGAGTTTATCGAAATATTCGAGCCACTTATTCGCAACTCGTGTTCGCTATACACGTACTCAATCGGCATGTGCTCAAGAAACTCATATTCTATCAGTAGGGCGCGGAACGTCCCATCATCGACAATGGAATCCATGCAATTAAAGAATAGTATATTTAACTCATGCGCAGACAGTTGGGCTCGAAGGATATTGGTGTATCTCTTTCTGGCTTGATATTCCTCTGTGTCGTCGCCATTGGTAAGGTGCACTGCATACTGGTCAACAAAAGATAAAATTTGATACAAGTTCCTGAAATAGTGCCCGAGTACATGGTTGTGCTTATTCTGAATGATTTCATATATTTGAGATGGTTGAGTTATGTGTTTATCGACCGGACTGTAACGATTTACCTTGTCGAATTTTTGACGTATCGTTGTCATTATATGAAGGAATATTGGCCGGCCCTTCACCTCAGCTCCCTGCCGATTCTCTACTTGAATAGCGTTGATTTTTTTTTGTTCGCGTTGCTGCTCCTCGCTTGGAAGCAGTATCTCGTCCGGAGCGAACTTTAAGTCAAGAGTCGTCGCACTGTGCAGATTTAATAGGTTAAAGAAAGTTGTTTCGAATGTCTGCAGATTAGATACGAGCGCCGATTCATCTGCGCGCTTTTTCTCGTCTATTAACTGAATTCGCTGTATTAACACTGTGATCGCAAGCGCCAGCAACGTTCCAAATGTAAGGATTGGATTTAGAATGCCGCCCAAGAAATCCCCGAATGTTCCAGCATAGCCACCGAAATCAGCTAAGAAACTCGATTCCACTTCGGGAATGTTAGGTAGTTCTAATTGAATTCGCCAATGACGGTCATCTGCTTGATTTAAAGCCTTCAATGCCAAGGCTTGTCTATCAGCCAACTCGGCAGCAGCGTCATGAGCGCTTAGGTCAAAAAGCACAAGAGCTATTATTGCGGTAAAACATGCGACGGTTGCGAAGGCAAGGTAATTCGTGATTTCAAACGCAATCTGGCTACTGCTCTTTTTATTTATCAAGACGATATTTCTAAGAGAATGGCGCATGGCGTGCCATATTCGTTTTGCTAAAGTAATGTAGAGTAATACTGTGACTGACCAGAAAATAATATCGAGATAGGAAGCAATTGCGGGAAGTTCGCTAGAAATCTGTTCTTTAAATCCGAAGTATATAAGAATCCAAGTAGCGATTAATGCGATTCGGGCAACGATCTTAGCACTATGTGTAGAAAGCAATGCGAGATATGAAATCGACGGCAACACATTCGGCTCATTACCCTTTTTTAAAATTCGCTGGCGGTAGCGAAACGGGATTAGGTAGTTCAACGAATAGTCGTGGGCAATAGAGCTATTGCGATCCCGGAAAAGTTTAATGAGAGATATTCTAATATCTGCAAGTTTCTTATGCTTATTTTTTGTCAGTGGCTTTTGTGAAATTTCTCTAGATCCCATCAGCGCGTCTCGTCCATCCACACCGAGAGCAGCAACGAGTCTCCTGTCCAACGACGCAATGTGGAATTCAACATGTCCCCAACTATACGGTGCGCAGCACTTTCGAAGCCTGTCAATTTCGTCAGCCACTTTGAGTATTTCTTCTGGGGCGATTAGAGGTTTTTCATGTGGAGGAAGCATTTATTAATCTAGTCTAGTAGTTGATTAATTATTATTTCATAGGTAAGTGCAGACATCTACAGAGGGTCCATCCACCTTATGTTGCTATCCCCCCACAGGAGTAGAGTTGAATGACCACAAGCGATATTTAAAAAATAAAAAAGCCGTCAATACTACTCACTAGAGTGGTACTGACGGCGTCAGAAGGAGTTAATTACAGTTACAATCAGTCTTCCTGGAACGCCTCTTCGCGCTTCTTGCGCAGCGACGGCAGCAGCACGACGATCATCGCCGCCGCGGCCAGGCCCAGCATCACGCCCGAGATCGGACGCTCGATGAACACCATCGGATCGGCGCGCGACAGCAGCAGGGCGCGGCGCAGGTACTCTTCCATCATCGGTCCGATGATGAAGCCGAGCAGCATCGGCGCAGGCTCCAGTTCCAGCTTGGCGCACAGGTAGCCCAGGAGGCCGAAGATCGCCATCAGGTAGACGTCGAAGGTGCTGTTGTTGAGGCTGAACACACCGATTGCGCAGAACAGCAGGATAGCTGGATACAGCAGCTGGTAAGGCACCATGATCATGCGCACCCAGATGCCGATCATCGGCAGGTTCAGCACCACCAGGAACAGGTTACCGATCCACATCGAGACGATCAGGCCCCAGAACAGGCCAGGCTGCTCGGTCATCACGGCCGGACCTGGCTGGATGCCCTGGATGATCATCGCGCCGATCATCAGCGCCATCACCGGGTTCGACGGAATGCCCAGGGTCAGCATCGGGATGAACGAGGTCTGGGCGCCCGCATTGTTCGCCGCTTCAGGCGCCGCAACGCCTTCGATTGCGCCCTTGCCGAACTGCGCCGCGTTCTTGGAGACTTTCTTTTCGAGCGAGTACGAGGCGAACGAGGCCAGCATGGCGCCGCCGCCCGGCAGGATGCCCAGGACCGAGCCGAGGCCGGTGCCGCGGATGACTGGCCAGAAGATACGCTTGAAATCGTCCTTGTTGAGCATCAGGCCCTGGACCTTCTTCATCACCAGGTTGCGGCTTTCGTCGTGCTCCAGGTTGCGGATGATCTCGCCGATACCGAACATGCCCATCGCCACGATCACGAAGTTGATGCCATCGGCCAGTTCGGGCAAGTCGAAGGTGTAGCGCGCCGAACCCGAGTTGACGTCGGTGCCGACTACGCCCAGCAACAGGCCCAGTAGCACCATGCCGATCGCCTTGAGCAGCGAACCGCTGGCCAGGACCACCGAAGCCACCAGGCCAAGCACCATCAGCGAGAAGTACTCGGCCGGGCCGAATTCGAGCGCCATATCGGCCAGCGGCGGCGCCGCGACGGCCAGCAGCACGGTGGCGATGGTGCCGGCAAAGAACGAGCCGATGGCGGCGGTCGCCAGGGCCTTGCCGGCCTGGCCGTTGCGCGCCATCTGGTAGCCGTCAAGGGCTGTCACGACCGAAGACGATTCACCCGGCAGGTTGACCAGGATCGCTGTGGTGGAGCCGCCATACTGCGCGCCGTAGTAGATACCGGCCAACATGATGAGGGCCGATTCCGGCGGCAGGCCGAAGGTGGCCGGCAGCAGCATGGCGATGGTGGCGACAGGGCCCAAGCCCGGCAGCACGCCGACGGCGGTGCCGACGAACACGCCCACCAGGCAGTAGAACAGGTTCTGGAGGGTAAAGGCCGTTTCCAGGCCGAGTGCGAGATTGCTGAAGAGTTCCATTTTTAATTATGCTCCACCGAACCAGGGACCGAACATGGGCATCGGCAAGCCAAGCAGCTTGACGAACAGGCCCACCGCAAACAGCGCCGCGCCGATCGCGAGTGCGATCGCCTTGGCCAGGTTGAATTTCTGGCCGGCGTAGGAGCTGATCATGATCAGCACCAGGGTTGCGGGAATCAGGCCGGCGTCGCGCACCAGGAAGCCGAACAGCAGCACGGCGACCAGCACCAGGGCCAGCTCGCGCCAGTACAGGCGGCCGATCGGTTCGCCCTCGCGGAAGAACGAGCGGATCAGCGACGCAGCGCCGACCAGCGACAGCAGGCCGCCGAGCACGGACGGGAAGTAGGCCGGACCCATGCGGCCGGCCGTGCCCATTTCATAGTCCTGGCCGATGACTATGGCGGAGAGGCCGAATAAGAGAAAGACGATGCCACTCCAAAAATCCTTTGGGTGGCGTATGAATGCTGGCACGTGGTGGTCCCCTTTTTTTGTGGTGCAAATGCGGTGTTACAGATGCAGTGGTTCGAAATGTGTTTCAGCTACGGTGCGGCAGGTACGACGGGTACGACAGGTACAGCAAAACGCACCGTCCCGGTGGAACCGGTACGGTGCGTAATATCAGATGCTCATGCTCAGTCGGCGAAAGCGCCGGCCTTCTTGATGATCGGACCCCACAGGTCGATCTGCTGCTTGAGGTGGGTGCGCAGCGCTTCCGGCGTCGCCTGGTTGGTCGGCACCGGTTCGGTGCCCAGGTCGTTGAAGCGCTTGACCACGTTCGGATCGCGCAGCGAGGCGCGCAGGGCGTTGGCCAGCGCGTCCACGACCGGCTTCGGCGTGCCCTTCGGCGCGTACAGGCCGTGCCAGACGCCCACTTCGAAGCCCGGCAGCGCGCCCGAGGCCAGGGTCGGCAGGTTCGGCAGCGACGGCACGACGGTCTTGGTCGTCACGCCATAGGCCTTGATCTTGCCGCTCTTGATCTGGCTGGTGGTATTGGTGGTCTGGTCGCACATGAAGTCCACCTGGCCGCCCAGCAGATCGTTCATCGCCGGGCCGGTGCCTTTGTAGGGCACGGTGGTCAGCTCGACGCCCATCGCGGTCTGCAGCAGCATGCCGCACAGGTGCGAGGCCGAACCCAGGCCGGCGTGGGCGTAGGTGACCTTGTCCTTGTTGGCCTTCACGTAGGTGATCAGCTCTTTCATGTCCTTGGCCGGGAAGTTGCCGCGGGCGACCACGGTCATCGGCACGTCGGTGATCAGGCCGATCGGCTCGAAGCTGTCGATCGCGTTGTACGGCAGCTTGCGGTACAGGGCAGGGGCGGTCGACTGGCCGATGTGGTGCAGGAACAGGGTGTAGCCGTCGGGCGCGGCCTTGGCCGCGCGCGCCGCACCGATGGTGCCGCCGGCGCCGCCGACGTTCTCGATGATGATCTGCTGCTTGAGGGTGGTGCCCATCGATTGCGCGACCAGGCGCGCGACCGTGTCGGTCGGGCCGCCGGCCGCGAACGGCACGATCATGGTGATGGTCTTGGTGGGGTAGTTCTGGGCCTGGGCCAGGCCGCTGCCGAAGGCAGCCAGGCACGCGACAGCGCACAGCATCTTGAGCTTCATGTTTGTCGTCCTCGTCAATCTCGTTTTTGGTATGGGGTCGGCGGCCCGCACCTTTGTGGTGCATCGCTGCGCTCTAGCGTTGTCTTACGCAGCTAGGGTTGTACCAGTAAACATATTGATATGCAACTACGTGGAAATACGTATGTCGCATGGGTGTGACGAGGGTCGGCAAAAGCAGCACACCACAAGATGAAAAAGTCGAAACGACAACGCCGACGGTGAAGGCCGTCGGCGTCTGATCAGTGCCGGCAGAACCGGCTTACACCGGCGCTGGCACCGGAAGTTCCCGGTCGCCCATCAGCAGCTTGGCCGGGGTCATCGGCGTGGTGCGCAGGCGTTTGCCGGTCGCGTGGAAGATGGCGTTCGATACAGCCGCCGCCACGCCCACGATCCCGATCTCGCCCACGCCCTTGGCGCCGAGCTGCTTGCTCACGATGCGGTCGTCTTCTTCCACGAAGATCACGTCGATGTCGTGGATGTCGGCGTTCACCGCCACGTGGTATTCGGCGAAGTTGTGGTTCATGAAGCGCCCGTACTTTTCATCGGTATGGGTTTCTTCATGCAGGGCCTGGCTGATGCCCCACACCACGCCGCCGCTGATCTGGCTGGCCGCGGTCTTGGCGCTGATGATGCGCCCGGCCGCGATCGCACTCACCACGCGGGTCACGCGCACCATGCCCAGCTTCTCGTTGACGCGCACTTCGCAGAACACGGCCGAGTGCACCGCGCGCGCGTACTTGCGCTGCTTGAGCATCTGCGGCGTCATGAAGAATTTCTCCTCGACGCTGTCCTTGCCCTCCTCACGCAGCACGCTGGCGATTTCGACGCGCCGCGCCGGATCCTTCTTGAGGAAGATGGCGCCGTCGCCGAATTCGACGTCGCGCATGCGGGCGCCGTCGATGGGCGAATCCTTGATCCCGGTGGCCATCTTGAGCAGCGTCTTCTTGAGCTTCTCGCAGGCGCCATGCACGCCCGAACCCACGGTCGCCATATGCGAGGAGCCGCCCTCGATCGGCGCCATCGGCAAGGTTGAGTCGCCCAGCTGGAAGGTCACCTTTTCCATCGGCAGGCCCAGTTGTTCGGCGGCCACGATCGACATCGCGGTATAGGTCCCGGTGCCGATGTCGGTCGCCGCGCTGCTGACCACCAGGCGGCCGTCGGCGTGCATCACGGCGCTCACGCGCGCCACCATGACCAGCGCATCCCAGATCCCGGTCGCCATACCCCAGCCCACCAGCTCTTCGCCGTCGCGCATCGTGCGCGGTTCGAGCGGGCGCTGGTCCCAGCCGAAGCGCTCGGCGCCCTGGCGGTAGCATTCGCGCAGCTCCTTGGTCGAGAACGGCTTGTCCTCGATCGGGGCGACGTCGGTGTAGTTCTTCAGGCGCAGGGCCAGCGGGTCCATCTTGAGTTCGTACGCCAGCTCGTCCATCGCCACTTCGAGCGCGTGAACGCCGTGGGCGGCGCCCGGCGCGCGCATGTCCAGCGGGGTGAAGCGGTCATGCGCCACCACGTGGTAGCCCAGCTTGACGTCGGGGCAGGCATACAGCTGGCCGGACCAGTTGACGATCACTTCCACGTAGTCCTCGAGGCGCGAGGTCTCCTGGATCGCCTCGTGCCAGATCGCCTTGAGCGTGCCGTCCTGGTCGGCGCCGAGGCGGACGCGGTGCCAGGTCTCGGGGCGGTGGCCGAAGCTGAACATCTGCTGGCGGGTGAGCACGACGCGCACCGAGCGCTTCAGCTGCAGCGCGCCCATCACGGCCAGCGGCAGCTGGTACTGCGGACGCAGGCCGGAACCGAAGGCGCCGCCGACGTAGGGATTGCGCACCGTGACCTTGTCCTTCGAGATGCCGAAGCCGTGCGAGACGTACCAGCGGCTGTTCTGCGAGCTTTGCGTCTTGTCGTAGATGGTGAGGTGGCCATCCTCGCCGTAGATCACGGTGGAGGCGAACATCTCCATCGGATTGTGGTGCTCGACGCCGTTGTAGTACTGCGAGTCGATCTTGACCGGGGCATTCGCGAACGCCTTTTCGCCGTCGCCGGTGGAGCTGGGCGGCGTGAAGCCGGCCTTCATCTTCTTGGGCTCGTAGGCTTCGTCGAGGCGTTCAAGGTGATTGGTCTCGTGCTCCTCGACGTCGTAGTGCACCCGCACCAGCTGGGCCGCGTGGCGCGCCGCTTCGAAGGTGTCGGCGATCACCAGCGCGACCGGCTGGCCGCTGTAGAAGATCTGGTCCGAGAACAGGGGGCGGAAAGGCGAGCCGGCGGGCGCCGTCATGTCCTTCCAGGCGATGTCGAAGGAGCGCATCTTGGGGCGGTTCTCGTGGGTCATCACGGAAATCACGCCATGCGCGGTGAGGGCGTCGACGGTGTCGATGCGGGTGATGCGGCCCTTGGCCACGGTGCCGCTGACGACCACGCCGTAGCACAGGTCGGGGGCGAACACTTCGGCCGCGTACTGGGCCTGGCCGGTAACCTTGGCGCGGCCGTCGACGCGCGAGACGGCCATGCCGCTCTTGACGCGGCCGGTGCCGGCCGGCGCGCTCGGGGCACGCAGTTCTGGAATCAGGTCGGTCATGCGTTGTCTCCCTCTGGGGCGCGGTCGCTTCCGCTTGCAATATCGGTGCCGCGGGCGGCGCTGGTCAGGGCCTGAACGATGGCGTTCTTCGCCAGGGTCAGCTTGAAATCGTTGTGGCCGTAGCCGCGCGCGCCTTGCAGGATGGCGTCGGCTGCGGCGGCGAAGGCTTGTTCGCCGGCTGCCTTGCCCACCAGTTGGGCTTCGGCCGCTTCGACCCGCCACGGTTTATGGGCCACGCCGCCGAGCGCGATGCGCGCGGCCTTGATCGTGCCGCCGGCATCGAGGTCGAGCGCGGCCGCCACCGACACGAGCGCGAACGCATAGGACAGACGGTCGCGCACCTTGATGTAGGCGCTGTGGGCCATGAAGCGCTCGGCCTGCGGCACGGTGATGTGGGTGATCAGCTCGCCCGGCTGCAGGGTGTTGTCGATCTCGGGGCGGTCTTCGGGCAGGCGGTGGAAGTCGGCGAAGGGGATCTGGCGCTTGCCGCTGCTGGACTGGACGTGCACGGTCGCGTCGAGCGCGCGCAGGGCCACGCACATATCGGACGGGTGGGTCGCGATGCAGCTCTCGCTCGTGCCCAGGATCGCGTGCTGGCGGTTGACGCCGTCCTTGGCCGGGCAGCCGGTGCCGGGCTCGCGCTTGTTGCAGGCGGTGCCGACGTCATAGAAATAGACGCAGCGGGTGCGCTGCATCAGGTTGCCGCCATTGCTCGCCATATTGCGCAACTGGGGCGAGGCGCCGGCCAGGATCGCGCTCGACAGCAGCGGATAGCGCTCGCGCACCAGCGGGTCGTAGGCCGTATCGGCGTTGCGGGCGAGGGCGCCCAGCAGCAGGCCACCGTCGTCGCCGATCTCGACTTTATCCAGGTCGAGCCCCTCGATCTTGAGCCCGTTGATGTCGACCAGCTGCGAAGGGCGCATCACGCCTTCCTTCATCAGGTCGAGCAGGTTGGTGCCGCCTGCGATCGGGCGCGCTTCGCCGGCGCTCAAGGCCGCCAGCACGCCATCGAGGTCTTTCGATTGGGTGAAGATGAATGGATTCATGCGAGCACCGCCCCGGTCGTGAAGGCCGGCTTGTCGCCACTCTGGTTCTTGCGCAGGTCCATCACCTGGATCACGGCGTCCGCGATCTGCGGATAGGCGCCGCAGCGGCAGATATTGCCGCTCATGAGTTCGCGCACATCGTCGCGCGACTGGGCCTGGCCCTCGTTCATCAGGCCCACCGCCGAACACAGCTGTCCGGGGGTACAGTAGCCGCACTGGAAGGCGTCGCACTCGATGAAGGCTTGCTGGAGCGGGTGCAGGTCTTCGCCATTCGCCAGGCCTTCGACCGTGGTGATTTCCTTGCCGTCCTGCATGACCGCCAGGGTCAGGCAGGAATTGATGCGCTTGCCGTCCACCAGCACCGTGCATGCGCCGCATTGTCCCTGGTCGCAGCCCTTCTTGGTGCCGGTCATGCCTGCGCGTTCGCGCAACAGGTCAAGCAAGGTCACCCAGGACTCGACGTTGAATTCGCGGTCTTGCCCGTTGATACGCAGGCGGACCGGATACTGCTGGTGAAGTTCCATGGTCATTTCCCCTCTATGAGAAGCCATGACCTTACCCGTGCAGCGGGGGCGTCACGGTTAGGTGACGCACCCATTCCTGAGCTTAGTTGTAATTTTGCTCAGGGACCGCGGAATACCACCGTTTTATTGCCGTCGACAAAGACGCGGCGCTCGATGTGGAACTTGACCGCCGTCGCCAGCGCCAGGCATTCGTTGTCGCGCCCGACACGGGTCAGCTGGTCGACCCGGTAGTTGTGGTCGACCCGCGTCAGCACCTGCTCGATGATCGGGCCTTCGTCGAGGTCCGGCGTGGCGTAGTGGGCGGTTGCGCCGATCAGCTTGACGCCGCGGTCGAAGGCTTGCTGGTAGGGCTTGGCGCCCTTGAAGCCGGGCAGGAAGGAGTGGTGGATATTGATGCACTTGCCGGCAAGGCGCCGCGCCAGCTCGTCCGACAGGATCTGCATATAGCGCGCCAGGATCACCAGCTCGGAACCGGTCTCCTCGAAAATCTCGAACAGGCGCGCCTCTTGCTGCGTCTTGTTGTCCTTGTCGACCGGCAGGAACACGAAGCGGATGCCTTCGCGCTCGACCATCGGGCGCAGGTCGAGGTGGTTCGACACCACCGCCGTGATCTGCATATTCAGTTCGCCATTGCGGCGGCGGTACAGCAGATCGTCCAGGCAATGGTCGGTCTTCGAGACCATGATCACGGTGCGCACCGGATCGAGCGGGTCGAACATCTTCCACTGCATGTCGAGGTTGCCGGCCACGAGCTCGGCGAACTCGCTGCGGATGCGCTCGATTGGCGGCGAATGTTCTTGCTGGCGAAACACGGCGCGCATGAAGAAGCGCGCGGTCGAATCGTCGTCGAACTGCTCCAGCGCGCAGATATAGCAGTCGCGCTCGGCGAGGAAGGTCGCCACGGCGGCGACGATGCCGGTGCCGGCCGGGCAGCTGGCGTTGAGGATGTATTCGATGCGGCCGGTGGACGCCGGGGCGATGCTGCTCATGAGTGATTCCTGTCGGTTAGGGGCTGGATGCAATGTGCCCGTCCTTCACGCGACACCGGCCAGGTGGGCCGGCGGCAGCTCTGGTATCCGGCGCTGCCCGGTCGGCGGCGCTGGCAAAGGCGATGTTACGATGTTGCGATGTTGTCAGAATATATAGAATGAGGGATGAGGCAGGCGCCGTCAAGCGTGTGCGTCATGCGTGCTACGATGCGCGCTTTTCCCGAACCGCCATGCCGATGACCATTCGTCCGATGCTGCCCGCCGATCTCGATGCCGTGCTGCGCGTGCAGGCGGCCTGCTATCCGCCGCCGATGCAGGAACCGGCCGCGGTGGTGAAGGCGCGACTGGATGCTGCCGCCGCCAGCTGCCTGGCCGTGAGCGACGCCGACGGCGTATGCGGCTACCTGTTCGCCTATCCCTCGCGCCTGGGGCGGGTGACCGAGCTGGGGGCGACGTTCGAGGTCGCGCCGGATGCCGATACCCTGTACCTGCATGACCTGGCGGTCGAGCCGCGCGCGCTCGGGCAGGGCCTTGCGCGCGCGCTGGTGGAAGGTCTGCTAGATCTCGGCCGCGGCCTGGGTTTGTCTCATGCCGCGCTGGTCTCGGTGCAGGACAGCACGCGCTTCTGGAACGGCTTCGGCTTCGCGGCTCGGGCGACCGGCGATGCGGGACTGCTCACGTATCCGGCGGGCGCGGTCTATATGGCGCGCCCGCTAAACTGAATCACTGGACGCGGCGCACCTTGGCCGAGGCGTTGGTGCCGTCCACGCGCATGAAGATGGTGCCCAGCAGATTGCGTTCGATGCTGACCTTGACGTCGTTACGCGGCGCCAGGACCGCGTCGCTGCCGTCGATCACGCGCCACACCTGACCGTTGGCCAGGCGGATCTGCGAACCCGGACCCCAGCCATCGAAGCTGCCGACAATGGTGCTCTGCACCGATTTGGGCTGCGCCTCGCGCTGCTTGACCGCTTCCATGCCGAAGTGTTCCTCGGCGGTGGCGGCCGCCGCCACCGGCGCGCCGGCCGCCGCCGGCCTGGCCGCTCCGACGGGAATCGCGTCATAGCAGGCCACGCGTGCCGCGACGTCGCTCACGGCGCGGCATTTCAGGATGGCAGCGTCATTGGCGAGCGCGGAACCGGAGGCAAGGAGCAATACGGCAAGAGGCAGGGCTTTCATCGGAATCCTAGGTAGTGGTGGTAGCTCGCCCCCGGGCAGGGCGGGGGCGGCTACGATTATAGGGGATGCGGATGCCGGAGTGGAAATCGTGGGCGCCCGGCAGGCGGCCGCGGGACGTCCTATACTGCTGGGCGGCGCCAGGCAATTTTCGGACCGTGGCGCCTCCATTACGAAGGAATATCATGCACCCACAAGTGACCATCATCGCCACCCTGTACGCCAAGGCAGGCCAGGAAGCCGCGCTCGCGGCCCGCATGCAGGAGATGACGAGCGAGACCCGCAAGGAAGCCGGCTGCATCCTGTACGATTTGCAGCGCTCGAACGACGACCCGCGCGAGTTCATCATGGTGGAATACTGGCGCGATGCCGAGGCGGTGGCGCTGCACGACGCCAGCGCGCACATGGCAGCCCTGGTGGCCGACCTGCCGGCGCTGGTCGATCGTCCGGTGGCGGTGCGCAAATATACGCCCGCTGGCTGACGGGCAGTTCCGCTTCAGGCGGCCCGGCCGAACAGCCCGATCTGCAGGCCGCGCGCCATGCCGCGCGCCGCGTCGACCAGGGCCTCGGTGTCGGCGGGCGCGAATAGCGTGCCGGCCGTCACCTCGAACAGGGCCAGCCAGCGCGCGAAGTGCGCCGGCGTGAGTTGGGGCATGGCCTGGTGCTTGCCGAAGACGTTGCCGCGAAATTCGCGCGCCTTCAACATCGCGGTGCTCCAGAATGCCACCATGCGCTCCTTGTGGTGCTCCCACTCGCCGTCCGCGATCACGCCGGCGAACACGGGGCCGAGCAGCGGATCGCGCCTGACCTGGTCATAGAAGACGTCGACCAGCACGGCAAGGGCCGGGCGATCCAGGGGCAGGGGTAAGTCGTCTCGTGCGCTCATCGCCATCATCCTGGTTTGCCGTCGAGGCGTGGACTGGCCAGCCAGGGCCCATAGCGCAGCAGGTAGATGATGAAGGCCAGCGACCACAGTGCGGCCGACAGGGCCAGCGTGTGGCCGCGCGCCGGGCCGTCGAACAGGTTGGCAGCCAGCCGCGCGCCGACCGCCAGCGGCAGCAGCGCAAACATCGCCACCTCGGGGCGCTCCGCCTGCAGGGTGCGGCCGGTATGGCCGCGCGCGGTACGGGTGATCATGGCGCCGATCATGCCGGTCATGGCGCCCGCCGCCAGCAGGTGCAGGGCGGCGCTGCCCGAGACCACGCCGACGCCGGCCAGGCCCAGGGCCAGCAGGCCGGCCACCAGCATCGCATACGACAGGTGGAACGACCACAGGAGCGGCGTACGCAGCGTCGACAGCGGATCCCACAGGATGAAGCGCCCGCCATTGAGCACCGCCGCCACGACGCCCGCCGCCAGCAGCGCCCAGCCGGGCGCCCCGGCCAGCCAGCACAGGGCAAGCACGGCGATCGAGACGATGCAGGTCAGGTCGAGCCGCGGCAGGTTGCGCGCGCGGCTGCCTGGCGCCCCGTTACGGGTGAACATGGGGCCGACGCGGCCGCCGATGACCGCCACCAGCAGCACCAGCAGCAGGATCGCGCCATGCACGGGCGTCAGCGGCGAGACCGCCAGCACGCCGTGCATCGCCAGGTGGAAGACCAGGTTGCACACCCCCAGCAGGGCGATCACGAGGCAGATCGGCAGGTTGCGGCGGTTGTTGGCGCGCAGCAGCAGGCGCAGGATCACGCCCGCCACCGCGAACAGGAAGGCCACGTCGACCACGGCATACAGCAGCGGCGGCGCGCCAAGGGCGGCGCAGCGCCCGGCGATCCACAGCAGCACCAGGGCCTGCAGGCTGCGGCCGCGCGGCGTCGGCAGGCCGGTCCAGCTCTGCACCGCTGTCAACAGGAAGCCGGCGACCACCGCGACCGCGAACCCTAATACCATCTCGTGTACATGCCACAGCAGGTTCACCGGCCCGTGGGGCAGCAGGCCCAGATAGGCCAGCAACCAGGCCGGCACCGCCGTCGCGGCAAAGGCGGCGGCCAGCAGGTAGAAGGGGCGAAAGCCCAGCCGCCACAGCGGCGCGTCGGCCGAGATGGGTGTTGGATAACGGCCGGGAAGCGGATCGGTGGCGGCGTTCGCGCGCATGCGGACCTCCTGCTGAAGATGCATTCAATATACATCAAAAACAGACCCTTGGAGATGTCCTTAAGCACTAGTTCCAATAAGAGAGCTGTCGGAAAATTTAACACTCTGGGCCAGCGTCTTTACAGCCTCTCGAAAATATTTCGTAAAATCAAGGAGTTGTCGCTGTGAACGTGATGGGCCCGCTTTTTGCTCATCCAGGGTGAATACCCACAAGGAGTAAGCCGATGGTACGTATCACCCCATTACTGTTCGCGGCCGCACTGCTGGCCCAGCCGGCGCAGGCCGCCGTCACCTATTCATGGCACGAGGCCAGCACTTCGGCGACCTCGCCGCCGGGCCTGAACATCGAACTCGTCTTTTCGGACGAAGCGGTCGCGCAGGGCAGCCTGGAGCTCGACTTCGTCAATATGTGTGACCTGGGCGAGCCGTGCCTCGACAAACAGGACAGCCTGCTGTCGCTGCGCTACTGGTATGAGGATCCGTGGGCGGAAGATGGCCGCGCGAATTCCATCGACTATGGCCACCTCAAGCTGCCCGAGCACTATTTCGATCAGATCCGGCTGAACGTGACCTTCCTGCCCGGCGGCCTGCTGAACGGATACATCTACGCCAACGACGGCAATTCGCACTTCGAAATCGAGAGCCTCGGCAGCCTGTTCACGGTCCTGGACGCGCATAGCGACGAGCCGTTCGGCTGCGGCTACCAGTACGACCCCTGCTCGGGCTCGACCGGCTACCTGTCCAACGCGCCGATCGTGGGCGAGGTGCCGGAACCGTCGAGCGTGCTGCTGGCCGGCCTGGGCCTGGCGGCCATCGGGTTCGCACGCCGGCGCCGGGCGCGCTGATTCCGGAGCTTCGATTCAGGCCTGCGGCGCCAGCAAGGCCGCGGTGTCGGCCGCGCCCATGCGCTGCGCCAGATCGTGGGCGCTGACGCCGTCGGCATCGCGCCGTGACGGGTCGGCGCCGCGTTCGATCAGCAGGCGGGCGATCTCGACCCGGTTGAACATGGCGGCGAACATCAGCGCGGTCTTGCCCGCCGGTCCCGCATGGTCGGCGATGGCGCCGTGGTCCAGCAGCAGCTTTGTCACCGTCAAGTCACCCTTGAAGGCGGCGCCGTGCAGCGGCGTCTGGGATGCATCGTTCATCAATTGCGGATCGGCGCCGTGCTCCAGCAGCACGCGCGCGGCATCGTGATGGCCGTGGTAGCAGGCCAGCATCAGGAGGCTGTCGCCGCGCTCGTTGCGCAGATTGGGCGGCAAGCCCTGGGCCAGCAGCGCGCCGAGCGGTTCGGCATCGCCGGCGCGGGCGTGCTGGAAGACCTTGCGCACCCATTCGAGGGTGGCTTCGTCGAGTTCCGCCGGCGCGGCCGGCGGGGTGGTTTCATTGGCTTGCATGCTGGCCCCGGGAGTCATTGTGATGCCTGATTAAAGCATATCCGGGGCGGCCACGCAGGCTGCGCTTCAGGCTTGCTGGCGGTTGGCCGTGTGCTCGGCCGCTTCCCACAACCAGGCCGGCAGCGCCAGGGCAGGCAGCAGCATGCCGGTCACCAACGCCGCATGCCAGCCATATTCGGCGTAGATCCAGCCGCCGAGGGCCGAGCCGAGCGCGCCGCCGGCGAAGAACAGGGCGAAGTACAAGCCATTCAGGCGGCTGCGGATCTCGGCGCCGAGGGCGAACAGCGCGCGCTGGCCCAGCACCAGGTTGGCGGCGACGGCGGCGTCGAGCGCGATGGCGGCCAGGGCCAGCAGGCCGAGCGCCAGCGGCTTCGAATCCGGCGCAAACAGCGGCAGCGTGAAGCTCAGCGCGCCGACCGCCAGCGCGATCGCGGTGGCGCCCAGCGTGTGTCCGTTGTCAGCCAGGCGGCCGGCGATCGGCGAGGCCACCGCACCGGCCATGCCCACCAGGGCGAACAGCGCGATGCCGTTCTGGCTCAGGCCGAAGTCCGGGCCGGCCAGGGCTTGCGGCACCACCGTCCAGAACAGGCTGAAGGCGCCGAACAGGCCGGCGTGGTACAGCGCACGGCGGCGCAGCACGACCGTATTGGCCAGCACCGGCCACAGCGACGCGATCAGGGCGCCGTAGCGCTGGGTGGCGGCCGGTCGGCGCTGCGGCAGCTTGAAGTGCAGCACCACGGCCAGCAGCAGCACCAGCGCCGCGGCGATCCCGAACACGGCTTGCCAGCCACCGAAGCCGGCCAGTACGCTGGCCACCGGCCGCGCCACCATGATCCCGAGCAGCAGGCCGCTGACTACCTTGCCCACGGTCTGGCCGCGCGTCGCTTCCGGCGCCAGGTGGGCCGCGAACGGCACCAGCACCTGGGCCACCACGGCGCCCAGGCCGATGGCCAGGGCGGCCAGCAGGAACTGCCAGGCCGCGCCGGCATTCGCGGCCAGCGCCAGGGCGGCGCCGGTGGCGACCAGGCCGCTCACGATCAGGCGCCGGTTCTCGACCAGGTCGCCCAGGGGGACGATGAACAGCAGGCCGAGACAGTAGCCGATCTGGGTGAGGGTGACCACCAGGCCGGCGGCGCCCGGGGGCATGCCGAGGGCGGCGCCGATCGGGCCGACCAGCGGCTGGGCGTAATACAGGTTGGCGACGATGATGCCGGCGGCGGCGGCCAGCAGCATCGTCATGCCGCTCGATATATGTGTCTGGGTGCTTGTTGTCATGGCGTGCTCCTCGATGGGCTATTTGAACAGTTCCATTCTAGGCAGGCATGAGGCAAGGATAATTAGGGCATAATGCCCACATACAATTCATTTAATGTGAACAATCATGGACAAGGTCAAGGCGATGCAGACCTTCGTGCGGATCGTCGAGGCCAATAGCTTCACGAAGGCCGCCGAATCGCTCAACCTGCCGCGCGCCTCGCTAACGGCGACCATGCAGAACCTCGAGCGCCACCTGGGCGCCCAGCTCTTGCAGCGCACCACGCGCCGCCTGTCGCTCACGCGGGACGGTGAGCGCTACTATGAACAATGCGCCGCCATCCTGGCCGCGATCGAGACGGCGGAAGCCGATTTCCTGGGCGTCGACGGGCGCCGCATGCAGGGACGGCTGCGCATCGACCTGCCGGGCGCCCTGGGCCGCGCCATCGTGCTGCCCCGTATCGCCGAATTCCGCCGCGCCTGGCCCGGCATTGAGCTCTCCATCGGCATCGGCGACCGCCTGGTCGACCTGACCGGCGAGGGCATCGATTGCGCGCTGCGGGTGGGCGAGCTGCCGGATTCCAGCCTGGTGGCGCGCCGCATCGGCCTGATGCAATTCACGATCGCGGCCGCGCCCGACTACCTGGCCCGGCGCGGCGTGCCGTCCTCGCTCGACGAGCTGGCAGGCCACGACGGCATTGTCCACTTCTCGGGCCGCACCGGGCGCGCCTTCGACTGGGAATTGCAGGGGGCGGACGGGGTGCGCAAGGTCGCCGTGAAAGGCAGTGTCTCGGTCAACGACGCCGACGCCAACCTGATTCTCGCGCTGCAGGGCCTGGGATTGACCCAGCTGGCGCGCTACCAGCTGCGTGGCCAGGCGGGCCGGCTGGTGGAGGTGTTGCCGGGGGTGTGCCCAACGCCGATGCCGGTGTCGCTGCTGTATCCGCAAGGCGGCATCGCCAATCCGCGCCTGCGCGCCTTTGCCGACTGGCTGGCGGGGGTGTTCGACGCCGACCCGGACCTGCGGCTGGCGCACGATTGAGGGTCCGCAAGCGGCGGCAGGGGACGCCACCGCACCATGGGGCGCTGACTGCTCCACAGGAGACACCATGAAAGCCGGCGCCTGGATAGCGCTCGTGGCCTGCATGCCAGCCGGCGCGCTGGCCGCGATTCCCTATGTGTATCCGTTCAATGCGATGACCGGCCAGGAAGTGGTCGAGCATCGGCTCAAGGAGCCGAAGACCCAGCTCGACTACATCAACCGCGAAAAGGTGGACGCCTACCTGAACGGCATCAAGGATGCCGGCCATGGCCGCGAATGGTGTCTGGCGAGGCCAGTGCTGCCGCAAGAACTGAACCTGGCCGTCGTGCGCCGCCTGAAGGCGACGCGCAAGCCGGCCGAACTCAAAGAAAACGCGGCGCCGCTGGTGCTGGCCGAGCTGCGCCGGCGCTTCCCCTGCCCGAAGCCGGGCAAGAAGAAGCGTTGACCGGATTGGTCAGAAGTCGACGTTCATCGACACCCACAAGCGACGGCCATCCATATTGTTGACGTACACGCTGCTATAGGTCGGCGCCGCCGTCGGCGACGACTGGTAAGGACGGTAATCGACGAAGTCCTTGTTGAGCAGGTTGTAGACGGCGGCATTGATCGAGATGGTTGGGCTGAGCTGGTAGGCGGTGCCCAGGTGCAGCATGCCGTAGGCCTTGTAGTCGCCCAGCGTCGCCTTGGCGGCGCGGGTGGCGGCCGAGGTACCTGGGTCGCGATAGCGCTCGCTGCGGTATTCAGCGCGCAGCCACGTGTTCCACTGCGGCGAGATGTCCCAGGTCAGGCGCGCATTGAGCGAGTGCTCGGGCGTGTCGGACAGCGGCTTGCCGGCGCTGGCGCCGCTTTTCTGTTCGCTCTCGGTATAGGTGTAGTTCGCGCTCGCGGCCCAGCCGGCGGCGATCGGGAAGCGCGTCGCCAGTTCCAGGCCGCGGGTCACCGCCTCGTCGACGTTGATCGACTGGCCGAAGGCATCGACGTTCGGCCAGTTGCCGAAGCTGACGCAACCAGGGCGGTTCGGCGCCAGGCGGTAGGAGCAGTTCAAGAGGCCGGTGCCGCTGGTGATCTTGTCCTCGAACTCATTGTTGAACACGGTCGCGTTGGCGGTCCAGCCGGCGCCGTTGTCGAAGTAGGCGCCCAGCTCAGTCGTCACGCTGGTTTCGGGTTTCAGGTTCGGGCTGCCGACCAGAGGGATCGTGCCCTGGCCGCCGAAGCCGTTGATGCCGGGCGAGAGCTGCTCGACGCGCGGGGTTTTATAGCCCTTGCTGATGCCGCCCTTGAAGGTCCAGCGCGGCGACGTCGTCCACACCAGGTAGGCGCGCGGGCTGGTCTGGCCGCCGAAGATGCTGTGGTCGTCGTAGCGCGCGCCGAGGGTCAGGGCCAGGCGCTCGTGGAAGCGCCATTCGTCTTCCAGGAACAGCGCTTTCTGGGTGAAGGCGAAGACTTCGGGCGCGACGCCGTCGACCATCTCGGCATCCCAGTGCTGGGCGCCGATGGTGGTCAGGTGGTTGCCCCATGGGACCAGCAGCTTGGTATCGAACACCTTGCTTTCCACTTCCAGCACGCGCGCGCTGCCTGCCACCATGCCCGGCGTGCCGGGCGGGATGGTGCGCCCGATGGTCTCGGTCTTGTTGACCATATAGCTGCTGTCCCAGGTGCCGAACGGCAGGCGCGCCTTGTAGGCCAGGGTGGCCTGGTCGCGGTTGTATTTCTGTTCCGGACCGTAGCCGCCTTGCACGCTCTGGGTGCCGACCTGGCCGCGCGAATTGTCGTAGGTCTGGCGGGTGCGGTCCGCGTCCAGGGTGAACTCGTGGTAGCGGTTGGGCGTGAAGGCCAGGCGCGCGCCGACGTTGTCGACCTTGGCCTTGACCGGATTGGAACCCATGTTCAGGTTCACTTCGCCGTTCTGGTTGTCATAGCTGATGGTGGCTTCATTGCGGCGCAGGACGCTGCCGCGCAGCGCCAGGCCCAGCACGTCGGTGGCGAGCGGACCGTTCAGGTAGAACTTGGCGCCCTTGACGTCGCCAAAGCGCGATTCCTCTTGCAGGGTGTAGTCGGCCGACACCGTGCCGCCCCATTGCTTGCCGACCTTGCGCGTGATGATGTTGATCACGCCGCCCATCGCGTCCGAACCGTACAGGGTCGACATCGGGCCGCGGATGACCTCGATGCGCTCGATGGCGCTGACCGGCGGCATGAAGCTGGTCGAGGTGCCGCCGAAGCCGTTCGGCGTCACGTTGCCGGCCGCGTTCTGACGCCGGCCGTCGATCAGGATCAGGGTGTAGTCGCTCGGCATGCCGCGCACGCTGATATTCATGCCGCCGGTCTTGTCGCCGGCGGCGGCAACGTCGATGCCTTCCACGCTTTCCAGCGCCTGGGCCAGGTTGCCGAAGCGTTCCTTCTCGAGCTGTTCGCGGGTCAGCACGGTGATCGAGGCCGGCGCTTCGCGGATGGTCTGCTCGAAGCCCGAGGCCGAGATGACGACGGTCGCCATGTCGGCCGGTGCGGCAGTGCCGCCGACGTTGGCGTGGGCGGCGAAGGGCAGGGCGCCGACGGCGAGGCTGAGCAGGGTGCGGCGCAGCAGCGGCGCGTGGAAAGTAGGTGTGGGCATCTCGGTTCCGTTGTTGTTTTAAGGACTGTAATTACAGCTGTAAATTTATGTAAAGAGGTCTAACCGGCAACATTCTAAACACAAATACGAATCATTCCTATTCCTATTTGTGACCAGGTAGCAAGAATGAGACGAAACGCCCCGGCCAAACGGCCGGGAACAAGGCGAGGACGGGGATCAGGCCGCGCGGACGGCGGCCCCGAGGTGGTAGCGATGCATCAGTTCGGCGGCCCGCATGGGCGCCGCGAACAGGAAGCCCTGGAAGCGCTCGCAACCGAGGTCGCGCAGGTGGCGCCATTGTTCGGCGCTTTCGACGCCTTCCGCCACCAAGTCAAGCCCCAGGCTGTCGGCCAGGTGCACGATGGCTTGCACGATGCCGGCGGCGCTGGGATTGGCCAGCATGTCGCGCACGAAGGACTGGTCGATCTTGAGCTGGTCGAGCGGCAGGCGGCGCAGGTAGTTGAGCGAGGAATATCCGGTGCCGAAGTCGTCCAGCGCGAAGCCGATGCCGCAGGCGCGCAGGGCGCCGATCCGCCCGGCCATGTCCTCGGCGTCGTGCAACAGCATGCTTTCGGTGAGCTCGAACTTGAGCAGGCGCGGATCGGCGCCGCTACGCTCGAGGATGGCGCGCACCCGGTCGACGAAGCCGCTGCCGTGGAACTGGCCGGCGCTGACGTTGACCGCGACCGACAGGCGGGCCGCCGCGGGGTGAGCGGCCCAGGCCGCGAGCTGGGCGCAGGCTTCTTCGAGCACCCAGTCGCCGATGGCGACGATCAGGCCCGCCTTTTCGGCCTGGCCGATGAAGGCGGCCGGCGAGACCAGGCCATGCTGCGGATGGTGCCAGCGGATCAGGGCCTCGACCCCGACCAGGCTGCCGTCGGCGTCGACCACCGGCTGGTAGTGGAGCGCGAACTGGCGCGCCGCCAGCGCCTGGCGCAGGTCGGCTTCCAGCCGGGTGGCGGCATCGACCGCCGCCTGCATGCCGGGATCGAAGAAGCGGAAGGTGGCGCGGCCGGCCGCCTTGGCCTCGTACATCGCCATATCGGCCTGGCGCAGCAGGTCGCCGATCGTATGGTGGACGTCGCCGAACAGCACCACGCCGATGCTCGGCGTGCTGCGCAGCTCGTGGCCGTCGAGCTGGTAGGGCATGCTCAGGGTGTCGAGGACCTTTTGCGCCACGATCTCGGCGGTGGCCGAGGCGGTGACTGCCGATTTGCCGAGGTCTTCGAGCAGCACCACGAATTCGTCGCCGCCCAGGCGCGCCACGGTATCGGCTTCGCGCGTGACCAGCTGCAGGCGGAACGCCACCATCTCGAGCAGGCGGTCGCCCATGTCGTGGCCCAGGGTGTCGTTCAGGGTCTTGAAGTTGTCCAGGTCGACGAACAGCACGGCGCCGAATTCGCCGGCGCGTTCGGCCTTGGCCAGCGCGTGGCTCAGGCGGTCCATCAGCAGGCGCCGGTTGGGCAGCTTGGTCAGGCCGTCGTAGAAGGCCAGGTGGGCGATCTCGGCCTCGGCCTGGCGGCGCGCGCTGATGTCGGAGCGGGTGCCGACCATGCGCAGTGCGGCGCCGTCGGCGGCCCGCGCCACGACCTTGCCGCGCGACTGGATCCAGATCCAGTGGCCGGCGCGGTGGCGCATGCGGAATTCGGCCTCGAAGCTCGGAGTCAGCCCGGCCTGGTGGCGTTCGAGCTCGCCCAGGAAGGCGTCGGCGTCTTCCGGGTGTACCAGCGCGGACCAGTCGATGCGACCCTGCTCCTGTTCCGGCATCGTGTAGCCAAGCATGGCGCAGCCGCGCGCGTCGACCTGCAGGCGGCCGCCCGCCAGGTCCCAGTCCCACAGCGCCAGGCTGGCGCCGTTCAGGGCCAGCTCGACGCGCTCGGCGGCATCGATCCGGTCCAGTTCCGCGGCCCGTTCGAGCGCGCGCAGGGAGCGGCGCCGGGCTTGCGCCATCAGCAAGCCGGCGCAGCAGGTCAGCCAGAACGCGGCCCAGCCGATGCCGCAGGTCAGGGCCAGGCGGCGCCAGGCCCGCGTCACTTCGGAGGCGTCGCGTCCGAGCGCGATTACCAGCTCGCGGTCGATCTGCAGGCCGTCCAGCGTCATGCTGCGCTGGACCACCAGTTGCTCGACGCCGTCGTCGCGCCGGTCGCGCGTGACCGACACCGGCTCGCCGCCGGCCCGGTGGCGGCCGACCATGCGGTCCGGCAGGCCGCGCCGCATCATGGCCGGGTCAGGCGGCACGTAGAGCAGGCGCCGGCCGCCGGCATCGGCGATCGCGATATACATATCGGGCGCATACAGGGCCGAGCGCATCACGGCGTCGAAGTAGTCGGGATTCAGGATCGCGCTGACCGCGCCGCGGCCGCAGCCGTTGTCCAGGCCGCGCGACATCGACACCTTGATATTGAATTCACCGGGCGCATTCTCGAACGGATCGGACACCGTCATGGTGCGCGCATTGCACAGGTGGTGCAGGCCGTCCAGGTAGCGCCGGTCGTCCAGGCGGTGGTCGCCGATGTCGTCGTCGGACAGCGCGATGCGGCCGTCGGGCCCGATCGACAGCAGGGCGCGCACCCCGGGCATCGAGCGCCGCAGCGACTGCAGCAGCGTGTGGCGGCAGGCGGCGTCGCAGGCGCTGCCGGGCTGCAGGGCCTGGCGCGCGCTCTCGAGCGCCGAACGCACGCCGGCCAGCTGGCGATGCAGCGCCTGGTCGATCACCAGCGCCTGGGCGCGCATGCGCGCGGCGTCGCCGTCGATCGCGCTGGCGCGCTCGGCAAGAATCATGTACACCAGGATCGCCCCGCTCGACAGGAGTCCGGCGGCGAACAGGATCCATTCGGTCAGGCGGCGCGGCAGGCGCAGTTGGGATTGCTCGGGCATGTTCGGTTCCTCCATGCCGGCCATCGTATGCAGCTATTGCCTTGCCTGCCATCACACCTGAGTATGGTCGGGGATGAGTCGCGCCTCAATAGATCGGGGTGTCGGGCGACAGCGCCGCTTCGATACAGCGGATCATGATGTCGCCGTCGAAGGGCTTGCCCAGGAAGCAGCAGGCGCCGGCGGCAAAGGCGCGCTTGCGCAGCGCCTCCTCGGGGAAGGCGGTGATGAAGATCATGGGCACGGTGTGCCCTTCGCGGCGCAGGCGATCCTGCAGGTCGACCCCGTTCATGCCGGGCATCTGGACGTCGGTGACGACGACCGCGCTGGCCTTGACGCCGCCGGCCTCGATGAACTGCTCGGCCGAGCCGAACAGCGCGGCGGCGAAGCCGAGCGAGCGCACCAGGCTGCCGAGCGCCTGGCGCACCGAGTCGTCGTCGTCGATGATGGAAATGGTTAACTGTGACACTGGGCGCTCCGGTTCAGGAGGCGAAAGGCGTCCTGTTCTCGCAAGCAGGATAACGGCATTCCCGGCCGCGCGACATCATACCCGGGTATAGGATCCGGGTCGCGCTTGCGCTACGTCCAGGCCCAGCGCCTCGGCCATGCGCACCAGGTCGGCGAAGGTCTTGGCCTGCATCTTGCGCATCGCGTTCGCGCGGTGGATCTTGACCGTGATTTCGCTGGTGCCCACCTGGCCGGCGATCTGCTTGTTCATCAGGCCACTCGCGGCCAGTCCCATGATCTCGCGTTCGCGCGGCGTGAGGCCGGCATAGCGCGCCGCCAGTTCGTCGGCCGCGCGTGCGCTGGCACGCCGCTCGCCGTCGCGCGCCAGCGCCGTCGCCACCGCGTCGAGCAGGTCCTGCTCGCGGAACGGCTTGGCCAGGAAGTCGACCGCGCCGGCCTTCATCGCGCGCACCGTCATCGGGATGTCGCCGTGGCCGGTCATGAACACGATCGGCAGGTCGATCCGGCGCCGCCCCAGCTCGGCCTGGAAATCGAGTCCGCTGGCGCCCTGCAGGCGCACGTCGAGCAGCAGGCAGCAGGGTCCGTCGGGCAGCGCGCTGGCCAGGAATTCGGCGCCCGAGGCGCAGGCCACGGCCTGGAAGCCGCAGGAGCCGAGCAGGCTCGCGAGCGCGGCGCGCAGCGGGGCGTCGTCGTCGACGATGAAGACCGTCGGCGCGCTTTTTTCCGCATTCAGGTCTGCACTCATGCCGGCGCCCCCGTCACGGCGTTCATCGTATCCTCCACCTTCGCTGCGGCGCACGGCAGCGTGAACGCCAGGGTCGCCCCCGGTCCGGCCTGCGCCACGGCGCGAATGCTGCCGCCGTGCGCCTCGACGATCGAGCGGCAGATCGCCAGGCCCATGCCCATGCCGTCGGCCTTGGTGGTATAGAAGGCCTCGAACAGGCGGCCGGCCTGGAGTTCGCTCAGGCCCGGACCGCTGTCGGCCACCTCGATCTCGACCTGGCCGCCGTCCAGCCGCGTGGACAACACGATGCGTTGCTGGCGCCGCAGCCACTCCGGCGCCGCGCCGTCGATCGCCTGCATCGCGTTCATCAGGAGGTTGATCACCACCTGCTGCAGCTGGACCGCGTCCCCTTCGACCGGCGGCAGGCCCGGCGCCAGGTTCAGCAGGAGCACGATGCGGTGGTTGCTCAGTTCGCGCTGGACCAGGGCCGCGGTATCGCGCAGCAGGGTATTGACGTCGAGCGGCAGGCGCTGGGCCTCGCCCTTGCGCGCCAGCGCGCGGATACGCTTGATCACTTCGCTGGCGCGGCAGGTGTCGGCCAGGATCCGGTCGAGCGCCAGGCGCGCTTCCAGCAGGTCGGGCTCGGGACGGTTCAGCCAGCGCAGGCAGGCGTTGCCGTTGGTGGACACCGCCGCCAGCGGCTGGTTGACTTCGTGCGCGATCGAGGCCGCCAGCTCGCCCAGGGTGGTGACGCGGGTCGCGTGCGCCAGCTGGGCCTGGGTACGGTGCAGGGTCTCGGCCGCCTCGTGGGCGGCGCTGACGTCCATCAGCGCGCCCAGGTATTCGAACTTGCCGTCGCGGTCCGCCGCCAGGCGCGCGATCATGTGCACGTGCTTGACCGCGCCGTCCGGCATGCGCAGGCGGTGGCGCAGCTCGATCGTCGCCTCGCCGCGGTCGGACTGGGCGATGACGTCCTCCAGCAGCGGCAAGTCGTCGGGATGGGTGCGTTCGCGCACCAGCGCCTGCGTGGGCGTGACGTCGAGTCCGACGCCGTAGATGCGCGCGGCTTCTTCCGACCAGTGCATCGCGCCGCCCGGGGCCTGGAAGCGGAAGCTGCTGGTGCGGCTGATGCGCTGGGTGCTGGCGAGGAAGGCCTCGGACAGGCGCAGCGACTCCGAACGCTGGCGCAGTGCATCGGTGGCCGCCATGCCGGCCAGGGCCAGCACCGTGGTGATCGCGATCGCGGCGACGCTGACCAGGCAGCGCGCCATCGGGCTGGACACCACCTCGTGGTGGGTGAGGGCGAAGGCGCCCACCGTCAGCGTCGCGCAGGCGACGCCGGTAAGCAGTACGCCGCGGCGCGACCAGACGCTGGTGGCGCACAGCACTACCACCACGTACAGCACCGCGATGGCGATGTCGAGCGCCGTGAAGGCGTCGACCGCGAAGATCGCGAGCGTGAGCAGCACCACCCCGGCGGCGCGCAGGTTCGAATCCGGTGACTGGAACATGTCCTCTTTCTTTTGTTATAGGCGGCGCTTGCCGCATCCCTTGTCCTGGTCTTTCGACCAACTGGAGTATATGGCAAGTAACCGTCTGGCGGGAGTGGGCCGGCATTAAACCTAGGTATAGCTAGCCGATACCAACATCGCATGGTGGGGCCGGGCTTGCCTGCATATCATCAGTCTCATGAGCGGTCCCACGCACCGTTCCGGGCCCCGACGCGGCCCGCAACCTGAGAAGGATAATGAATAATGAAATGGTTCCAGGACTTGAAAATCGCCACCAAGATCATGCTGGCCGTCGCCGCGATGGCGGCGCTGATGGTATTGCTGGCCGCCTTCGGCGTGGCCCAGATGGGCAAGCTGCACGCGGCGGTGGGCGAGATGCAGCACAAATGGCAGCCCAGCGTGAGCGGGATCCTGCAGATCAAGGGTTCCCTTCTGCGCTACCGCACCTACGAGGTGCAGCACGTGCTGTCCGACGGCGACGCCGACCATGTCTATTACGAGTCCGAAATGGCGCGCCAGATGGCCACCCTGCGTTCGCAGCTCGACACCTACCGCGGCCTGGCGCTCCCCGGCGCCGAAGGCGACACGCTGGTGCAGTTCGAGGCGTCGCTGAAGACCTACCAGGACGCCGCGGGCCAGGTGACGGCGCTGTCGCGGGCCGGCGACAAGGCCGCGGCGCGTACGCTGCTGCGGGGCGAATCGCGGCGCCATAATTTCCGCAGTACCGACCTGGTGAACCGGCTGGTCGACCTCGACGAGGCGGGCAGCGCGGCCGCCGCGGCGCAGGCCGAGACGGTCTATCGCCAGGCCCACGCGCGGATCGTCGCTCTGCTGGTGGGCGCGGTGATCGTCGGCGGCCTGCTGGCGTACTGGATCGCGCGCCAGATCGCGGCGCCGCTGCAGGAAGCGGTGGCGATCGCCGGACGCGTGGCCCAGGGCCGGCTCGACGGCGAGATCGTCGCCCGCGGCAACGACGAAACGGGCCAGCTGCTGGTGGCGCTGGCCCGCATGCATGCGCGGCTGGAGGATATGGTGCGCCAGATCCGCGCCGGCGCGGTGCACGTCGAGCGGGTGGCGGGCGACATCGTGGCGGGCAGCCGCGAGCTGGCCCAGCGCGCCAGCACCCAGGCGGCGACGCTGGAGGAAACCGCGGCCACGATGGAAGAGATGAGCGCCACGGTCGCCAACAACGCGGCCAATGCGCTGCGCGCCAGCGAGCTGGCCGCCAGCGGCGCGCGCGCCGCGGTCGACGGTGCCGGCGCAATGGCGGAAGTGGGCGCCACCATGGATAGCATCAGCGAATCGGCCCAGCGCATGTCGGGCATCGTGGCCGTGATCGACGAGATCGCGTTCCAGACCAATCTGCTGTCGCTGAACGCGGCGGTCGAGGCGGCGCGCGCCGGCGAGAGCGGGCGTGGTTTCGCCGTGGTGGCCGGTGAGGTGCGCCACCTGGCCAACCGCAGCGCCGCTTCGGCGCGCGAGATCCGCCAATTGATCGAGGAAGCGCTGGCGCGGGTGCAGGCCGGGGCCCGGGTGGCGGGCGACGCCGGCGCGGCGGTCAAGGAGGTCGCGACCGGCGCCGGCCAGGTGGCGGCCATCATGGCCGAGATCAGCGCCGCCTCGCGCGAGCAGAGCACCGGCGTCGAGCAACTGAGCCGCTCGCTGGTGTCGATCGACGAGGCCACGCGCCACGACGCCGACCTGGCCGGCCATTCGCTTGCCGCGACCGCGGAACTGGAACGGCAGGCGGTCGGCTTGGGTCGCCTGGTCGCGGCCTTCCGCCTGGCTCCAGCCACAAGCGCCCCGGCGCTGGAGGGGGATCGTCGCGGTGCGCGCAGGCTGGCTGCGCCACAACCGGCATGACGGCGCCACACTCACCGTGGCGGGAGGCCGCCATGCGTCCGAGTGAATACCTGCGGATCGCACTGATGGCCGCCGCGGTCATGCTGGTCGCGTGCGGATCGACCGCGATCATCGTCCATACGCCCTGGCCGCAACTGGCGATCCTCACTTGATGGGGTCGCAATCGCGCGGCATTGTCGGCTATCATGCCGGGTGCGTGAGGGACGAGGCGGTCGGTCCCTCTGCACAGCGCCCCATTGTCACTACAGTCCTTACAGGAGCACCTATGAAGAACACCATGATCCTGGCCGCGACCATCGCCGCCGCCGCCGCGATGCCCGCAGCCCACGCCAGCGCCGACCTGGCCAAGGCCAAGGCCTGCATGGCCTGCCACACCGTCGCCTCCAAGCTGGTCGGCCCGTCCTACAAGGATGTCGCGACCAAGTACGCGAAGGACGCCGGAGCGGAGGCGCGCCTGGCATTGAAGATCCAGAAGGGCAGCAGCGGCACCTGGGGCCCGATTCCGATGCCGGCCAATCCGCAGGTCAGCGATGCCGAGGCGCAGACGCTGGCCAAGTGGATCCTGGCACAGAAATGATTCATCGGCGGCGCCGCCCGGCGCCGCCGCTTCCGCGCCACTGGCGCGGTCCTTGCATACGGGCGAGGCACCTGAACGACAGGACCCGCCCATGTTCCTCCCGAACGACGTCATCGAGTATCTTGATGCTCCCGGCCGTCCGCTCCGCATCCTGTGGATCGACCCGGCCGGCGCCCAGGTCTATTTTTATGCGCTTGGCATTCCGGGAGCCGTGCCCCGGACGGCGTCCTTGCGCGTCTTGTACGCGGCGGTACGGGAGCGGCGCGCGCGCCTGCTGCGGCCCGATCCCTGGCGCGCCGTCAGCCCCGCGGGCGCCCCGTCCGATAGCCAGCGCCGCCGTCAACTGAAGGCCTGGAACGTGGTGCGCACGCTGCACCAGGACCTCCCGGCGCTGTACCTGCCGCGCGAGCGCGCCGCCATGGTGGCGGCATGCAGCGCCGCGCATGGCATCGCTCCCGCCAACATCATGCGTTACCTGCGCCGCTACTGGGAACGGGGCCAGACCACCGACGCGCTGCTGCCGGATTACGCCAACTCAGGCGCGCGCGGCAAGACGCGCATGACGAGTGCTGGCGTCAAGCGTGGTCGGCCGCGCAAGGACGCGGCGCCGGGCGCCAACATCGACGATGCGCTGCGTGCGCTGTTCCGCGACGCGGTGGCGCGCTACGCGGCGACGCACCGCCGTTTCTCGCCGGCCGCGGCCTACCGCCAGATGCTGGCCGAGCACTTCGTCGATGCCGCGCCCGGAGCCATCCCGAGCTACGGCCAGTTCAGCTACTGGATCGTGCGCGACGGCTTGCTGCCGCCCGCAGCGGTGCGTTGATTATTTCCCCAGCCCAATAAGGTGCGTCGTGACGCCACGGCGGTGCACGGCCGCGTCGGCGGACCTTGGCGGGTCGCATGCCGCCCACCGCCCGGGCCGCTGCGCTGCTGCTATCGGTGGATCTGAATAATGTTTGCGCCGCCATCATTCAAATTTCGCCAGACTTTTCTGTACATACGAGTGTGAACTGACGGCGCCGAATTCCGTATGCATAGATTGACTTACAGCCTTCTTACATTCGGATCATTGATAAATAATCTTTATTTTGTCCGGATTTTATAGCGCGAAATCCTCGCCTTGATGGCATGGCGATTGCTCTGAGGCCACCTGTTTGAGTCCTTTGTATTGACATGTGGAGGTGTGGATGAGCGCTGTGAAATCGCCGCTGACCCGGCGTGCTTTCCTGTACCGCGCGGCCGCCGTCGGCGGCTCGGCGCTGTTGTTGAAGTCGATGAATGCGTGGGGCATGGGCATCGCCTCGAAGGTGACGGCGCCGCCGCCGCTCACGGGCAGCGGCAAGGGCAAGAAGGTCGCCATCCTCGGCGCCGGGCTGGCTGGCCTCTGCGCGGCCTACGAGCTCCGCAAGCTGGGCTACCGGGTGCAGGTGCTCGAGGCGCGCCCCTACGCCGGCGGGCGCTGCCAGACGGCGCGCCGGGGTTTCAGGCTGCGCGAGCTCGGTGGCGAGGAACAGCTGTGCCGCTTCGACCGCGGCCACTACATCAACCACGGACCGTGGCGCATCCCGCTCGACCACCAGTCGACCCTGCATTACGCCCGCGAATTCGCGGTGCCGCTCGAGGTGATGGTGAACGAGAACGACCACGCCTGGGTCTATCTTGAGGAAGGCGGACCATTGTCGAAGCGGCGCCTGCGCGGGGCGCAGATCAAGGCCGACATGCGCGGCCACGTCGCCGAACTGCTGGCCAAGTCGGTCCAGTCGCGCCAGCTCGACGTGCGATTGAGCAGCGAGGACCAGATGCTGCTGCTCGACTACCTGGCGCGCGAAGGCGCCCTCGGCGCGGGCGACCTGGCCTACAAGGGCCGCAGCGGGCGTGGCTTCGCCACCAATCCGGGCGCCGGCCTGGTGCCGGGCGCCGGCACGCCGTCCGACCCGCTGGCCTTCGGCGACCTGCTCGCGGCCAGGGTGGGCAAGGTGTACAGCGCGGTGCAAGAATTTCCGATGCACGCGACCATGTTCCAGCCGGTGGGCGGCATGGACCGCATCCCGCAGGCCTTCGCCGCCCGCCTGGGCGACACGATCCGCTACGGGGCCGAGGTGCGGCGTATCCGCCAGGACGCCGCCGGCGTCACCATCGACCTGCACGACACCGCCAGCGGCCAGGCCTCGAGCGTGAAGGCCGATTATTGCCTGTGCACCTTGCCGCTATCGGTGCTGCGCATGATCGACACCGATTTCTCGCCCGGCTTCAAGGCGGCGCTCAAGGCCGTGCCCTATGCCCCGGTCGGCAAGATCGGCCTGCAGATGGGGCGCCGCTTCTGGGAAGAGGACGACCATATCTACGGCGGCCACGTCCTCACCGATCTCAAGGGCATCAACACGATCTCGCTGCCGTCGAGCGGCTGGCAGCAGCGCAAGGGTGTGGTGCTCGGCTACTACAACTACGCGCTCGACGCCATCGAAGTCAGTGCGCTGTCGCCGGCGCAGCGGGCCGAATTCGCGCTGGCCGCCGGCGAAAAAATCTTCCCCGCCTATCGCAGCGCCTACGAGAACGCGTTCTCGGTGGCCTGGCACCGCGTGCAGTACAGCCTGGGTGGCTGGGCCGAATGGAACGAGGCGGCGCGCCGCGACGCCTATCCGCTGCTGCTCGAGGGCGAGGGCAGGGTGCAGCTCGCCGGCGAACACCTGAGTTATCTCACCGGCTGGCAGGCCGGGGCCATCGAATCGGCCTGGCAGCAGATCGAACGGCTGCACCGGAGGGCGAGCGCATGAAGCCCATTTTCACGCGTTTGGCGCTGGCTGCCTGGCTGTGCGCGGGTGCGGCCTTGGCCCAGACGGCGCCAGTAGCCGCCGACGGCAAGACCCTGTTCGCGAAGAATTGCGCGGCCTGCCACCAGGCCGACGGACGCGGCATCCCCGGCGCCTTCCCGGCGCTGGCCGGCAGCGCGCTGGCGATTGGCGCCCCGGCCGAGGCGACCGAGGTGCTGCTCAAGGGCCGCGGCGGCATGCCCGACTTCAGCGGCAGCCTCGATGACGCCGACATCGCAGCCGTACTGAGCTATGTCCGCGCCAGCTGGGGCAACCGCGCCGCGCCGGTCGGGGACGCCGAGGTCGGCGCGCTGCGCACTGCCCTGCAACTGCCGCCGGCCAGCCGTAACCGTTTCGGCAACAAGCATTGAACCGTTTTCTTCCAACCACCATGAAAGGCCTGCTGATGAAGATTGTCGACCGCCGTCCCGCCATACGACTCGCCGCCTCGCTGCTCCTGCTGCCCCTGCTGTTGCCGGTCGCGGCCAGCGCCCAGGACATCGTGCGCCACAAGATCCCGAACTCCGATTTCCCGATCGCCCAGGCAGTGAGCGTGCCGCCCAACGCCACCATTCACTTCATCAGCGGCCAGGTGCCGCCGGTCGTGCACAAGGAGCGCGATCCGAACTCGATCGCGGCCTTCGGCGACACCCGCACCCAGACGGTCGGCGTCCTGCAGCGCATCCGCGACATCCTGCAGGGAATGGGCCTGGGCATGGGCGACGTGGTCAAGATGCAGGTGTTCCTGGTGGGCGACCCGGAGCACGGCGGCCGCGCCGACGTCACCGGCTTCATGGCCGGCTATACCCAGTTCTTCGGCGGCGCCCAGCCCAATCTGCCGGCGCGCGCGGTGATGCAGGTGGCGGCCCTGAGCAATCCGGGCTGGCTGGTGGAGATCGAGGTGGTCGCCGCGAAGAAGTAGGCAAGCAAAACGCAAGAAGCAAGCAGGGCTGTTCTCGTCCAACAATTCCAACTAGGGGAAACACATGGTCAAAGGCTTTCTTCATACCGGCATCGCCGGCCTGCTCACCTGCGGCATCTGCGCCCACGCCGCCGCCGAACCCGGCCCGGACGCCGGGCGCGACGAGGACAATGCGCCCGCCAGCGCCGCGGCGCCGGCGCCTGATGCCGCCGCGCAGGGCGTCGCCAACAGCGGCGTGGTGATCGTCACCGGCACCCGGGCCGCGGGCCTCACGGTCGAGAACAGCGCCTCGCCGATCCAGGTGCTGGACGCGGCCTCGCTGGGCCGCACGGGCCAGCCCGACCTGATCCAGGCGCTGTCGCAGAACCTGCCTTCGCTGAATGCCCAGGCCTTCGGCAGCGATATGGCGAACATGACGCTGTCGGCGCGGCTGCGCGGCCTGAGTCCGAACAATACGCTGGTGCTGGTCAACGGCAAGCGGCGTCACGGCACCGCCAACCTGGCGGTGCTGGGCGGCCCTTACCAGGGCGGCGCGGCGGCCGACCTGAACTACATTCCGGTGGCGGCGATCGACCGCATCGAGGTGCTGCAGGACGGTGCCGCGGCGCAATACGGCACCGACGCCATCGCCGGCGTGATCAACATCATCCTCAAGTCGAACAGCCGCGGCGGCACCGCCAACGTCAACGGCGGCGGCTATATGGACGGCGGCGGCCATACCGGCGATGGCATGGCCAATATCGGCCTGACCCCGTTCGCCGACGCCTTCCTGAGCCTGACCGCCGAGACCAAATACCACGGCTTCTCGGAGCGCGGCGGCATCGATCCGCGCGTGGTGGACCCGGCCACCATGGCCGAGATGCCTTCCCTGGTCAACGCACCCGGCTACCCCTACCTGAACAAGATCCAGGGCGACGCCCAGTACCGCCAGCACATCGCCGCCGCCAATTTCGGGGTCGACTTCAACAGCGATACCTCGCTGTACAGCTTCGCGACCTATGGCAAGAAGGAAGCGCGCGCCTGGGAGAACTACCGCATGCCGAACCGGCTGCCGCAGATCTATCCCTTCGGCTTCAGCCCGCAAGAGACCTTCGACGAGGAAGACTATGCCTTCACCCTCGGCATCAAGGGCCGGCTGTTCGGCACCTGGAACTGGGACCTGTCGAGCACCTACGGCAAGGACGTGGCCAAGCTCGGGGTGGCCAACTCGGCCAATATCTCGCTGTACACCGACACCGGCGCCACGCCGCTCGAGTTCGATGCCGGCGAGTTCCGCGCCAGCCAGTGGGCCAATAACTTCGACCTGAGCCGCGAATTCGACGTCGGCTGGGCCTCGCCGCTGACCTTGGCCCTGGGCCTCGAGCACCGCCGCGACACCTACGAGATCGTCGCCGGCGATGCGGCCTCACGCTACAAGGAGGGCTCGCAGTCGTACCCGGGCTTCTCGCTCACCGATGCCGGCAGCCATGACCGCAACAACAAGGCCGCCTACGTCAACCTGGCGGTCCAGCCGCTGCCCGGCTGGACGGTGGACATCGCCGGCCGCTACGAGCGCTTCAGCGACTTCGGCAACGCCAAGGTCGGCAAGCTGACCAGCCGCTACGACTTCTCGCCGGCGGTGGCGCTGCGCGCGACCTACAGCAACGGCTTCCGCGCGCCGACCCTGGCCGAGTCGTATTACTCGGCCACCAACGTCTCGCCGCGCAGCGCCTTCGTGCAGCTGGCGCCGAATTCACCGGGCGCGCGGCTGGTGGGCATCGATGGCCTCAAGCCCGAAGCCTCGACCAATATCAGCGCCGGCCTGGTGCTCAACCCGAGACCCGGCCTGGCGATCACGCTCGACGCCTACCAGATCACGATCCGCGACCGCATCGTCGGCAGCGGCGCGCTGTACGGCTCCGGCGGCGCGGTCAATGCGCCGGCGGTGACGGCGGCCATCCTCGCCAACGGCAATGTGCTCGACCCGACCGTGGTCCAGACCGGGATCAACATCTTCTCCAACGCGGTCAATACGCGCAGCCGGGGCATGGAGGCGGTGGCCACCATGACCAGCAACTACGGCAGCTACGGGCGGGTCGACTGGTCGGCGGCGGCCAACTACAACCATGTGGAGGTCATCAAGATCAACCAGGCGCCGCCCCAGCTGCAACCGCAGACCCTGCTCGACGAGACCGCGATCTCGCACCTGGAGACCGCCTCGCCGCGCATGCGGGTGAACCTGGGCGCGCTGTGGAAGGTGGGCGCCTGGACCGTCAACCTGCGCGAGAACTACTTCGGCAAATCGTCGGAGCAGTTCTCGTCGGACGGCTCGATCTACTACGAGAACACGATCAAGCACAAGCTGCTGACCGATCTCGAGGTGAGCTACCAGTTCAGCAAGGCGTGGACCCTGTCGCTGGGCGCCAACAACCTGTTCAACGAGTACCCGGACATGGTCAACCCTTTAGTGCTGGCGGAGCAGCGCGCCAACCTGGACAATGGCGCGGTGACGATCTACCCGGCCTTCTCTCCCTTCGGCATCAACGGCGGCTATTACTATGCCCGCGCCAGTCTGAAGTTCTGATGAGGGAGAGACCCTGCGGGTGGCAGCGTCGCGGCCGCCCGCAGGGCTTCGAGGGTATGTTCGAAAATCTCGATGATAGGACGCTAAATTACCCGTTTTTCAAGTCCTCGTGGCGCGAGCATAATGACTCCATCGCATCGAACGCAAGACAGATCGACCGGCGGATTCCCCGCCCTGGCGATCGAGCGCTTCGATGATCACCACCACGAAAGGATGACACCATGTTGAACGTACGTAAAAGCAATGAACGCGGCGGCGCAAGCTTTGGCTGGCTGGACTCGAAGCACACCTTTTCCTTCGGCCACTACCACGATCCGAAGCACATGGGCTTCGGTCCGCTGCGCGTCATCAACGAGGACAAGGTGCAACCAGGCCGCGGTTTCGATTCGCACGGCCACCGCGACATGGAGATCATCTCCTATGTGCTCGACGGCGCGCTGGAGCACAAGGACAGCATGGGCAACGGTTCGGTGCTGCGCTACGGCGACGTGCAGATCATGAGCGCGGGTTCCGGTGTGGTGCACAGCGAGTACAACCACTCGAAAACCGAGGGCGTGCACTTCCTGCAAATCTGGATCATGCCGAACGTGGGCGGCGCCGAGCCACGCTACGAGGAAAAGCACTTCGACGCGGCCGACAAGACCGGCAAGCTGCGCCTGATCGGGTCGCCCGACGGCCGCGAAGGTTCGGTCTCGATCCGCCAGGATGCCGCCCTGTATGCGACCATCCTCGATGGCGAGGACGAGGTCAAACTTACTCTGGGCGCCGGCCGCCAGGCATATGTCCACGTGGTGCGTGGCCAGGTGACGGTCAATGGCATCGCCCTGGAAGGCGGCGACGCGCTGAAGGTCACGGGTGAAGAAGCCGTGACCCTGGCCCAGGCCGCCGGCGCCGAAGTGTTATTGTTCGACCTGCCACAGTAAGCAAGCATCAGGAGCCATGTAGAACGCCGTCCCGCCAGCGGGGCGGCGCCACGATCACCACGATAACAGGAGACGACCATGCAAGTGACGACCACCCGCGGCAACGATAAGCTTCAATACAAGATCAGGATCGGCAAGCACTGCTTGACCACCGATGCGCCGGAAGCCTTCGGCGGCGACGACAGCGGCCCCGAACCGCACGATCTGCTGGCCGCGTCCCTGGCCGCCTGCACCGCGCTGACCGTGACGATGTACGCGAAGCGCAAAGGCATGCAACTCGACGACGTGCGGGTCGCCATCGACCACGGCCAGCAGGACGGCGCCTACGAGCTGCGCCGCCAGATCGAATTCGTCGGCCAATTGAGCGATGACGAACGCGCCCGCCTGCTCGACATCGCCAACAAGTGCCCGGTCCACAAGACCCTATCCGGCACGATCCACATCCACACCGAGGCCGTTTAAGCCTCTACGGGACCCGCGCACGGGTCGGGCAGCATGCGGGCGAATGTCGCGCCCATCCGCATGCGCTCGATCCACCACTTGAGCGCGGCGCCATCCTCGCCGCTGCGCCAGGCGAGATAGAAAGTCTCGTCCGCCTTCGGCTCCACCACCTGTTTTTCGATCAGCAAGCCCTGGTCGATGGCTGGTCGCGCCCATGCTTCCGGTAGAAAACCGAAGCCGAGGCCCTGGACCTGGAACTCGTACTTGGTGCGCATATCGGGCACCGCCAGTGTCTCCTGCCCGAACAGCAGGCCGACGGTGCGTGCGCCGAGCACCCGCGCCGAGTCCGAAACCGAGATCGCCCGGTAGGGAAGCAAGTCGGTCTTGTCGAGCGGATGTTCTAGCCTTGCCAGCGGATGGTGCGGGGCGACCGTGAACACGAAGGCGCTGGTGCCGAGCGGTTCGGCGGTATAGCCGCCGCCCGACGGGCCCTCGCCGGCGGCGCCCACCAGCAGGTCGACGCGGCGGTCGAGCAGGGCGTCCCAGGTGCCCGACAGCGACTCGCGCACGATGCGTAGCCGGGTCTGGTCGGCCACGCCATAGAAGGCTTCGATATCGGGCTGCAGGGCGCCGGCCGACAGCACCGAATCCATGCCCAGGGCGATCTCGGTCTCCCAGCCCGAGGCCACGCGCCGCACCCGCGATTCGAGGTCGCCGGCGGCGCGCAACAGGTAGCGGCCTTCCTTGAGCAGTTCCTGGCCGGCCGCGGTGAGGGTCACCTTGGGGCCGAAGCGGTCGAACAGGCGCACGCCGAGGTCGTCCTCGAGCTTGGAGACCGTGTAGGAGATGGTCGAGGGCACGCGAAACAGTTCTTTCGCGGCCCCGGCGAAGGAGCCGCGGCGGGCGATGGTTTCGATGATCTGGAGGGCGTCGAGGCTGAGCTTGAGCAATTGTAGGTCCCGTGGTGCGTGATGGCGCCATGGTAGCGCCAAGGCGCGGAACACACCAAGCCCCCGGGCTTTGAAAATAGCAATCTGATTCTATCGCCGCGGCGATGGTCTAACGATACTGGAATGAACGGGCGCCGGGTTGGCGCCTCCCGCAAGGAGGAGCTGGACATGTATCTGATTTCACTGGGCGCCGGCATCCTGGCCGGCCTGTTGTACGGCCTGATCAACGTGCGCTCGCCGGCGCCGCCCGCCATTGCCCTGATCGGCCTGCTCGGCATGCTGATCGGCGAACAGATCGTCCCGGTCGCCAAGCGCCTGATCGAGGGCGCTCCGATCACCGCCAGCTGGTTCGCCAGCGAATGCAAACCCAAGATCACCGGCGTGGCCGCCAAGGCGCCGGAGCCTGGCGTCAAGGACGGCCCGCGCCAGGGCTGATCCTCAAATTTTCATCACCAAAAGGAGAACATCATGAGCAATCCAAAACTCGAAGTCCTGACCCCGCAGAATTCGCAGCTGATCGTCATCGACCACCAGCCACAGATGGCGTTCGGCGTGCAGTCGATCGACCGCCAGACCCTGAAGAACAACGTCGTCGGCCTCGCCAAGGCGGCCAAGGTGTTCAACATCCCGACCACGATCACCACGGTCGAAACCGAATCGTTCTCGGGCAACACCTACCCGGAGCTGCTGGACGTGTTCCCGGGCCATCAGATCCTGGAGCGTACCTCGATGAACTCGTGGGACGACCAGAAGGTGCGCGATGCGCTCAAGGCCAACGGCCGCAAGAAGGTCATCGTGGCCGGCCTGTGGACCGAGGTGTGCAACACCACCTTCGCCCTGTGCGCGATGCTGGAAGGCGACTATGAGATCTATATGGTGTCGGACGCCTCGGGCGGCACCACCAAGGAAGCGCACGACATGGCCATGCTGCGCATGGTGCAGGCCGGCGTGGTGCCGGTGACCTGGCAGCAGGTGCTGCTCGAGTGGCAGCGCGACTGGGCCCACCGCGATACCTATAACGACGTGATGAAGATCGTCACCGAGCACTCGGGCGCCTACGGCATGGGCGTGGACTATGCCTACACCATGGTGCACAAGGCCCCGGCGCGCGCCCAGGGCACGCACGAGGTGCTGGCGCCCGTTCCAGCACGCTAAGTTTTACCGAAGTTATCGCCGCCGCACGCCCTCCAAAGCGCGCGGCGGTTGCCGCAAACCCGCCGGGCGCGTCACGCCCGGCGACATTTGGAGTACACGCATGAACCAAGCACAGTCCACCCCACCGCTCATTCTGCCGCCTCTCATCCTGATTAACGGTTGCTTCAACACGATCGACCGCGAACAGCCCCAGGCCAGCGCCGTCGCCATCCAGGACGGGCGCTTCCTGGCCGTGGGCGACACCGACTACGTGATGCGCCACCGCCGCGACGGCAGCCAGGTGATCGACCTGAACGGCCGCACCGTGGTGCCGGGCCTGAACGACTCGCACCTGCACCTGATCCGCGGAGGCCTCAACTACAACCTCGAGCTGCGCTGGGAAGGCGTGCCCTCGCTGGCTGACGCCCTGCGCATGCTGAAGGAACAGGCCGACCGCACGCCGAATCCGCAGTGGGTGAGGGTGGTGGGCGGCTGGAACGAATTCCAGTTCGCCGAGCGCCGCATGCCGACGCTGGACGAGATCAACGCCGCCGCGCCGGATACGCCGGTATTCATCCTGCACCTGTACGACCGCGCCTTGCTCAATCGCGCCGCCCTGCGCGCGGTGGGCTACACCAAGGACACGCCGAATCCCCCGGGCGGCGAGATCGTGCGCGATGGCGCCGGCAACCCGACCGGCATGCTGATCGCGCGTCCGAACGCGATGATCCTGTACGCGACCCTGGCCAAGGGCCCCAAGCTGCCCTATGACCTGCAGGTGAATTCGACCCGCGTTTTTCTGCGCGAACTGAATCGACTAGGCCTGACCAGCGCGATCGACGCCGGCGGCGGCTTCCAGAACTACCCCGAGGACTACGCCGTCATCGAGCAACTCGACAAGGCCGAGCAACTCACGATCCGCATCGCCTACAACCTGTTCACCCAGAACAAGGGCAAGGAGCTGGAAGACTTCCAGCGCTGGACCGGCATGGTGACGCCGGGGCAGGGCAGCGACTACTACCGCGCCAACGGCGCCGGCGAGATGCTGGTGTTCTCGGCGGCCGACTTCGAGGATTTCCTGGAGCCGCGCCCCGACCTCGATCCCGGCATGGAAGACGAACTGGAACGCGTGGTGCGTCACCTGGTAGCCCAGCGCTGGCCGTTCCGCCTGCACGCGACTTATGACGAATCCATCTCGCGCATGCTCGACGTGTTCGAGAAGGTCAACCGCGACATCCCGTTCGACGGCCTGCACTGGATGTTCGATCACTGCGAGACCATCACCCAGCGCAATATCGACCGCGTTGCCGCGCTCGGCGGCGGCATCGCGATCCAGCACCGCATGGCCTTCCAGGGCGAGTACTTCGTCGAACGCTATGGCAGCGCCGCGGCCGAATCGACGCCGCCGGTGAAACGAATGCTGGAAACTGGCGTGCCGGTCGGCGCCGGCACCGACGCCACCCGGGTGGCCAGCTACAACCCGTGGACGTCGCTGTACTGGCTGGTGACGGGCCGCACCGTGGGTGGCCTGCCGTTGTACGGCACCGCCGGCCACCTGCCGCGCCAGGTCGCGCTGGAACTGTGGACCGCGGGCAGTGCCTGGTTCTCCAACGAGCAGGAACGCAAGGGCCGCATCCGTGAAGGCATGCTGGCCGACCTGGCGGTGCTGTCGCAGGATTTCTTCAGCATCGACGCCGAAGAGATCAAGGCGATCGAATCGGTGCTGACCGTGGTCGGTGGCCGCATCGTGTACGGCGCCGCTGAGTTTACGAGCCTGGGGCCGCCGCCGATTCCGGTGCTGCCCGAATGGTCGCCGGTGAGCAAGGTGCCGGGCCATTGGAGGAAGGTCGAACCACGAGTGCAGCAAAGCGTGCAGCAGAAAGCACTGCCGCACCAGTGCAGCGGCCCATGCGGCGTGCACGCCCACAGCCATGACAAGGCGCGCCGCTCGAGCATGCCGGTGTCGGATTTCAGCAGCTTCTGGGGCGCGCTGGGTTGCAGCTGCTTCGCGTTCTGATGATGGCCGCTACTCCAACTCCATCGCGCTTGCAGGGTTTCAATATGGGCTTCCTCGGCGGCTATGTTGACACCCTGGGTTTCATTGGCCTGTTTGGCCTGTTCACGGCCCACGTCACCGGCAACTTCGTGCTGCTCGGCGCTTCGCTGGCCGATCCGGCGAACATCCCGTCGCTGCTGAAGATCCTGGCCTTCCCGGCCTTCATCCTCGGCATCGCCGCGGCGCGCCTGCTGGTCGCGTCGTGCGAGCGGCGCGGCGTCGACGCGCACCGGCCTTCGTACCTGCTGCAGCTGGTGCTGCTGATCGGCTTCATGGCCTGCGGCATGCTGTCCGAGCCGGTGGCGCGCGACATGTCGGCGCTGGCCATGGCGGCCGGCCTGCTCGGCACCGCGGCCATGGGCGCGCACAGCGCGGCCAGCAAGCTGCTGCTGGCCCACCTGGCGCCGACCTCGATGATGACCGGGAACGTGACCCAGCTGGTAATCGACACGGTCGATCAGCTGCGCGGCGCCGGCGACGCGGCCACCACGGCGCGCTGCAGCAAGTTCTTCTGGCCGCTGTTCGGCTTCGCGATCGGCTGCGCGGCGGGGGCCTTCCTGTTCCTGGCGTTCGGCTTCGTGGCGCTGGTCGTACCGGTAGCGATCCTGTGCCTGCACCTGGTCAAGCCCAGCCTCGACCAGGCATAGGAGGCCAATATGACCAAAACCCGCCTGGAGGCGTTCAGCGACGGCGTGATCGCCGTCATCCTCACCATCATGGTGCTGGAGCTGACGCCTCCGCACGGCACGACCCTCGGCGACATGCTGGCGGTCGTGCCAGGCTGGTTGCGTTATGCCCTGAGTTTCGTCTACGTCGGCATCTACTGGGTCAACCACCACGCACTGTTCGAGCGCGTGGAACGGGTCGACTGGGCGACGCTGTGGGCCAACCTGCACCTGCTGTTCTGGATGTCGCTGATCCCGTTCGTGACCGCCTGGGCTGCCGAATACCCGACTGCGCCGGCGCCGGTGGCCCTGTACGGCGTGGTGCTGTTCCTGTGCTCGGTGTCCTTCATGCTGCTGTCGTGGCGCCTGGGGACGCTGGCCGGCCTGGATCATGCCCACACCTGGCAGAACGCCAAGAACCGTCTGTCGCTGGCCATGTACGCGCTGGCGGTGGGAGTGTCGCTGTGGCAGCCGCCGCTGGCGGCGCTGATCCATGTGCTGCTGGCGGCGCTGTGGCTGGTGCCGAACCGGATCGAACGCGCGGCGTCGTGACTGGACGCCAGATGCCGGCGCTGGCATGATGCCCGTCGCCAGCCAAGAATAAAAAGAGGAGCACCGTGAACAGTCAACAGCGCACCATCGACGTCCTGATCGCCGACGACCATCCCCTGATGCGCGAGGGGATCGCGGCCGTGATCGCCAGCCAGCCCGATATGCGGGTGGTGGGCGAAGCGTCCGACGGCCTCGAGGCGGTCGCGCTTTACCGCAAGCTGCGGCCCCACGTCACCCTGGTCGACCTGCAGATGCCGCACCTGAACGGTATGGACGCGATCGCGGCGATCCGGGCCGAATTCCCCCACGCCTGCCTGGCCATCCTGACCACCTTCCGCGGCGACGCCCGCGCCATGCAGGCGATCAAGAGCGGCGCCCAGGGCTACCTGCTCAAGAGCTCCCTGCGCAAGGAACTGACCGACGCCATTCGCGTGCTGGCCGCCGGCCACCGCTACATCCCGTCCGAGATCGCCGGCGAGCTGGCGCGCCACCTGGGCCAGGAAAGTCTGACGGTGCGCGAGCTGCAGGTGCTCGAATTGATCGCCCGCGGCAACGGCAATAAGCAGATCGGCGCCGCCCTGAACCTGTCCGAAGACACGGTCAAGGGCCACCTGCGCAGCATCATGGATAAGTTGGGCGCCAATAACCGGACCCATGCAGTGACCATCGGCATCGAACGCGGCTTCCTGGAAATCTAACCGTTCCTTCAAACTTACGCGAAGCTATCCATAGTTAACTTGGCTGTTGAATTCCTGCTTCACCGGGGCCGGTTTCACCTCGCACTTGACGCGCGAGGCCAGTGCCTGCCCCTCCACAGGCCGATGCGGTGGAACTCACCGCCATATTTCTCAGGTTGATTGCCGCGTTGACGTCCCGGTCGTGCAGTGTGCCACAGCCAGGACAACGCCAATGACGCACCGCTAGTGGGAGCACATCCATCCGGTGCTCACAGCACGAGCATATCTTGCTGCTCGGGTACCAACGATCCACCACGACGACCTGACCGCCACGCCGCGCAGCCTTGTATTCCAGCTGGCGGCGCAGTTCACCAAATCCCATGTCAGCGATCGCCCGGGCCAGGCAATGATTTGCGAGCATGCCCTTTACGTTCAGGTCTTCGATACCGATGGTGTGGAAATGGCCGGTGATATAGGCGCTCAACTGATGCAGGCTATTGCGCCTCATATCAGCAATCCTGGCGTATAGCCGGGCAAGCCTGGCTTTCGCCTTTGCACGATTGCGCGATCCTTTGACTTTGCGCGAAACCTCGCGCGACAGGTGTTGCAGCTGGGCGAGCAGTGTGCGCAACGCTTTCGGCCCGTTAAACACGTCACCGGTCGACAGTGTGGCCAGCGCCGAGACACCGAGGTCGACTCCCACCGCGCCTTGGGTTTCGGCTGGCGGTTGAAGTTGATCCTTGATATCAACGGTGATGCTCGCATACCAGTGATCGGCAATCTGGCTGATCGAGGCAGAGACGATGCGCCCGAAGAAACGCAGGGATTCGTGCATGCGGACCCATCCCAGTATAGGAATACGGATGCGCTTCTCCCCGACACGGAACTGGTCATTGCTTAATGTAAATCGATCGTCACGGCCCTTGCGGCGAAAGGTGGGATAGCGGGTACGCCCTTTGAAGAAATTCTCGAATGCTCGCCCCAACTGCATGATCGCCATCTGCGGTGCGTTCTTGGTCACTTCTAGCATCCAGGGGAATTGCTTGCGCTTGATCGCGTTGAGCTGGCACCGCAATGCCGCCTCATTTGGCTTGTCCACCGCCGGGTCGACCTTGCTTGCCTCGTACTGTCGCCTCCACTCGACCAAGGCCCAGTTATAGGCGAAACGTGCAGTGCCGGCCGCACGCGCCAGATACGTCGCCTGTACATTATTCGGATCGAGTCGGATGCGATGGGCTAGGTACATTGCGACTCCTTGACTGCTGCACGCACGCCATCGATCAGCTTCTGGTTGCGGTGACTGCGGCTTCCATAGAGACGGGCCGAGAAGACGGTGATGATCTCGAGCACATCGCTGGCTAGCTCTTCTTCGAAATTGGTGTCCTCGCCCTGGTTGATGATGACTACTTCGACCTGTCTTGTCTGGCACAGGGCGAATATCAGCTCTGCGCCAAAACGCAGCAGTCGATCCTTATGCGTCAAGACCAGGCGTCCAACCTCATCTTCGACAATCCCGTCGAGCAAACGTTTCAAGCCCTTCTTGCGATAGTTCATGCCGGACCCAAGGTCGGCAATCATATCGAACGCCCATCCATGACTCGCGCAGTACAATTCAAGTACCCGCTTTTGTCGCTCCAGGTCCGCTTTCTGATCATGGCTGGAAACCCGAGCATAGGCGACAGTCTTACGCACCGCCTGAGCACCGCTGCGAGCTTCAGGTCGCAAGGCAGACAAGTCATACCGGCGCTGACCTCCTTCTGTTCGCAAAGGAGTAAGCCGACCGCTGGCCTCCCAGCGACGCAAGGTACTGGTCGAGACGCCCAAGGCCTGCGCAGCCAAGCTGATGGAAACGAACTTGTTCATAATGCATAAGACTGCATAAATTCAAACAAGTTCTCATCTAACTGTTAATAACCCCCACTTTCGTGGGGGGTAAGGCCGCCCCTATCTTGTCTGTGCAATATCTTGCACACACTGCAACATGCACTCCAGTTCGTTCGCGTCACGCCAACCCTGGAGAGCACCATGCAGACAGCGCTTCCGTCCCCAATTGCCACCTCCTGCCACGGCGGCCTCCCGCGCTGGCAGGTCAGGCGGGTCACCGACTACATCGACGCCAACCTGGGCGCCACCTTGCGCACGGCAAGCCTGGCGGCAACACTGGGCCTGAGCGTCAGCCACTTCACGCGCGCCTTCAAGCACAGCGTCGGCGTGCCGCCGCGCATGTACGTGATCCGGCGCCGGCTGGCGGCCGCCTGCGAGGCGATGGTCAGCTCGGACACGCCGCTGACGACCATTGCCCACGCCCACGGTTTCTGCGACCAGTCGCATTTCACCCGCACTTTCCACGAGGTGATCGGCCTTTCGCCCCACGTGTGGCGCTGCCTGAACCGGCCAGGCCTCGCCGCCGATCCGTACGAAAGCGAACAGAAGCGCACTATCGAACTGGATATGGTGGAGACTGCCTAACCCGTAGGAGTGCCCCGTGTTCGACTTCATCACCGAGTTCATGCAGAGCGGCGGTTACCTGGCCGTGTTCGCCCTGATGGCGTTGGAAAATATTTTCCCGCCAATCCCATCCGAGCTGATCATGCCGTTCGCGGGCTTCGTCGCCGCGCGCGGCGACCTGAACGTGATTGGCGTGTTGATTGCCGGCACCGCAGGCTCGGTGGCGGGGGCCTTGCCCTGGTATTACGCCGGCAAGGTCTACGGCAAGGAGCGCCTGGAGAAATTTGCCGACAAACATGCGCGCTGGCTGACCGTGACCCATGGCGACATCGAGCATGCGATGGAATCATTCGAGAAGCACGGACGCAAGGTCGTGCTGTTCGGGCGCCTGATCCCGGCCATCCGCACCCTGATCTCGGTGCCGGCCGGCCTGGCCGGCATGCCGATGGGACAGTTCTTGCTGTACTCGACGGTGGGTTCGCTGGTCTGGACCGGCATCCTGACCGGCGCCGGCTATATGCTGGAAAGCCAGTATGAACGGGTCGCCCACTACGTCGATCCAGTGTCGAAGGCGATCCTGATTGGCCTCTTCGGCTGGTATCTGTACCGGGTGGCGACCTTCAAGAAGCGCGCCAAGGCCCAGTAATCTTCAGACCGCGGCGCCGCCCTCGCGCCACCACACCTGGTTGCGTCCGCTCTGCTTGGCGCGGTATAGCTGGGCGTCGGCCGCCTCGAACAGTTCGGCTGGCCCTTCGTCGCCCTCCGGATCGAGCGTGGCGCCGCCGATACTCACCGTCAGCAGCGGCGCCACGCCCGACGCCTCGTGCGCGACGTTGAGGGCGATCACCGCCTCGCGCACCCCTTCGGCCATCCGGCGTGCTTCGAGCGCGTCGGTTTCGGGCATCATGAGCAGCAATTCCTCGCCGCCGTAGCGCGCCGCCATATCCCCCGGGCGGCGCATGGCGGCGCCCGCTACCCGCGCCACCGAGCGCAGCGCGCGGTCGCCGCTCGGATGGCCGTAGCGGTCGTTGAACTGCTTGAAGGCGTCGATGTCGAGCAGGGCCAGCGACAGCGGCCGTCCCGAACGCCGCGCGCGCTGCCATTCGAGGCTGTACATTTCGTCGAAGCGGCGGCGGTTGGCCAGTTCGGTCAGGCCGTCGATGTTCGCCAGCCGTTCCAGCATGCGGCGCTGGCGCACCACCTGCAGGTGCAGCGCCACGCGCGCCATTACCACGGTCTGGTTGAAGGGCTTGACGATGTAGTCCGAGGCGCCCATCTTGAGGCCGTTGGCCTCGTCCTCGGGGCGGTCCAGGCCCGAGATGAAGATCACCGAGATGTGGGCCGTCTGCGGGTCGCCGCGCAGCCGGCGCAGCACCTCGTAGCCGTCCATGTCGGGCATCATCACGTCCAGCAGGATCAGGTCGGGCAGGTGGCGCGTGGCGCGCTCCAGGGTCTGGGCGCCGTTGCGGGCCAGCAGCACCGTGTATTCGGGCTTGAGCAATTCGCCCAGCACTTCGCGATTGATGGCGTCATCATCCGCCACCAGCACTTTCTGGTTCTCCACTATGTTCATCGGCTGCTTTCGAGGCTGAGGCTATGACAGAGATCGAGTTGCGCCGCCAGCGCAGAGAGCGGCGCCAGCGCGGCAGCATACTCGATATCGGCGACAGCGCGCCGCACGCCATCGAGCGCGGCGTCGTACAGGTTCGGGTCGATGCTGGACGCGAGCAGCGCTTCGAGCTGGGCCAGCGCGTCCTCGGCGCGCGCATCGTCGCTGCGCAGGTGGCCCTCGAGGCGGGCGATGATCGCCGCCAGCGCCTTCGGATCGCTCGGCTTGGGCAGGGTGGCGGCGGCCAGCTGGGCCAGGCCCGCCAGCACCGATTCGGCGGCCGCCACCAGCGCCGGCACCTGGATGCCGACCCGTTCCAGCTGTCCGGCGCGCAGGTCCTGCTCCAGCCGACTGGCGGCGCCGGCCAGCTCGAAGGCGCCGACGTAGGCGGCGCTCGACTTCAGGTTGTGCGCCAGCCCTTGCAGGCGCGCGTGGTCGCCCGCCGCCAGCGCGTCGCGCAGGATGCGCGGCGCGGCGGCGTATTCGCGCACGAAGCTGCCGGCGCGCTTTTCCAGGCGCCGGCGCTGGCCGTCGACCTTGTCCAGGGCCAGGCGCCAGTCGATGCCGGGCACCGCCGGCAGAGCCGCCGTGGAGGCTGGGTCGTGGGCTGGGGCCTGCGCCTGGACGGCGGGCAGGAGCCCTTGCGGCGCCGGGCGCCCTTCCAGGCGCGCCGGGTCGATCCACTTGAGCAGGGTGCAGAACAGCAGGTCGGGGTCGATCGGCTTGGTCACGTGATCGTTCATGCCGGCCAGGCGGCTCAAGGCGCGGTCGCTGGCCAGCGCATGCGCGGTCATGGCCACGACCGGCAGTTCGCGCAGGCGCGCATCGAGGCGGATCTCGCGGGTGGCCGCCAGGCCATCCATCTCGGGCATCTGGATGTCCATCAGCACCAGGTCGTAGTCGCCGGCGCGCGCCATGCGCACCGCTTCCACGCCGTTGAAGGCGACGTCCACCTGCATGCGGGTAGCAGCCATGAATTCGAGCGCCACTTCGCGGTTGTTGGCATTGTCCTCGGCGAGCAGGATGCGCGCGCCGTCCAGGCGCGGCAGGTCGGCCATGGCCGGCAAATATTTTTCCATAGGTTCGATGGGGCCAAGCTGCGGGTGCAGGGCTTGCAGCAGGCTGTGATAGAGCAGGGCGGGACCGACCGGCTTGTGCAGGAAGGCGTCGACCGGCAGTTCGCCTTCTTCGTCCATCACGGTCTCGCGGGTGCAGGCCGAGATCATCAGGATCGCGGGCGGAGGGCGGTCGTGCCCGTGTTCTTGCGCGCAGCCGCGGATGCGGCGGATCGTCTCCATCCCGTCCAGCCCTGGCATCAGGTAGTCCATCAGCACGACCTGGTAGGGCTGGCCGGCGGCGTCGGCGTGCTTCAACAGCGCCAGGCAATCCTCGCCCGAGGCCGCGGTATCGGCGCGCATGCCCAGGCCGTCCAGCATCTCGGACAGCGCGCTGCGGGCGGTGGCGCTGTCGTCCACCACCAGCGCGCGCACGTCCTGCAGCAGGGCCTGGCGTACATTGGCGGCGGCGGACTGGCCGTCGGCGATCCCGAGCGGCACGCTGAAGGTGAAGCAGCTGCCCTTGCGCTGCGCGCTGCGCACCGCGATGTCGCCACCCATCAGTTCGACCAGCTGGCGCGAGATCGACAGGCCAAGGCCGGTGCCGCCATACTTGCGGGTGGTCGAGCTGTCGGCCTGGCTGAACGACTGGAACAGGCGCCCGATGGCTTCCTCGGTCATGCCGATCCCGGTGTCGCTGACGGAGAACGCCAGCGTCACGCGCCCGGCCACGGACTTGACCGCTTCGACCGCCACCACGATTTCGCCATGCTCGGTGAACTTGACGGCATTGCTGGTCAGGTTGATCAGCACCTGGCCCAGGCGCAGCGGGTCGCCGACCAGGCGCGTCGGCACACCCGGCCCGACCCGGAACACCAGCTCGAGGCCCTTGGCTTCTGCCTTCACCGCGGTGAGGCTGGACAGGTGTTCGAGCAGCTCGTCCAGGTCAAACTGCACCTCCTCGAGATGCAGTTTGCCGGCCTCGATGCGCGAAAAATCGAGGATGTCGTTGATGATGCCCATCAGGTGTTCGCTCGCGCCAAGGATCTTGCCCAGGTAGTTGCGCAGGGCGGGCGCCGGTTCGCTCATCAGGGCCAGCCGGCTCATGCCGATGATGGCGTTCATCGGGGTGCGGATCTCGTGGCTCATATTGGCCAGGAACTCGGATTTCATGCGGGTGCTGGCTTCGGCGCGCAGCATCGCTTCGCGGATCGCCTTGGTGCGCAGGCCCAGGATGCGCATGAAGACCAGCATGTCGAAGGTGCTGCCGAACACCAGTGCGTGCATGGTCCAGAAGTTGGCCGGCAGCCTGCCGTCGATCAGCTGGGCGGTGATCAGCGCGCAGGCGAAGGCCCCGGCCCAGCCGATCAGGAAATAGGTGCCGACCATGTCGCCGGCGCGCGCGCGGCGGAAGGCGCCGGGCAGGCCGAGCAGCATCGGCAGGATGCCGAGCGTGCCCACGATCATGACCAGGTAGCGATGGCTGATCAGGCCAAAGCCGAAGCCCAGCGCCGTCACCACGCACAGGGCGGCCAGGGTCTTCATCAGCAGGCTGAAGATGCGGTCGCGTCCGGGGCGGGCCAGCGACTGCTCGACGAACAGGTAGGCGCCGCATGAGGCCAGGATCGATGCGATGCCGGCCCCGTGTTCGAGCAGCCAGGCGTTGCCGGGCCAGACGTACTGGCCGGCGATGCCGAACCAGGCGGCCGAGTACACGGTCACCCCGGCCGCCAGCAGCGCGTACTTGCCGAACAGGTGGTCGCGCAGCGTGGTCCACTGCCCGATCGCATACAGGAACAGGGTGATGCGCAGTCCCAGCAGCAGTCCTTGCAGGATCTGCTCGCCCAGCGCATTGGGCAGCACGGCGTGCGGCTGCATGAAGGTGATCGGCAGGATCTTGGGGCCGACCGAGCGCACGCGCAGCAAGACCGTGTAGTCGGTGCCGGGAATCAGGCGCAGCAGGGCGCCCGGCACCCGGCCGGCAAGCGATTCGCCGGACTGCGCCTGCATGCGGCCCAGGCTGGCGATCTTCTCCAGACCTTCGGGGCGGGCCAGATAGACGTCCAGTTCGTCGAGCAGGGCGTAGTCGACCTGCAGCACCCAGCCATTGGTGGCGTCTTTCGGCACCGTCACCGGGATGCGCAGCCAGGTGGTCCCGGGCAGCATGCCCAGGGTCGCGTAGGCGGTGCGCGGCTGCTCGAAGCGCTCCGGCGCCGCCAGTGCGGCCGCCGCGTCCAGGCGGCTGTCGGCGTCGTGCAGTACGGTCACCGCCGGCCAGGCCTCGATCACCTGGGCGTCGCGCGCCAGCTGCAGCGGCGCGGCCAGCGCCGGCAGCGCACAGAGCATCAGGAGCATGAGCGCCATCGCCAGGCGCACGAAGGCGCCAGGGGCCGGGAGGTGCGGGACAGATGGCGTGGGCGTCATGGATCTTTCGGTAGAGGCGGCAGGCGAACCGCTCGGCAGTCTAGCAGGAAGACTCTGCCGTGGACAGTGCCAGTGCACCCCGCAACCGGCCCTGGGTGGCGCGCGGTAGCGCGGCGCAGTACCGGACCGATGTGCGGGGCGGCGCGCCGCCTCAGGCACTGTCCTCGGTCTGGGGCACGATCTGGACTCCAATCCGCTGCGCCAGCCGCGCCAGCGGCGCCAGCCCGGCGCCGTATTCGACCTCGTCGATGGCGCGCCGCAGCGGCGCCAGGTCCTGCGCGCATGGGCGGCCGGCCAGCAGCGCTTCGAGCTGGTCGAGCGCATCCTCGGCGCGGGCATCGTCGGCGCGCAGCCAGGCGTCGAGCCGGGCCAACACCTCCGCCAGCGCCTGCGGATCGGATGGCTGCGGGCGGCCGGCGGCCGCCAGCTGGGCCAGGCCGGCCAGCACCGGTTCGGCGGCGGCAATCAGCGCCGGCACCTGGACCCCGATCCGTTCATGCAGTCCGGTGCGCAGGTCCTGGTCGAGGCGGCCGGCGGCGGCGGACAGCTCGAAGGCGCCTATATAGGCCGCGCTCGACTTGAGGTTGTGCGCCAGCGACTGCATGCGCGCATGGTCGCCGCCGTTCAATGCCTCGCGCAGGATGTCGGGCGCGCTGCCGTATTCGCGCACGAAACTGCCGGCGCGTTTTTCGAGCCGGCTGCGCTGGCCGTCGACATTGTCCAGGGCCAGGCGCCAGTCGATGCCCGGCACGGCCGGCAAGGCGCGCGCGCCCGTCGCCGGCTGCGCCGTCGCCGCTCCTTGCCCCGAGGCTTGCGGGATGGTGCGGCCGGCCAGGCGCGCCGGGTCGATCCACTTGAGCAGGGTGCAGAACAGCAGGTCGGGGTCGATCGGCTTGGTCACGTGGTCGTTCATGCCGGCCAGGCGGCTTTGCGCGCGGTCGCTGGCCATGGCGTGCGCCGTCATGGCCACGATCGGCAGCGTGCGCAGGCGCGGATCGAGGCGGATCTGGCGCGTGGCCGCGTGGCCGTCCAGCTCCGGCATCTGGATGTCCATCAGCACCAGGTCGTAGTCGCCCTCGCGCGCCATGCGTACCGCTTCCACGCCGTTGAAGGCGACGTCGACTTGCATGCGCGCGGCCGCCATGAAGTCGAGCGCGACCTCGCGGTTGTTGGCGTTGTCCTCGGCCAGCAGGATGCGCGCGCCGTCCAGGCGCGGCAGGTCGGCCATGATGCCTGGCGGCGTGCGCTCGGCGCCTTCGTCGACATTGTCCTGTGCCGGTACGTTGTGCGGATGCAGCACCTGCAGCATGCTGTGGTAGAGCAGCGCCGGGCCGACCGGCTTGTTGATGAAGGCGTCGACCGGCAGTTCACCGGCCGTTTCCAGCACCGCCTCGCGGCCGACGGCCGACACCATCAGGATCGCCGGCGGCGTGGCCCCGGCCACATGGGCGGGGATGCGGCGGATGGTGGCGATGCCGTCCAGGCCGGGCATCAGGTAATCCATCAGCACGATCTGGTAGGGGCGGCCTTCGGCCTGCGCCGCGGCCAGCATGCGCAGGCATTCCTCGCCCGAGGCGGCGCTGTCGGCCTGGGCGCCGAAGGTGTCGAGCATCTCGGCCAGCGCGGTGCGCGCGCTGGCGCTGTCGTCGACCACCAGGGCGCGCAGGTCGGTCAGGATCGCCGGGCGCAGCGCGCCGGCGCCACCCTGGCCGTCGTCGATCCCGAGCGGGACGGTGAAGGTGAAGCGGCTGCCGGCGCCGGGCGTGCTCTGGACCGAGATCGTTCCTTTCATCAGCTCGACCAGCTGGCGCGAGATCGACAGGCCCAGGCCAGTGCCGCCGTACTGGCGGGTGGTCGAGCTGTCGGCCTGGGTGAAGGAGTCGAACAGGTATTCGAGCTGGCCGGCGGTCATGCCGATGCCGGTGTCGCTGACCGAGAACGCCAGCATGACCCGGCCGTCGCCGGCCGCACCGGGCCGTGCCTCGACCGCGACCACGATCTCGCCGTGCTCGGTGAACTTGACCGCGTTGCCGGTCAGGTTGATCAGCACCTGGCCCAGGCGCAGCGGATCGCCCACCAGCCGCGCCGGCACGCCGGGCCCGACCCGGAATACCAGCTCGATGCCCTTGGCGTCGGTTTTCACCCCGACCAGGTTGGACAGCTGTTCGAGCATCTCGTCGAGCGAGAACGGCACCGCCTCCACCGACATCTTGCCGGCCGCGATCTTCGAGTGGTCGAGGATGTCGTTGATGATGCCCAGCAGGTGTTCGCCGGCGCCCAGGATCTTGGATAGGTAGTTGCCCAGTCTTGGATTCGGATCGGCCATCAGGGCCAGCCGGCTCATGCCGATGATCGCGTTCATCGGGGTGCGGATCTCGTGGCTCATATTGGCCAGGAACTCGGACTTCATGCGCGCCTCGGTTTCGGCGCGCTGCATCGCCTCGCGCAGCGCCTTGGCGCGCAGGCTCAGGATGCGCATGAAGACCAGCATGTCGAAGGTGATGCCCAGCTGCAGCGAGTGGGCGGTCCAGAAGTTGACCGGCACCTCGCCGGCGGCCAGCAGGGTCTGGGTGATCGTGCCGCCGTAGCTGGCCACCCAGCTGACCAGGAAATAGGCGCCGATCGCGTCGCGCTCGCGCATGCGCCGGAATGCCGCCGGCACGCCGAGCAGCATCGGCACCGCGCCGACCGTGGAGGTGATGACGATCATCGGCAGGTGCGCGATCCAGTCGAAGGCCCAGGCCACGGCGGACAGCGCGCAGATCGCGGCGCCGCTGCGCATCACGATCCGGAACTTGCGGTCGCGCCCGGGCCGCGCCATGATCTGCTCGACGAACAGGTAGGCGCCGACCGAGCCGATCATCGACGAGATCCCCATCATATGCTCGCTGAGCCACAGGTGGTCGCGCCACAGGAACTGCTCGGCCGTGCCGTACCAGGTCGCAAGGTAGACGGTCAGGCCGCCGATGAACAGCGCATATTTGAGGAACAGGCCGTCGCGCAGGGCGACCCACTGGCCCACGCTGTACAGCACCAGGCAGGCGGCAATGCCGAGCAGCAGGCCTTGCAGCATCTGCTCCACGAGCGAGGCCTGGTGGAAGGCGTCCGGCTGGAAGAAGGTCACCGGCAGCAGCTTCGGGCCGCGCGACTGCACCCGCACCAGCAGGGTGTAGTCGTGGCCGGGAGTGAGCTCGAGCGCGATGGCGGGGACGCGCCCCTTGAGCGCGCCTTCCATATCCTGGCGCCGGCCGGTGGCCGCCAGCTTGCGCAGCGCTTTGCCATCGACCAGGTAGACGTCGAGGTATTCCAGCAGCGCGACGTCGAACTGCACCACCCAATGCGCAGGGGCGTCGGGCGCGACCCGGAACGGGATGCGGATCCAGCTCGGCGCCGGATTCAGGCCCAGGGTGCCATAGGCCTTGTCGGGCGCCGCAAAGCGTTCCGGCGCGGCCAGGGCGCCGGCCGCGTCCAGGGTCTTGCTGGTGTCGCGCAGCAGGCTCGCCGCGGGCCAGCCTTCGACCGCCGGGGTGTCGGCGGCCAAGAGTACGACGCTGGCCGGGGCAGCGCCGGCGCCGTTGGACAGTAAAAGGCAGAGCGCCAGGCCGAGGAAGATGGACAGGGCGCGCATGGTCAAGCCGCCCGTTTGTCTGCTTCGGGGTCAGCGCCGGAGTCTGCCGTTGCCGCGGTGCGGTGCCCGGCCAGCTTCGCTTCGAGCCGGTTCATCCAGCGCGGGGCGCGCGGATCGTGGCGCCACTGGCCGAGCGCATCCTGCACCTGGCCCAGCAGGGCGTCGGGCAGGCGCAGGGGCCGGGTCTGGTCCATCAGGAAGCGGGTCACCAGGCGGTAGCCGAAGGCGCGCGTGAGCATGCGGCTGATCGAGAAGCCCGGCACGATGAGGCGCACGGTGGCGTCGATGGCGCGCACCAGGGCCAGGCCGCCCGCGAACACGAGCCGTGAGACTAGCGGCCGGCGCTTGTTCAGCCCGAGATCGGCGCTGGCGTCGCGCCCGCACAGGTGGCGCGTGAGCAGGGTCGGGAAGGGCTTGAACAGGCGCAGTGGAATCTCGTCTTCCATGGCGCGCATCAGGGCCGCCGCCAGGGCCGGACGCGGATCCGGCGCCCGCACCAGCTCCCGTCCGCGCGCCTGGATCTCCGTGAACGCCTGCTGCGCCTGTTCCATGGTATCGGGCATCAGGGAGCGCTCGATCCCGAGCATGTGACCCAGGACGTTCCAGGCATGCAGGTAGTCTTCCTCGTCCTGGCGCTCCAGGCCCAGGCCCAGCTTGCGCAGGCTGCGCAGGAATACATAGTGGAAGGTCAACAGGGTATAGGCCAGCTCTTCCTGGTTGCACGGCAGGCCGTTGCGCTCGGTGTCCCAGCCGTGGGCATACAGCGTGTGGTAGATGCCGCCGCCGGCGGGCAGCAGTGGCCGCACGGGACCGGCGCCGAGCGAATCCTCGGGCGAGCCGCGCAGGATCAGGTGGCGGATGGTGGCGTGGATCAGCCTGACCTTCAGCGCCTGGGCCACGCCGGCGCCCTCGCCGGCGGTCAGTCCGCCCGCGAGCATGACGGGAAAGATCATGGCGGCGGTGGCGCGCACCCGGTAGTCGGTGTGCGCCTCGAGCTGGCCTGCCGCGTGCAGCACGGCCGACAGGTCGGGCAGCACGTAGCACTCGGGCAGGCTGGCGCAGAACAGCAGGGTGCAGGACAGCATGCTCATGTCCATGAACAGGCTTTCGGCGCGCGCGATGCGCTCCGGCTCGGCCCACGCGGGCAGGGCCAGGCAGCCGGCCAGGTAATCCTTCAGCGCCGCCGCGGCACGCGGATCGAGACCGGGGCCCGGTTGCCAGTGCGCCAGACCGCCATTGCTATCCCAGCGCGCCAGCTCGCGATTGACCGCGGCGATGCGGTCGGCCAGCTGCTGTGGCCCGTCGGCCCCGGCCAGCATGCCGGAGACGGCAAGGTCGGCAGGCGGATCGGCGCGCATGGATGGGGAAGGCATATGGGGTGCATCGCGGTGCATATGGGCTCCTGCTACGGCGGTGGGTATCGTAAGAATGCAGCTCCGGATCAGAAGCGCAGGTCCAGGCGCAGGTCGGCGGTGCGCGGCGCGGTCGGCGTGGCCATGCCGAAGCTGTCGATCAGCGATGGCCGCACCGAGCTCTCGAGATTGCGCACGCGCGCAAGCAGGCTCCAGTTCGCCGCCGCCGGCTGGTAGCGCAGGGTGGCGTCGGTCGTGGTGTGCGCCGGGATGCGGTATTCCAGCAGGTTGCTCGGGATCGTGATCGCGTAATCGGCGCTGCGGCGCGAGAACACACCGGCGTGCAGCTGCCCGTCCAGCACGTGGAAGCGGTGCTCGTAGCCCAGGGTATAGACGTGGCTCGGCGCGCGATCCAGCTTGCGGCCGGCCCAGGACACGCTGGCGTTCGGGTTATAGGCCGCGTAATGGGCGTCGAGGAAGGTGGCGCCGTAGCGCAGCCGGCCGTTGGCGCCGACCCGCAGCTCGCCCTCCAGCTCCAGGCCGCGCGAGCGGGCCTGGCCGGCATTGCGCGTCAACAGGCGCGGGGCGCCCGAGACGATCGCATTGCTGCTCAGCTGCAGGTTGGTGTAGTCGTAATAGAAGGCGGCGGCATTGAAGCTCAGGCGCCCATCCAGCAGGCGCGACTTCAGGCCAGCCTCCCAGGCGCGCAACTCCTCGGGCTGGTAATACAGGTAATCCTGTTCGACCGCGGCGGCGGCAGGGCAGGCGACGCCGCCAATCTCGGCGCCGGCCACGCAGCCGTCATTGAAGCCGCCGGCCTTGTAACCGGTCGCCAGGCTGCCGTACAGCAGCGTACCCGGGGCCAGGTCATATTCGGCGCCCAGGCGCCAGGTGGTGCGCGAGGTGGACAGCTCGGCGGCGTTCGGCAGGCGGCGGTCGGTGGCCGGATTGAACACCGGTCCTTGCTGGAAGTCGGTCGAACCGACGCGGTCCTTGTCGTCCTCGGTGCGGCGCGCGCCAGCCGTTAGGCGCAGCCCGTCCAGCACGCGCCAGGTCAGCTGGCCGAAGACTGCCTTACTTTGCGCCTGGGTGTGCAGCGGGAACGAGTAATACGGCGGCAGGCCAACCGGCTGCAGGCCCTGGAAGGCGTACGAGGTGTTGGAGTCTTCGCTGAAGTAGTACAGGCCGGCCTGTGCGCTGAGCGGACCGCTGCCATTCGTGGCGATGCGCAGCTCGTGCGAATCCTGCTCGTTGTGGCCGTCGTAGTTGTTGACCACGCCGAGGGCCAGGGTCGGGGCCACGCGGTAGTAATAATTCTGGCGGATCGCCTGGTCCAGCTTGCGGTGCGAGCCCAGGTAATACACGGTGGCCGGGCCCAGGTCCCAGCTCAGGTCGGCCGACAGGCCGCGCGCGCGGCGGTCGTGCCAGCCCTGCACCGGCGTCATGTTCGGCGGCCGGAAGCTGTTGGTCAGGCGCTCGTCGGTGGTGCTGTCGCGCCAGACCGGGCGGCCGCTGGCCACGCCGGTGAAGAAGTTGGTGTCGGGGACGATGCGGTCGTTATTTCCCTCGGTCTCGCCGTGGTCGTAGCGCACCACCAGCGTGGAGTCGCGGTTCAGCTTGAGCTTCGCGGAGAGGCGCGCATCGCGTTCGTCGCGGTCCATGCCCGGACGGTGCGGCGTGCCCTGGCCGTTCTTCAGGAACGGGTCCTGGCGCAGCTGGCTGATGGCGGCGCGCAGCGACAGCGCCTCGTTGACGGGGACGTTGATCACACCGTCGACCTTGCGTCGGCCATAGGTGCCCATCTCCAGGCCGAGCGCGCCTTCGAGCAGGTCGGTCGGGGCGTTCGAGATCACGTTGACCAGGCCGGCGGTGGTATTGCGGCCGTACAGCGTGCCTTGCGGGCCGCGCAGCACTTCGATACGGTCGACGTCGAGCAGGTTGGCGCTCTGGCCGGCCGGACGCGCGATATAGACGCCGTCGAGCATGAAGGCGGCCGATGGGTCGCCCTTGTCGGTGGTGTCGTTATTGCTGATGCCGCGGATCGTCACGCGCAGGCCCGAGAAGGCCTGGTCGATGTGCACGTTCGGCAGGCGCGGGCCGATGTCGGCCGGACTGATGGCGCCGAGGTCGCGCAGCTGCTCGCCGCTGACGACGCTGAGCGCGACCGGCGTGCGCGAGGCCAGTGTGGCGGTACGCTGGGCGGTGACGACGACTTCGGGCAGCGCCGTGCCGTCAACCTGGGTGGAGGGAAGCTGCTGGGCGTGGGCGATGCTGCAGACGATACCGGATACCGCCGCCACCAGCAGCTTCTGCGCTGGGCGGACTTGCATTGCTTTCATGTAGACGACTCCTGTGTAGACCGATGCTTACCCGTCCTGGGTAGAACATCCTCTTATTGTTCTTTTTAGCAAATAAAATTGCGTCAGAGGATGCAAAGTCTGCCAGTCTAGCAGCTCATGTCTACAGGCAATAGTCTGCAGTAAAGTTATTGAACAAAGTGCGACCAGATTGCAACGCTTGCGCGCTGCTTTCTGGTCGAACTGTTAACGCAGGTGACGCTGTTAACTTGCGTTAAACCCATCGCCAGTAGCCGGCATCAGGCCGTCAATGCGGGATGCATGGCGGGCGCCGTGCGGCGCGCGGTTGCTGGCCCGGCGGCGCCGTGTTCCAGCCGGAAGGTGCCGACCACGGCAGACAGTTGCGCCGCCTGGTCGCGCATCGCATCGGCAGCGGCCGCCGCTTCCTCGACCAGGGCCGCATTCTGCTGGGTCACGCGGTCCATCTCGACGATGGCGGTATTGACCTGCTCGATGCCGGCGCTCTGCTCTTCGCTGGCGGTGGCGATCTCGCCCATGATCACGGTCACCTGCTCGATGCTGTGGACGATCTGCTCCATGGTGGCGCCGGCGCGCGCCACCTGCTGCGTGCCTTGCTGGACCTGGCCGACCGAGTCGGCGATCAGGCTCTTGATTTCCTTGGCCGCCGCGGCCGAGCGGTGGGCCAGGGTGCGCACTTCTCCGGCGACGACCGCGAAGCCGCGGCCCTGCTCACCGGCGCGGGCCGCTTCGACCGCCGCGTTCAGGGCCAGGATATTGGTCTGGAAGGCGATGCCGTCGATCACGCCGATGATGTCGACGATGCGCTGCGAGGCGGCGTCGATGCGGCCCATGGTGCCAACCACGTCGGCCACCATGCGGCCGCCTTCGCCGGCCACGCCGGCGGCGGTGGCGGCGAGGCCGTTGGCGCGCCGCGCATGCTCGGTGTTCTGGCGCACGGTCGAAGTGAGCTCTTCCATCGAGGCCGCGGTTTCTTCCAGCGAGCCGGCCTGCTGTTCGGTCCGACTCGACAGGTCCTGGTTGCCGCTGGCGATCTCACCGGATGCGACCGAGATGGTGGCGGTGCCGTCGCGCACCTGGCCGACGATGGCCGCCAGGTTGCCGTTCATGCGCGCCAGCGCCGACATCAGCTGGCCGACCTCGTCGCCGCGCTCGAGCGCCTGGCGGCTGAACTGGCTGGTCAGGTCGCCGCCGGCCACGCGCTCGGCCACGTCGACCGCCTGGCGCAGCGGCGCCGTGATCGAGCGGCTGATGAACCAGGCGCAGGCGGCGCCCAGCAGCAGGGCCGCGCCGCCCAGCGTGAACAGGATTACGCGGGTGCTGGCGTAGGACGCCAGGATCGACTGGGCCACGCCGTCGGTGGCGGTGATCTGCATATTGGCGAACCTGTCGACCGTGGCCAGATAGGACACGGTGCGCGGGCTCAGCTGATTACGGTAGATGTCGTCGAGCCGGGCGCGGTTGTCTTCGCGCTTGGCCTGGAACAGGGCGTCGCGCGCGGCCATATAGCCGATGCGTTCTTCCTTGACGAGCTTGAACTGTTCGCGCACGCCGGGGTTGCGCAGGGATCCCTCAATCTCCTTCTGCAGCACGTTGGAACGGCTGGTGATCGCCTGGCGCTTGGGACCGACCACCTCGAGGATGCCGGCGTCGGGAGCGTAATAGACGGTTTCGTTGATGGCGCTGTTGATTTCGATGTTGCGACGCCACTCGGCGACGCTGCGTTGGTTCTTGATGCTGGTATTGACCAGGCGGTCGGTCAGGTCCGCCGCCGACTGCATGCGCGTCAGGGCGGTGGCGCTCATGGCGAGCAAGAGTACGAGAACAATGGCAAAGCCGAGGCCCAGGCGGGCGCCGATATTCAGTTTTTTCACGAGGGTAGTTTCCAGTCTGCTTGGTGACTGCAGGCTGGCCGCGGGCGCGGCCGGACCGGCAGGCGCCGCGCGCGGCGCCATATCGAAGACCCCTAGTATAACCCGCAAAACCGGCAATGCAATTGCCTTGCGGCAAATTTGCAACATGCGTAGTACTACGCATTTTGCAATTCGCCGTGGCGGCAGGCCGCCGCCGTGGGCCGAGCCGTCAGGCCGGCAGGGCGACGCGTACCGGCCGTCGCTGCGGCTTAGCCCCGGCGGCATCGCCATTCCCAAGGCGGAACGTGCCGACCACGGCGGACAGTTGCCCGGCCTGCTCACGCATCGCGTCGGCGGCGGCCGCCGCCTGCTCGACCAGCGCCGCGTTCTGTTGGGTCACCCGGTCCATCTCGGCGATGGCGGTATTGACCTGCTCGATGCCGGCGCTTTGCTCTTCGCTGGCGGCGGCGATCTCGCCCATGATCACCGTGACCTGGCGGATACCGTCCACGATCTGTCCCATGGTGGCGCCGGCGCGCGCCACCTGCTGCGTGCCTTGCTGGACCTGGTTCACCGAATCGTCGATCAAGGTCTTGATTTCCTTGGCCGCCGCTGCGGAGCGGTGGGCCAGGGTGCGCACCTCGCCGGCGACGACCGCGAAGCCGCGGCCCTGCTCGCCGGCGCGTGCTGCCTCGACCGCCGCGTTCAGGGCCAGGATATTGGTCTGGAAAGCGATGCCGTCGATGACGCCGATGATGTCGACGATGCGCTGCGACGAGGCGTCGATGCGGCCCATGGTGCCGACCACCTCATCGACCATCTTGCCGCCTTCGCCGGCCACGCCGGCCGCGCTGGCCGCCAGGCCGTTGGCGCGGCGTGCATGCTCCGTGTTCTGGCGCACGGTGGACGTGAGTTCTTCCATCGAGGCCGCGGTTTCCTCGAGCGAGCCGGCCTGCTGCTCGGTGCGGCTCGACAGGTCCTGGTTGCCGCTGGCGATTTCGCCGGACGCCTGCGCGATCGCCGCGCTGCCGTCGCGCACCTGGCCGACGATGGTGGCCAGGTTGGCGTTCATGCGGCCCAGCGCCTCCATCAGCTGCGCCACCTCGTCGCGGCCCTGCGCTTCGACCCGGCTGCCCAGGTCGCCGTCGGCCACGCGCTCGGCCACCTCGACCGCATGGCGCAGCGGCGCGGTGATCGAGCGGGTGATGAACCAGGCGAAGCCGGCGCCAAGGGCGACGGCGGCCACGGCGAGCACCAGCAGGATGATGCGCGTCTCGGCGTAGGATTTCAGGATGGTGGTGCCGACGCCGGCGGTGGCGGTACCCTGGCGCTTGGCGAATTCCGTCAGCGCAGCCTCGAAGGCGTGGGCACGCGGGACGAACTGCACGTTATAAGCCTGATCGAGGCGGGCCGGATCGCCCGCCAGCTTGGCCTCGAGCACGGCGTCGCGCGCGCCGTCATAGGCGCCGCGCAGTTCCTTGGCGCGGTCCAGGAACACGCGTACCTTCGCGTTGAGCAGGTTGGCGTCGACGTCGGCTTGCAAGGCGTCGGCTTGGCGCACGTTGGCGCGCAGGCGCGGTTCGAGTTGCGCGACCACGCCGGCGCTGCCCGCATGATAGATGGTGCCGATCATGGCGTCGTTTACCTCGACCAGCTTGCGCCATTCCGAGGTCGTGAACTGGTTCTTGGTGCTGGTATTGACCAGGCGATAAGTCAGGTCACCTGCGGTTTGCATGCGGGTGAGGGAGGTGGCCGCCATGGCCAGCAGCAGGGCAAGGACGACGGCAAAGGCGAGCCCGAGGCGGGCGCCAATTTTTAGATTCTTCACTGGATAGTCTTTCTTGGTTGGCGGCGCGGCCGTCAGCTCGCGAAGAGCGAGACAGAGGCGGGGCCGCTGCATAACATGCGTCAATCGAGATGCGCAAACCGATAGTGTATCTCAATAATCATAATCATGTTGCTGCGCAGCAAAAATGCGTTCCGAATCGTCATCGGCATCGCCGGGCACGCCAAGTCCTACAGGACGCGAGGCCGTCCGCCTATTGCCGTCATACGCCGGACGGCTAAGATGGGTCCCACGTTACTGAACATGAGGAGATCGCCATGTCGACGCACAACGAAGGCAAGGATGTGAAGGGCCGTAGCTGGGATCAAGTGACCAACGGCACCACTAGCGCGGCAACCATGGGCGCCGGTGCGACCGGCGAGGTGGGAGCCAGCGCCGAGAGCAAGGATCCGGCCCAGCGCCCCAGTGATGGCGCAATGCAGCAAAGCGGCCAGGGAAGCGCGGCCGGTCGCACTGACGACCTGCTGGCCGGCGGCTCGAACGACGAGCAGTCGGACCGGGGTTTCCAGGGTGGCGGCAACCGCCAGTCGGGTGCCGGCGAACATCGACAGAATGCGACAGGCGCGACCGATGCCGACGACGACGAGTACGATCAGGGCACCGTGCGCCGCCAGCCTTAGGTAGAGGGACGCGCAGGCCGTTCAACCGGGTGAGCAAACCGACATTCATCACATTTTGATAACCAACGGAAAGTTGTGTCAAAATGTGGGGGATGAACCAAGAGCTTTCCACTACGTCCACACTCTCGCGCTCGTATCGCGGCCAGTCGCAAGAGCAGCGCCGCGCCGAGCGCCGCAGCCGCCTGATCGCGGGCGCCATCGCCGTCTACGGCGAGCGCGGCTATCATCAGGCGACGGTAAAGGCGGTCTGCGAGGCGGCCGGCCTGACTGAACGTTATTTCTACGAGTCTTTCGCCAATAGCGAGGCGCTGCTGATCGATTCCTACAATGCCGTCACCTATGGCGTGCTGGGCGAAATCCTGCGCGCGGGCGAGGCGGCCGGGCGCGGCCAGGTGGCGCGCTCGCGCGCGATGCTGCACGCGTATTTCGCGGCCCTGCAGCGCGAGCCGCAGTCGGCGCGTGTGTTCCTGGTCGAGATCCGTGGCGTGAGCCGCGCCGTCGACCAGGCCTTCGACGCCTCCCTGCGCGCCATCGGGCGCGAAGTCGCGCGCGTGACTGGGTCCGCCGCCTCGGACGATGAACTGCTGCAGGCGGGGGTGATCGGGGGCGTGATCCACATTGCCCTGCGCTGGATCGAGGATGGTTACCAGCCGCCGATCGGGCGCGCGGTCGAGTCGGCGCTGCGCCTGGGCACGGCGCTGGCCGCACCGCCGCGCACGCGCGCCCCACCGGTTTGAACTGGAACGCCGCCCCGGATGGGGCGGCGTTTCTGCTTAGATGTGCAGGGCGTGACCCAGCGCGCGCAGCGCGGCTTCCTGCACCGCCTCGCCCAGGGTCGGGTGGGCGTGGATCGTGCGGGCGACGTCTTCCAGCTGGGCGCCCAGCTCGATCGACTGGGTAAAGCCTGCCGCCAGTTCCGATACGCCGACACCGACCGCCTGCCAGCCAAGGATCAGGTGGTTGTCCTTGCGCGCGACCACGCGCACGAAGCCGTCCGTACTTTCGATCGTCATCGCACGGCCGTTAGCGCTGAACGGGAAGTTGGCGCTCATGGCATCGATGCCGGCGGCAGCCGCCTCGGATGGCGACATACCGGCCACCACGATCTCGGGATCGGTGTAGCACACCGCCGGAATCGCCGCCGGCTGGAACCAGCGGCGCTTGCCGGCGATGATCTCGGCCACCATCTCGCCCTGGGCCATGGCGCGGTGGGCCAGCATCGGCTCGCCCGTGAGGTCGCCGATCGCCCACACATTGCGCATCGAGGTGCGGCATTGCTCGTCGACCTTGATCGCGCGGCCCGCCATGTCGAGCATCAGGTTTTCCAGGCCCCAGCCGGTGGTTGCCGGCTTGCGGCCGACGGCCACCAGCACCTTGTCGGCTTCGAGGTAGGCCTCGACGCCGGAAGCGTCGCGCACCTTGACCTGTTCACCTTCCATGCCCAGGACCGACGTGGCCAGGCGCAGCTCGATGCCGAGGCGTTCGAGCGACTTGGCCACCGGCTTGACCAGCTCGGCGTCATAGGCTGGCAGGATACGCTCCGCCGCCTCGACCACCGTTACCTGGCTGCCCAGCTTGCGGTAGGCCGTGCCCAGCTCCAGGCCGATGTAGCCGGCGCCGACCACCACCAGGCGCCGCGGCACGCTGTCCTGCGACAGGGCCTCGGTCGACGAGATCACCGGTCCGCCGAAGGGCATAAAGGGCAGCTCGACGGCCTGCGAACCGCTGGCCAGCAGCAGGTGTTCGCAACGGATGCGCACCGTTTCCTGGCCGTCGGCCTCGACTTCGACCGTCTTGCCGTCCAGGACTCGCGCCCAGCCGTGCACCACGCGCACGCCCTGTTTCTTGAGCAGGGCGCCGACGCCGCCGGTCAGGCGCTTGACAATGCCGTCCTTCCAGGCCACGGTGCGCGCCAGGTCGATTCTCGGGCTGTCGACGCTGATGCCCAGCGGCGACTCCTGGGCCGCATAGGTTGCGGCCTTGTGGTACTCGTCGGCCGCATGGATCAGCGCCTTCGACGGGATGCAGCCGATGTTCAGGCAGGTGCCGCCGGGATTCGCGCCCTCGACCACGATGGCCGGGATGCCCAGCTGGCCGGCGCGGATGCCGGCCACGTAGCCGCCGGGGCCGCCGCCGATGATGAGCAGTGTGGTATTGATCGTCTCCATCGGCTCACTCCACGAACAGGGTTGCAGGGAATTCGAGGTAGCCCCGGATCGCCTGCACGAACTGGGCCGCCACCATGCCGTCGATCACGCGGTGGTCGAACGAGGACGACAGGTTCATCATCTTGCGCGCGACCATGGCGCCATCCCTGATTACTGGACGGTCGACGATGCGGTTGACGCCGACAATGGCGACTTCCGGGCGGTTGATCACCGGCGTGGTGACGATGCCGCCCAGCGCGCCGAGGCTGGTAATGGTAATGGTGGAGCCGGTCAGTTCGTCGCGCGTGGCCTTGCCAGTGCGTGCGGCGTCGGCCAGGCGCGAAATCTCGGCCGCGCTCGACCACGGGTCGCGCGATTCGGCATGGCGCACCACCGGCACCATCAGGCCGTTGTCGGTCTGGGCTGCGATGCCGATATGGGCCGCGTCATAGGTGGTGAGCAGGTTCTTGTCGTCGTCGTAGCGCGCGCTCATCATCGGATAGCTGCGCAGGGCCAGCACCACGGCGCGCATCAGCAGCGGCAGCAGGGTCAGCTTGCCGCGCTCTGCGCCGTAGCGTGCATTCAGTTGGATGCGCAGCGCCTCGAGTTCGGTGACGTCGACTTCTTCCACATAGGTGAAGTGCGGGATGTTGCGCTTGGCTTCCTGCATCTTCTCGGCGATCTTGCGGCGCAGGCCGATCACTTGCGTCGCATGTTCTCCATGCTGCTCGGCGTAGCGCTCGTCGGGGCCGCCATTGGCCGCGCCGCCACGATGACCGGCCACGTGCGCGTCCAGGTCGGCGTGGGTGATGCGGCCCGCCGGGCCGCTGCCGGCCACGAACTGCAGCTCGACGCCCAGGTCCCAGGCGCGCTGGCGCACGGCCGGCGGGGCCAGCGGTTTTTCGCCTTCGGCGCGCAACTGGGGCGCGCTCTTCGACACTGGCGCCGGACGTGCGGTCGGCGCCGGCCGGGAGGCAGGGGCGGGGGCAGGAGCTACTGCGGATGCTTCATTGGCCGCCACGGCTGCGAGCTGCGGCTCGGCGACTTCTTCGGCCGGCGCGGTGGCGGCGGCCGTCTTGACCGGTTCCTGGCTGGCTGCACCCTTGTCCTTCAGGTTGCCGGCGCCTGCGACTTCGAGGCGGATCAGTTCCGCGCCGACGGCCAGCGACTGGCCGATCGCGCCGCCGAGGCTCGTGATGGTGCCCGCGACCGGCGACGGGATCTCGACCGTCGCCTTGTCGGTCATGACGTCGGCCAGCACCTGGTCTTCCTTGACGACGTCGCCCGGTTGAACGTGCCAGGCGACGACCTCGACCTCGGCGATGCCTTCGCCGAGGTCAGGCATCTTGATAACGTGAATACCCATTGAATCAACCCTCCATCACGCGTTTCAGGGCCGCGCCGACACGGTCGGGCCCCGGGAAATAAGCCCATTCCTGCGCATGCGGATACGGGGTGTCCCAGCCGGCGACGCGCCCGATCGGCGCTTCCAGCTGGTAGAAGCAGTGTTCCTGCACCAGCGCCGCCAGTTCGGCGCCGAAGCCGCTGGTCTGCGTCGCCTCGTGCACGATCACGCAGCGGCCGGTCTTCTTGACCGAGTCGACGATGGTGTCGAGGTCGAGCGGCCAGATGCTGCGCAGGTCGATCACTTCGGCATCGACGCCCGATTCGCGCGCCGCCGCTTCGGCGACCCAGACCATGGTGCCGTAGGCCAGCACGGTGACGTCGTTGCCGGGGCGGACGATGGCAGCTTTATCCAGGTCGACGGTGTAGTAACCCGTTGGGACGTCGCCCTTCGGATGGCCGGACCATGGCACGACCGGACGGTCGTGGTGGCCATCGAACGGCCCGTTGTACAGGCGCTTGGGTTCCAGGAAGATCACCGGATCGTCGTTCTCGATCGAGGCGATCAGGAGGCCCTTGGCGTCGTAGGGGTTCGAGGGCATCACGGTGCGCAGGCCGCACACGTGGGTGAAGAATGCTTCGGGACTCTGGCTGTGGGTCTGGCCGCCGTAGATGCCGCCGCCGCAAGGCATGCGGATCACCATCGACGCGGTGAATTCGCCGGCCGAGCGGTAGCGCAGGCGAGCCGCCTCGGACACAATCTGGTCGGTCGCCGGATAAAAATAGTCGGCGAACTGGATCTCGACCACGGGGCGCAGGCCATAGGCGGCCATGCCGACCGCGGTGCCGACGATGCCGCCTTCCGAGATCGGCGCGTCGAACACGCGCGACTTGCCGTACTTCGCCTGCAGGCCGTCGGTGACGCGGAACACGCCGCCAAAGTAGCCGACGTCCTGCCCATACACCACGACGTTGCCGTCGCGTTCCATCATCACGTCCATGGCCGAACGTAGTGCCTGGATCATGGTCATCGGCATCGTTGCGATGTCCTTCGGTTGATCGTCTCGTGCCATCTTATACTCCCAACTGCTGACGCTGACGGCGCAGGTGCTCCGGCATGTCTTTATAAACGTCTTCGAACATGGTCGCGGCGCTCGGCGCGCGCTCGTCGCCCAGGGTGCCGTAGCTTTCGGCCTCCTTCTGCGCGGCCAGCACTTCGGCTTCGAGTTCGGCCTGCACGGCCTCGTGTTCGGCATCCGACCACCAGCCCAGATTGCTCAGGTACTGGCGCAGGCGGGCGATCGGATCGCCCAGCGGGAAGCGGGCGTAATCGTCGGCCGGGCGGTAGCGCGAAGGATCGTCCGAGGTCGAGTGCGGGCCGGCGCGGTAGGTGACCCATTCGATCAGGGTCGGACCGAGGTTGCTGCGGGCGCGTTCGGCGGCCCAGCGCGAGGCCGACAGCACGGCCAAAAAGTCATTGCCGTCCACGCGCAGCGAGGCGATGCCGCTGCCGATGCCGCGGGTGGCGAAGGTCACGCTCTCGCCGCCGGCGAGCGCCTGGAAGCTCGAGATCGCCCACTGGTTATTGACCACGTTGAGGATGACCGGCGCGCGGTACACATGGGCAAAGGTGAGGGCGGTCGAGAAATCGGATTCCGCGGTGGCGCCGTCGCCGATCCAGGCCGATGCGATCTTGGTGTCGCCCTTGATCGCGGAGGCCATGGCCCAGCCCACGGCTTGCGGGTACTGGGTGGCAAGGTTGCCCGAAATGGTAAAGAAGCCGGCCTCGCGCACCGAGTACATCACTGGCAACTGGCGGCCCTTGAGCGGATCGCGCTCATTGGACAGCAGCTGGCAGATCATGTCGACCAGCGGCACCTGGCGCGCCATCAGCAGGCTTTGCTGGCGGTAGGTCGGGAAATTCATGTCGCCGTCCTGCAGCGCGAGGGCGTGGGCGGTGCCGATCGCCTCTTCGCCGAGCGAGATCATGTAGAACGACATCTTCTTCTGGCGCTGGGCGATCACCATGCGCGCATCGAAGATGCGGGTCTTCATCATGGTGCGCAGGCCGAAGCGCAGCAGTTCGCGGTCGGGCTCCTCGGCCCAGGGGCCGACGGCATTGCCGTGCTCGTCGAGCACGCGGATCAGTTGTTGGGCGATGTCGCTTGTCTCCAATGGAGCGACATCGATCGGTGGACGCCGGACCGAACCGGCAGCGCTCACCTGGAGAAACGAAAAATCAGTCTTGCAGCCCGGGCGGCCGGTAGGCTCCGGTACGTGCAGCGACAGAGGATTGCTCTGGCTCATATATATGCTTTCCCTTTTGAGGTGTTTTGCAGCAAGAGGCATCATAGACCCTTAGTTGACGTTTACGTCAACTGCGCGAAACTATTTTCATATTGCTTTGCAACATAGCAAGCCGTCATTTTTTGCTATTGAGGTAGGGGTTGCCTGGATTGGCGCGAGGCAGGCTGCTTATGCGGCATGGGTGCGCCGCACAGCGCCGGGTGTAGCGATGACAATAGAGCATCGAGCGGGCGAGTCGTTGGGCTTGGCTAAACGGACGCGAGGACGTACGTGGCTGGGCGGCGTTTGGCCGCATTCGTCGCGTGATAGTGCATTTCGTCGCAAATACCATGCCGTCCAGCAAGTGTGGCGCTAGCATTCATTGGTAATGGATGAGCTAACCGGCAAGACTATCGAAAGCACGCATGCATCGACGACTATTGTCCACGAGTTCCCGACTTCGCCCGGTGCTGGCGACGTTCTTCTTCCTTGTTTGTGCGTCGGCGACGGCGGCAGATGGCGTGGCGCAGCCCATCAGCGCGGCGCAGTTTCGCGAAGATATCGCCTTCGTCCGCGCCATGATCGCGCGCATGCACCCGGATCCCGGTTTCTCGTCCGATCCGCCGGCCGTGCACCGCGCGCTCGACCGGATCGCGCACGAGGCGCCGCCCACGCTCACGCGCGACGAAGCGTGGCAACGGCTTGCGTCGATCAATCCGCTGCTCGCGGATGGTCACTTCCTGATCGGCTATCCGGACTGGCGCAAGGAAACGCGTGCGTGGCTGGGGGAGGGCGGCGGCCTGTTTCCAATCGAAGTAAACATCGATCCGGATGGCGCGCTCTATCTGTCTGCAACGCCGATCCGCGTGGTCTCCGTCAATGGCGTGGCCGCAGCGGAACTCGTGTCGACTCTGTCGTCCATGGTGCACGGCGATACGGCTCGCTTCCGAGCGAACCTGCTGGGCCAGCGCTGGTGGCTGTACTACTGGAAGACGTTTGGCACTCCCGACGCTTACGAACTGGTGCTGGAAGAGGAGGGCTTGCGGCGCACGGTCACCATGCCCGCACGACGGACGCTGCCGCGCGTCCTGGAACAGGAGGCGCGGCAACCCTTCGATCTCGCCATAGGCCCGGATGGTCGTGCGGTGCTGACGGTCGACACTTTCAATATGGCCGATCCCGCGCCATTCCTGGCGTTTACGCGCGACGCGTTTACCCGCATCCGCGCCCAGGGCGTGACCAGCCTGGTGATCGACATCAGCAAGAACGGTGGAGGGGACGATGTGGTGTGGCTGGACGGCTTGATGCCCTATCTGGCGACGCAGCCCTACCGGACCGGCTCGACCTACCGCGGCCTGGCGCGGGCCCCGGCGGGCGCACCGGCCAAGCCCATGCAGGGCGAGATTGCGACCTGGCGCCAACCCCAGCCGGAAAACCCGCTGCGCTACGCGGGTAGAACCTATGTGCGGATCGGTCCCGGCACGTATTCGTCCGCCATCCTGTTCGCCAATGTGATGCACGATTTCGGCTTTGCCACCCTGGTCGGCGCGGGCGGCGCCGCCAGGCGGACGCAATCGGGAGGCATAGGCGACGTGGTGCTGCCGCATAGCGGCCTGGCGCTGACGCTGCCGCGCTTCATCCTCGAGCCGCCTTCCGGTCGTGCGCCGGAGTCGCTTCTCGACGGGGATGCGGCAGAAGGAGATGCTGCAGGTCGGGGCAACTAGCGGGTCTTGCGCCGCTCGCGCAGCCAGTAGCCCAGGCCAAGGACCGCCAGCCATACCGGAATCAGGAATACCGAGATGCGCAGGCCGGGCGTAAGCAGCATCACGACCAGCAGCAGGGCGACGAATCCCAGGCATACGTAATTCGACAGCGGGAACCAGGGGCTGCGGAAGGCGGTCGTCGCGCCAAGCGCCTCCTTGCTGCGGCGAAAGCGCAGGTGGCTCCACGAAATCATGGCCCAGTTCAGGACCAGGGCGGTCGTGGCCAGCGTCATCACCATGCCGAGCGCTTCGCGCGGCAGGAAATAATTGATCACGATCGCCGAAGCCGTTGCCACCGCCGATACGCCCAGTGCCACCAGCGGCACGCCGCGCCGGTTGGTGTATTTCAGCGAAGCCGGTGCATTGCCCTGTTCGGCCAGGCCGAACAGCATGCGGCTGTTGGCGTAGACGCAGCCGTTATACACCGACAGCGCGGCGGTCAGCACGACGAGGTTGAGGACGTTGGCGACCCAGCCGCTGTCGAGCGCCTGGAAGATCAGCACGAAGGGGCTGCCGCCGGTGACGACCTTCTGCCACGGGTACAGCATCAGGAGCACGGCCAGCGCGCCGATGTAGAAAATCAGGATCCGGTACAGGGCGTTATTGGTGGCGCGCGGGATCGTGCGCGCCGGGTCGTCGGCTTCGGCGGCGGTGATGCCGATCAGTTCCAGGCCGCCGAACGAAAACATGATCACCGCCATCGCCATCGCGAGGCCGGCCACGCCGTTCGGGAAGAAGCCGCCGTGCTGCCACAGATTGGCCACGCCCGCCTCAGGGCCGGCGCCACCGCCGATCAGCAGGTAGAGGCCGAACACGATCATGCCGACCACCGCGACCACCTTGATCACGGCGAACCAGAATTCCATCTCGCCGAAGGCCTTCACGTTGAGCAGGCTGATGCAGTTGACCAGTACGAAGAAGCCGAGGGCCGAGACCCAGGTCGGCAGGTCCGGGAACCAGTACTGCATATAGATGCCGAGCGCGGTCAGCTCGGCCAGGCTGACCAGGATGTACATCACCCAGTAATTCCAGCCCGAGGCGAAGCCGGCCCAGCGGCCGCAATACTTGTCGGCGAAGTGGCTGAACGAGCCGGCCACCGGCTCGTCGACGATCATCTCACCGAGTTGGCGCATGATCAGGAAGGCGACCGCCCCGGCGATCGCATAGCCCAGCAGCACCGAGGGGCCGGCCATCTGGATGGTGGAAGCGATGCCGAGGAACAGGCCGGTGCCGATGGCGCCGCCGAGGGCGATCAGCTGGATGTGGCGGTTCTTGAGCCCGCGCTTGAGTTCGTTGTGCCCGTCGGCCATGGTCCGTCTCTTGGTCTTGCCAGAAAGACAGGGATTCTACTGCATCCTTTGGGTCAGGCAAACCTGCGCCGCAAGATAGGGGCTCAGGCTATGCTGGTGACAACGGCATGTCGCCGACCACCATTGAGGAGAAATTATGCGCAAGATGATCATGATGGCCCTGGCAGGCCTGATCTGGAAACAGTTTCAAACGAAGGTCATGAAGCGTCCACCAGCGCCCAAGCGCACCTGGCGCTACTAATCTTTCACACGCTGTGCGGCAGGCCGAGATTGCGGTTTGCCGGCACGGCGACATCCATCATCCGAGGGCGCGGCAGGTCGAGCGCTGCCATCAGCGCAACGAAATCCTCGCGGCTGCGATTGGCCAGGCGCGCATTGTGGCGCCGCTCCCAGCCAATGGTCGATACCGACTGCCCCTTGTAGTCGTGGCCCGGCCACACCCGCACATGGTCGTCGAGGGTGAACAGCTTGCGGGTGACGCTGTCGTACAGGCTGTCCGAGCTTCCGCTCTGGAAGTCGGTGCGGCCGCAGCCATCGATCAACAGGGTATCGCCCGTAAACAGGTTGCCGCGCCACAGATAGCACATGCTGCCTGCCGTGTGGCCGGGCGTGTGGATCACCGCGATGTGCTCGTGCAGGCCGAAGCGGATCTGGTCGCCGTCCTGCAACTGCACTTCGGCCGGCGGGATGTCGCAGCCGCTCGGCACGCAGGCCTTCGCCCCCGTATGCTCACGCAGACGGCCGGCCGAGGTCACGTGGTCGGCATGGGCATGGGTTTCCAGTACGTGGGTCAGGCGCAAGCCGAGGCGCTCGATATGGGCCAGGTCGCGCGTGAAATGGCGGTCGACCGGGTCGATGATGACGGCGTCGTAGCTGCCCGGGGCGGCCAGGATATACGTAAACGTCGACGATTCGGCGTCGAACAGCTGGATCGGGTTGACTTGCATAGACATCTCCTCGGTTGCCGCGATGTTGTACCACAAGTCGCTCACGGCGGGTAGCCAACTCTTTGCAGGCTCGCCAGCTTGTCCCTCAGCGTCGCTTCCGACAGCTCGCCGACGTGACGCAGCCGCAGCTTGCCGTCGGCGTCATAGAACAGGGTAGTGGGATAACCGGCCGCGCCGGTGCGCGCCGCGAGCTGGCCGGCTGGATCGATCACGACGTTCTGCAGGCGCAGCTGCTGGGTCGCCAGGAAGCGCCGCACCACCGCGCCCGATTCGCCCTGGTTGACGAACACGAAGCCGATGTCCGGATTGGCCGCCTGCGCCGCCTGCATGGCGGGCATCTCGCGCCGGCACGGCGGACACCAGGTGGCCCACAGGTTGACCACCAGCGGACGTCCCCCCAGGCTGCGCAGCGCCACCTCGCTGCCATCGAGCTGGCGCACCATCAGGTCGGGCAAGGGCGGCCGCGGCGGCGCCAACGCCTGGGCCGCCAGCAGGCCGCCGATCCACACCGCGCCGCCGGCCAGCACGCTGGCCAGCAGCGGGCGGCGCAATTCGGCGCGGCGCCGCGTCAGTTCGGCGCCGATCACGCAGGCGACGATCAGGCCGGCCACCGGCTCGAAGCCGCCGTCGCGGATGTCCAGCGCGCTCCATGGCGCCTTGACGTAGATGTCGTGGTGCTTGAGCACGAACACGGCGCGCGCGGCGACGAAGCCCGCCACGATCATCCGCCACATCACGGTGCCGGCGTCGAAGCCGCGCCGGCGGCGCAGCCAGTCGGCCGTGGTGGTCGCCGCCAGCAGGGCCAGCACGACCAGCACGGCCGACAGCGGAATGATGAGGGGGCCAAGCCTGACGACGTCCATGCTGCTCCTTGTGCGATCCAAAGCACAAGTATACGCGCTGGCCTTGCGCGGCGTGCTAGCTGATGTTCAGGCCACCGTCCACCGCCAGCACCTGGCCGGTAATCCAGCCGCCCATCGCGCCGGCCAGGGCCACGATTGCCGCGGCGACGTCGTCCGGCGCGCCGCGCCGGCCCAGCGGAATGCGCGCGGCTTCGTCGGCCTTGACGGCCTGGATCTGCTCCGGCGTAAGTCCCATCCGCTCGGCCAGGAAGTCGGTCTCGGTCGGTCCGGCGGCGATCGCGTTGACGCGGATGCCGCGCGGCGCCAGTTCCAGCGCCCAGCAGCGCGTCAGGTGTTCCACCGCGGCCTTGCTGGCGCCGTAGTGGGACAGCAGGCCGCCGGCCTTGTGGCCGAAGGTGGACGACAGGTTGAGAATGAGGCCTTGCGCCGCCTCCAGGTGCGGCAGTGCGGCGCGCGCCAGTAGCGACGGGCCGATGACGTTGACCTCGAAGATGTCGCGAATCTGCACGGCTTCGGCGTCCGCCAGGGGCAGGATGGCGCCAGCCCCGGCATTGTTGACCAGGACGTCGAGACGGCCGTGGCGCTCGATGACGGCGGCGATCGTGCGCGGCGCGTCCTCGGCCTTGCCGGCGTCCGCCACCACGTAGCTGATCCCTGGATGTTCGGCGGCGAGCGCCTGGAGCGGCGCCTCGCGCCGGCCGGTGACGACGACGCGCGCGCCGCCCTGTGCAAACTGTAGCGCCGCTGCGCGGCCGATGCCGGCTGCGCCGCCGGTGATCAAGACAACGATATCCTTCTTGTGTTGCATGGTGCCTGCTCCTGCTGGGTTGGATGCGTGACCGCCCACGATCGTTCGTGGGCCTCACATCCAACCAGACGAGCCAGGAGCGGCAGGTGTGACATCGCGGCGCCTTTCTCTCTCCTTAGCGGGAGGAAGATCAGGCCTCTTCGGCGAGCGGCTGCGGCGCGGGCAAGCGGTCAACCAGGATGCGGTCGATGCGGTTGCCGTCCATGTCGACCACCTCGATCCGATAGCCACCCCATTCGAAGAATTCCGAGGTCTTGGGGATGTAGCCGAACTGGTACAGCACGAAGCCGGCCAGCGTGTGGTACGCCCCGGTCCCTTCGTCGGGGAAGCGCACGTCGGTATTCATCAGGTCGCGGAAGCGGTCGAGGTCGACGCCGCCGTCGAGCAGCCAGCTGCCGTCCTGGCGCTGGACCGCATCGGGATCGTTCTCTTCGCCGATCACGGTGACGTCGCCCACCAGGGCGCTCATCACGTCGGACAGGGTGACCATGCCCTGGATGTCGCCGTACTCGTCGACGATCAGGGCCAGTTCGGCGCGGTTCTTCTTGAACAGCTCGAGCAGCACCATCGCGCTCACGGTCTCGGGCACGAACAGGATGTCGGAGACGGCATGCTCGATATTGACCGCCTCGAGCGAGCCATGGCGCACCGATTGCGCCAGCAGGTCGCGCACCTTCACGTAACCGAGGATCTGGGCGCGGTCGCCGCGGTACACGGGGAAGCGGCTGTAGGTGTGGCAGCTGATCAGTTCCAGGGTGCTGCGCCGCTCGGCGTCGAGGTCGATCATGACCAGGTCGACCCGTGGCGTCATGAGGGCCTTCAGGTGGCGGTCGTCCAGGCGCAGCGCGCGCGAGACGATGTCGTACTCGGTCTTCTCGAACAGGCCGGCGTCGGTGCCTTCCTTGAACATGCCGGCGATGTCTTCCTCTGTCGGCGCGTCTTCCTTGGCGTCGTGGATGCCGAACAGGCGCACGATCGCCTCGGTGGTGAGCGACAGCACCTTGACGAACGGCGACATGACCACCGACAGCATGTTCAGGGGCGGGGCGATCAGGGTCGCCATCGTCTCCGGATGGCGCATCGCGATGCGCTTGGGGACCAGTTCGCCCAGGACGATCGAGACGAAGGTAATCCCCAGCACCACCACGAACAGTGCGATCTCGTAGGCGTAGGGCGCCAGGAAGCCGACGGTCTCGATCTGCGGCGTCAGGCGCGACACCAGCGAGGCTTCGCCGAAGGCGCCGGTGAAGATGCCGATCAGGGTGATGCCCACCTGGACGGTGGACAGGAAATGGCTGGGATTGTCGGCCAGCGCGATCGCGGCGCGGGCGCCGCGGCTGCCTTCTTCGGCGCGCCGTTCCAGGCGCATGCGCTTGGCCGAGACGAGCGCGAGTTCGCTCATCGCGAACACCCCGTTCAACAGGATCAGAACGAGGATGATCAATATATCTGACATGCTGGGCTTGTGCCCCATGACCGGTCGTGCCGGGCCGTGGCCGGGCAGGCCACGATGGCCTGCCCGCGAATCATGGCATAAATGACAAAATCCGGGAACACCGCAGCGTGTGCTTGCGTGTCATGGCTCCAGGCGAAAGTGCTTGCGGATGCCGGCCCAGCACTGCTGGTAATCGCCCTGCAGCTGGGGCGAGGCCAGCGCCTGGGCGGTCGGCACGAGGGCGGCGCGGGTCTCGAACATGAAGGCCATGGTGTCGCCCACCTTGTGCGGATGGCTGGTGTCGGCGCTGCTGGCCTTGTCGAAGGTGGCGGCGTCCGGGCCGTGCCCGCTCATGCAGTTGTGGATGCTGGCGCCGCCCGGCACGAAACCCTCGGCCTTGGCGTCGTAGGCGCCGTGGATCAGGCCCATGAATTCGCTGGCCACGTTGCGGTGGAACCAGGGCGGGCGGAAGGTGTCCTCGGCGGCCAGCCAGCGCGGCGGGAAGATCACGAAGTCGATCGTGTCCACGCCCGGCGTGTCCGACGGCGACTGCAGCACCAGGAAGATCGACGGATCCGGATGGTCGTAGCTGATCGAGCCGATCGCATTGAAGTGGCGCAGGCCGTATTTATAGGGCACGTAGTTGCCGTGCCAGGCCACGACGTCCAGCGGCGAGTGGCCGATCGGGGCGCGCCACAGGCGACCGCCGAACTTGGTCACCAGCTCGAAATCGCCTTCCAGGTCTTCGTAGCGCGCCGTCGGCGTGAGGAAGTCACGCGGGTTGGCAAGGCCGTTGGAGCCGAGCGGGCCCAGATCGGGCAAGCGCAGCAGGGCTCCGAAATTCTCGCAGATATAGCCGCGCGCTTCGCCGTCGGGTAGCAGCACCTGGAAGCGTACACCGCGCGGAATCACGGCGATTTCCTGCGGCTCTACCTCGATCAGGCCCAGCTCGGTCGCGATCGACAGCCTGCCCAGTTGCGGCACAATCAGCAGCTCGCCGTCGGAATTGTAGAAATAACGGCCATCCATCCCACGGTTTGCCGCGTACATGTGGATGGCGCAGCCGCTCATCGCCTCTGCCGAGCCGTTGCCGGCCATGGTCACCCAGCCGTCGATGAAGTCGGTCGGCGCATCGGGCATCGGCAGGGGGCTCCAGCGCAGCTGATTGGGCGGCGCCGGGGTATCGAAACGGCCCACCAGGCGCGGGGCTTCCAGGGGCACGAAGCTGCCATGCACTGCCGCCGGGCGGATGCGGTACAGCCACGAGCGCCGGTTATGGCTGCGCGGCGCGGTGAAGGCGGTGCCGGACAGCTGCTCGGCATACAGGCCATAGGCCACGCGCTGCGGCGAATTGCGGTGCTGGGGCAGGGCGCCGGGCAGGGCTTCGGTGGCGAACTCGTTGCCGAAACCGCTCATATAGGCTGACGGATGGCCGGGCTCGTGGCTCATGGGGTCTCCTGGACGGTAGATAGTATCTTTGATGGCGCCACTCTAGAATAATCCGCCATGTTTTACGAGATGAATAGAAAAATGTAGACTATTCATATTATAAATATTGCTGTTCGGGCGACCGTCCGGGCGTGGACAATGCGTTTCTATTGCCGGACCGGCCGGCAGCCCGGGAAATCCATGATCGAAGCACACGATATCGACCTGAATCTGCTGGCCGTGTTCCAGGAGGTGTACAGGGAGCGCCAGATCTCGTCGGCCGCCCGGCGCCTGGGGCTGTCGCAGTCGGCCGTGAGCAATGCGCTCGCGCGGCTGCGGCGCAGCTTTGGCGACGAGCTGTTCGTGCGCACCGCCAGCGGCATGCAGCCGACCCCGCTGGCGAGCCAGATGGCCGAGCCGATCGGGGCCGCGATGGCGCAAGTAGCGTTGGCGTTGAACCAGCGCAGCCGCTTCGAGCCGGCCACCAGTAACCGGCGCTTCATGCTGGCCATGACCGACGTGGGCGAAGTGTATTTCATGCCGACGCTGATCGAGCGCTGCCGCCAGCTGGCGCCCCAGGTCGAGATCAGCTCGGTGCGGGTGGGGATGCTGTCGCTCAAGGAAGAGATGGAAGGCGGGCGGGTCGACCTGGCGGTGGGGCCGTTCGAGGACGTGTCCGAGGCGCTGTACCAGCGCCATTTGTTCAGGCAGCCGTTCGTGGCGATGTTCCGCAAGGGGCACCCGCTGGCGCGGGGCGAGCTGACCCTGGCGCGCTTTGTGGCGGCCGAGCACTTGCTGGTGGATGCCGCCGACAGTCCCTACGACAGGGTGAACGCGGCGCTGGCCAGGGCTGGCATCGGCCAGGCGACGAGATTCCGGGTGCCGCATTTCACGGCCGTGCCGTATATCGTGAGCACCAGCGACCTGGTCGTGACGGTGCCGCAAAAACTGGCCGAGCGCGCGGCCGTGCCGTTCGGGCTCGAGTGGGCGACGCCGCCGCTCGACCTGCCGCCGCTGCAGACGAATATTTTCTGGCACCGCCGCTTCAACCAGGATCCGGGCAACCAGTGGTTGCGGGGTCTCCTGGCCGATGTGTTCGCGGAAACGTGAGTCAACAAGAGTCAACTAAATAAAGGAAGAGACAATGGCAGACCTGTTCGAAAATCCGATGGGCCTGATGGGCTTCGAGTTCGTCGAGTTCGCATCGCCCACGCCGGGCGTGCTGGAACCGGTGTTCGAAGCGCTCGGCTTCACCAAAGTCGCGGTGCACCGCTCGAAGGACGTCGTTTTGTTCCGCCAGGGCGGGATCAACTTCATCGTCAACAACGAACCGAAGAGCTACGCGGCCTACTTCGCGGCCGAGCATGGCCCGGCGGCCTGCGGCATGGCCTTCCGCGTCAAGGATGCGCACAAGGCCTATGCGCGCGCGCTGGAACTGGGCGCCCAGGCGGTCGAGATCCCGACCGGCCCCATGGAATTGCGCCTGCCGGCCATCAAGGGCATCGGCGGCGCGCCGCTGTACCTGATCGACCGCTTTGAAGAGGGTAAGTCGATCTATGACATCGACTTCGAATTCATCGCAGGCGTCGACCGCAACCCGCCGGGCCACGGCCTGTCCATCATCGACCACCTGACCCACAACGTCTACCGCGGCCGCATGTCCTACTGGGCCGGTTTCTACGAGAAGCTGTTCAACTTCCGCGAGATCCGCTACTTCGATATCAAGGGCGAGTACACCGGCCTGACCTCGAAGGCGATGACGGCGCCGGACGGCATGATCCGCATTCCGCTGAACGAAGAAGGGAAAGCGGGCGGCGGCCAGATCGAAGAGTTCCTGATGCAGTTCAACGGCGAAGGCATCCAGCACATCGCGCTGCTGACCGACGACCTGATCGCCACCGTCGACAAACTGCGCGCCGCCGGCGTACCCCTGATGGCGCCACCGCCGGACACCTATTACGAGATGCTGGACGAGCGCATCCCGGGCCACGGCCAGGATGCCGACGCGCTGAAGGTGCGCGGCCTGCTGCTCGACGGCGCCGTCAAGGATGGCCACGCGCGCCTGCTGGTGCAGATCTTCGGCGTGCCGCAACTGGGGCCGGTGTTCTTCGAGTTCATCCAGCGCAAGGGCGACGACGGTTTCGGCGAAGGCAATTTCAAGGCCTTGTTCGAGTCGATCGAGCGCGACCAGGTCAAGCGCGGCGCCATCGCCGGCGCAGCTGCCACGGCCGAGGCGTAGTACGGGCGCCGCGCACGCGGCGGCGCCGGATTTGCTATCCTGCACACTTTTCGGCGACCCCTGTGGCCGCCGTCTTGCGTCAGGAGTAGAGGTATGCTGGCTGCGTTCGCGGTCCTGTTGTTGTTCCAATGCCTGGGCGAAGGCATCGTATTCGTCTTCCATCTTCCCTTGCCGGGGCCGGTCGCCGGGATGCTGTTGCTGATGGCGGCGCTGCTGGCCATGCCGAAGCTCCAGGCGCTGGTCGAACAAGCCGCCAATACGCTGCTGTCGCACCTGTCGCTGCTGTTCGTGCCGGCCGGCGTCGGCATCCTGGTCGCGGCAGGCAGCGGCAGCGGCCACTGGATCGCCATCCTGGCCTCGCTCGTGGTCAGCACCGTGCTGGCCCTGGCCGTCACTGGCCTGATCCTGCGCGGGATGGGCGACGCCAGGAAGGACGGCGATGCCTGATTTCGCCGAGTTCAGCCATTTCTGGGTCTATCTGTCCGCCTCGCCCCTGCTGGGCCTGACCATGACCCTGTGCGCCTACCTGGCGGCGCAGCGCATCTTCGTCCTGTGCAAGGCCTCGCCGCTGGCCAATCCGGTGGCGATCGCGGTCGCTCTGGTCGTGGCCGTGCTGTGGCTCACCGGGATGTCCTATGAACGTTACTTCGCCGGCGCCCAGTTCGTCCACTTCTTGCTTGGACCGGCCACCGTCGCGCTGGCGGTGCCGCTGGTACGGCAGTTGCCGCGCCTGCGCCGCGCCGCCTTGCCGCTGGGCGCCGCGCTGCTGGCCGGCAGCGTGACGGCCATCGTGTCGGCCGTGGTCGTGGCGCTGCTGCTGGGCGCGACGCCGGAGCTGGCGTACACGCTGGGACCAAAATCGGCCACCTCACCAATCGCGATGGCGGTGGCCGAGCGGCTAGGGGGCATCCCGGCGCTGACCGCGGCGCTGGTGATCGGCACGGGTATCTTCGGCGCCGTGTTCGGGCGCTACGTCTTCATGTTGCTGGGCATCCGATCGGACGCCGCCTGCGGCTTCGCGCTGGGCCTGGCATCGCATGGCATCGGCACGGCGCGCGCCTTCCAGGTCAGCCCCGAGATGGGCGCCTTCGCAGGCCTCGCGATGGGCCTGAACGGCGCACTGACGGCGCTGCTGGCGCCGTGGCTGGTGCCGCTGGTGATTGGGTGGATGGCCTGAGGCTACGCTGCGCCGCAACATCGGACGCCGCGTTAAGCTCGCTGCATCAATCACGATGGAGCGGACTTTGACCACTTACAAGAAGATCAGCCTCGCCATCCAGGGCGGGGGAACCTACGGTGCCTTCGGTTGGGGCGTACTCGACCGGTTGCTGCAAGAGGAAGACCTGGTGATCGACGCCCTGAGCGGCTCGAGTGCCGGCGCCATCAATGCGGTGGTCGTGGCCGACGGCTATGCGCGCGGCGGCGGCCGCGAAGGCGCGTGCCGCGCGCTGGACCGGTTCTGGCGCACCCTCGGCAGCGCGGCGGCCCTGAGTCCGCTGCAGCGAACGCCGCTCGACCGCATGGCGCCCACCTTCACCATGGCATTTTCGCCGGCCTACCATCTGCTCGAAATGATGGGCGCGATGATGGGGCCGGTGCGTGAAGGTCCGCTCACCCTTAACCCTCTACGCAACTTCCTGGCCACGATGATCGACTTCGACCGGGTACGCGACTGCGAGGAGCTGCAGGTGTTCATTGCCGCGACCAATGTACGGACCGGCACCGGCAAACTGTTCCGGCGAGAAGAGATGGACGTGCAGCGTCTGGTGGCCTCGGCCTGCTTGCCGACGGTGTTTGCAGCGGTCGAGGTCGAGGGCGAGATGTATTGGGACGGCAGTTATGTCGCCAATCCGCCGCTGGAGCCGCTGGTGCGGCATTCGACCGCGAGCGACCTGATCATCATTCAGAACAATCCGATCGCGCGCAGCGAAATGCCGACCAATATTGCCGACATCGCCAATCGCTCGAACGAGATCGCTTTCAATATCAGCTTCGTGCGCGAGGTCAGCGCCCTGCAATATTTGAGCGGGGTGCCCGACGAGAGCCGCGGCGCAGGCGCGGCGCCCAACACCAAGCACCTGCATCTGATCAGCGGAAACGAGTTTTTGCAGGACCACGGTATGTCGGCCAAGATGAATGCCGAGATGCCCTTCCTCCAGATGCTGCACGACCAGGGCGTCAAGACCGCAGATCTCTGGCTGAAGGAGCAGGGCGCCCATCTCGGGGTCAAATCGACCCTCGACCTGATGCCGGTATTTTTCCCAGAGCAGATGTAAGCATCCGCGCTGAGAGCCTAGCTCAAAAACGTCGTCCCCGCGGAGGCGGGGACCCAAGTACTGCGAGCGTTGTCGAATTGCTGGCAAACTTGGGTCCCCGCCTTCGCGGGGACGACGTATCGAAGGCCCTCGGTACTACCAAATCCTCAGGTATTCGCCGGCTGCGTCTTCCAGGTGTTCTTCTTCGGCTTGAGCGCGAACGCCGCCAGCAGGGCGCCGGCCACCCCGACCACCATTGCCGCGGTGCTGCCCGAGAAGCCGACGAGGTGTTCCTTGGCCAGTTTGCCGGCCTTCGGTCCCACCAGCTGCATGCGGCGGCGCGTCATGTCGGCCCCCAGTTCGGACAGGCGCTGCTTCCCCAGGATCGCCTCGGCGTCCGGCAGCAGCTTGGTTTCTTCCTCCGCGACGTGGTGCATCACGTCGCGCATCAGTTCCATCACCAATTTGTCGTGGCGTGGATCGGCGCCGGAGGTGGCGCGCAGCTCGGCGATCAAGCGGCGCATTTCATCGTGCTCGGGCTCGGCTTCGTGAATGAAGGGCTCGCTGCCGTCGCGCTGGCGCATCACGGGATAGAAGATCTCTTCCTCGAGCGTGGCGTGGATCTCCAGGCCGTCGCAGATGGTGTCGGCGAGCGCCTTCTTGACGGTCGGGCTCTTGTCCTTGGAGTACTGGTGGAAGGTGACCATCACATGCGAGTGGTCGAAGCGGATCATGTCCGTAATGCTTGGGCTCAGTTGCTTGAGATTCATGGTAATACCCCCGTTCGTGATTGTTTGAACAATATGGTAGTCCTCGCCTGCGCATCATGACTGTAGGCGCGCGTGCCGGTGGGGTGTCAGCAAGGGGCGCACACAGCGGCACACGTGGTACGACGCACAGGATGACCGGTGAGGTGATAGGAGGATTGTTTATCTGGAATAACAGATTGTCACATTTGTCCTACACGGACACGGGAGTGCCCCTGACTGAAACGGCACGGTCGACCTGAGAACATGCATGCATTGGGTTGCCGATCCCGGCGGCGACCCGTCCCTGGCAGCGTCACGCAGGACGCGTTGCTGCTGGTTTGATTTCTCACTTCAATCGGAGATACCTGTCATGTTTGCACACAATAAGCGCTTGCAATATACAGTCCGGGTCAGCGGACCGAACCCTGGCCTGGCCAACCTGATGCTGGAGCAGTTCGGTGGTCCGCAGGGCGAGCTGGCTGCCGCCATGCGTTACTTCACCCAGGCGGTGGCCGAAGACGATCCAGGCCGCAAGGACATGTTGTTCGATATCGCGACCGAGGAGCTGAGCCACCTCGAGGTCATCGGCCACATCGTTGCCATGCTCAACAAGGGCGCCAAGGGCCGCCTGGCCGAGGCGGCCGAGGAAGAAGCCGAGATGTACAAGTCGATCACCGGCGCCGGCAACGACAGCCACATCACGCAGGTGCTGTACGGCGCCGGCGCGCCGCTGACCAACTCCGCCGGCGTGCCGTGGACGGCCGCCTATATCGACTCGATCACCGAGCCGACCGCCGACCTGCGGTCGAATATCGCGGCCGAAGCCCGCGCCAAGATCGTCTACGAGCGCCTGATCGCGCTGACCGACGATCCGGGCGTGAAGGACGCGCTGGGCTTCCTGATGACGCGCGAAGTCGCCCACTTGAAATCGTTCGAGAAGGCGCTGTACTCGATGGAGCCGAACTTCCCGCCCGGGAAAATGCCGGTGGTGCCGGCCTTCGCCAGCGTCTACTACAATATGTCGCAGGGCGAAGGCGAAATGCGCGGCTCCTGGAACCAGGGTCCCGACTGGGACTTCATCAGCGATCGCGAAAAGCAGATGGCGGTCGATGGCGGCTCGGGCCAGGCCGAAGTGGCCTTGCCGAACGAAGACATCGACATCCTCCAGCAGATGGCTGCGCGCACGATGTCGAACCCGGCGGCAACCCCTCGTACGGGGGCTGAGTTGGGCATGATGCAATCGGCAAGCGGTGGTACTATTGCCAACGCGGGCGATGAATCCAAAGGCCAGGCCACTGTCGCTTCGATGGGTGGACCGCTGGACGATACCGGCATCGGTAATCCGATGGGTAGCGGCAAGCCGCTGAAGTAATCCCCGGCGCCGTGGCCGCGTGCGACATGCGGCCCGGCGCAGTCTTTACAGGAAGATGCATGGATATCCAGACCGAGAAAACTGAACACCCTCGTGGCCTGCCGCGCTGGCTGACCCCACGCCGCGCCATCGGTTTCGGCATTTGCGCCATCGGCTTCCTCGTCCTGCTCGGCAGCATGATCGAGCAGATCATGAATGCCAATCCCAAGATGCTGGCGGCCCTGGCGGGCGGCAGCACCGCGGCGGCCGCGACCGCGCTGGGGACCTTGCCGGTCCTGTTCGCACAGAATTTCACCAAGCGCACCTACGATTGCTTCCTTGGTTTCGGCGCCGGCGTCATGCTTGGCGCCACCGCGTTTTCCCTCGTGATCCCCGCCCTGAGCGCCGCCAAGACGGCCGGCGCCGGCAACTGGGAATCGAGCCTCATGGTCGGCGCCGGCATCATGTTCGGCGCCGGCGCGATCCTGCTGCTCGGTCGCGCGGTGCGCACCGAGGGCATCCTGACCAACGATCCCGACAAGGTATCGCTGCGCCGCGCCTGGCTGTTCGTGTGGGCCGTAGCCCTGCACAACCTGCCGGAAGGCCTGGCCATCGGCGTGGCCTTCGCCGGCATCGACGTCGAAAAAGCTACCTCGCTCGCCACCGGCGTGTCGATCCAGGACGTGCCCGAAGGCCTGGTGGTGGCGCTGGCGCTGCACGCCGTCGGCTACAGCCGCCTGACCGCGGTCGCCATGGGCGTGGCCTCGGGCCTGGTCGAGCCGATCGCCGCCGTGTTCGGCGTGGCCCTCATCGGCATCTCGGCCGGCCTGCTGCCGTACGCCCTGGCGGCCGCCGCCGGCGCCATGCTGCTGGTGATCGTCAACGACGTGATCCCCGAATCGCGCCAGTCGGGTAACGGCACACAGGCCAGCATCGCACTGATCTTCGGGTTCATCCTGATGACGGTGCTCGACACGGCGCTGTCGTGACTTCCGAACACGGTTGACCACCATGGTGGGATGGTCGTAGCATGAAGATCATCCCATTTCCGCAAGCACGGCATGACCATCCCCTCCAAACGGGAACAAACCCATCAGCGTATCGTTGACGTTGCGGCGCGCGCGCTGCGCCGTAACGGTTTCGCAGGCGTCGGCGTGGCCGACGTCATGAAGGGCGCCGGCCTGACCCACGGCGGCTTCTATGCCCACTTCGACTCGCGCGAAGCCCTGCTGGTCGAGGCGCTCGAGCATGCCGATGCCGCGTCCACCGTCAATCTCGAGCGCCGCGCGGCCGCCTTGCGCGTGGACGGCGCCAGTCCGCTGGCGGCGCTGGTCACGGCTTACCTGTCCGACGATCACCTGGCCGCCCATGAATCAGGCCTGGGCTGCGTCGTCGGTGCGCTCGGCTCGGAAATGGCGCGCCAGGAGGCGCCGCTGCGCGAGGTTGCGCGGGGCCGCATCGAGCGGCTGGTAGGGCAGGTCCAGGCGGCGCTGGAACAAGAAGGGCGCACCGACACCGCTGGCCAGGCCCTGGCGTTGGCCGGCGCCATGGTCGGCGCCCTGCAGATCGCGCGCACCTTCGGGCCCGACCCGCAAGGCAGTGCGATGCTGGCGGCCAGCCGGCAAGCCTTGCTGACCCAGTACGCATGCCAGCCTGCCTGAATCCCAGCCTGTCAGTACGCGTTCGCCTGTAAGTGTGTAATTGGGGTCATGTAATTGGGGTCAGATTGAGATGGTCCGGGTTTCATGGACTTCCGAATAGGGGACAATATGCCCCGGGAGGATTTACATGACAAACAAGAAGTTGCCCTCGAAGCGGGAGATCGTTCCCGCTTCATCCGAAGCCACCCCTCGCAAGCGGACCACCTATACCGATGAGTTCAAAAGGACGACGGTAGCGCGGCTGCATTCGGGAGAGCAAAGCGCCACCGACTTGGCCATCGAACTGGGTATTCGCCGCAACATGCTCTACAAGTGGTCCGACAAGATCGAGAAGCAAGCGCCAGACAAGGAGCTGCGCGCGCCTGGCAGGCCAGCCACTGACGAGCTGAGCGAAATCGAGAAGTTGCGGCGCGAATTGGCCAAGACTCAAGAGGAGCTGGCCATCCTAAAAAAGTTCGATGCGTACTTAACTCGCCTAAAGAAGTAAAGTACGCATTCATCGACGAGCATCGCAACGAGTTTCCTGTGAAGGCGCTGTGCCATGGTCTCGAAATCAGCCGCAGCCTGTACTACGCGTACAAGAAGGCTACGCCGAGCCTTCGCACAAGCGGGGTCAGGTCTGACATTCGGACACGGCCTCTGCAATAGTCCTCCATGACATAGTTCAGGTCGTGTCCAAATGTCAGACCTGACCCCGATTTGTGACCCTGTAAATCCTCCCGGGGCATATTGTCCCCTATTCGGAAGTCCATGAAACCCGGACCATCTCAACCTGACCCCGATTTCTGACCTGACCCCGATTTGTGACCCCGATTTGTGACCCGGGCGCCGATGGCGCGGCAGCGCCGGTGAAGGCAGCGCGCAAGGCGCCGGCGAAATCGGCCGCCAAGCCAGCGGCGAAGAAGGCTGTGGCAGAGAAAGCGCCTGCCAAGAAGGCGACCGCGGCCGCCGCGAAAAAGTAAGCGGATCGGTGGCGGGCTTGGCCTGCCCCGTCCGGACGTAAAAAAACCGCGGCTTGCCGCGTTTTTTTGATTCCAGCATCAGCTATGCGCGATGCTTATTCTTGCCATTCCTTCAGCGCGAGGATCGCCGCCTC